>JACMJM010000044.1 GCA_014380615.1 Sphingobacteriaceae bacterium
TCTTTTGCTCTGCCGCCAGCCTATAAAACTTACCAGAATAACATTAGCTAACACTAATAACGAAAATGCCATCGACGTGGAATCTTCAAAATCAAAGCATAAAAAAACCGTCTCATAATTGCTTATGAGACGGCCTCTTCTTGTAAAAAATATTCCACTTACTTTTTATAAATCTTCTTCAGGTCTTTTTCAAAAAGGGTAAATGGATCCTGATAAAACTTTAAGAAATCGGGCACACTTGTATGGCCGGGATAAGGAGCATAGTAATGAGTTGCGCTCCGGGCATCGTTTCTCCATACCAAAACATAAGCGAGTTCGAGAGATTGTGATTTTAAAGATTTAAGTAAAGACTCGGTGTACCATGTTGGATTTGGTATAGACTCGAGCCCGGTTTCTGTGAAAGCGGCTAACTTTCCGTTCTTTTTAGCATAGTCTGAAATAATCTTTAGCTTCTTCACCCCCGCTTCCAGATTGTATTTTCCGTCGCGTCCAAAATCGCCGTAATTGTCGGTTCCAAGCATATCAACCCACTCATTGCCCGGGTAGCGTTCCAGGTATTCTGCCTCATTAAAGAAACGATTGTCGGGCGAGAACGCATAAATGAAATTATGAACATCCAGGCTGTCTCGCAGATATGAAACTGTGAAACGCCAAAGGCTTACAAATTCTTCTTTACTGGTATGCGGCTTTCCCCACCAAAACCATTCGCCGTCAAATTCGTGGTAGGGCCTAAAAATCATAGGTGCGAGTTTGCCGTCATTTCCCTTTACCGACTTTGCCAGATCGGCCACGTTGCCAAGAATCTCTTTAAATTTTTGATGATGAGAGCCCCCCGGAATGATATGTCTTACAGCAGCGGATGATTCGCCCGCTTTCCAATAGAAATTATTATTTGATACCGGATTGTTAAAGTGCCAGGAAATGGTTGTAACGCCCCCACGGTTATAAGTATCGGTTATGTTTTTCTTCAATGTTGCCTTAGCGCGCTCAATCATTGCAGGGGGGCGGCCATAAAGCCCTCCAATGTCAACACCAATTACAGCCGGATGAGAACCCGTAACCGACTTAACATCCGAGCGGTTTTCGTCGCCGGTCCAGCCATGTCCATATTCGGTAGCATGCTGATGGCCAAACAAAATGTGTTTTTTCGACAGCTTTTTTAGATTGTGGAATAATGCCCGCGTTTCCTTGGTAGCCTTCGAATCTATGGGTCCTGGAGCGGGTTTAGAAAATCCGTTAAGAACAATTAACGAGAAGAATAAAATTAAATATCTAGGTATAGTTACCATTTTCTATCAAAACAACTAATATAAAGTGATTTTGTTATTCGTAACTTGTCTCACATAAAAATTACACAGCATTACAACATGACGAAAGGCAGATTAGAAGCATTTAGCGATGGGGTAATAGCCATCATCATAACCATAATGGTACTTGAATTAAAGGTGCCTCACGGGGCACAGGCTGATACGCCTCAGGCATTGGCTCCCTTGATTCCGGTTTTTGTGAGCTACCTGTTAAGCTTCATTTACCTTGCGATTTATTGGAACAACCATCACCACATGATTCAGGCCGCTCAGTCGGTAAACGGCCGAATCTTATGGGCAAATATTCACTTACTTTTCTGGCTCTCTTTAATTCCATTTGTTACTGCCTGGATGGGAGAGAACCATTTTAGCACATGGCCCGTGGCTTTTTATGGTTTCGTACTTTTTATGAATGCAGTTTCTTATACTATCCTGTCGCGTACATTAATAAAGCATCATGGCAGCGAGTCGGTTTTAAGTAAAGCCGTAGGAAATGATAGAAAGGGAAATGTTTCGATGCTTCTTTACCTTAGTGCTATATTTTTATCCTTCGCGAATTCCTGGGTTAGCTTTTGTATTTACTTTCTGGTAGCCATTATCTGGGTTGTGCCCGACAGAAGAATAGAGAAAAAACTAATTGAGGAGGGGGAGTAATGTACTAATATCATTAACTCAATATTTACCACCCGGGTATTTTCGTGGCGATATTATTACACAAGAATTGACGATGTATCAACAATCTCCTAATATTTTTATCCTTATTTTGTGCTATGAAGATAGGAATAGTATGCTATCCAACCTTTGGCGGCAGCGGTGTGGTTGCTACCGAGCTTGGAAAAGCGTTAGCCAATAATGGACACCAGGTTCATTTCATTACATACAGTCAGCCGGCCAGGCTCGATTTCTTTTCCGAGAATTTATATTATCACGAAGTTTCTGTCTCTCAATATCCCTTATTTGATTATCCTCCCTACGAACTGGTTTTAGCCAGTAAACTTGTAGATGTGGTTCGTTTCGAAGGTCTGGATTTGTTGCATGTGCATTACGCCATACCACACGCTTCCGCAGCTTTTATGGCCAAGCAGATTCTGGCTACTTATGGCATTCATATTCCGGTAGTAACCACTTTGCACGGAACGGATATTACCTTAGTTGGTAAGGATGTAACGTTTAAACCCGTAGTTACTTTTTCGATCAACCAGTCCGATGGTGTAACATCGGTATCCGAAGATTTGAAAAGATCCACATACGAACATTTTGATATTCAGAAAGATATCAGAGTAATCCCTAATTTTATTGATCTCAGCCGTTTTAGTCTTAAACCAAAAGATCATTTCAAAAAAGCAATCGCCCCCAATAACGAACGGATCCTTGTACATACTTCAAACTTCAGGAAAGTAAAAAGAGCAACCGACGTAATAAAAATTTTTAGAAAGGTAAACGAGCAGATTCCATCCAAATTATTAATGGTGGGTGATGGTGAAGACCGTGTAAACTGCGAAGCTCTTTGCCGCGAGTTCAATATCTGCGAAAATGTTCGATTCCTTGGTAAGCAGGATGCTGTTGAAGAAATTCTTTCGGTTGCTGATTTATTTGTGATGCCCTCTCACTCCGAGAGTTTCGGATTAGCGGCCTTGGAAGCGATGGCCTGTAAAGTTCCCGTAATCTCATCTAACACAGGTGGTTTGCCCGAACTTAATGTACAGGGTGTAACCGGTTTCTTGAGCGATGTTGGTGATGTAGAAGAAATGGCTAAGAACGCAATTTATATCTTGGAGGATTCTAAGCGGCTTGCTGAATTCAAAGAAAATGCATTAAATCGTGCGAAGGATTTTGATTTAAGTAATATTTTGCCCGTTTACGAGCGGTTTTATAAAGAGGTGCTGGATGCCGCCTTGGTGTAGGGTTTAGGTAGAGTTGACAAATTCAAAAAGTTGTCAACTCTATCATTAGTTATGTAATACGGGTGGGCTGGTGTATGAGTTTGATTATATGATTATAATCGCAGGTAGTGGTATTATTGCGCTTTGTAAAATTCTACTCCCACTCTATTAATATGATCTCTTAGTTCCTGGTGTTTTAAACCAGGGTAATAAACGATATCCGTTAAATAAGGCAATGAGCTGTCTTCAAGCAGTCCCTTAATACGGTTGATAATGCTTTCATCTTCCAGCGCATTCATAATAGCTAAATCGATGTCGCTTCCCTTTTTAAAATTTCCTTTAGCTCTGCTTCCGAATAAGTGAACGAGCCGAACTTCAGGATGTTTTTGTAAGATGTCCCTTAATAGGCTGATATCAAGGTCGCTCAATCCAGTATTATTCATGAAATAAGCTGGTTTGATTGCTTTTTACTTTATTTAGAAAGAAAGTATAAACTTTTTCTATCTCAGGGAAAATCCGGAAACGGATCTCATCCTCCGCTTTTTCGAATTTCTCGCCGCTGTAATCATGCGAAAGTTCATTTCGTAGCTCCAGTGCGTCTATCAATATCTGAGCATCATCCAGCAGTTCACTTTTAAAAGCTTGTCTGATCGTTTCTTTTGGGGTAGGTTTAAACTGCAACCCTTCATCTTCCAGTTAATCCTTTAATGTTTTCCAGCACAATTCAAGGGTAAATTCAAATCGTTGTACAACTCCATTTCTTTCCAGTTCGTTTAAGTCGGGTTCATTCAAAGCTTCTTTTAAGCGATTAAAAGCTTTTTCGAAGTTTTGGAATCGCTGATGCCATCTGGTGTCCTTACTCATGCAGTGTAAAAATAATACAAAAATACAGATAATAAATCTGCTTGCGGCTATTCAGTTGATGCAAACTTTAAACACACCGGGGCCCCCACATCAATCCTTTCTCCTGTATCCGTAAGCATGCCGGTGTTTCTATCCCTTTTAAAAATCACTACATTATCACTGTTTTGATTCGCGGCAAGTAAATAATTCCCGGTAGGGTCAATCACAAAATTCCTGGGTGCTTTGCCTAAAGAAGATTGTCTTCCTGTTAAGGTTAATTTGCCGTCTTTTTGAATAGCAAAAATTGCGATCTCATTCGCGTCGTCGCGGTTAGACGAATACAAAAATTTTCCGTCGGGAGAGACATGTATATCAGCAGCCCATTTACGGCCTTTATAACCTGCGGGTAAGCTCGAAATACTTTGTAAAAACGACAGTTTTTTATTTTTATACCGATAGGCAACCACTTCACAGGTTAATTCCTGAACAGCATATCCGAATTTTTTATTGGGATGAAATTCGAAATGCCTCGGACCATTCCCGGCAGGCAACTTAATTAGCTGAGCCGGTTTTAAAGGATCGCCAACTAGGGAGGAGTATTTAAAGCCAACAATCTCATCATTGCCAAGGTCACTCACATACAGGCGTTTTTCATCTGGCGATAATACCGTTGAATGCGCGTGTGGTTTCTCTTGCTGGCCCTTGCCAACACCGTTTGAAGTGAATTTGTGGGTGGATATAGAGTTTCCTAAACTTCCGTCGGGCGATAAACAGATCGCAGTAAAGCTTCCGCCCGTATAATTGGCTACAAAAACATGTTTGCTTTTTTTGTCAACAGCAACGTAACATGGGCCATCACCTCCCGACGGCTTGGAATTTAATAAGCTCAAGCCTCCGGTTTTTTTGTCGAACCTAAACGCCGAAACAGAGCCTTTTCCCGGACCTGCTTCACTTACTGAGTAAACCACATCTTCTTTTTTGTTTACCGCTAGGTACGACGGATTGTTTAATCCCGCAGCTTTATTTTTATACGCCGCTTTGCCGGTTTGCAGGTCAAACTCATACACATAAATGCCTTCACTTTTACCAGGTTTGGTATAAGTGCCTATCAGTAAATTGAGTTTTTGCGCTTCTGATTCGAATACAACGCACAAAAGAAAGAAAAAACAGGAGGTGAATTTAAAAAGCTTCATTTTTCAGGTTTACGCCGCAAGTTAAGAATTCCCATAAACAAACAAGGCTCCGTTTTCACGAAGCCTGTTTGCTATTTTATAAGATGTTTCAATTGAATGATCTCTTTTTCTTCCAGATATCTCCACCTTCCGCGAGGCAAGTCTTTCTTGGTTAAACTGCCGTACACAACCCGGTCGAGTTTCACAACTTCATAGCCTAAAAATTCGAAAATCCGGCGTACGATCCTGTTTTTACCCGTATGGATTTGGATGCCGATTTCTCTTTTGCTGGCACCCTGCACATAACTAAGGGCGTCTGGCTTTATTAAGCCGTCTTCCAGTTCAAGTCCGTATTCTATTTTATTAAAATCTCCCTGAGATAAGCTTTTATTTAACTCTACCTGGTAAATTTTAGTAATGTTATTTCTTGGATGCGATAGTTTTTCGGCTAAATCACCGTCGTTGGTCATTAAAAGAAGCCCTGTAGTATTTCTGTCTAGGCGTCCAACCGGATAAATGCGTTCGCGGGAAGCTTTCTCCACTAATTGCATTACTGTTTTGCGCTCCTGCGGATCGTCGGTAGTAGTGATATAATCCTTCGGTTTATTTAACAACACGTAAGTCATTTTCTCACGTTTCAGCGTTTCTCCGTTATAACGGATAATATCTTTTACCGGATTAACTTTATAGCCCAGCTCAGAAACCACTTCTCCGTTTACCGAGATTACTCCCGCCTCAATTAATTCATCCGCTTTGCGCCTCGAGCAAATGCCTGCGTTTGCGATATAACGGTTTAAGCGGATTAAATCATCATTAGCTGAGGTGGCGGGTTTTTTTCGGCCGCGGGTAGGAGCTGATTGCTCAACTCTCTCTTCAGAGGTCCATTTACGAGTTTCGTTTTTACTTTTAAAAGGTTTCCTTTCGTAGGGAAGTCCCGAACCTGGTTTATGCGGGGCTTTGTCCCCTTCTCTAAAAGGTTTCTTTTCGAAATTTCTTTCTCCCTCTGGTTTGCTATGTCTTCTTTCTTCTCCTGATTTAAAAGGTTTTCTTTCAAATGAACGTTCTTCTCTCGGTTTATCAAAGCTTTTTCCTTCTGTGGAGCGAGGACGTTTCTCGAAAGACCGTTCACCTGTTGCTCTTTTTTCGAAAGATCGTTCTCCGCTTGCTTTCCTGTCGGTTTTGGGCCTGTCGGCACCAAAAGGTTTTTTCTCAAACGAACGTTCAGTTTTTCCGTAAGGTTTATCTTTCGGTGCGCCGAATGATTTTTTTCCGAAGGGTTTGTCTTCAGCGGAACGGGAATATTTTTTTTCGTCTGAATTTTTGCTTTCCGGCTTCTCTGAGCGGCTTTTGTAGGGCCTTTTAGAATCCCCTTCAAACTTTTTCTTGTTGTCGTTGTTGGAATTGTCTGGTCGTTCAGTTTTTGAACTACCAGTTAAACGGTTGTTGTTGAGGGATTTGTCTTCACGACTGTTCCTATTTTTTTTGTCTGGCATGATACGCTGCTAACCTATTTTTAATGGGGGTGCAAAGTTAAGAAAATAAACGTCTGTTACAGCATTGTGTTTTGCGCGGGAAAGAATAATTGAGAGGGATTTTAAAGGCACGTAACTGACTGAAAGTTAGGACGAAACCGTAACTATTTGGTAATTAAGCATATATTGAGTATCTTTGAAATCTTTTTTAGTTAAAATAAAGTAAGGAACACATGATTAAGAAACATTTAATAGCATGTTCCGGATTGCTGATAGTAATGCTCTTCGCAAAACTATTTATTTACAGTGCGCCGGAATCCAGCTTAAATTCGTTTTCACAAAAGGTGAATCTTCCTTTTAAATTCGAAGTAAAAAATGAGCCCAGCCCCGAGAAGGCAAAAATTCCAGCTTTAACATTTTCAAATGAACGCTTACCCAAGGGAAAAGCCATTGCAATGAAAATGAAAAAGTATCTCCGGGCCAACAGTTACAAGCAGATTCAAACTACGAAGCTTCATAAAAAAGCTGCCCTTTGGTTCCCCATTATTGTGCCTATTTTGAAATCTTATGGTATTCCTGAAGATTTTAAATATATGCCTTTAGTAGAAAGCGGCCTCGCAGAAGGCACTTCTCCGAGAGGAGCAGCGGGTTTTTGGCAATTTATGCCCGGCACGGCCCGTAATTATGGTTTAAAAGTTAATGGTGATGTGGATGAGCGTAAAAATATTCGTAAGTCTACTATCGCGGCTTGTAAGTATCTAAAAGAATTGCACGGCATATTTAATAGCTGGACGCTGGCCGCAGCCGCATACAATATCGGTGAGGTAAATCTTCTTCGCCAAATGGCACGCCAGGGCCACCGCAATTATTATAAACTAAAATTGAACGGAGAAACCGCTTCGTATGTTTATAAGATTATTGCGATGAAAGAGATCATTGAAAATCCGGTTAAGCATGGGTTTGTTCCCCGCAGTACAGTACTCCTTGCAAAAAAGGATGATTATCCTAAACCGCAGCCCGATTTCATAAACCCTGCCATTGAACAGGGAGTTTTAAAAACAATGACGATGTTTTAAAATTAAAGATTACAAAAAGGCTGAGCATTTGGCCTTTTTTACTTTTAGGGGATACACTTTACCAAACAAATTCTAATCTTTATCCATTAATATTCTTTTTAATTTATGGATATAACTACTCCAGACCTTGGAGAGCAGAGCGAAGTTGAAGTATACGGTGCCAGGGTTCATAATCTCAAAAATATTGATGTTTCTTTTCCCAGGAATAAACTTGTGGTTATCACTGGTTTAAGCGGGAGCGGAAAATCATCTTTGGCTTTTGATACCATTTATGCCGAAGGGCAGCGGCGCTATATGGAAACTTTTAGTGCCTATTCGCGCCAGTTTCTGGGCGGAATGGAGCGGCCTGATGTAGATAAGATCTCAGGTTTGAGTCCGGTAATCGCCATAGAGCAAAAAACTACTTCCAAGAATCCCCGGTCTACTGTTGGTACCATTACCGAGATTTACGATTTTATGCGTTTGCTTTTTGCCCGAATCGGCGAAGCATATTCGTATGTTACCGGCGAAAAGATGGAACGAATGTCTGAAGAGCAGATGTATAAAAGCGTTCTGGAAAGGTTCGACGGGAAGGCTATAAATGTACTCGCGCCCGTTGTTAAGGGGCGTAAAGGCCATTATCGTGAGCTATTTGAACAAATAAGAAAACAGGGCTTTCTTAAAGTTAGGGTAGACGGAGAAATTCTTGATCTGGCCCCGAAAATGCAGGTCGACCGCTATAAAATCCACGATATTGAGATGGTTATCGATCGCCTCATTGTTTCGGAAGCCGACAAAAAGCGCTTATATACATCCATACAAACCGCTTTAAAAACCGCTAAAGGCATCATCAAAATTTCTGATCAGGACAACAATGAATTCTTTTTCAGTAAGTACCTGATGGATCCGGTTTCCGGGATTTCTTATGATGAACCTCAGCCAAATACATTCTCCTTTAATTCGCCTTATGGTGCCTGTCAGAAGTGCAGCGGCTTAGGATATGTTTTCGAAATAGATACCAATGCCATTATTCCAAACCCTAAACTGAGTATTGTGCAGGGCGGCTTAGCGCCACTTGGAGAATACCGCGAAACCTGGATGTTCCAGATATTAAAAGCGCTATCTAAAAAGTTCAATTTTTCACTGTCTACTCCGATAGAAAAACTGGGTGAAGATATTATAAATATCATTTTAAACGGTGTCGAGGAAATTATCACGGTTCCGGTGGAGTATAACAAATGGAACGTCCAGAATTATCAGATAACCTTCGACGGGATTATCAAGATGCTCGAAGAGCAGACCGAAAAACGGGGTGAAGACGCTGCTGAAGATCTGGAAAATTATCGTGTATTGCGAACTTGTCCGGAATGCGAGGGCGCAAGGTTGAAGAAAGAATCACTGCATATTAAAGTCGATAAAAAGAACATTTTCGAGTTGGCGACTATGGATATTTCGGAGCTTGCCGGGTGGTACGAAGGTATTGAAGAGCGGTTAACCGAACGACAGAATGTTATCGCCAAAGAAATCCTTAAAGAGATCCGATCCAGAATCGGTTTTCTTATGGACGTAGGACTGAATTATCTCACACTCGACAGAACTGCCAAAACACTTTCAGGGGGCGAGGCTCAACGGATCAGGCTGGCTACTCAAATAGGCTCGCAACTGGTAAATGTGCTTTATATTTTAGATGAGCCAAGCATCGGCCTGCATCAGCGTGACAACGCTCGATTGATATCGGCACTAAAAAACCTTCGTGATATCGGCAATTCCGTTCTGGTAGTAGAACACGATAAAGACATGATTCTGGAGGCTGATTATGTGATTGATATGGGGCCTGCGGCTGGTGTTCATGGAGGTGAAGTGGTATCTGCGGGCCATCCGAAAGATTTTACCAAAGGCAAAACTCTTACAAACGATTATATCAGTGGTGTGCGAGAAATCGCCGTACCCGCAAAACGGCGCGAAGGCACAGGAAAATCACTGATTCTAAAAAATGCGACCGGTAATAACCTAAAAAATGTCACTTTAGAAATACCGCTTGGCAAATTTATTAGTATTACCGGTGTTTCCGGAAGTGGTAAATCAAGCCTTATCGCCGAAACACTTTATCCGATACTTAATCACCACTTTTTTCGTGCGAAGAAAAAACCACTGCCGTATAAAAAAATAGAAGGGCTTGAGCATATCGACAAAGTAATTGAAATCGATCAAACACCTATCGGCCGCACTCCAAGATCTAATCCTTCTACGTATACCGGGGTGTTTTCTGATATCCGAAATCTTTTCGTTGGTTTGCCTGAGGCAAGAATCAGAGGATACAAGCCGGGCCGTTTTTCGTTCAACGTAAAAGGGGGCCGATGTGAAACCTGTCAGGGTGCGGGAATGAAGGTGATTGAGATGAATTTTCTTCCTGATGTTCAGGTGCCTTGCGAAGAGTGCCAGGGGAAACGGTATAATCGCGAAACCTTAGAGGTACGCTATCGCGGAAAATCTATCAGCGATGTACTGGATATGAGCATTGAAGAAGCCGTAGCGTTTTTCGAGCCCATTCCGTCAATTTATAGAAAGATTAAAACTTTGTTTGATGTGGGGCTGGGATATATCAAGCTTGGCCAATCATCTACCACTTTATCCGGCGGCGAAGCACAGCGCGTAAAGCTGGCTACAGAACTTTCTAAAAAAGATACCGGGCAAACCTTTTACATCCTCGACGAACCAACTACAGGCTTGCATTTCGAAGATATTAACGTTCTTCTCGGAGTTTTAAACCGCTTAGCCGATCATGGCAATACCGTGTTAGTTATTGAGCATAACCTGGATGTGGTTAAAGTTTCCGACTGGGTAATTGATCTTGGACCTGAGGGAGGCTCGGGCGGAGGGCAGATTTTATTCGCCGGTACACCGGATAATTTACTCAAAGTTAAGAACAGCCATACAGGGAAGTTTCTGAAAATTGAAATGGGTAGGTAGAGATGTAATCATACTTCTTATTTTTTCCGTATTAAATATCCGGACATAATAAGAAGTATGATTGTGACTAATATCCAATAAATTTTTTTTGGTTGCTGTATAGACACCGTTTGAGGTTTGCCTATATAAATTAAACTGCTCCAATAATAAGGCAGAAGCTGAGCCTGATTCGAATGATTTTGATTCAGCCAGTCGAGTTTTGCCTGGTGAAGAGCGGTTGCGGCATCCTTACTATTCTTGAGGTTTTGATAAAAGCAAGTAATCAGCTGTGCCGATGCTGCGTCGTTAATGTTCCACAATCCGGCAACCACCCCCGTAGTGCCTGCGGCTGTAAAACCTCTCGACAAGCTTAAAACTCCTTCACCCGGTGCCAGTATCCCATCTGCAGTTCGGCAAGCACTTAATACAACCAATTGTGGAACCTGGGTTTGCGCGGATAATTCAAATAAAAAGAATTTACCGTTCGACAACTGTAGCACAGGTTCATTCTCCCATAAAAAGGAATGAGTGCTGAGATGTAGAACAGAGCTGTTCTTTAGCTCATGGGTAAAGTTTTTTATAGTGGCTTCTTCATTTAGAAAAAAAGAACCCTTGATAAGTGGTTTTAACCCCGAAGCCTCTTCCGCCACAGCGGGGATATCCGCATTCCCCTCACTTTTCGATATAAAAAAACCGCTAAATGTATTGCCTGAAATGGATGAGCTTGATGAGCCTTTAAGCCAGGTTTGTAAGGAATAAGCATAACTCAGGGGCACTGCTTTAATCAGGTAGGGCCATTTAGCGATATCTGATGTGTATTTCGCGGAGGTGATTAAAGACTCAAAAGGCAAATAGCCGAGTACATCGTCAGGAATGATAACCATATTTTCCTGCTTTCGATAGCGAAACACTTTAGATAATAAATGAAGATAAATGGAATGAGATGCTGAAAAGAAAGTTTGGGGATTGTTGGCCATTGCGGCAGGCCCGGCTTTAAAATAGGTGTTGAGGTAATTGGAAATATCGGCTTTGAGCTTTTTTGCATGGGGCTGCCGGATAATCGTATCTATTTCGCCCCTGGCTAATTTAATGATATACACATTGTCCTGTCCCCAAAAAAAAGAAATAACACCGGTGGACGCGGGAATGCTGTCAATGATTTTTTTTCCTGATAAATCATCCTCAGCTTTTGCCCTGTTGAAGGAGGGATAGTTCTTTTTGATTTCTTTATCGAGTAAAGAGAGCTTGTATTGAGTTTCCTGTTTATTGAGTAGAATTGACGGATCTTTATTCAGCAGGTATTGTTTTTCGTAATAAACAATAGCACGTTTTAATGCGGATTGCTTTTTTAACAGAGGATGGTTTTTACCCGATAGTATCTGCTCACTCTGTTCAATATGGTCAAGCAGGGTTTGGGCCTTGCTTTGTTCACTCAGGCTTAGAATCAGCGTAGCGAATTTTTCGTCTCGGGTAGTTTGCCATAAGTTAAAAGCTGTGTTTATAGCCCGTTCGGTTAAAATTTTCGATTGCTTTTGATAGTATAGCCGGTCACGGTCATTTGAAAAATGTCGGCGGGATAAAGTGCCGGTTTTAAGTGCCAGCATGAAATTATTAAGCGCATCTTCATGCTTATTCAACAGTAAAAAGGCATTGGCCCGGCCTTCCAGCGCATCGTAAAGGCGGTTTTCACCGTATAAACTTTTTACCGGAGGAAGATTGCTGTGCCCGGTGTGTTTATACTCAGGAATCAGCGTTTGGAGGGCTTTACTAAAATGATTTAACGCTGTAAAACCTTGCTTCGTTTCTAAAGCTATGTTGCCGGTTTGAGTAAGGAGATGCGCTTTCTCCCGGTTACGGCTACCCTTAAATTCCTGTTCAATTAATCGTAATCCTTTTTGATAAAAAGATAGGGCAGCAGCAAGATTAGCTCTTTGCTGCTCGATATTTCCGGCGAGTGTATAGCAACTAAGCAACCAGTAAGCGGTATAAGAATCCTCTTTAAGAGCAGACAGGACAGTAAGTGCGGTTCGGATAGATTTTGCTGCCGCCGAATAATTTTCCTGATCGAATTCTATATCAGCAAGTGTGCTGTTTAAAAGGCCGGAAATTGATTTTTGAGGATGCGCGTATTCAAATCCGGTTAAGCACATTCTTTTCGCCTGTTCCAGATTGCCCATCGATTTATAGGAAATAGCCAGATTATTATAAATAGAAGCAATTGACGAGCTGTCTTTTTTCTGTTTAGCTATTTGCAGGCTTTTTTGCTGGATGAAAAGCGCATTGCTATAATCTCCCAGGCGGGTATAATTATTGCCCAGGGGTTTGAAAATGTATTCTACAAGATTAAAACCATTTACGGGCTGTTTCTGGTAAAATGCGTAAGCTCCTTCATATTCTTCAATAGAGTAAAGAACGTTTCCTGTATAAAGCTGGTAATAGCCCTGATTAGTTAAAAGGTTGAGCCATGCTTCTCTTTCGGGTTGAGATTGTGGCTTTCGCCAGGCTTCGCCAGCTGTCGACATAAGGAAAAGAATCCTTTCGCCGGGTTTTTCCGCGTTGTAATCCATCCGGGCATATAGCCAGTCGGTTAAGTTATTCTGGTTTTTTAGTATCGAAAGTTTTTTTTCAAGTGCTTCGCGTGAGCTGTTTTGAGCGCCGGCCGAATAGATAAAAAGGAAGAAATAAATGAGGCATAGAATTCGCATCTTAATCTAGAACTTCCAGGTAAGATAGGTCGAAAGCCGCCTGTCGTTAACGTTAAGCGTATGGAGATAGCGCAGTCCGAGAGAAGGCCCCACACGCACCCGCCCTAATTGCACATCTGCGAACAAGGTGGTTTTCCACTGGTCGAATCCTTTTATATCTTCATTTTCAGAACTGCTTAAAACCGTAGTCTCGGCCACTTGTCCGTTATAGGATTGTACATAAAAGTTTTTAATCTTTTCTTTTGAAGTGCTTATGTTCACCGATACTAATGCTCCGGCACCTATCCCCATAAAGGAGTTGATATTGTATCGTAATTGTGCGGGCACAACGTCAATGGAGGCGATTTTTGTCTTTTGAAATCCCTCGCGGTAATCTATTTTATAAGCGATTCGGTTTATTACAGTGTCTCCTCCGTTCTTTCTGCCCAAATAAGTTTCCGACTCGTTAAAGGAATTAACATAAATTTCCCATTGGAGGTATTTGCGGTGCGGAGCGAATGGCGCAATGCTTGCGCCAAGCCCGAAATTTCGGTTTCCAAGCGCTACCGATTTAGGATTATTTACCTGCGAACCATAAACGGCAATTATTGCGGGGGAGAGGCCAGGCTTAAACCTGCCCACAGAACGGTTAGTGTAGATCGGCTCATTTTTATCAAATACTATGGCCGCCTGACTATCAAACGGAACTTTTTTAGGCTTCTTTTTAAATTTTACAGTATACTCAACGTATCCCATAGTCGAATCCAGGTCGGATACACCTTTTTGTTTTACTCCCGGAAGGTAAATATTTCTGAATATAAACTCCACGCTATCTCTGGTAACAACCGTATCTAAACAGCTTTGATTCGCATAAGCTGAGTCGCAGGGAATACATTTGGGTTGCGAGCCGCTCACTTTCAATGTAGACAAATCCAGTATTCCTGCCGAGCGCACTCCGATGGCCACTTTTTTCGCAGGGCCTTCTCCGGTATTCTGAAATCGTACTTTATAATTCAACTCTCTTTTTTTACCGGTGAAACGATAATTCATTCTCCGGTTTTTCAGCATCATTTTATTAGGATCGTGCGAAGCGACAATTTGCAATTGCAGATCGGTTATTTCATGTTCTATTAAAGGGTCATCCGGAATAAATACCGCAGAAATAGTTACTACCGCATTAGTATCCTGAAGCATTTCTGGGGTTGTATTTAAAGAGATAAACATAAAGCGTTCTTCGCCCTGTTTCAGGTTTTCGAACTTCCATGCCTCGGTGTTCCGAAATAAATCTGTTTTGTCTTTCAGTACTTTTGAGTTTTCATCAGTTTTAAAAATCTCTATCTGGCCCGGGCCGCCTTTTTGTTTCCAATCGTCTTCGACTGTTTTCTTTACAGGAACATATGTCAGTAGAGTGTTTATCTCTGTTTTTTGTTCGTTATGATGGCTGCGAGCATCGTTTAAAGCAAAGTTGTTTTGTTTGAACTGTTTTTCGTTGTACATCAAAGCCAGCTTTCCGCTCAGGTTAGAAACATTCCATTCCGGTTTGTTCCGGTATCCGATTATCAAAACCATTTCTTCGGCAGGCTTGGGCATCCGGTTGGTTTTAAGTTGTATGCTTCCGCCTGATTTAAAGTAGTTATTATTGGCGTATTGAGCGGGCTGTTGCTTGTCGACTTTTATCTTTTTTGGCCTGGTCGGCGGAGGTTTGCCGTCATCATAATTATTGGTGGCATACATTCTTATATTGTATGTGCCGGTATCTGTATAACAGTGAAAAGGCTCTTTTTCGAAACTGAAATTTCCGTCGCCAAACTCCCAGAAGTAGGTATAAAAAGGAACTGGAGCGCCCGAGATTTGCCTCAGTTCGCGTAAGGTCGCGCCAAACTTTATCTTGGTACTGTCGCTATTCACCCGGATAATCGCAGGGATAGTATCAGCGGGCAAAACCTGCGACTTTATCGTGCAGGTTAAGATTGAGAAGGCTAAAGCAATCAGGTATCTCATCGGCTCTTGGTTGGATAAATATAATGATAAAGTTTTTAACGCAAACAACACCGGCGCGGGGTTTGCGCCGGTGTTTAAGGTTAACGTTTCTCAGGCAGACTAAAAGTTATCCAGATTGCTTATCTCTGTTTGAACATTTGTTTCGGTTGTTTCAACTAAAACAAGGCTTTCGTTTTGATTGGCGGTAATAGTAATGTCTTTTTTAGCGAAGTAATATTTACCATCCTTAATCGAGAAAGCGATCAGGCGGCCTTCTTCGCCGATAGGCATTACATCATCGTAGCTTTTTACTTTGTTTGTACCGTCGGGAGTATAAAGTTGCGCGGCAACATTACTGCCTTTGGCGCAAAAGAATACAAATGTTTCTCCGGTAAATCCACGGAAGGAAGCGAAGGTTCCAGGATTGTTCGGAATTTCTACACGCACGGTAGTTTTAGGGTTTGAGTAGCTCCAGAATACATCACAGTTAATCCATCCAAGCATCCCGAAATCGAACGCAAACTCGCCTTGGGTTGATTGTACCTCGCGTTGTCCGGCTCCATTTGCTGGTTTTGGTGCCTGCCATGCCATTTGTCCTTCATCATTCTGAACGCCTTCCCAAAGCTGAGTAACACCTACACGATTTGCGGGGATTCTTACCTTAATCGGCACTGCCAAATTCTTATCTACGCTTTCGCCATTTGCTTTTACATCAATAAATATAAAACCGTCGGATACGAGTGGTGCCCCCGAGATATGATTCGTATTTGTTCCTCCCATAATTACAGCACTTCTTTTAAGCATCTCATATGCTACTACGGTTACTTCGCCTGTTACCGGAATGCCGTTTTTTGTTAACGATCCTACCGGGAAGGTGATTTTTGTTCCGCCTTTAAGGCTGATAGTTTGTGCCGAGGCAGTAATGGCAATGGTATGAGTTTGTTTTTGTGGGCCAAGTTTTTCTGCGAATTCTTTTGCGCTATTGATCTTGTTAACCGGTACGTTTTTATCCTTTTTACATGCGGTGAACAGGATAGCAACTGATAAAAATAGGGCTGGTATTAAATTGATCTTTTTCATGTTTTTTCGTTTTTGTTATTTTTGCTTACTCTCAGGCTTTTCAGCATCCGCCTTTTGTTTACTTAATAATCGCCTGGATTAGTAGGCAGAGTGCCAGAAGCATCGCCACATTTATCAGGCATTGAGTTAGTGATATTTTAGATAGTCTAATTTTCATATTAGTGCTTACTCTTTTCAGGCTTTTCAGCGTCGGCCGTTTTTGTTGATTTGTAACTATATCAGCACGACCGGAAATTTGTTACCCCCCCCTTTTGAAAATAAATTTTTATGCGGCGGAAAAGCAATAACTTAGAATCTGGAAAATGTTAAAGAAACTACACGAAGACCATCGCTATATTGAGGCATTGCTTCATAACGATAAAAAAGTTGTGCAGGAGATCTATGCTAAATTCGCCGGGAAAATAAAACGCTACATAATTAATAATAGCGGCTCGGAAAGTGATGCGGCAGATATATTGCAGGAGGCACTGATAGATATCTACCAGCAGGCCAGGCATAAAGCATTTCAGTTAACTTGTCCCTTCGAGCCTTTTTTATTATTGGTGTGCAAACGTAAATGGCTTAATGAGTTAAAGAAAAAATCAGTTTTACAGGTAACAAATATTGACGATGCTTTATTAACAATTGGTGAGGATGTGTTTGCTGATGCCGAATTACTCGAGAAGCAGGAAGCTGAGGCGAAGCATTTTGAACAGATGTTCGAGAAGCTTGGCGAGAGATGCAAAGAGATTATCAGCGAAAGCCTTAAAGGCGATGCACAGGAGATGGTAGCTGAAAAACTGGGGGTAACTTATGGCTACCTGCGGAAAAAAAAGTCGGAATGTATGGCCGCTCTCATCCAATTAATTAATAAAAATTAATGTTATGAAATACAGCATGGAAGATATAGCACGATTTGCGGAGGGTGATATGGATGGTGATGAACGTGCGGAGTTCGAAAAAGTCCTGCAAGCGGATATAGATTTAAAATCTGGTTTGGCCAGCTATCAGAACATTCATTCATCGTTAAAAATGAAGTTAAGCAACGATGATAAGGACAAGGATTTTAAACAAACGCTGGATGAAGTTAGTGCCGATTATTTTAAACAAAAATCGAAAGTAATACCGATTACCCGATACCTCGCCTGGACATCAGCAATTGCCGCGGTATTTGTTCTGTTCCTGATCTGGTCGCCATGGCAGAAAGACTTATACAGGCAATATGCCGATACAGAAATGATAGCTATGGTAGAGAGAGGAGAGAACTCTGCTGCGCTGGATATGCAGCAGGCTGCAAACGCATTCAATAAAAAGGATTTCTCAGTGGCAAAAGCCACCTTGGAGAACGTGATTGGGGCCGAACCTGGAAATGCTACGGCCCGCTACTATTATGCAATTTCTTTGATCGAAACCGGCGATGGTGCTAAAGCCCGAATTTTTTTTAGCGAATTATATAAGGGAACATCCGTATTTAAATATGATGCCGCATTCTATACCGCCTTAAGTTTTATCAAAGAAAAGAATACTAAAAGTGCTATTGTTTGGCTGCGAAAAATTCCTGCCGACGCGGCTAAGTATGACGAATCGCGGGAGCTTTTAAACAAGCTGAAATAAATTTCGTTAGGTTTTATATGCTTAACCTTTTAACATCAGAGCAGATACGGCAGGCTGATAAATACACTATCAAGCATAGGCCTATCCAATCTATTGATCTGATGGAACATGCTGCTTTGGCATTCGTTGAGGCATTTATGAAAAACTATCCTGATAAGCGAAAAGCCATAGCCGTGTACTGCGGTACCGGGAATAATGGCGGAGATGGCCTGGCTATCGCACGACTATTATTTCGTAACGGATACAAAGTTGATGTTAAAATAGCCCGTTTTTCAGGCAAGTCGAGCAGCGATTTTGATGGTAACCTTGCCCGGTTAATGTCGCAGGGAATACTATTCGATGAGTTTAAGAAAGTAGCGGAGTTAAAAGAAGAAAGGGCATCGATTATTATCGACGCTTTATTAGGTTCGGGCCTGAATAAGCAATTAAACGGAGAATGGCTGACATTAGTGGAGTGGTTGAATAGTTTGGGGAGGACTATTGTTTCGGTAGATATTCCAACTGGTTTTAACGCGGAAGGGCCGGTGTCTAAACATGATGTAACCATCAAATCCGACCTAACCATCAGCTTTCAGCGTCCCAAATTAAATTTCCTTCTCCCCGAGTCGGAGTTCTGTATTAAGAGATTCGAGGTTGTAGAAATTGGTCTTGACGAGGAATTTATTCAGGCCTTAGACACGCCTTATTCTTTGATAACCGACCGCGACATCAAGAGAAGGCTTAAACCACGTGCTCAATTTAGTCACAAAGGAACTTTTGGCCATGCGTTAATATTGGCCGGGGGAACGGAGACTTTAGGTGCTGCGTTACTTTGCGCGGAAGCCTGCGTGAATACCGGCGCAGGATTAACCACGGCCTGTATCCCATCTGCGGGATTAACGGCTTTAAATATTCGCATTCCGGAGGCTATGGTTGCATTGCGCTATAATAATGCTCTTCCGGCTGATTTAAGCTGGGGAAAATTTAGATCGGTAGCTATCGGCCCAGGCCTCGGAACTTCGTCTGAAAGCAAACTAATCCTTCAGGAAACACTTAAAAACTTCAGACATCCCTTAGTGGTAGATGCTGATGCTATTAATTTGATCGCCACCAATCCGGAGCTAATTTTTATGGTTCCAAAACATTCAATTTTCACGCCTCATGTAAAAGAGTTCGACAGGCTTTTTGGCGACCATGAAAATTGGTGGAACAGGTTAGAAACGGGATTAAAAAAAGCAAAGGAATTAGAGTGCATCATTGTCCTCAAAAACCGATACACCATCATCTTTACTCCCGAAGGCAAATGTATTTTCAATCCCACCGGAACTCCAGCTATGGCTACCGGAGGCATGGGCGATGTATTGACCGGAATGATAGTTTCTTTTCTGGTTCAGGGTTATAAGCCGGAAGACGCGGCTATACTAGGTGTGTTCTTGCATGGCGCAGCAGGGCAGGAGATTGTACATAAAAAAGGGTTGGCGATTGTGATACCAAGTAAGCTTATTCAATATATAGCCCAGGTAATTTATTCATACCAGAAAGGCAATGATTAAAGTTGGAGTAGCAGGTTGTTAGCAATTCTATGAATCCCGGTCTTTAATAATTTGCAGTTGAAGTTTATTAATAATCCCAATTGTAAATTAGATAATTTAAGATATGTAAGAAGTTGTGCGTAGTGCACAGGTGCAAGAGATTCAACAGATTTTACTTCAATAATCAATTTGTTTTCAACTAAGAGATCTATTCTGTAGCCAATATCCATTTTGACTTCTTTGTAAATAAAAGGCATTGGTACTTGTTGTCTTACATCTAGACCCGCTTCTCGAAGATCGAAAGCAAGGGCATTTTCATAAGAAGATTCAAGTAGCCCGGGACCGATGTTTTTATGAAGTTCCAAGGCTAGGCCAATGACTTCATAGGAAATTTCGTTTACTGTCATGTGATAGGTAGGTGGTTTACTCGAAGCAAATTAGGAAAAATCGAGAAAAAGGGAAAGTTTTGGTGTTGGTTTTGCAAAAATTAAATAAAGGTTCACGCAAAGCAAAATAAGGGGAAAACACGCAAAGAGCGCAAAGAAATTCGGGCTGAAAAACCTAACTATAGCACATGCAAAGCCTTTGCGATCTTTGCGTGATCTCAACTTTGCGTCCTTTGCGTGAAATAGAAGGTTCCTGCAAAGCAAAATAAGGAGTATTCAACTTTGTGGTCTTTCCGTGAAAATATTTATGCCTAAAATCAATCCAAAACCTGATCAAATAAATGCTTCTCCGCATGATAAGACGACCTAACCAGTGGCCCGCTTTCTACATACTTGAAACCCATTTTCTGCCCGATCTCTTTATACTTCGCAAATTGGTCGGGATGAATCCAGTCTAATACAGGATGATGATTTTTTGTTGGTTGCAGATATTGTCCGATAGTTAGGATGTGTACTCCTGCATCTGCCAGATCTTGCATCGTTTCGATAACGTCTGTCTCAGTCTCACCCAAGCCAAGCATAATTCCCGATTTGGTTCTGATCCCAAATTCTGAAATACGTTTTAGAGCCTCCATGCTTCTGTCGTATTTAGCCTGTATGCGTACTTCTTTGGTTAAGCGCCGTACAGTTTCAATGTTATGAGAAATAACTTCAGGGCGTTCTTCACATACCCGATACAAATTCTCCCAAACGCCCCTAAAATCCGGAATTAAGGTCTCCATTGTGGTTTGCGGACTTTCGCGACGTATCGCCCTAATAGTTTCCGCCCAAATGATCGAACCTCCGTCTTTCAAATCATCGCGGTCTACAGATGTAATAACCGCATGCTTCACATTCATCAATTTGATAGAGTTGGCAACCCGGTTCGGCTCGTCTAAGTCAACGGCTAAAGGCCTTCCGGTTGCAACGGCGCAGAAAGAACAGGAGCGAGTGCAGATATTGCCTAAAATCATGAAAGTTGCGGTACCGGCACCCCAGCACTCACCCATATTGGGGCAGTTTCCGCTTTCGCAAATAGTGTGGAGTTTATGAGTGTCAACAACACCACGTACATGCGCATATTCTTTTCCCACAGGGAGTTTTACCCTCAACCAGTTCGGTCTGCGTGCTGTCTGGTTTGCTGGAATAACCGGCAATTCAATCATAGTACAAATGTAGTTTATAGATATGAGATGTAAGATATGAGATGTGAGATTTTGACAAAGTGGTTAAGATTTTTGTAGTTAACTTTTACCTTTATGCTTTAACCTTACAATACATGGCAACATCAACAGTAACATACCTCGGTGATTTACGAACCGAAGCGATTCATCTCCAATCAGGCGAAAAAATCATTACCGATCCGCCGGTCGACAATAAAGGAAAAGGCGAAGCATTCTCGCCAACCGATCTTCTCGCCACTTCTCTTGGAAGTTGTATGCTCACGATTATGGGAATAGCCGCATCCGAACGCAATATCGACATCGCGGGTACAACCTGCTCGATAACAAAGATTATGGCAGCCGCGCCGCGCAGAGTTAGCGAAATACATGCTGAGGTAATTTTACCTTCTTCACTCTCGGAAAAAGAAAGAGCAATATTAGAACATGCGGCTAAAACCTGTCCGGTTTTTTACAGCCTGCATCCGGATATCGAGAAAATAATGACGTTTAAATACAGCTGAAACCTTATTTAAGAGTTTACCGCCATCTGTTCGGCAGTTTCTTCCGCAGAAATATCACTATGTGAAGTTTCATAAATACATTCGCCGCCCTTAATTAGCAACAATTGGGGCGATTCATGATGAACCTTAAACGTATCGGCGATAGCGTTAGATATATTTCGATTTTTGATAAGGTCGAGAAAGTAAACAGAAGTTTCAGTTGGCAAGGCGTCCCATTCGAATTCGAATTTTCGTTTAGCCATAAGGCTGATAGAACAGCGTGTACTATGTTTAAACAAGATGTTATAGCCAGGCGCTTGTTTAATAGCCTCCAATTGATCGATACTTTCTAAAGGGATCCAGTTCATATAAAAAGAAACTCAAAAATAGGGAGGGATGATACAATCTTCCAAGGCGGGCAGACGCTTTTCGGATAATATTACAAATAGATTGCGATTACTTGCCGGATCTTCGCGCTTTCGGATAAGAGTTATAGGCAGGACAGATCTTGGAAGAACAAGATTCTAATGCTGCGCCAACGGTAAACAAAAGAATTAATATAATAGCAGTTCTTTTCATAATGAGCGTAAAAATATTAAAATTCCCCTACAATACGAAAGTTAGATTAATAAGTTTCAATGGGTTAGATTTTTTTGCAATTCGGCCATTAATAAAGCAGTAGCGGCAGCCTCTTCTCCTTTGTTGCCATGCCTGCCACCCGCACGTGCCTGTGCTTGTTCTAATGTATTTGTGGTAAGTACGCCAAACACAACAGGTTTATTGTATTTGATAGATACGTTACTTATGCCGTTTGCTACAGCATTACAAATAAAATCGAAATGAGGAGTCTCACCCTGTATTACACAGCCTAGGCAAATAACCGCATCAACATTTTTTTTGGCTAAGAGAATATCCGCCCCCGAGGTTAATTCAAAACTTCCGGGAACAGTAATTTCTAAAATGTCTTCCGGCTTCACACCCTGCTTTTCGAGCATTTGCACGGCACCATTATATAAAGCACCTGTAATTTCCGCATTCCACTGCGCGGTAACAATGCCAAATTTAAAATCTTCGCCCGAGGGTATCACAGTGTGGCTGAAATCTGATAAGCTTTTAAGGTGTGTTGCCATAGTGTTTAAATACAAATGGTTACCCAAAAGAGTAACCATTTTTTAATGAGGATTGAGACTTTGTTATTCCTGGCGTGCTTCAGCACGAGCTATATAGGCATCTATCAAAGAAGCTTCATAACTTTCAGGATATTCTTGTTTAATGGTTTTGTAAACATCTAAAGCCGAATCATATTCTTTTTCTTCTTCATAAACTAAACCTAATTTCTTTAAAAAGAGAGGAGTAGTGAATGCATTTTTAGATTTATCGGCTGCTTTCTTGTAATATGTCTCCGCTTTGCTGTAATCTTTTAATTCAGAATAAGCATCGCCCAGCATTCCCAACACCAGAGGGTCGATAACAGGGCTTCCTGTGGCACTGTAGCTTCCAAGCGCGTCTGCTGCTTTTTGAAACTCGCCTTTCTGAAGGTATAATCCACCCAGATAAGCGTTGGCAAGATTCGCGGATTTTGTATTGGAGTATTCCTCAACTATTTTTTCAAATCCGGGATACGATCCGTCACCCTTAACGGCTTTGTCTTTCAACGAATCGGCTGCCAAATATTCTTCGGCTTTGTACATTTCGTTTGCCGCTTTTTGCGATCTCGGATCAAGATAGAATTTTTGATAACCGATATAAAGCAGTACCAGGGCCACAATAGCACCACCAATTACTGCCAGACTTTTTTTATTCTCTTGCACAAAACTTCCCGTGCCGCCGGCTTTAGCGGGCTTTGTTATAGTATCTTTTTGATTAGTTGCCATTTGCGTTTTAAAAAATTGAAGTTTGCAAAAATACAGTTTTAGCTTTTACAATCAAGCCCTCTTTAAATTTAAAAAACAGAATGCCATCTAAACTGTAACTTTGCGTCTCTTACGCTATGTGGCTTCAAAAAATATCGCTTCTTAATTTTAAAAATTATGAGGAGGCAGAACTAACTTTTTCTGCTTCCGTGAACGCTTTCGCGGGAAATAACGGGGCCGGTAAAACAAACCTGCTCGATGCCATACACTATTTGTCTTTATGTAAAAGTTATTTTAATCCCATAGACTCTCAACAAATTCTCCAGGGAGCTGAATTTTTTATGATTCAGGGCGAATTCGACAGGCAAGATACTGATGAAGTGGTCGCCTGTTCGTTAAAACGAAATCAAAAAAAGCAATTTAAACGGAATAAAAAGGAATATCAGCGTTTGGCAGATCATATCGGCTTATTTCCTTTGGTGATGATCTCTCCTTACGACATAAGCATTATTATTGAGGGCAGTGAGGAAAGGAGAAGATTTATTGATAACGTGATCTCTCAAACAGATAATCAGTATCTGGATGAAATAATCGTTTACAATAAGAATCTGGCTAACCGTAATGCTCTTTTACGCAATATCGCTCAAACAGGAAGATATGATGCTCAGCTTTTAGAAATTTACGACGATCAACTAGTGGCATCGGGAAGCATTATTTACGAAAAGCGCAAGTTGTTTATGGATAATTTCCTTCCGGTTTTCGCCGCTCATTATAAATATCTTACCGATGATGCAGAGCAGGTTGAGCTTATTTACGATTCACAATTAGCTAAAGAAGACTTTTCGGCCTTGTTGAAAAAAGCCCTGGAGCGCGACCGGGTTCTCGAGCGCAGCACTACCGGAATTCACAAAGATGATTTATTGTGTTCTATTCATGGAATGCCGCTAAAAAAGTTTGGCTCTCAGGGCCAGCAAAAATCTTTTCTGATCGCCCTTAAACTAGCGCAATACACTTATTTGAATGAGAAGAAAGGGTTTAAACCTTTACTGCTGCTGGATGATATATTCGACAAGCTTGACGATTTGCGCATAACAAAACTAATGCAAATGGTTTCGCATGATGATTTCGGCCAGATCTTTATTACCGATACCAGCTCTGAACGGGTAGAAAGAATTTTCAGCGGAATTGGAGTGGGCTTGAGTATCTTTGAGATAGAAAACGGAGCGGTAAAGCAACATGGGCAGAACTAACGATAAACCTTTAAAAGAAGCGATTGAACAATTGCTTAATGTTTACAAGTTGAGACGTAAGTTTGATGAAACGTCGTTAATCGCCGCATGGCCCGAATTAATGGGTAAAGCAGTTGCCAACCGAACCAGCCAGCTGTATATTCGTGATCGGAAATTATTTATTAAGGTCGAATCCTCTGTGTTGAAGAATGAATTGGTAATGATTCGTTCGGAAATTGTAAAACGGATGAATGAACGGGCAGGATCTAAAGTGTTGGATGATATTGTGTTTGTGTAGCCTCACCGCGGCCCTCTCCAAAGGCGAGGGAGTAATAAAATATTTATACCCGAAATCCAACTCCCCTCTCCAAATGGAGAGGGGTTGGGGGTGAGGCTCTAATACCTCTCTAAAGCAGAAAAATAAAAATTTCCTTCAATTTCCGCATTTTCATCCGAATCTGAACCGTGAACCGCATTTGCCTCGATAGATTCTGCGTATTTATTACGGATAGTACCAACATCAGCTTTCTTAGGATCGGTAGCTCCGATTAATTTACGGAAGTCTTCAACTGCGTTTTCTTTTTCAAGAATCGCCGCAACTATTGGTCCTGATGACATGAAGTCTACCAGATCTCCGTAAAATCCACGTTCTTTATGAACCGCGTAAAACGCACCCGCAGTTTCTTTAGTAAGGCTGGTGTATTTCATTGCTACGATTTTAAAGCCGCCTTTAATAATATCATTTAAAATAGCTCCGGTATGTCCGTTCTTCACGGCATCGGGCTTAATCATTGTAAAAGTTCTGTTAGTTGCCATTTGGTTTGTTGTTTCAAAAATCGGTGCAAACTTAGATAAATTTTAGTAAGATGCGTTTTAGAAGTGTAATTAAATAGGATTTATCACCCTCTCAATCATCCTTTAAAAAACACTACTGATTAAACCTGGTTTTTTTAGTAAGCATACAAGGTTATTTAATAAATTAACAGGGTAGTCACAATCTAATTGTATTAAGCATTTTGTATCGTGAAGGTTTTTAATAGCTTTGCGTTTCTTTTTTTAGAAGATGCAGGAACTAGCCTCGCTTAAGGAATTATTAGCTAACCCACAGCACATTGTAATTACAACACATCATAAACCTGATGGTGATGCGATGGGCTCGTCGCTGGGACTATATAATTATCTCATACAAAAAGGTCATCATGTTCGGGTAATAACGCCAACCGATTATCCTTTCTTTTTGCATTGGCTGCCCAATAATCCTGAAGTAATAATTTATACCGAAAAAATTGAGGATTCTAAAAAGTATATCAACGAAGCCGATATAATATTTTGCCTGGACTTTAACTCGCTTTCGCGGATTAATGAGATGGGTGAAGTAGTGCGTGACGCTAAGGCAAAAAAAGTGATGATCGACCATCATCTGGAGCCCGAAGATTTTGATGATTACCGCCATTGGTCTATAAACGCCTGCGCAACGGCGCAACTGGCCTACGATTTTATCGTCAATATAATGCAGGAGCCCGAGCTAGTCAATAAAGATGTAGCTACCTGTTTATATACGGGAATAATGACCGATTCGGGCTCGTTCAGATTTCCCACAACTACACCTCAGGTACATCAGATTGTCGCCGATCTTATAGCCCGGGGTGCGGAAAACGCAAAGATCCACCAGTTGGTGTACGATAACTTCTCCGAAAGTCGTTTACGTTTTCTGGGATATTGTCTTTTAAACAAATTGGAGGTTTTTGAAGAGTATAATACCGCGCTTATCAGCGTTTCGAACGATGAACTAGATAAATTCGGAATCGAAACCGGAGATACCGAAGGTTTAGTAAATTATGCATTAACCATAAATGGAATTAAATTAGCAGCTTTGATCATTGAACGTGCAGACAAAGTAAAACTATCTTTGCGTTCTACCGGAGATTTTCCGGCTAATGAGATTTGTAAAAAATATTTTAATGGCGGCGGTCATAGAAATGCAGCCGGCGGGTTTTCAGAAAAATCACTGCAGGATGTAATTTCAGAATTTAAGAGTATTTTACCCGATTATAAAAGTCTATTAATATTATAAAATAAAAATGAAGAAAAATTTAATCGTTTTAGGATTTGCTGTTCTGGCTTTAGCAGGATGTAAGCAATTTAAAAAGGGTCCTGGCGACCTTCAATACATTATTCACGAAGATGAGTCTGGTACGAACATCAAAGAAGGCGATTTTCTTGCCATAAAGTTCATACAAAAAACAGAGGAAGATTCAATTCTGGCTAGTTCTTTCGACTTTGATCGCCCAACTTTTCTTATTCAGCAAAAAGCAGGATTTAAAGGGGATATTTATGACGGCTTGGCAATGTTAAGCCAGGGAGATAGCGCTACTTTTAAAGTAAATATAGATTCTATGGCAGCCAAAGGGATGCCTAAGCCAACTGGTACAAAAGGAAAATATATTTTATTCACCATTAAAGTTGATAAAATTATACCGAAAGGCAAATTAGCAGACACACTATTTCAGAAGGAGATCGACAAGTTTTTAAAAGCTGAAATTGCGAATGCTAAAAACCAGGAAGCCGGAAAGATCAGTAGTTATGTCGCTTCTAAAGATCTGAAACCAACAGTTACAGCTTCGGGATTAAACTACATAATTACAAAGGAAGGAACTGGGCCAAAACCTTCTCCTGGTGATACGGTGAAATTGGATTATACCGGCATGTTCCTTTCTGGAAAAGCGTTTGCGTCTAGCGTTAAGGCTAATGCCGAAAAAGGTAAAATTTATAATCCACAAATTCCATACGAGCCAATGAAGGTTTCTGTAGGAATGGGTGGAACAATTCCAGGGTTTGATGAAGCATTATTATTGCTTCCTAAGGGTACAAAAGCAACTATCATTGTTCCTTCAAAGCTGGCTTATGGCGAGCAGGGTAACCGCGAAATACCGCCGTATATGCCACTTGTTTTCGAATTAGAGGTTCTTGATATTGTTAAACCAAAACCTGGAGCCGCGCCTCAGCAGCCGATGCAAATGCCGGGAATGCCTCAACAATAAAAAAATCGTTTTAAGCTAAGGATACTTAATCCTGATCTGGTTAGGGTCAGGATTAAGTATTTCTGGATAGTTATAAACGGATGGGGCTTATACAACTTACACACGTACATGAAGATAAAAAACATAATTGCTGTATTGCTGCTGGTAGTATCGGTACAGGCACTAGGACAAACTAACGCCGATATGCTGCGTTTGCCCAATGGATTGCAGTATAAAATATTCACGGCTAATGCCGGAGCGAAAGTTAAACTGAATGACATTATTTCGTTCAATTTTATCCAGAAAACGGATAAAGATTCGGTATTGGTAAATTCATTTACCATAAATCGGCCAGCCATGTTGCAGGTTGCGGCAACCAAAAACATTGCTGATCTGATGGACTTTTTTCCATTATTGGCCTTAAATGATAGTGCGTTAGTAATCATTCCTACAGACTCTATTTTTAAGGGACCAGAAATGCAGGCTCAAAGGCCACCTTTCCTGCCAGCAGGGAGTTCGCTATATTACACCATCAAAGTGACTAAAATCCAGTCGATGGAAGAGGCTATGGCAGAACAGCAGAAGATGATGGAAGAATTAAAAGGTAAAGAAGCGGCAACGCTGGCCAAATACCTGGCCGATAATAAGATTACTGCTCCCAAAACTGCTTCAGGTTTGAGATACCTGATCAGGAAACCATCTGTAAAAGCCAAGCCAGTTAACGGTGATACCGTTTTGGTTAATTATGTTGGTAAAACGCTGTCGGGAAAAGTATTTGATTCAAGCATTGAGGCCGAAGCAAAAAAGGCCGGCCTTGAACAACCTGGAAGAACGTATGAGCCGATCAGCGTGGTTCTTGGCCAAGGTAGTGTTATCCCCGGCTGGGAAGAAGGGCTACGGTTGTTAAACGAAGGTTCCAAAGCAACATTTATAATTCCTTCGGATTTAGCTTACGGGCCACGTGGAGCCAGTGAAGATATCGGGCCGTTTACAACTTTGATATTTGATCTGGAACTCGTAAAAGTGAAGCGCGCAAAAAAAGCCGCTACAGCACCGGCGAAGAAAACTACGGCATCAAAACCCGTTGCTAAGAAAGCCGCACCAGCTAAGCCCGCTGCAAAAACAACAGCGAAGCCTGTTTCCAAGGCGGCACCTGCAAAGAAAAATTAATCTCAATAAATTTTTTAAGCCTCCTAAGTTTATTAGGGGGCTTTTTTTTTGGGTCATTTTGTCACATTGTCATTGGGATCATAAAAGAAAAATGGCATAAGTCTGTCAAACTGTTTCAATAATCTAATTGGCATAAGGCTTGATAACTAACAATGAATTTTATTGAGAACATTAAAAACATTATATCATGTCAAAAATTATTGGTATCGACTTAGGAACAACTAACTCCTGTGTAGCAGTAATGGAAGGAAACGAGCCGGTTGTAATCGCGAACAGCGAAGGCAAGCGCACAACACCATCCATTGTAGCTTTTGTAGAGAATGGTGAGCGGAAGGTTGGTGATCCAGCAAAACGTCAGGCTATCACTAATCCTACAAAGACTATTTATTCTATCAAACGCTTCATGGGTAACAGCCACAATGAAGTTTCAAAAGAGATCAGTCGTGTGCCTTATGCGGTAGTAAAAGGCGATAACAATACACCTCGTGTTGAAATAGACGGACGTAAATATACTCCACAAGAGCTATCGGCAATGATTCTTCAGAAGATGAAGAAAACTGCTGAAGACTTTTTGGGCCATGAAGTAACGGGTGCTGTAATTACCGTGCCAGCATATTTCAATGATGCACAACGTCAGGCAACCAAAGAAGCAGGCGAAATAGCCGGCTTAGATGTTAAACGTATCATTAACGAGCCTACTGCTGCTGCTTTAGCCTACGGTTTAGATAAAGCTCACAAGGACATGAAAATTGCGGTGTTCGACTGCGGTGGTGGTACACACGACGTTTCCGTTCTTGAATTAGGCGATGGCGTATTTGAAGTGAAATCAACTGATGGCGATACTCACCTTGGCGGTGATGACTTTGATCAGGTTATTATTGATTGGTTAGCAGATGAGTTCAAATCTGAAAATGGAATGGACCTTGCTAAAGATCCAATGGCGCTACAGCGTTTAAAAGAAGCTGCTGAAAAAGCCAAAATTGAACTTTCTAGTTCTAACCAGACTGAAATCAACTTACCATATATCACAGCCGACCAAAGCGGCCCGAAACACTTAGTGCGTACTTTAAGTCGCTCTAAATTCGAACAACTTGCTGATAGCTTAATTAAACGTACGATTGAGCCCTGCCGTTCTGCTTTGAAAAACGCAGGACTTTCAACATCAGATATTGATGAGATTATCTTAGTAGGTGGTTCTACCCGTATCCCTGCAATACAGGAAGCAGTTAAAGCATTCTTCGGAAAAGAACCATCAAAAGGTGTAAATCCTGACGAGGTGGTAGCAATTGGTGCTGCTATCCAGGGTGGTGTTTTAACCGGCGAGGTTAAAGATGTGTTACTTTTAGACGTTACTCCGCTTTCTTTAGGTATCGAAACTATGGGTGGTGTAATGACTAAATTGATTGAATCAAACACTACTATTCCATCTAAAAAATCTGAGACTTTCTCAACGGCATCAGATAATCAACCTTCTGTAGAGATTCACATTTTACAGGGTGAGCGTCCGATGGCGGCTCAGAACCGTACAATTGGCCGTTTCCACTTAGACGGAATTCCACCGGCACCTCGCGGCGTGCCTCAAATTGAAGTAACGTTTGATATTGACGCAAACGGTATTTTACATGTAGGTGCTAAAGATAAAGCGACAGGTAAAGAGCAAAAAATCCGTATCGAAGCTTCGTCTGGTTTATCTGATGAAGATATCCAAAAGATGAAAGCAGAAGCTGAAGCTAATGCTGAATCAGATAAAAAAGCCAGAGAAGAAGTAGATACTTTAAACGCTGCGGACGCGCTTATTTTCTCAACTGAAAAACAGTTGAAAGAATACGGAGATAAAATTTCGGCAGACAAAAAAGGCCCTATTGAGGATTCTTTGGCCAAGCTGAAAATTGCTCACGCATCTAAAAACTTTGCTGACATTGAAGCTGCTCAAACAGAATTAAATGCTGCATGGGCTACCGCTTCGGAAGAAATGTATAAAGCTAGCGGTGCTGCCGATGGTGCCACCGCAGATGGCCAGCCAGCGAATAATGGCGGCGATACAGTAACTGATGTAGACTTCGAGGAAGTAAAAGAGGAAAAATAGAGGGAGATACCCCCCGAAATATAAGAGGCTGTCTCAAAAGCAAGCCAGATGGACTGGTGCCAATCTGGATTTGCTGATGTGAGACAGCCTTTTTTGTTGCCGATTAAATAATTCGCGTTCCGCTTCTTTATTTCAATATTCGTACTAAACAATCAACCTGCTTTTAACTGGTGCTGTAATCGTTTTTAGCCGGAATAATAAATGTAAAGGTAGATCCTTCCCCTACTTTTGAGCTAAAGCCTTCCGTTTTTCAATACATCAATAGTAAACCAATTAGCGAATTAGGGTACAATGAGTTCGGCGATTCTGGTTAATGCCTCTTCTGTGTCTCGGGCACCCGCTAACATCTCTGCGGCTGTGTTTAAGTATGATAAAAGGTTCTCGTTCTTTTTATAGATACTGATATCCCGTACAAACAAGTAAGTGTAGCTAAGCCCCGAATTATCCTGTAGGTTTCTGGTACTTATAAGAGCGTTTTTAACCGAACCTTTTTTGCATTTCAGTGTCGATTCAACATTATAAAGTTCTTTGCCGGTTTCTGTACTTTCCAGAATTTTTTGCTGTAAAGACTCTTCCGGGTAAAAACTGTCAATTGATTTTCCTACATACTCTTCACTGGTATATCCCGAAAAGGAAAGTTCTGCTTTATTCGCATAAACTATAATCCCGTCTTTGTTTACCGCAAGGATATTTAGAATACCCGTATTGTTAAATTCTTGAAAGGTTTCGTGGTTGGTAATGTTATCGTGTACATTAGGCATTCTCTCTGCCATTTATTTAAACGGATTATTGTGTAAACGTGTTAGTGTAATTATTAAATTTTTTTGGTACTGCCCCGTTAATAGTTCTATTTTAACATTCGACAATCAGCAACTCATACAATAGATAAGGAACAAAAGCTATCGCCTGATGTTTGTAATTATTACAAACTGATTTTGAATGATTCGTTTAACAGGTATTCCTGATATTGGTAAACCGCGGGTGGTGATAGTTGGCGGTGGATTCGCCGGATTAAAGCTTGCCCGATCGCTGGCAAATGCAGACTTTCAGGTGGTTTTAATCGATAAGAACAACTATCACACGTTTCAACCTTTGCTTTATCAGGTGGCTACCTCGGGCCTAAACGGTGCTTCGATAGCTTATCCGTTCAGGAAATTCTTCGAAAAGCAGGAGAATTTTTTCTTTCGGCTTAGCGAAGTTGAGTGGGTTGACGCAGAGCAAGGTGTGCTGACTACCACCATTGGTGCCATACCCTACGATTACCTGGTTATAGCTACAGGTGCCGAAACCAATTTTTTTGGCGATGAACTGATGCGGAAAAATGCCATCGCATTAAAAAGTATTAATGATGCGGTAATGCTTCGGAATACTATTCTTTGCAATCTGGAAAATGCACTGCAGGCACAAGATGAGGAGCAGCTAAACTTGTTAATGGACTTTGTTATTGTTGGGGGCGGGCCTACCGGAGTTGAACTTGCCGGAGCGTTAAGCGAACTGAGAAAACACGTTTTTCCGAAAGATTACAAGGAGCTGAACATTAAGCAAATGGATATTAACCTTATTCAAAGTGGCGATCAGCTCTTAAAGAGTATGTCGCCAGAAGCATCCGAAAAATCGCTTCGGTTTCTTACAGATTACGGAGTTAAAGTTTGGCTCAACCGCCGGGTAAAATCTTACGACGGGCAAACGGTTACACTTGATTCGGGCGAAGAGTTAAAGGCTCAAACTTTAATCTGGACAGCAGGAGTTGTGGGGTCGCCGATAAAGGGGTTAAAAGAAGAGAGTATTATAAAAAGCAATCGCATACTGGTGAATGAATATAATCTGGTAAAAGGCTACGATAATATTTTTGCCATCGGCGATGTTGCGTGTATGCTTACTCCCGAATATCCCGAGGGCCATCCCATGGTAGCCCAGCCCGCACTACAGCAGGGAAAATTACTTGCCCGGAATCTGCTTAGAATATTGAAAGGAGAAAAGCCGGATGCTTTTAAGTATTACGATCAAGGCTCGATGGCAACCATTGGACGGAATCACGCGGTGGCGGATTTGAAAATGTTCAATAGAGAATTTAAAACTCAGGGCTTTTTGGCATGGCTTATCTGGATGTTTATTCATTTAATTTCTATAATAAGTTTTAAAAACAGATTGATAGTTTTACTGAACTGGATTTCGGGTTATTTTAGTTATGATAAGGGCATAAGGTTGATATTGGGGAGAAAGAAGGACTGAGATAGCGCAAACTCATATCAAAAAAAACCATCTCATACGTTAATGAAATTCAATACTAATTAAATGATCACAGCAGCTATAAGGTACTTTTTAGTGCTGATTATATTTTTTGTTCTTTCAATACCGGGGATTTACGCTAACCAAGCCCAATATGATTTTACGGTATCACAAAACGGAAGCGGAAACTTTAAAACGGTTCAGGAGGCGATTAACGCAGTTCCCGATTTTCGAAAAAAAGTAACCACTATTTATATTAAGAAGGGTGTTTACAAGGAAAAACTGGTGCTTGCCGGATCAAAGCAATTGGTTCGCCTTATTTTCCCTCTGCATATTTCTGCCTTACAGAATCCAGATGTTACAGTGTGGTTAATTCCCGGTAAGTATTTCTTGAACTTGAATGTGGACAGCTGGAATTTTGTTTTTAACGACATCCCAGACTATTGAATAGTTTGTGCCCATGTAATCGTGAATTAATCTATCCCGCATTCCAGCCATATTCTTCCACTGAATCAAATTCCATTGGGCCTTAAAATCTGCAGGAATTTTTTTTGTTGCTTCTCCGATAATTTCCAAGCTTCTTGCGACAGCTCTTTTTAAAGTTTCATCATTAAGAAAACTTTCTAACGATAAATTTTCACTTACCGAAACAATGTATTCACATTCATCTAAAATATGCTTCAAATACTCGATAGGATCCTTAGACATATTGTACTTCCTTTAAAATTTTCGGTCCAATATATCGACTGAGCCCATTGACTGTAACAACTTCGACTTTTTCGTTTTTAAAAATCTTCTCGAATAAATCGTAGACCGCCATGAAATTATCAAAATTCTCTTTTTCGGGCTCGAAATCGATTAGAAGATCAATGTCGCTTGATTTGGATTCTTCGCCACGTAAATAGGAACCGAACAATCCAATATTCCGGATCCCGAGTTTAGAAAATTTTGGTTTATTGCTTTTAAGCGTTTTAATTATGTTTTCTTTCGTGGTCATGACAATGTTTACTCAAATATACGAAAGGCTATCATTGAGTTTGCGGCGGCTATGAAATTACCACTAATGAGTAAATAAACGCATCCGGAAATTAATCAGAAGTTATCTGCTAAACAGCACCTAACGCAGACGTAGTTCAAAACACTGTCCGCATTAATCAGATTACATAATTCCAACCGAACTCATCCGGCCCTAATCCGTATTTAATTTCGTTCAACGTTTTGAATACCCTGTTAGAAAATTCTGCCTTAGATGGTTCTGGTAAGGTGTAAAGTTGTCCTTCAAAACCAATGCTTGCAATCGGCGCAATAGTAGCTGCTGTTCCCGCACCGAACGCTTCCGTTAATTTTCCGTTTTTCAACCCTTCGATTACTTCGGCGACAGAAATCCTGCGCTCTTCAACTTCAACACCCCATTTGCGGGCCAGCGTTAAAACACTGTCGCGGGTAACGCCATTTAAGATGGTATCGCGTGTTGACGGGGTTACAATTTTTCCGTCGATCACAAACATTACATTTGCGGCACCAAGTTCTTCCACAAAAGAATGCTCTCTTCCGTCGGTCCAGATTACTTGATCGAAACCTTCTTTTAAAGCCTCCTGAGCTGGAAATAATGAGCCTCCGTAATTGCCTCCCGCTTTCGCGAAACCAAATCCTCCTTCGCTGGCACGCGAATATTTTGTTTCAACTTTTACCTTTAGGGGTTTGCTGAAATAGGCACCCACCGGGCAGGTTAAAATAATATACTTATAAGTTTTTGATGGCGCTACTCCCAAATAAGGGTCGGTAGCAAACATGTATGGCCTGATGTATAATGAATGATCGACTGCTTTCGGAATCCAATTTTTGTCAGCCTCAACCAAAGCGGCTATGCTCTGAATAAAAATTTCTTTGGGTAATTCGGGCATGCACATGCGCTGCGCAGAAAGATTGAAACGCTCTGCGTTTTTATCCGGGCGAAATACCACAATTTTACCATCCGGGTGATTGTAGGCTTTTAACCCTTCAAAGAAAGTTTGTCCGTAATGCAAGGAAGCTATCGCCGGACTTAATGATAAATCGCCGAAAGGCATGATCTGGAAATTTTTCCATTCGCCCTCCGCATAATCGGCAACAAACATATGATCGGAAAAAATATGTCCGAAGGGCAGGTTATTAAAGTCTGTTTCCTGTAAACGTGAAGCAGTAGTTTTAGTAATTTTTATATCAAGCGTATCTTGCACGGTTCCGTCTTTAAAATCCATCAATTACAAATAAACAGATTTTGAATGGTTTTATGGTAAAAAATGCAGTGTGATTATAAAATTTTGGCAATTGCGGCTCCTAAGTATAAGCCTGTAACACTTAATAAGAAGTTGAAAAGAATATTCGAAAAGGCCATAACATTGTTTCCGCTTTTAAATAATTCTACAGTTTCGTAAGTGAAGGATGAATACGTACTGAAACCGCCGCAAAAGCCCGTAAGCATTAATAGTTTTATAGCGGGGCTGATAGAAAATTTTTCTGCGCCCAGCATAATTACCAGGCCAAAAATAACGCAGCTTAAGAAATTTGCTGTTAAGGTTGCCAAAGGAAATACCGGCTGCCAAACCGCATACATTTTTGAAAGAAAATACCTGGCGATGCTGCCTGCTCCACCTCCTAAAAATACCAATAGCAGTTCTTTCATTAAGCTCTTAATCTAAATATAAAACCCTGAATTTAATGGTGTGGGCAATCTCTTTCAGTTCTTTTAATACTTGCTTGTCGTACTGAACGCTTACATCAGTAATTACATACCCGATGGATGAGTTTGTCATTAAAAACTGGCTCAAAATGTTGATGTTATGGTTGGCGTAGACCTGATTAATTTGGGCCAGGATACCCGGTACGTTTTTGTGAATGTGTAATAGCCGGTGTGCGTTGGCAACTTTGGATAATTGTAAGTTAGGGAAGTTTGCGCTCTGGTACGTATCGCCCCGGTTAATAAAGTCGGCCATTCTTCTAGGGATAGACACTGCGTTTCTCGGATTATCTCGAGGGTCGTCGAACACCACGATTCCCATTTCGGTTGCCAGTTTGTGTGAAAGTTGCTGTTTACTATTGCCTAAATAGCCGATGGTTTTAAGTGTTATGGCCTTACTAAGTTTAGCGTCATCAATTTTTTCGCCCTCGCCCAGAAGAACCATGCCCACATCCGGAACATATTTATCTTCAAACGTGGTTTTATGGCGAATGGAAAAGCCGTCTTTTTTCAGAATTTCGATTGACTCTTCAGTAACGTTTCCCACGATTAGACAAAGAATGCGGTTTTTTGGGTACGATATCGCACGTGGTAACTGATTGATGTATAAAAATTCGTCGAAGCTTGGTGTAACGTGGTCTGCTTTTTCAAGAATACTTTGTCGTGCTATGTTCTCGGTAAAAGCGTAGAACTTTTGGATAAGGCCCGATTCCTTTAACTGGAAATCAGAATATCCGTCTCCTATTCCGAAAATATTTCCTTCAAGTTTCAGCTGTTTTAAGAGCTTAACTTTTCCGCCTTCTTCCGAAAGCGGGTTGCTGTCGTCATATCCAACTATTTTTCCGTCAATGTCAAAAAGAAAAGTATTGGCGTAGATGTTTTCCTTTTTGATCCCGTACGGTAAAACAACCGGAGTAATAAATTCTTTAAACCCGCCCGATACAATCAAAACGTCATCCGAGTGGTTTTTAAAGAAGGTTTTATTTCTCGAAAATGAAGAGGAAACTAATTTCTTCAAACGGGCCACCAGTAACTTTAAATGATCGCGATTTGCCTCCAGAACCTTAACCCGTTTAGTTAAGCTTTCGCGAAAGGAAAGCCTTCCTTCCATCGCGGCGTTGGTAAGGTCTTCAATTTGCTTATAAATTGCTTCGCGGTTGGGATTGTCTTTCAAAGAAATCCTCGCTAGTTCATCTAATGCTTCAACCTGGGTAAACGTACTGTCGAAATCTATTATGTAAAAATTCTTCATTATCTGTGGAATGCTCCTAAAATCGCTGCAAATGTAGTAAACCTCTTATTTCTTTAAGGCATCGCAAACCTCTTTAATGCTGATTTTAATTGGTTTATACTTAAAATCAGGAAAACGCTCCAGGAATTTCGCGCCGGAGTAAGCACTTTTTTTGAAAGCGTTTCGGGCGGTATCCTTTGTAAGGCCGTATTTTTTGCCGTTTAACATCGAGAGCAGTTCGGCTCCCCGCCAACCAAATTCCATCATCCAGGGCTTGGCTTCGATAGATGGAGGTGGCAAATTAAAAGCGTTCGCAGCTTCTATAAAAATATCTTTCAAATTCCAGTTTTCGGCGTTCAATAAAAATCGCTCCGCACTAACATCGCTTTCCATCAATACTATCATTGCCCCCGCTACATCTTCTACATCAACAAAACCATTGCTTCCGCTGGTGTAAAATTTTACGCCCTTGCTTAGGGTTTCAAAAATCTGGCCGCTGCCCTTTTTTCCTGCGTTTTTCCCGATAATGATGGAAGGATTAACAATTACCGCATTCAATCCCTCTGCCATCGCCCGCCATACTTCCATCTCACTTTCGTATTTCGAAATAGAATAGCCTTGTTGGCTGCCGTCAAATTCCCATTGATTTTTTTCGGTAATGGCAGTTCCGCCTTTCGATTCACCTAATGCCGCAACCGAGCTTACATGAACCAGCTTTTCTATGCCTTTATCAAGGCAAAGATTAACCAGATGATGGGTTCCTTCTTTATTAATACGTAGTTGCTTTTTTTTGTCTTCGGCGGCAAAAGAAAGCAGTGCGGCACAATGGTATACCAGGGTAACGCCCTCTAAAGCTTGTTCTAAGGCGAAGTAGTCGAGGATATCAGCATCGAACCATTCGAGCGACGGTTTGCCATTTAGTATGCGAGGTATTACCGACGAGGGGCGTTTTAGGGCACGGACTTTTTTCCCGCCATCAAGAAGCTGTCTCACTAATTCAGAACCTAAAAATCCAGTAGCGCCGGTAACCAGTATCATCAAAGATGAATTAGAAATTGATCCCAAACTTACATAAATTCTTGCTGAATGGGCTGAGGTATGATTGCTGGCTAAAAGAGAGTTTTGTTGTGGGAATTATCCCAATAAAGTTGATATTTGGAGTGTAACAAAAATTCAAAACCGTAGATACCGATACCATACATGTCTTTAGCCGATTTTTTTTCGCCTGTTGATTCAAATAAGGTAAGCTCTCACGCAGAGTTTTTCACCAGTCAGTTAGGGGCGCAAACTGAAATTTATTTGCAGGAATTCCCGGATTTGGAGGCCGCGAAGTTCGATATCGCAATCATTGGTGTGCTGGAAGACAGGAACGCGGCTAATAATCAGGGTTGTGCGCTGGGGCCGGATTATGTGCGTGAAAAATTCTATTCGCTTTATCAGGGCCCATACAATACCCGTATTGTCGACCTCGGAAATATTAAAGCGGGGAATACAGTTTCTGATACTTATTTTGCTCTAAAAACCATCGTTGCGGAACTGGTTAAAAAGAATATTTTACCCTTGATTATTGGCGGCGGACAGGATTTAACATTTGCGCAATATTTGGCTTATGAAACACTGGATCAAAAGGTGGATCTGGTTGTTGTCGATCCAAAGTTCGACCTTGACGACTCTGAACACGATTCTACTATTGAAACAACCTCAACATCATACCTCAACAAGATTTTTCTTCATCAGCCAAATTACCTGTTCAATTATAGCAATATAGGCTATCAAACCTATTATGTAAATCAGGAGAGTTTACGGGTAATGGAAAAACTGTTGTTTGATGTGAACAGACTTGGCGAGTTTTACGGAAATGCAAGCGTTGCAGAACCCATTATCCGCAATGCTAATTTGCTGAGTTTTGATATGTCGGCGATACGTTCTTCGGATGCAAGCGGGAATGCTAATGCTGGTCCGAATGGTTTTTACGGCGAAGAGGCCTGCCAAATTTGCCGCTACGCAGGCATGAATGATAAATTAACTTCCATCGGTTTTTACGAATTTAACCCGGCTTATGATTCAAACGGCCAAACCGCTATGCTTTTGGCTCAAATGATCTGGTATTTTGTAGATGGTTTTTACAATCGAAAAAAGGATTTTCCTCTGCAGCCAAAATCGCAGTACCTAATTTACAGAGCCGCTTTAAAAGATAATACCCACGAATTGGTATTTGTAAAAAGCAAAAAAACCGACAGGTGGTGGATGCAGGTGCCTTATCCGGTTGGAACGTCGAAAAACGAGCGTTACCATTTAGTGCCTTGCAGATACGAAGATTACCAAATTGCCGTTTCAGGAGATATGCCAGATTTGTGGTGGCGCACCTACCAGAAACTTAATTAGTAACAAATGCGATTCAGAATATTTCTTATAGCTCTTCTTTTTTCCGGTTTTACCGCATTTGCCCAAAAGCAAAAGTTTGAAATTAAGGGTACTATAAATCAAAGCTTAGCAGGTAAAAAACTATATTTCGGAAGGGTTAAAATGTATGGTACCCCAAAGCCGGAAATTATTACCGTTCAGGTTAAAGAAGGGAAGTTTTCTATTAAAGGGGAGCTTGATGAGCCCGAGCAGGGTGTTTTATCGTTTAACCCTGAAGCCAAACCTGATTCGAGCGCACTTTCATTTATAGTGGATAAGGGTGTTATCAGCGTCGCTGTTGCTGATAAGCTCTCTGCTTCGAAAGTAAGCGGATCAAAAGCCGATGCCGACTTCAAATCATACCTGAGTAAAATGAGTGCTGATACGAAGGGGTTCAACGAGTTTTATCAAATGCTTACACAGAAAGCTAAGCAGGGTGCTAATCGTGATTCGTTGCAGTTGGTGTTTGAAAATGCTTACGGAATTTATAAACGGGAGACGCATAAAATTCGCCTTGCTTACCTAAAATCTAACAGGGATGCCTTTGTAAGCCTCTTGTTGTTGCCCGAGATAGCGGAGTCGTCACAAAACTATCAGTTGGTAGATTCGCTTTTTAGCTCTTTGAGCGAAGCTGTAAAAATAACTCCCTCCGCTAAAATCATGAACGAACGTTTTCAGAAAGAAAGGCGGCTTTCTGTAGGTGCTATCGCCCCGGAGTTTTCTCAGGCCGATGTAAACGGAAAAATTGTTAAGCTTTTAGATTTTAGGGGTAAATATGTATTGATCGATTTCTGGGCATCATGGTGCGGCCCCTGCCGACAAGAGAACCCTAATCTGGTGAGAACTTACAGCCAGTTTAAAGATAAAAATTTCACGGTTTTAGGAGTTTCGTTGGATAGGCCCGGTTCTAAATCTGCCTGGCTAAAGGCGATTGAAGATGATAAGTTAACCTGGACACAGGTATCGGACCTTAACTTCTGGAAAAACGAAGCAGCATTATTGTATAATGTTTCTTCCATTCCGCAAAATTATCTTTTAGATCCGCAAGGAAAAATTATAGCCAAAAACCTGCGCGGCGAACAGCTTGACGCTGCCTTGTCTGAAATTATTAAATAAGAAAATTTAAATTGAATATCCGATAATAACGAACACCATACCTGCTATTGAAATGAGCAGTGCGGTTTTTCCGAACAGAATACCAAGAATTACACCTACAACAATTAGCATAAAACCAACCCAAAGGTAGGTTCTGGAAGCTTTTTTATTTTCCGGCTCGGCAGATGTTTTATCCACAGTAAGCTGTTCCGGTTCAATCTCATCTTTATGATCATCTACTGATGATGTTATTTGCTGTCCGGATTTTTTTCGGGAAGTTGTAGTCTTGTTTTTTTGAGCTGAAGCTATCTTTTTGCCTGATGATGGTTTTGAAACCGTTTTTAAATCTGTTTTATTTGCGGAGGCAAAAGCTGATGAAGATCTGGCAGCTTGCGGGTTTGAGTTAAATACATCCTTTTCGGCCTGGCGAGCTCTCGCTAAGCTATCGAAATTTAAAGCTCTGGGTTTTTCGGATGCTGTTACCCTTATCGTTACTCTTTTAATCGAATCCTGAAACGTACCTCTTCCATTTACAGCATACACAGGCATAATGCCTGAGGCAAGCAATATGAAAAGTACAAGGTTTCTCATTGCGGTTTTTTACAAATATATACTATAACATTATGCCAAAAAGCAAAAATATTGGCTAATCGGCTATTATATAAGCTGTAACGCTATTCTCATCGAATAAATCTCCCTAAAGTTTTCCGGCATTTTTAGAAAATGCGGGAAATCAATCGGCAATTGTGGAATCAATTTCCCGATTATAGCAAATCAAAGCCAATGTCGGGCCTGAAATAACGGCCGTCATAGTAAATTCTACCGGCATCAGATACGGCTTGCTGCACAGCATCGAACATTGTATCCTGTAAAGAGGTAACCGCTAATACCCGTCCGCCTGCGGTTTTAACTAAGCTATCGTCGAGAACGGTACCTGCCTGAAAAACATGCGAGTCCCTGATGTTATCAAGCCCCGAAATTACTTTTCCCTTCATGTATTCTCCCGGATATCCGCTCGAAACCAGCATAACAGTGGCAGCGGTTTTAGGAGATATTTTCAATTCTTTCTCCGCAAGGTTTCCATTCGCTACGCCAAGCAGCAGGTCTAAAAAGTCGCTTTCAATGCGTGGCAAAACACTCTCTGTTTCCGGGTCGCCCATTCGTACATTGTACTCGATAACATTCGGCTCGCCGTTATCATTCATCAGGCCGATAAATATAAAACCTTTGTAGGGAATATGATCTGCTTTCAACCCGTTGATAGTTGGCTTAACGATAGTCTCTTCGACTATTTTCATAAAAGCCGCATCGGCAAACGGAACCGGCGAGATCGATCCCATTCCGCCAGTGTTTAAGCCGGTATCGCCTTCGCCTATACGTTTGTAATCTTTCGCTTCCGGAAGGATTTTATAACTATGGCCATCGGTAAGTACAAAAACAGATAATTCTATTCCAGTTAAGAATTCTTCAATTACTACCGTGCTGCTGGCTTCGCCAAACTTTGCGTCTTGCAGCATGGCGATAAGTTCTGCCTGCGCTTCCTCAAGTGTCTGACAAATCAGCACACCTTTACCCGCGGCTAGTCCGTCGGCCTTTAAAACCACCGGAAGCCTGTGAGTTTCCAGGTACGAAAGGCCTTCGCTTAAAGTGTTTATAGTAAATGCTGCCGAGGCTGCCGTGGGGATATTATGCCTTCTCATAAAAGCTTTCGAGAAGTTTTTACTCCCTTCTAATTGCGCGCCCTGCTCTTGCGGCCCAATCACCGGAATGGAACGAAGATCTTCGTCGGCCAGAAAAAAATCATGAATTCCTTTAACAAGTGGTTCTTCGGGCCCTACCAGTACAAGATTAACAGCATTGTCGAGCACAAACTTGCGTATGCCTTTAAAATCGGTAACCGAAAGGTTTACATTTTTGCCATATTCGCCCGTTCCGGCATTCCCCGGAGCGATGTATAATTGTTCGCAAAGCGGACTCCGACTTATTTTCCAGGCAAAAGTGCTTTCTCTTCCGCCAGAACCAATTAAAAGAATGTTCATTGCGCAAAGATAAAATTCTATATTGTTATAGGAATTATGAATATTGCAATTCGAAACTAACGAACATACTATGTCTGATGATATTGAGAATTTGCCGGTTTATCAGAAAGCGAAAGAAATTCTGATCCTTGCCAAACATATTTGTGAATCTTTGAAGGAAGACGGACAGAAGGAGCATATAGAACATCAGATTTTGAGCAACGCGATGATTATCAGTGCTAAAATCGCTGGTGCTGTAGGCTGCGACTTGTACTCCCTTAAAATGGAAAACCTTGTCAAGATTAAATTTGCCGTTAGAGAGATGTTTGAAGGGATTCTGTTTGCGAGGCTGATTAAGATAAATCCTAACGATTACGTGCAATTAATGCGTACCGCTATTGAAGAGTTCAGGCTGGAATATGTAAAGTGGATCAGGACTTTTAGCCAGGCTGATGATTTGAAGGACGATTGGGCGATACGGTATGTGATCGATAAGACTGACGATTTTGATGTTAAAATGGTTTCGAATGATGACCGCATCCCGAATCCGGACGATCCTGATAGTCGCTGGTTTGATTGGGATGACGAGGATCTCTGAAAGGGTACAATTTTACGCGTCTCTTTAAGTTATTTAATAGATTGCTTTTCCACGCGATATTTCCGCAAATAAAATTATTTTTGCTTGCATTATGCCAAATTGGCTTTTCCACAGTCATGGCGTAATTATTGATTAATACAGGGTTCATTCTATAGACATGTTAGGTTTTTTAAATAAATTATTCGGGAGTAAGTCCGATCGCGATATAAAACTAATTCAGCCCCTGGTTGAACAAATTAAAGCTGAGTACGCAAAGTTATCAGCATTAAGTGATGATGAGCTAAGGCAAAAAACAGCTGGCTTCAAAGCAAAGATAAAAGAAGCACTAGCGGCGATTGATAAAGAAGTTGAAGAGCTTAAAACAGAGGCGGAAAGTCCCGAACTTTCTATTCATGATAAGACAGATATTTACGATAAAGTAGATAAACTTGGAAAAGAACGGGATAAACAGCTTGAAGTTGTTTTATTAGAAATCCTTCCCGAAGCGTTTGCGGTAGTAAAAGAAACCGCCCGCCGCTTTACAGAGAATAAGCAACTGGAAGTTACAGCTTCTGAGTTTGACCGCAATCTTGCCGCAAGAAAAAGCAATATCGTCATTAAAGGCGATAAAGCCATCCATCACCATACATGGTTAGCCGCCGGTACAGAAGTAGTATGGAATATGATCCACTACGATGTACAGCTAATCGGTGGTATCGTACTTCATCAGGGAAAAATCTCTGAAATGACCACTGGTGAGGGTAAAACACTCGTAGGAACACTCCCCGCATATTTAAACGCGCTTGCCGGACAAGGCGTTCATATCGTTACCGTGAACGACTATCTTGCTCGTCGTGACTCGGAGTGGAACGGCCCTTTATTCGAGTTTCATGAATTAAGCGTTGATTGTATCGACAAGCATCAGCCCAATTCGGATGCTCGCCGCAATGCTTATTTAGCCGACATTACCTTTGGTACCAATAACGAGTTCGGGTTCGATTACCTGCGCGATAACATGACTCAAACGCCCGAAAGCCTGGTTCAGCGCAAGCTGCATTTCGCTATGGTAGATGAGGTGGATTCGGTATTGATTGATGATGCCCGTACCCCTTTAATTATCTCGGGGCCCATTCCAAGGGGGGACGAGCATGAGTTTTATGAACTGAAACCACGTATAGAGCGTTTAGTTAATGCTCAAAAGAGTTTCGTAAATACTGCCCTAAACGAGGCAAAGAAATTAATCTCAGAAGGTAAATCGGGCCCTACAGACGGCGGCCTGGCACTCTTCAGAGCGTATCGGGGCTTACCGAAAAGCAAGGCTCTTATCAAATTCTTAAGTGAATCCGGCAATAAGCAGATTCTCAATAAAACAGAGAACTACTATATGCAGGATCAGAATAAGGAAATGCACAAGGCCGATGAGGAACTGTTTTTTGTAATAGACGAGAAGCAAAATCAGGTGGAGCTTACCGAAAAGGGTATCGAGTTAATTACCGCCACAGGCGAAGACGCTCATTTTTTTGTGATGCCTGATGTGGGTACAGAAATCGCTGAAATCGAAAAATCGAGCCTAAGCACGGAAGATAAACTTGCGAAAAAGGATTCCTTAATGCGCGATTTCTCTATTAAATCAGAGCGTATTCACTCGGTTAACCAGTTGTTAAAAGCCTATACTCTTTTTGAAAATGATGTGGAGTACATCATTGATGAAGGAAAAATTAAAATTGTTGATGAACAGACCGGCCGTGTAATGGAAGGCCGTCGTTATTCCGACGGGTTGCACCAGGCTATTGAAGCTAAAGAGAATGTGAAGGTGGAAGACGCATCGCAAACTTACGCGACCATCACGCTTCAAAATTACTTCCGGATGTATCATAAGCTGGCCGGTATGACCGGTACAGCTACTACCGAGGCTGGTGAGCTTTGGCAGATCTACAAGCTGGATGTGGTTGAGATTCCAACCAACGTGCCAATGCAGCGTAAAGACATGGAAGATAAAGTTTATCGTACCATGCGTGAAAAGTACAATGCCGTTGTAGATGAAATCGCTTCACTAACTAAAGCCGGAAGGCCGGTATTGGTTGGTACAACTTCTGTTGAAATTTCTGAATTGCTGAGCCGAATGCTTAAGCTTCGCGGAGTACGGCATAATGTGCTGAACGCAAAGCTGCACCAAAAAGAGGCGGATATTGTTGCCGAAGCAGGTAAAGCCGGTACGGTTACCATTGCTACCAATATGGCTGGTCGTGGTACGGATATTAAACTTGGCGAAGGTGTTAAAGAAGCGGGAGGTTTGGCCATTGTTGGTACAGAGCGCCACGAGTCACGTCGCGTAGACAGGCAATTACGTGGCCGGGCCGGTCGTCAGGGCGATCCGGGTTCTTCTCAATTCTTTGTGTCTCTGGAAGATAATCTGATGCGTTTGTTCGGTTCGGAGCGTATTTCGAACATCATGCTTAGAATGGGTATCGAAGAGGGTGAAGTGATTCAGCATTCTATGATCACTAAATCTATCGAGCGTGCTCAACGCAAAGTGGAAGAAAACAACTTTGGTATTCGTAAGCGATTGCTGGAGTATGATGATGTGATGAACTCGCAACGTTCGGTAATTTACGCTAAACGTAAGAACGCCTTGTTCGGCGAACGTCTTGAAGTAGATTTAAGCAATACTTTCTTCGATACGGTTGAAGATATTGTAACCGAATATAAGGAAACCTCAAATTACGAGGGCTTCCAACTAGAGTTGATTCGAATTTTCTCTATAGATCCGGAGATCGACGAAAATGAGTTTTCGACAACTTCTATTCCCAAATTAACGGATAAGGTTTTTCAAAAAGTAAGCGATTACTATCAGCGCAAGGTTGAAGTAATTGCTCAGCAGGCTTACCCGGTACTTAAACAAGTATTCGAAGAGCGGGGCGAGTTTATCGAAAATATAATCGTTCCGTTTACTGATGGTTTAAGAGGGATGCAGGTTGCCGCTAATCTAAAAAAGGCGGTCGAATCAAAAGGAGTAGAGGTATTCAAATCTTTCGAAAAAACGGTTGTTCTTGCTTTAATAGACGAGGCCTGGAAAGAACATTTGCGTGAAATGGACGAGTTGAAACAGTCTGTTCAGAATGCCGTTTACGAGCAGAAAGACCCCTTGGTTATCTACAAAATGGAGGCATTTAACCTGTTTAAGCAAATGCTTGTAACAGTTAATAAGGATGTAGTTAGCTTCTTGTTTAAGGGCGGTATACCTGTTCAGCAATCTGAGGAAGTACGCGAAGCCCGTGCAAAGCCAAAGCAAGATCTGTCTAAGCTAAAAGTATCAAAGCCACAGCTTGCTGCAGTAGCAAGCGGCGGCGCCCCGATGGAAGATACCCGCGAAATTCAGAAAACTATGCCTGTAAGGGCGGAAGTGAAGATTGGCAGAAATGATCCTTGCCCTTGCGGGAACGGAAAAAAATATAAAAACTGTCACGGAGCAGGGCTGGAATAATTCGGTTTGACTTTAGAAAGGCCTTTGTTTAAATAGGCGTTTTGTCATTGCGATCCGCCAACTGGCGAATCGCAATCTCTTGACTAAAAGGTTATGCCATTTTAAATGAAAGGCTATTTTAATCGTATACCCCGATGTTAAAAGAAAAAATTCAGGCTTTAGCCGAAAGTATTCATGAAGAAGTAACCGGCCTTCGCCGACACTTGCATCAGCATCCTGAACTCTCGTTTGCCGAATATCAAACCTCCGCATTTATAAAGTCTCAATTGGATGCTCTCGGGATAGATTGGACCCCTATGGCCGATACCGGTGTAGTGGCTTTGATTAAAGGCGATAAGCCGTCCGATTCTGTAACTGCCCTGCGTGCAGATATGGATGCCCTTCCTATTATCGAAGCCAACGATGTTCCCTATAAATCAAAGAATGAAGGCGTAATGCACGCCTGCGGGCACGATGTGCATACCTCGTCCTTGCTGGGTGTCGCCAAAATTCTTCAGAACTTAAAACCTGAGTTTGGCGGAACAGTAAAGCTGATCTTTCAACCAGCGGAAGAAAAATTACCCGGAGGTGCCAGCATTATGATTAAAGAAGGGGTATTGGAAAATCCTAAGCCTCAGGCTATAATCGGGCAACACGTTATGCCTTTAATTGATGCCGGTAAAATCGGAATCCGGTCGGGTAAATACATGGCATCTACCGATGAGATCTATGTAACCGTAAAAGGAAAAGGCGGACACGGCGCGCAGCCACAACAAAATATAGATCCGGTTGTAATTACATCACATATCATCATTGCGTTGCAGCAAGTGGTTAGCCGCATCGCGGATCCTAAACTCCCTACGGTGTTGTCTTTCGGAAAAGTGATCGCCAACGGAGCTACCAATGTGATCCCTAATGAGGTATACCTTGAGGGAACTTTCAGAACTATGGATGAGGCCTGGCGGGCGGAAGCTCATGTGAAGATGAAAAAAATGGCCGAAGGTATTGCCGAAAGTATGAGTGGAAGCTGCGATTTTAACATCGTGAAGGGCTATCCCTTCCTGGTGAATGAAGAAAAGCTTACAGCAAGAGTTCGTGCATTTGCAGTGGAATATCTGGGTGCGGAGAATGTTCTCGATCTTGATATCTGGATGGCTGCCGAAGATTTCGCCTACTACTCTCAGGCGGCTGACGCATGCTTTTATCGTCTGGGAACGAGAAACGAATCGCGCGGAATTGTATCATCGGTACACACTCCTACGTTTGATATAGAGGAAACTGCCTTGAAGACCAGTGTTGGCCTGATGGCTTACGCAGCCTTAAGGCAAATGGGTAATTAACACTCGAAATAAAATATTTGCTGTACTGAGATGAAGAAACTTACAATAGCCCTGCTTCTTTTTGCGCTAGCATACTCGGCTAAAGCCCAGCAAATTCCTCGTTTTAATCCCGATACGGTTATAACAATCACCCTCGATTCGGCTATCAATATCAGAGGGAAAAGACTCAGTATTGAAACTTTCATCAATAAAATTGTAACCGATACGAGCTTCTATCAGGCGTTTAGCGACATGAAGAAGTACACATTCACAGCCGAAAATCGTGTTTTTACCTACAACAAGAAAAATAAAGTTGAAGGGAAAATTTTCCGCCGCATTTTTCATAACAACGATGGCCCATACAAAATGCAGTTTCTTGCAAAGCAGGATAGCGGTAAATTGTTTAAGAAAAATGGCAAATACCAGCTCTATACTGTAGAAATGTTCGACTACATTTTCATGAACGCTTACAATTCCGATTTTGTAGAATCTGCTCCCGCAACCGGAAAAAAGGGTGGAGGAAGCAACGAGAGCTATAAGGATAAACTTAAAACATTGATTTTTAGTCCCGGAAAACCCATTAAGGGTGTTCCCTTTATCGGTAAAAAAACAGAGATTTTTACCGCCAATATGCGCCAGTATTACGATTACACCTTTTTTAGCAGCACCTATCTCGATTCTATCCCTGTTTATAAATTCGTAGTTAAAGTTAAGCCTGGTTTATCAAACTGGACGAAAGACGGCTTAATGATTCGGGAACTTACAACCATTTTCGACAAGCGCGATTTGCAGATTATGGGAAGATATGTGGATATGAAATACGATAACCTTGCTTTTGAGTTCGACGTGCAAATGAATATTGAGTTGGGATACTTTGATAAGGCCGAAGTTTTACTGCCTACAAAAATAAGTTATCAGGGTAATTGGGATATTCCTTTAAAAGCTGAAGAGCGGGCGAGTTTTTTAATTTTGCATAAAGGGTATCGGAGGGGAAAAAAATAGTCCCTCAGTGTGATCCTTCGAATCTGTTCCACCTCATTTTTTTTTCAAGTTTAAAACTTCCAATTGTAAGAGATTTAAATCTTTTGTACATTTGATATGTTATAACATATTATAACTTTACTATGAGAGCACGAGTGAGAAATATTGGGAACTCTAAAGGGGTTATTTTGCCGAAAAGCCTGCTTCTGAAATGTCTTATTGAAGAAGAAGTTACCGTGGAAGTGAAAGATAATAAAATCATTATTAGTCCTGCCGAAACAGAGCGAAGAAGAGGCTGGGCGGAAGCGTTTCAAAAAATGGCTAAAGCTGGCGATGATAAGCTAGAGATACCAGATCTCTTTGACGATGAAAGCCATGAGGGCTGGACATGGAAATAAACCAGTACGTTGTTTATTGGATTGATCTGGATCCGACCATGGGAAGTGAGGTGTCGAAGACAAGGCCTTGCGTTGTAATTTCTCCGGATGAAATGAATAAGTTTTTAAAAACGGTTATAATAGCACCTGTTACTCATACGCTTAAAGAGTATCCCACCAGAGTAAGTTGCAGAATAAACGGGCAAGCCGGTTCGATTATGCTTGATCAGTTGAGAACCGTAGACAAGCGCAGGATAAAAGGAAAGTTAAATAAACTGAGTAACACAGAAATTGCGAGTATTAAATCCGTTATAAACGAAATGCTTTGCTGATTTTGAGAAATTGATATGATTGCCAAAGAAACCGTTGATAAGATTTTAGAAGCAGCCCGGATTGAAGAGGTAGTGGGTGATTTTGTGCATCTCAAAAAACGGGGTACAAGCCTTATCGGTAATTGCCCCTTCCATAACGAAAAGACCCCTTCATTCCATGTATCGGTAAATAAAGGCATTTATAAATGTTTTGGCTGCGGTAAAGGCGGTGATTCTACCCGCTTTATCATGGATCATGAGAAATACTCATATCCCGAAGCACTAAAATACCTCGCCAATAAATACAATATAGAAATTGCCGAAATTGAAGCCTCGCCCGAACAGCAAATTGCTGATACCCGGCGTGAGAGTCTTTTTGTGGTTTCTACATGGGCGGCTAAATTCTTCAGTCATACCATGTGGGAAACTCAGACTGGCCAAACCATCGGTTTAGGCTACTTTAAAGAGCGAGGTTTCCGGGATGATATCATCAAGAAGTTTGAACTCGGTTATTCCCCGGATGAGTGGGGTGCTTTAGGAGAAAAAGCAGTTCGAGAAGGATTTAAAGAAGAATTTTTAGAAGAAACCGGCTTATCTATCCGCAACGATAAAGGCGGGCTCTATGATCGCTTTCGCGGAAGGGTAATGTTCCCGATCCATAATTTCACCGGAAGGATTATTGGATTTGGAGGCCGGACCTTAAAAACGGATAAGAACGTTCCCAAATATGTAAACTCTCCCGAGAGTGAGATTTACCACAAGTCGAATGTACTTTACGGGCTCTTTTTCGCAAAAAAGGCGATCCGAGATTTGGATAACTGTTACCTGGTTGAGGGATATGCCGATGTGCTTTCGGTACAGCAGGCGGGAATCGAAAACGTAGTAGCGTCGTCAGGAACATCGCTTACTATAGAACAGATCAGGCTGATCTCCCGGTTCACGAAAAATATCACTATTCTTTTTGATGGCGATGCGGCGGGTATTAAAGCGTCTCTGCGGGGTTTGGATATGATTCTTGAGGAGGGATTGAATGTGAAAGTCGTTCTTTTCCCGGAAGGTAACGACCCCGACTCCTATGTTCAAAAGCTGGGAAGCTCAGCCTTTAAAACTTTTCTGGAGAAAAACCAGAAGGATTTTATCCTCTATAAAACATCAATCCTTTTAAAAGACGCCGGGAATGATCCGATAAAAAAAGCGGGCATTATTCACGATGTAGTTGACAGTATTTCTAAAATCCCGGATGGAATAAAGGCTTCGGTTTTTGTGAGAGAATGCAGCTCCTTAATGCAAATTGAAGAGCGTGTTCTGATTGCCGAGTTAAATAAACTGCGGTTAAATAAGAATCGAAAAGAGAATAACAGGCCCGAGTCCCCTTCCGGCAGGCCGGAAGAATTACCCCCACCTCAAGAGTTCCTGGATGCTGAAAGTTATACCGATAACGACGAGTTTCAGGAAAAAGAAATCATCAGGCTGTTGTTAAATTATGGTCACGAACTGGTACATTGGGATGGCATAACCGACACTTATATAGCGCCTTATGTTATCTCCAACCTGGCCGATGTTACGTTCGACAACCCTCAATGTAAACTTATTCTCGAGCAGTATAATAAACTAATCGAAAACGGGGAGCTTCCCACGGTTCAGGACTTTATTAAGCACCCCGATTCCAAAATTTCTGAGCTTGCTATTTCCCTGATATCTTCCCCTTATAATTTAAGTGAAAACTGGTACGTAAAGCGGAAGATTTATGTGCGCAATGAAACTGAAAATATGCGTGCTACTATACTTGGCGGAATTTTTCACCTCAAAAAGCGTAAAGTAGACCGTATTCTTAAAAATATCCGGCAGGAAATTCAGCAGGAAACGAACGAGGAAAACCAAATTATATTGATGCAGCGGTATTTGAGAGTTAAAGAGGTGGAAAAAGGGATTTCTAATTTTTTAGGATCTGTGATTTTGAAATAAATGGCGGTTCACAATCTTCTAGGCCAACAAGGCGAAGCTATAGCCAGAACCTATCTTGAAGACAAAGGATACGAAATCCTCGACGAAAATTGGTGCTTCGGTAAAGCTGAAATTGATTTAATCGTCTACCGCGATAAGCGCATAATTTTTGTAGAAGTAAAAACACGCAGTTCAACAGGTTTTGGCCAGCCCGAAGATTTTGTTACCGAATCTAAACAAATACTTTTACAGAAAGCCGCAGAAGAATACCTTTACCTGATGAATTTCAAAGGCGAAATTCGTTTTGATATAATCGCCATTCTTTTCGATAAGAAGGGCGAATACACACTCAAACATATTGAAGATGCATTTTGGTAAACCTGTTAATAAAATTCTATTTCTTCTTACGGTTCTAATTGTTGCCATTACCTCTTGCGACAAAGACGGTAAGCGTGGGATCTACTTCTTGTCTCCGGTTGAAGGAGAAAGGGTTGTCTCCGGGGCAAGCATAACATTGAAAACCGATGCGGAAGCTGGTAAGTTCGATTCTATAAAATATTTGGTTGATGGGGAACCGGCTGGCATTCGAACAGATACCCAATCTGTAAAATATGCTACTTCTGGTTTGCCTTTCGGTGGCCGTTTGCTTACCGCCATAATTTATTCGGGTGCAGATTCAACAGAAGTCACTACAAATATTCAAGTACTTCCCGCAAAGGCACCAGTTAACTATAGCTATAAGGTAGTAAATGTTTATCCTCATGATACCACCTCTTTCATAGAAGGCCTGGAATACCACGACGGGATTTTGTACGAAAGCGATGGAGGCACCATTGAGGCGGGACTCGGAATCTCAAGTCTAAGAAAAGTAGATTTGAAAACAGGCAAGGTTTTAAAGAGTGTAGATATTGAAAAGTATTTTGCCGAAGGACTAACGGTTGTTGGAAACAAGATAATTCAGCTTACTTATAGAGAAGGACTAGGATTTGTCTATGATAAAGCTACGCTGGCTAAGATCGCTGAGTTCCCATATTCCGCGGGGAGAGAAGGCTGGGGACTTGCTTTTAACGGCACCCATATCTTAAACACCGATGGTACCAACAATATTTACTTTTTGAACAAAAAAACATACCAAAAGGAATCCACTCTGGAGGTTTACGATAATAATGGGCCAGTAACTCAGCTCAACGAGATCGAATTTATTGATGGTAAAATATATGCCAACATTTGGCAAAAAGATGATATTGTAATTATTGATCCGAAAAGCGGTGCCGTAGAAGGTACTATAAATTTAAAAGGCCTTTTGCCTCCCAGTGAATATGTAGAAGGTATAACCGATGTGCTTAATGGTATCGCTTGGGATGAAAATGGTAAGCGTTTGTTTGTAACCGGGAAGAAGTGGAGTAAGCTTTTTGAGATTAAAATAAATAAGGGCAACTAAATGCCCTTACTTATTAACTTTTCGTTGCTGTTAATTGAGTTCCGGCGAGGTTAAGGGCATAAACTTTTAACGCCAGGGCGGTGCCTCCGCCAATCGGCTGACTACTTACCGTGCCGTCAGAACCAAAGGTTGCGCCATGCGAACTGCATTGTATTTTATTTGATGACTGTACCCAATTTAGCTGTCCGTTTGCATGCGTACATAATGCCTGGGTGGCAATAAACGAAGCCGCTGCGTTTCCCGGAGCAACTCTGAAGAATAGTACACCATTGGAGGTTGTCTGACTGCCAACTGATGCCAGGGCCGAAATATCAACGCTTACCTGATTGCCATTTCCGGTAGCAGGATCCGGGTCTCCGTCACCTTTTTTTCCGCAGGACTCAAAACAGGTACCCGCACATACCAGGGCCAGGCTGATGCCGAGGGTTTTTAAAAATTCGTCTCTTTCCATAACATTAATAAATTTTAGATTGTATATCCGGGTTGTTTGATTTTTTGAGGCTGAAGTTTCTTGAAATGGTAAATCCGAATCGTACCCCTCCGTCATTCCATGATTTTTGCGTATCAGGTAGAAAATTGTTTTCTATGATGTATTCAGAATTCATAAAGTTGAGTGAGAAAACATGTCCCCCTGTTTCGATTTCGAGGCCTACTCCCAGTGGATTAAAGTAATTATCAAAAAGAGTTTCGGGCCGACCGAAAGCGTTCACTAACTGATAATCGGCTACAAATGACAGTCGTTTACTAAGTTTGAACCTTCCGGCAAATCCCACACTAAACATGTTCTGATTATCGCCGGGAGCCACATGAAGCGACCGTAACAAATAGGCAGGAGAAACCTGCAGCGACAGATGCTCCGAAAACTTCCTGGCAATCATAGCCTGAAAAAGATAGCTTGTTCTGGTAGAGTCGTCGTTAAACTCATTTACAAAGTTTTCCTTGCGGGCAATTATGCCTGCCTGTGCAAGCAGGGTAACCGTTACCGGTGATTTTCCAAGTGCTTGTTCAATCGCTTTTTGCTTTACAAAAAAGTTAAAAAGTTCATCGTATTTGCTTCTGCCGATACCAAGCGTTGTTTTGTTGGTTAAACCGTAATCAAAGCCTATGTACAAGTCGGTTGCAACATCCAGTCCGTACAAGGTATGCGAACCGCCAAAAGAGCCTCCCACATCACCAAAATGATGCCTGATGCGCATATCCAAATCATATCTTTTTTGAGTTTCACTCGAGTGGGATAACACAACCCGTGTTGATTTAAAAGTCGCTGATACTATATCGCCAGTGGTTTTAGCTGAATCAAGCGAACGCAATAGAGAGTCGGCATCCTGAGCATTGAGCCTGAACGAAATAAGGGCTAATAAAATAGCCGTTGTAAAAAATTTAGACATATAGTTTTAAGGATTTAGTGTGGCGTCGATACTTACTTTTATAACCTCGGCTATTTTGGTCATCACCAGCCGTGGTATTTTAATTTTATGATCTACACAGGCAACGTCAAAGCTAGAGCTAAGCTGAATTTTGCCGTTTGCGACTTTTAATTTTCCGGGAATAGTTCTCTGTTTGGCAACGCCATGAATTAAGAGTGTTCCGGTGGCGGTAACATTATGCTCTCCGTCTTTGCTAAGATCTATAGGTTGATTTACCTTGCCGTTAAATTTCGCATACGGGTATTTGTCGCTTTCCATATAATTTTCATTAAAATGCTCCTGCATCAGTCCCTTAGAAAATTCAAAACTTTTAATAGGAACCTGGAAAGCTATTTCGCCGGTTTTTGTTAAAAGAACGGCTACGCCTTTTTCAGAAGCGGCTTTTATATCTTCAATAGGAGTAGATGAAAAGAATCTTACTTTAGCGGTTTTCGTTGTTAGGTTCTGCCCGTACGATGGCAGATAAAGTGCGGTTAAAACCGATAAAATAAGGAGTGCTTTACTTAATTTTTTTACTGAGATCATAAGTTAGATTTAAAGAAATTCCACTTGATTTTAAACGCACGTTCCCTTCGCCAACTCCGCCTAAAGGAAGTTTAACATAAGGTTCTATGCCCCACAGCAATTGGGATGATTTAGGCTTTATCTGATAAATAGCAGAAAAACTTAATACGCTTAAATAGTGCTGGTTAGCATTTTTTTTAACCAACAGGTAGTCTTTATAACCAGCGTAAGGTTTGTAGCGGAAATTATACTCCTCTTTAAGCATCAGGTAAGATGAAAGGCCTGAGGCTATTTTAAACTGTTTATCTGAGGTTTTTAATATTGCGTACGATGCCTGTAACGGTATTTCTAAAATATTACAAGAGGCATCAATTCCTTCCAACTTATCAGCCCTCGAAGGATTTTGCATCGCATAATTATAGCCGTTAGCCGCATAATATTTTATTCCGTATTTCGCACCGGTACTTAATGTTACTTTATTACTGAGGCCAAAATTTAACATGATTCCGGTATTAAGTGTTCCTTTATCTCCCGCTAAGGAATTAATAGAACTCGATTCGGGTCCGGCCAATAAGGTTAAGCTTAATGCAAGCTTTCTTCGTTTTTCAGGCTTGTTTTTTTCTGCCGCGGCAGATGAATCAACAGGATTATCTGACGGAGGGTCTAAATTCTTTTGCTGCTCAGTCAGTGATGGGTCTGATGTAGTTGAAACCTGTGGATGAATGCTGCTGAGTGTTAAAGAGCTGTCGGGCTTTTTAATCTCCGGATTAATGATTAAAGCATGTTTTTCACCAGGCTCGGTGTTTTTAGAAGGTTTGGTATTAATCGTTTTGCTTTTCGCTGAGGCCTTAAACTCATTTATCGGGTTAATTATAGCTTTTTTTATAGGCGCATCTGTTGCATTTTGTGACATAACCGGTACTTCATCTTTAGAAGGATTTATTTCATCAGCATTAAATTTGGGCCCTATATCTTTTTGTTCCTTAACCTGTTTGCCCGAGTTGTTATCAGGGATATCCCTGTTCGTTAATAAAAAAGCAGCCCCGGAAAGCATCAGAAAGAGAAGTAAAAAACTACTGTTCCTGATAAAGATAATCCGATCCCGCCTGCGAAGCTTCTGCTCCATTTTATCCCAGGCAGATTCGTCGAAATCATAATCAAATGATTCCGCCTTTTGCTTTAATAGCTCATCGAACTGCCTGTCTGATATTTCTTTCATGATACTTTAAACATACTTGTGCCCGGCTGATCGTCTTCTACCGCATTCAGCATCTCTTTTAATTTATGCCGGGCCTTAAATAAATTTGATTTTGATGCTCCCACAGATATTGAAAGCATGTTGGCAATTTCTTCGTGCGTATAACCATCTATTACAAACAGGTTGAAAACTGTGCGGTATGTGGTTGAAAGTTTTTGTACCAGTTTTATAAGGTCGTCATAATTTATCCTTGATAATATATGCTCTCTTTCTTCGAGCTCATGACTACTGTTTAATTCCTCCATCTTTGTTCGTCGTGATCTTTTCCTGTAATAATCTATCGAGGTATTAATCATGATGGTGCTAAGCCATGAGTTGAAGGCCCTGCTTTTGTCGTATTTGCCGATATGGGTAAATACCCGCATAAATCCGTCATTTACTATTTCAACAGCCTCTTCTTTATGTTCGGCATAGCGCAGGCAGATTTTCATCGAAAATCCGTAGTATAGCCTGTAAAGCTCCTTCTGACTTTTGCGGTCTCGGGAGCTACATCCGGATATAATATGTTGAAGTTGTGATGAGTCCATCAAATAATAACTCAATATAACCACAAGTACGAAACTTTGGCTGGCCCGGTTGCTTTAGATGGTGGAAAAATTCGCAAAAAAAAAGGAGCAGCACAGGCTACCCCTTTAATAATTAGCTGTAAAAGTTGTCGATTATTCTTTTCTCCAGCTTTTATATTTATTAATTAAACCGTTTGTGGATGAATCGTGTGAATTAACCTTCATATCATTTTCCAACTCGGGCAGGATTTTATTTGCCAGCTGTTTACCCAGCTCAACTCCCCACTGATCGAAACTAAAAATGTTCCATATTATACCCTGAACAAATATTTTGTGTTCGTACATCGCAATAAGCGCACCTAAGGTTTCGGGGCTAACGGTTTTCACCAGAATGGAGTTTGTAGGGCGGTTACCTTCAAATACCTTGAAAGGAGCAAGCTTTTCGATTTCTGTCTGAGATTTGCCGGCTGCTTTAAGTTCGGCAACCACTTCTTCCCTGGTTTTGCCATTCATCAATGCCTCTGTTTGCGCAAAGAAATTTGATAACAGCATGGTATGGTGAGAGCCTATTTTATTATGTGATTGAGCCGGAGCAATAAAATCGCAAGGTATTAATTTAGTTCCCTGATGGATTAACTGGTAAAACGCGTGCTGCCCGTTAGTGCCCGGCTCGCCCCAAATTACAGGCCCCGTTTGATAATTTACAGGCTCCCCGTTTCTATCGACATTCTTGCCGTTACTTTCCATATCTCCCTGCTGGAAGTATGCCGCAAAACGGTGCATATATTGGTCGTAAGGTAAAATAGCATGGCTCTCCGCCTCGAAGAAATTGTTGTACCAGATTCCCAGTAAAGCCAGAATAACGGGCATATTCTGCTCAAACTCAGCCTTGCGGAAATGCTTGTCCATGTCGTAAGCACCTTTTAAAAGTGCCTTGAAATTTTCAAAACCGATGCCCAAAGCTATAGAGGTGCCTATTGCGCTCCAAAGCGAATATCTGCCTCCAACCCAATCCCAAAATCCGAACATGTTTTTGGTGTCTATTCCAAATTCGGAAACTGCTTTGGCATTGGTAGAGAGAGCCGCGAAATGCTTGGCTACACCATCTTTGGATGCCCCGCTGTTTAGAAACCATGTACGTGCGCTATGTGCGTTAGCCATAGTTTCCTGCGTGGTAAAGGTTTTGGAGGCGATAAGAAATAAGGTGGTTTGCGGGTTTACCTTTTTTAGTACTTCAGCGATATGTGTACCGTCAACGTTGGATACAAAATGAATATTTAAATGGGTGCGGTACGACTTTAATGATTCATAAACCATAACAGGCCCAAGATCCGAACCTCCGATACCGATATTTACAATATCTGTGATTGCTTTCCCCGAATATCCCTTCCACTTCCCGGATATTACAGAATCGCAAAACATCTCCATTTTATCGAGTACCGCTTTTACGTCGGGCATTACATCAACCCCGTCTACTACAAAGCGCTCGTTACCCTGATTACGTAATGCGGTATGCAGCACTGCCCGCCCTTCGGTCTCATTAATTTGCTCTGCGCTAAACATGGCATCAATGGCTTCTTTTAAACCACATTCTTTAGCCAGCTGAATTAACAATGCCATCGTTTTATCCGTTATTCTGTTCTTGGAATAGTCTAAAAGAATGTCGTTGAACTGAATAGAGAATTTATTGAAGCGATCAGTGTCCGACGCAAATAAGCCGCGCAAATGCTGTTCATTTACTTCTATAAAATGATCAGTCAGATACTGGTAAGCCTGCGTTTGAGTAAAATTTATTTTGGGAAGCATATGTTTAAATTTGGACGAAGATAAAAATCCTGTATTAAATAATACCGATGACTATGGGTTCATTGTTAGTTTATCGCCTTTTTTAATAGCGCAGCCTTTAAGTGTTTTACCGTTAATAGTAACTTGAGCGGAATAATTGTATTTCCGGTCCGACATCCCATCGCCGCAGGTTTCTTTCGTAATTAGTACCCTCATTAGCTGTTTTCTGTCATTTGAAACTTCGTAGGTAAAGGTGTTTCCCGTTGATTTGGCTGCTTTGTAAGGAAAAACATAAGTTTTTTCAGAGCCTACATCCTTCAGCGCGATTATTTTTTCAGATGGGATAATATCAAGCGACCAGAACGGCTCATTTCCTAAAGCTATAAACTCGTAAGCAATGCACTCGGTGTTAAACGATTTTTGTTTGGCGGTTATAACCTCAGTTACAGCTATTACATTCTCATATTCGGCAGCGTAGCCAATATTGGATTTTCCTTTTAAATATCCTTTTACTTCTGTATAAATGCTTTCGTACGGGTAGGCCAGAAAGCCCTCAGCTTTCGTGTAGCTGGCGGATAGTTTCTTGCTTTCATCTTCGAGCCAATAAACCTTTGAAGGATTATCGCAGTCGCGGAAAGTACTAACCTCGTTGCCGGATATGTAAAGGCCCTTAAATATTTTTATTTCTTGTTGGTTACTGGTCGCTTTTTCGGGTTGCTCGTCCGCCAAAATCTGTTGCGATGTATCCGTAAGAGTACCATCGGTTTTGATGCTGTCAACTACGGATGCGTCTTTAGGAATTGGAGTCTGGGAACAGGATCCAAATTCCAATAAGATTAAAACTAAAAGTAAAAAAGCTGAAAATTTCATTGCTATAACGTCTTACAATTAATAACAAAATTGTATAAATTGTTCTGGATGCCGATACCATCAGAATTTCACGTAAAGGCCGCAATTTAGAACACGCTTGTGCTATAATTAGCTTTTCAGCTAGAATTTCTTTGTGCCCTTCGCGTGTTTTCTCCTAATTTTGCTTTGCAAGAACCCTTTTTTCTTAATTCACGCAAAGGCCGCAAAGCTAGAACACGCAAAGATCGCAAAGGCCTTGTTTGAGTGTTAAATTAGCTTTTCAGCTAGAATTTCTTTGCGCTCTTAGCGTGTTTTTCCCTTATTTTGCTTTGTGTGAACCTCAAGCCAGGCCGATTTCCTAAAAATAAATGTCCACATAATCTGTAAGCATTCCACCCTCGCAATTTATCATATCCTGCAAACGCCAGTACTTTCGGTTTTTTGTGGTTTTAAATATTTTGTTGCCGGTTCTTACACAAGGCTTGCCACCATTTACCGTTTCTACAACTGATATTATTTCGCCTTTAAATTCTAAGTCTGTAGCAGAGATCTGTTTAATTAAACCTTTGATGCTGATAAAGTCTTTATTTCTTCTGTTCTTTTGCGAGCCTTCAATCGAATACCAACCCCCTTCAGCGGGTTGAATATTAACACTTCCCGGTTCGTCCCAGCTTATCCATTGCAGGGTAAGGTCATGCTTGCCGGGCCTAAGTTTTCCGTCAGAATTACTCCTGGTCGTTTCAGTTTTTGGCTGTGGAGTTTCGGGCGTATCGATCACAACAGAATCGGTAGTGCTTTGTAATGCCTTTAAACTATCAACTTGCTTTTGAAGGCTGGCAGTTTTTCTTTTTAGAGCCTCAATTTCATTATTATCAGAATTAGTGCAGCCCGTACTAATTATAAAAATGAAAACTAAAAATTTAGCTAAGCGTATTAAGTACATACATTAATAATATGTTTTTTGAGGTTTTGGTTTGCGATACACTTTGTGCTAAACCAAAATCATATAACTTTCTGTCAAAATTTTATAAACTTGCCATTAAAATTGTTTATATATTTGCCTTGAAATGAAATTGTTCCGTACTTATATCGTGCTTTCATTAGCCTTGCTGATTACCTTATCAGCAACCGGAATTACTATTTCATTACACCGCTGCTGTGGTTCGATAAAGCATTTTTCATTATTTGGCAGTGCCCCAGAGTGTAAAATGGCTGCCAAGCCCGCGCCAAAACCTTGCCCTGTTAAGTCTGGTACAGAAATTAAGAAAGATTCATGCTGTAACGATCAGCAGATCTCGCTAAATCAATCAAACGAAAAAACTACTCCCGCAACATCTCAACAGGTAAAAGAAAAAGAACAAAGCTTTGATGTTTTGTTTGTATATACCTTATTTAAAAATTGGTTTGGCTCTTCAGATCAGGACGAAAAAGATACCGATAAGCCGTCTCCCGGCTTGTTTATAGTCGAAGCACTTATTCTTCTGCTTCAGCAATTCAGAATATAGGATTTACTGAGTGGCTCGCCTTGTCTTGGTGTAGCCCGTTTGTCATCCCAAAGAAGGAGAGATTTCACTTTGAATTTCCCCCCTTGGCCGAAATGACAAAATTGTTTTTAAAACTATATTCATTATCATTTATTATTAATTTTCATGATAGAGAAACTGATTGCTTTCTCATTGCGCAACAGGTTTTTAGTACTCCTGCTTTCGTCGGCGATATTTATCGGGGGGATTTATTCCGTACAAACCAATAAGATCGACGCGATACCGGATTTATCCGAAAACCAGGTTATTGTTTTTACCGAGTGGATGGGCAGAAGTCCTCAACTGATAGAAGACCAGATAACTTACCCTTTGGTTACTAATCTTCAGGGTATGCCTCAGGTAAAATACGTACGTGCCAGCTCGATGTTCGGGATGAGTTTTATCTATGTCATTTTCGAAGACGAAACAGACATTTATTGGGCAAGATCTAGAGTGCTCGAACGATTGAACTCTCTGGGGAGCGCTCTTCCGCAAGGTGTTAACCCAACTATGGGCCCTGATGGTACGGGTGTAGGACATATTTTATGGTATACACTCGATGCTCCCGGCATGGATTTGGGAGAACAGCGCGCTATCCAGGACTGGTACGTGAAATTCGCTCTTCAAAATGTGAAGGGGGTGAGCGAGATCGCGTCTTTTGGCGGATTCCAGAAGCAATACCAGATTAGTATTGATCCTAATAAGTTGAGTTACTATAAGCTCAGTGTGACGGATGTTATGCGATCGGTAAACACCAACAACAATGAGGCCGGAGGGCGCAAATTTGAAATGAGCGAAATCGGGTACATCATTAAAACAACCGGTTATCTCCAGTCCATCGAGCAAATCGAAAATCTCTCTCTTAAAACCCAAAACTCAATACCCGTCCGCATTCGCGATATCGCAACGGTCGAAATGTCGGGCGAAAGCCGCCTGGGAATATTCGACTATAACGGCGAAGGTGAGGCTGTAGGCGGGATCGCGGTTTTAAGGTACGGGGAGAATGCTGATGAAGTGATAGGCCGCCTTAAAGAAAAGATGAAGGAAGTAAGCAAAGGCCTACCTGCCGGAGTAAAATTTAACATTGTATACGATAGGGGCGAACTAATCGAAGAGTCTATCTCATCAATTAAAACCACGCTTATCGAGGAAATGATTGTAGTATCACTTATCGTGCTCGTTTTTTTGCTGCACTGGCGCAGTGCCATAAGTATCATTATTCAAATTCCTATTACCATAGCGGCCAGTTTTATTTTGCTTAACGCTTTCGACATCAGCTCCAATATCATGTCGCTAACCGGCATTGCCCTGGCTATCGGAGTAATAGTAGATAACGGAATTATAATGGCCGAAAACGCTTATAAACACCTTGCCGTTCGTCAGGCGGAATTAAATGCTTTACAGAAAGGAGGCTCTGATGTTTAATAAAATTCGCGGATTTTTTAGCCGCAATAAAAAGGAAGACTATGTGCGGCTTACCGAAGAAGAGCGTTTGGGCATTATTGAAAAATCATCTAAGCAAGTCTCACGCGGGGTGTTTTATTCAACAGTTATCATCATCACTTCATTTCTTCCGGTGTTTTTGTTAACCGGGCAGGAAGGTAAACTTTTTCATCCTTTAGCCTATACTAAAACGTTTATTCTGTTGATCGACGCCTTGCTGGTGGTAACACTGGCTCCGGTACTGATCTCCTTTTTTATGAAAGGACGTTTCCGGATGGAGAACGAAAACCCGATTAACCGGAAATTGGAAAGCTTTTACGAGCCGCTGATCAGGCGCTGTATGAAGTATCGAAAAACCACTATCGGCGTAAACATCCTGGCGGTTCTTATCAGCATTCCTTTGCTAATGAGTATGGGCAGAGAGTTTATGCCGCCGCTTGATGAACAGTCTGTTTTGTTTATGCCCGTTACTTTGCCCGATGTTTCGAACTCCGAAATAAAGCGTATTCTGCAAGTTCAGGACAAAATCATTAAATCGGTTCCCGAAGTAGATAAGGTATTGGGTAAAGCAGGCCGTGCCAGTACGGCTACGGATAATTCTCCCATCAGCATGATCGAGACGATTATCATTCTAAAACCTAAAAGCGAGTGGCGGGCCGGGCTTACTAAAAAGGCGCTGATAAATGAGCTTGACGCGAAACTGCAAATTCCCGGAGTGGTTAATGGCTGGACCCAACCCATCATCAATCGCATTAATATGCTCTCTACGGGAATTCGAACTGATGTTGGAGTAAAAGTTTACGGGCAAGACCTCCAGCAAATAGACAAGGTTTCAAAGCGTGTTCATTCACTTCTGCAAAATATCAATGGCGTTAAAGATATCTACGTCGAACCTGTAACAGGCGGCAAGTATTTGGAAGTTGATATTAAGCGCGAACAACTTGAGCGTTATGGCCTTACCGTAGATGATGTAAATACTACTGTCGAAACTGCTATTGGCGGGGCCCCTTTTGCGAACACCATCGAGGGCCGCCGCCGCTTTAATATCAATCTTCGCCTGGGGCAAGACTATCGTAATAGCCTGGAGCGCTTAAAGCGGATTCCCTTAAATTCTCCGGAAGCGGGAACTATTCCACTATCTGCGGTAACAGAAATACGCTTTGTTAACGGCCCGCCCATGATCAGCTCGGAGAATGCCATTCTTCGGGGAGCTGTAATGTTCAACGTACGCGACAGGGATTTGGGCACTACAGTTGAGGAGGCTGTATCAAAGCTAAACAAGCAACTGGATTCGCCAGGTGGTGCATTTATAGAATGGAGCGGGCAGTATGAGAACTTAATTCGCGGCCAAAAAACCCTGATTTACATAGTTCCCTTCGTCTTGCTGATTATTTTACTGTCGCTCTATCTTGCTTTTAAATCCTTACGGGAAGCTTTTTTAAGCCTTATTACCATTCCCTTTGCCCTTATCGGCGGTGCTTATCTGGTATATTTCTGGGGAGTGAATCTCTCGGTAGCTGTAGCGGTGGGTTTTATCGCTTTGTTTGGAATCGCGGTTGAAACCGGTGTGGTGATGGTGATCTATTTGAACGACGCCATGAAACAACTGGTCGCTCTAAGAGGCAATTCCAGCGAAACAATCAGTAGAGAAGAGCTAAAAGAATTTGTAATTGCCGGGGCCGCAAAACGCCTCCGGCCTAAAATCATGACGGTTTGTGTGGCCTTGTTTGGCCTCATTCCAGTGTTGTGGTCGCAAGGGGTTGGTAGTGATGTGATGCAGCCTATTGTGCTGCCTATGATTGGAGGCGTTTTAACATCCTCTATTCACATATTAATTGTTACACCGCTCATCTTTTTGATGACGAAAGAGTATGAGCTGAAAAAATTCGGAAAAATGGAGGTGCATGATGGACATTAAAAATGATTCTCAAATTACGGCATTCGTTCCCCCTTCTCCCCGCAGGAGTACCTGTCCCGATTTTTCGGGAAGGGTTGGGGATGAGGGAGGGGGTGCTTTAGTCAAAGTGCTTAGGGTTTGTTTGGTTTTGATAATGATGTGTGTTTCATTATTAACAATTGCTCAACAACGAATGAGTCTGCCTCAAATCCTCAAAGAAATCGAGCTTAACAACCCGTCGCTTAAAGCTTACGATAGCCAGGTACAAAGTCGGGAAGCCAGGGTAGAAGGTGCCGGTGCATGGATGGCGCCTATGATTGGTGCCGGAACTTTTATGACCCCGTATCCCGGACAGGGCATGGTAGGGGAGGATGATAAAGGGGCGTTTATGATTTCGGCCGAACAGGATATTCCCAACCCTGCTAAGATTAAAGCAAAAAGGGAATACCTGGCGACCCTTGCTGAAACTTATACACTTGGAAAATCAGAGCGGTTTAACGACTTGCGCAGCCGGGCCCGTCAGCTTTACTTCGATCTGTTAATCGCCGCAAGGAAGATGAAATTTCAAAGCGAAAACCGAAGAATCATGCAAACGATGAAGAAGCTTGCCGATATCCGCTACCCCTATAATCAGGGACGGCTAAACGAAGTATTTAAAGCCGAGGGGCGGCTAGCAGAAGCTGATAACATGATTTTGATGACCGAAAGCCAGATCAGAGCCAATAAAATAGCCTTAAATGCTTTAATGAATCGCCAGCCGACAGCTGCTTTAGAAATTGATACGGCTTATAACGTGTCGTTTACTCCGCTCGCTCAGCTAGATTCGACTTATCTGGCCGAAACCCGCAGTGACATTCGCCACATGGAACACAATATCCATTCCATGAGGGCCAATATTAAACAAATGCAACAAGAGGCCAAGCCCGATTTTAAATTACGGTTCGATCATATGTCGAATTACTCGGCTATGATGCCAAGGCAGTTCACCGTGATGGGAATGCTTTCTCTGCCCATCGTTCCATGGGCTTCAAAAATGTATAAATCCGAAATCAAAGCAATGAATTTTGAGATTGAGGCTATGCGTCAGCAAAAGAAAGGTATGGTAACCGAGATGCTTGCGATGGCAAGGTCGATGGAGACAGAACTGAATGCGATGCAAAAGCAGCTGGAGAATTATGAAGGGAAAATACTACCTGTATTACGAAAAAGCCTGGATGTTTCTATGCTTTCTTACCAGGAAAATAAGATGGATTTAAGTATGGTAATTGACGGTTGGGAAGCTCTCAACATGACCCAGATGAATTACCTGGATGCCTTACAACGTTACTATAAAATGATTACCGAGTATGAAAAGAGCATTGAAAGATAGTCTGAAATTAGCTGCGTTCAGCATCGTTTTCTTGCTGGCGTTTGCTTGTAACGATCACCCATCCAAACAGACAGGTAAAGCAGCAACTAAATATACCTGCCCGATGCACCCGCAGATTGTAGCAAATGAGCCCGGCTCATGCCCGATTTGCGGCATGGATTTAGTCCCTGTTAAATCACACGTTACTGATGATACCATTACAGCCGGACTTGAGAATATTATTAAACCCGCAAACCAACTGGTGCTTTCTAAAATACGAACCGTGCGGCCGGAAGAAGGCGTGCGAACAGGTGAAATCGAAATACAGGGAATTATTAATTACGATACCAATAATTGGAACGCAGTTTCGAGCCGGGTAGGCGGAAGGATTGAACGGTTGTACATTAACTATAATTATCAGTACGTAAATAAAGGGCAAAAGCTCATGGATATCTATAGTCCAGATTTGGCAAGCGCGCAACAGGAATTGCTTTACTTACGAAGCAGCGGGGATAAAGCTCTGCTTGAGTCGGCCAAAACTAAACTTCGAGTGTTAGGAGCTACTAATCAACAGATTGCTTCGGTTTTAAAGACCGGGAAAGTGGACTATACTTTTAGTATCTATAGCCCTTATTCTGGCTATGTGGCCGAAAAAAGAAATACAGCTGCCGCGGGCCAAAGTTCTGCTTCTGGGGGTACCGTTATTACACAAGAGGGGGAATCGGCAGGAGGGATGAACATAATGGGTGCTGGCTCCGGCTCCTCTGCGGGTCAGATTCCTCAAATTGATACGAACTCTCCTCTGCAAATAAGAGAGGGCCAATACCTGGCACAAGGCCAAAAGGTTTTTGATTTAATAAACTCTAACTCGGTTTTCGCTGATTTTTTTGCAAGTACGCGGCAATTAAGCTCCTTGAAAAGAGGTATGGCAGTGCAGGTAACAGCGTTGGATAATCCCTCTCAAAAAGCAATCTCAAAAGTTAGTTTAATCCAGCCGTATTTTACTGATGGAAATACGTTCTCTTTAGTGCGGGCGAGGATAAGTAACGGAGGACTAAGATGGAAAATAGGTCAGCTTATAACCGTAAAGGCAGAAAGTGAAAGTGCGTTCGGGACATGGTTGCCGAGAACAGCGGTGCTTCAAACGGGATCAAAGTTTATAGCCTTCGTAAAAAATGGCGGTGCCTTTGTTCCCGCATACGTATCTGTAGCCGTCGCAAGAGGAGATTGGGTAAATATCGGCGACAGCCTGAATAAAAAAGCCGAAGTGGCGGTAAATGCGTGGTTTATGGTTGATAGCGAAAGTTTTGTGAAGGTGGATAGTTTGAAAAGATAGGGCACTGTGTTATTTCGACGAAGGAGAGATCTAATTAAATGGGATTCTCACTGCGGTAGAAATGACAAAAGGTTCAGATAGGAAAAAATTGGATGAGCAATGAATAAAATAATCAAAAAATATACCGTCATAGGGATTACACTGCTTGCAATGACATTGATCTATGCTTGCGGCAGTCCCGAGTCATCGGATGATTCGAGTCATCCGGTAACTAAAACAGAAAAATATACCTGCCCCATGCACCCCCAAATTGTTCAGGATAAGCCGGGAACCTGTCCTATTTGCAAAATGGATCTGGTTTTAGTTACCGATAAAAGTAAGGATGCTGCTTCTTTGATGCTCAGCGAAAGCCAAATTCAACTGGCAAACATCCGCACCCTGAAAGTTGGAGAAGGAAGCTTTAATACATCCAAAGTTTTAAACGGACGGATCGTTATTAATCCCGAACAAACAGAAATTATTTCGAGCAGAGTTGCCGGCCGGATTGAACAATTGTTTATAAAGGAAACAGGAAGGCAGCTTGCGAAAGGAGAGCCAGTGCTTCAGATTTATAGCGAACAATTGCAGGTTTTGCAGCAAGATTATTTGTTGCAGTTGAGACAGGTAGCGGCCTTCCCCAGCGAAAAAATTTATCAGTCGTTAAGAAATTCAGCTAAAAGCAAATTAAAATTATTTGGTTACTCGGATACTCAGATCGCTTCGCTGGCTAAAAGTAATAAAGTATCACCTTTGCTCACTGTTTACGCCACAGCATCAGGAGTTGTGAATGAAATCAATGTTTCTGAAGGGCAATATGTTGCCGAAGGCAGCCCGATTATGCGATTAGAAAACTTTAGCCGTCTTTGGATCGAAGCCGATGTTTATCCTTCGGAAATTAATCAGGTAGCTATCGGTTCCGTTCTTAAAGTTTCGGTTAACGGACTGCCGGAGTTATCGCAAAATGCAAGAGTAGATTTTATCAGCCCTGCTTTAAATCCATCAACTCAACGATTAACAATTCGGGCGGTAATTAATAATTCTGCGGGTAAATTTCAACCGGGCATGCAGGCTAATGTGTTTTTATCAACAGGTAGAATCACAAAAGCGGTAAGTTTGCCATTAGAGGCGGTAATCCGGGATGAAAGCGGTGCCCATGTCTGGATAAAATCGAAAGATAATACCTTTACCTCGCGAAATGTGGTTACTGGTGCTGAAGATGAGAACCAGATTGTTATAACATCCGGAATCTCGAACGGCGAAGAAGTAGTTAGTTCGGGAGCCTACTTATTGCACAGCGAATTTATTTTAAAAAAGGGGACAACTCAATAAATAAGTATATCAATTAAATATGAAAAAAATGAACACAATTCTCACAACCGGTATCGCGATAACTTTCGCTATATCCACAGCCTGTACATCGGGCACTACCACCAATAACGCATCAGAGCATGAAAGCCATGAGCAGGAAAGCACTGCCCCGGAAACAGGTAATCCGCAATTTAAGGATGAAAAATCTAAAGCGGTGTATCAGCATTATATCCATTTAAAAACAGCTCTGGTAAACTCCGATGCTAAGGAAGCACAAGCCGGAGCCGCTGCTTTGAAAACAGCTTTGAGCAATGCCGGGAACAAAAAAGGCGCGGATCTCGCCGCAAAAATCGCCACTTCGGAGGATATCAAAACCCAGCGTAACGGTTTTGATGCTTTAACATCCGAAGTTGAAGGCTTCATTAAAACCGCCGGATTAAAGTCTGGGAAAATTTACAAACAGTATTGCCCCATGGCAAAAGACGGAAACGGAGCTTATTGGCTTGCCAGCGAATCTGACATTAAAAACCCTTATTACGGCGATGAAATGCTGAGCTGCGGGGAGGTTAAAGAAGAAATAAAATAATAAAGAAGCCAGCGCAGATGCTGGCTTCTTATTAAAAATTAGTTTGTAGCGGTAAAATTATCTGTGCTGACAATTGTTTGTCCGTTGCTTACAACGGTGATTTTCATAGCACCTAAATTGAGGTTAGATGGTACTGCTACCCTAATCTGGGTGTCGGAAACACTGATTATATTACTCTGTATAGTTCCGAACTTTACAGTGGTATTACTTGTACTAAAACCAGCACCCGAAATGGTTATAATTGTTCCCGCCACTCCCGAAGCAGGGGAAAATGAACTAATTGTAGGAGCAAGAACGGTAAAATCTCCGCTCGCATCCGCAGATTGATTACTGCCATATTTAACCGATATTTTAGCGGCACCGGGCACAGCCCCAAACGGAACATTTACTTTAATTGTGGTAGCAGAAGAACTATTGGCGTAACTAGCAACATTACCAAAATATACCATATAGTATGTATTTGGCATAAAAACTCCCGTCAGGGTTATTTCTCTCCCCACGCCGCCCGAAGTTGGCGAAAATCCCGAAACCGTTAGGGCCTGCACCTTTAAAGTTTGTGGTGCTTCAACTGTAAAGGGCCCCGACGTAACGGCGACTTTGTAATCTCCGGCCGGTAGATTTGACGGTATAGTGGCGTTTAATTGCCCTGAAGAATAATATGAAACAGAAACCGGGATATTTCCAATGGTAACTGTTGCAGTAGTACCATAATAACTATTGTTCGGAAAATAGCTTCCGAAAATAGAAAATGTACTTCCTGCCAAAGCTGTTGCCGGGGAAATAGTGGTTATGGTATGTGGAATTATCGTCAATTCATCCGCAAGGATTGTTTTTACTCTATTGTATTCAACAGATATCGGAACTTTGGCACTGGTTACGGCAGGTGGTATAATTACACTTATTCCGCTTGAAGAATAATTTGAAACTGTACCCAAAACTTGCCCGAAATAGACTTTTATGGTATTTGAATAATAGCTATAGGAAGGGATATTATCACCCGTAATAACTATAGTCGTGCCAATAGCCCCGCTTTTGGGCATAAAATCTTTTATAGTCGGAAGAATAGTAAACCCATTATTAGAGGAATAGATAGCTTGCCCTCCAACCGCTACCGACACCATAACCTGGTTTGTGCCAGAATATGAAGTATTGATATTGGCCGGTACTTTTACGGTGATTTTTGACGATGTCACCTCCTCAATAGTGGCTGTCGCCCCGCCGATGGTAACCGTCAGCTCTTCTTTAGTAAGTTTATGATACTGGCCGTTAATAGTGATTAAATCTCCTGGTTTTCCGCTGGCAGGCAAAATGGTACCTGTGGATATAGTGGGAAGTGTTACAGACACTACAGGGCCGTACACGGTACCATTGCTATTGGCTAAATAAGCCCGAACGAAAATGGTATTGCTGCTATTAAAAGGTAGATTCTGGACTTCTTTAGAAAACTGACCTTCTTTTATGTCGCTTCCCAAGGATACTTTAGTGCCGCCTGTTTCAACAGCATATTGTGATGTGCTGTATACAAATCCGTAGTCGGTTGTGTTAAAGCTTCCTTTGCTAATAATGTCTCCCTTCAATAGCAGTCTCGTAGGCGACAATACTTCTGCCGCAAGCGTTCCTACTTCAGGGTGGCTGTTCTCATCTTTTTTACAGCCCGAAAATGTTATCCATATCATCAATATCGATAGGACTGGTAGTATAAAGTGTTTTTTCATGGCTCTTAAAAAATGTATCCTATGCGTATTCCGTTATACGAGCTTGTGCCAAATTGGAAAACGTTATTCTTTTGGTCGCTGTTGTTGTTGCTTGTTGACCCGGTTTGCGTAACCGTAACGTCTTTGTAATTGGTTTGGCTAAAGCCCAGATTAAATTCTCCGCCTATAAAAAAGTGCTGTGATACATAAAAATCAAAGCCCGAAATCAGATTTAGTCCGTAACTGGTGTACGCGTATTCATCAGAAGATTGAACACTTTGCAACACGTACGATGAGCCATTATTGTTATAGTTTGGTACATATACATAAGAATAGTTGCGCCATGCGCCTTTTATGGTGGTTTTTGTTTGCCCATTTGTAATTTCCTGCTTCGACGATTTATCTGAGATAGCAAAATCAAAACCCATATACGGAGAAAGTCTTTTTGTTCCTTTGAAAAGTTTCTCAAGGCCCAGGCTCAATCCAAGAGTAGTGCTGCTTTTTTCGTCGCGATAAATGGTGGGCGAGCTTCCGTAAGGATTATTATCCTCTTCATCCGAGCTGATTCTATTAATATTGAACCCGATACGAAGCGCGGTTTTTTCAGATACGAATTTCCTGAACTTGATTTGGTTAAGCGTATTTAAACTTAGTGCGCTAAAAGGATTAATGTTTAATTCTGTAGACCAGCTATTGCCAGAGGGTTTAAACGTACTGTTTTCTGAAGCATCATTGCTGCTTTGAGCATAAATAAACGACGTAGCAATACATGCCACAAGTGTGAGTAAAATGTTTTTCATATTTTGTTTTAAAGTTTAGGCCGTGAAGGTAAATAAATCTTCAATATGCCAACAAAACCGTCGTCATTTCCTTTCGGAGATAACCGATGTTTTATATGAAGATTCTGATTTATGCTCTTTTTGATTGCCCTGGCCGGGCAATAACCTCCCGATTCGAATAAGGTACTCTGGGATTTAAAAGAAGCAGCAGCTTGATTTTTGGGAAAGTAGAAAGCCTCAGACAGTGTTTTTCGATACGGCAATGGCTTTTCAGTTGCATAAAAAAACAAAACTAATCCTAACTCTATTAGTAGTAACAGCATGTTTTTAACTCATGACAGTGCATGACAGATTTTCCTCCTGTCTTTTCTATTTTTAACGCCTATTACTTAAACAATTTAAACCTTTATAGATGCAAGCAATATTTGGAGTAATTTTTCACTTTATCGGCGGTTTCGCTTCGGGTAGTTTCTACATTCCTTACAAAAAAGTTAAAGGCTGGGCCTGGGAAAGCTATTGGATTGTAGGCGGGATATTTTCCTGGTTAATCGTACCTCCTTTAGCGGCTTATCTAACGGTTCCGGGGTACGTAGATATTATTAAAAGCACCGATGGCGGTATTTTAGGATTAACCTACTTCTTTGGAATTTTGTGGGGTATTGGTGGTTTAACTTACGGGTTAGGCGTTCGATATTTGGGCGTTGCGCTGGGTAGTTCAATTATCCTGGGACTTTGCTCGGTATTCGGAGCCCTCATTCCTTCTATTTATTATGATTTTAATCCAACACCGGGCAAAGATTCATTTACTGATATTGTTAGCTCTGATTGGGGGCAAATGGTTCTTATCGGTATTGTGGTATGCGTAATCGGGATTATCCTTTGCGGTAAAGCCGGTTCGATGAAGGAGAAAGATTTAGCGGCAGAAAATAAAGCGAACAACACAGAGTTTAAAATCGGCTTAGGCTTATTTGTATCTATTGTATCGGGTGTTTTAAGCGCCTGTTTTGCCTTTGGTATCGATGCGGGTAAACAAATGGCCGAGCAGGCTAATTCCGTATGGCAGGCTGCCAATCCCGGACAAGGGAACTTCTTATATTCTAACAATGTAACATATATTGTTATTCTATGGGGAGGTTTAACAACCAATCTTATTTGGTGCATGATCTTAAACGCCCGCAATAAAACGTTTTCAGATTACGGAAATACTAAAACACCTCTATTAAGAAACTATTTATTCTCAGCTCTTGCCGGTACTACCTGGTTCTTGCAATTTTTCTTCTATGGGATGGGAGAAAGCAAACTGGGAAATGGTGCCAGTTCATGGATTCTGCATATGGCCTTTATTATTCTTGTCGCCAACTCTTGGGGTTTGGTATTGAATGAGTGGAAAGGTGTACGCAAAGCCACTTTTTCAACGGTTATAGCAGGGATCGTTACAATTATCTTGTCAATTTTAATAGTTGGCTACGGTAATTCTTTAAAATAAAAAAGTAAAATAAATTATATGTCTGTAGAAACAACAAAGTTCAAACACGTTAGCTATCTGTGGGATGATGCTAAAGCAGCGGAACTTGCCGGTGATGAAGTCGGATTATTAATATATCGCTCTAATTTATTAGGAGCTGATTTGCGCCTAACAAACTACGGCGGTGGAAACACCTCCTGCAAAGCGATGGCAAAAGACCCTTTAACGGGTCAGGAAACTGAAGTTATGTGGATTAAAGGCTCTGGTGGGGATATCGGAACTTTAAAACGCAGCGGACTTGCCGCTTTATATGTTGATCGCTTACGTAGCTTAAAAAATGTATATCGTGGTATCGAGCATGAAGATGAGATGGTTGAACTTTTCAATCATTGTATTTATGATCTTGCCTCAAAAGCTCCGTCTATCGATACTCCTTTACATGGGTTTTTACCATTTAAACATATCGATCACCTTCATCCGGATGCGGCTATCGCGATTGCGGCAGCAAAAGACGGTAAAAAAATAACCCATGAGCTGTTTGGCGGAACTATCGGATGGGTAGAATGGCAAAAGCCAGGTTTTGATCTTGGCCTTCAGTTAAAGCAGTGCCTTGACGAAAATCCGGGAATCCGTGGTATTATGCTGGGTTCTCATGGTTTATTTACCTGGGGCGACACAGCTTACGAAAGCTATATGAATACCCTTGAGGTGATCGAAAGATGCGCTCAGTACCTGGAAGAAAGTTACGGTAAAAAGGGCCCTGTTTTTGGCGGACAAAAAATTCAAAGCCTTGCGGAAGATAGCCGTAAAAAGCAAGCCGCCGCAATAGCGCCTATACTTCGTGGTTTTTGCTCAAGCGAAAGACACATGATCGGCCATTTTACAGACGATTCTCGTGTACTTGAATTTATAAATTCTAATGATCTCGACAGATTGGCTCCTCTTGGCACCAGTTGTCCCGATCACTTTTTGCGTACTAAAATCAGTCCTTTAGTATTGGATCTTACTCCCGATGCCGATCTTTCTGATGTTGCTTCATTAAAAGGGAAGTTAGCACCTAAATTTGAAGCCTACCGCAAAATGTACAGCGAGTACTACGAAACTTGTAAGCACTCCAACAGCCCGGCGATTCGCGACGCTAACCCGGTTATAATTTTATATCCTGGTGTTGGAATGTTCGCTTTTTCTAAAGACAAACAAACTGCACGTGTTGCCGCTGAGTTTTATACAAACGCGATTAATGTAATGAAAGGCGCGGAAGCGATTTCTGAGTATACATCATTACCCCGTCAGGAAGCATTTAATATCGAGTACTGGTTATTAGAAGAGGCAAAACTTCAGCGTATGCCAAAACCAAAAGCCTTATCGGGTAAAATCGCCCTGGTAACAGGAAGTGCTGGTGGCATAGGTAAAGCTATCGCGAAAAAGTTTGTGGAAGAAGGTGCCGTAGTTATTTTAAACGACATGAATGTAGAGCGTTTAGAAAGTGCTGGCGAAGACTTCAAAAAACAATATGGTAAAGATTCTTACACCACAGCAGCACTTGATGTAACAAACGCTGCTCAAATTCAGGAGGCTTTAGAAACTGCTGCCCTGGCTTTCGGAGGTATTGATATTGTGGTTAATAATGCTGGTTTATCAATTTCTAAATCCATCGGCGACCATACCGAAAAAGATTGGGATTTGTTATACGACGTATTAGTTAAGGGCCAGTTCTTTGTTACTCAGGCAGCCGTTGCAACCATGCAAAAGCAAGGTGTTGGGGGCGACGTTATCAATATTGTAAGTAAAAACGCTCTCGTAAGCGGACCAAATAATGCCGGTTACGGAAGTGCTAAAGCTGCTCAGTTACATTTAAGCAGGTTAAACGCTGCCGAACTCGGCGCTGATAAAATCCGTGTAAACGTAGTAAACCCCGATGCTGTTATCAGCGATAGTAATATTTGGGCTGGGGGCTGGGCCGAAGGCCGTGCCAAAGCTTACGGAATTACCGTAGCGGAGCTGCCTGCATATTATGCAAAGCGTACTCTGTTAAATGAAATTATTTTACCAGACGACATTGCTAATGCTTGTTTCGCTTTCGCGGGAGGCTTACTCAACAAATCTACCGGTAACGTGCTGAACGTTGATGGTGGTGTTGCGATGGGATTTGTAAGATAGCTTTAAGTCGGAATTAAGAAGTCGGGAAGTGCGAAAGTACATCCCGATTCAAATCATACTTTCCGACTTGAATTATATTTAATTTTGGCGTTTATTAATCAAATAGACTTCCGGTCTTTCGGTCTTCCCGATCTCCGGACTTAATAATTAACCATGAGACTCGAAAAATATCAGATAGAAGAGCATAACGCTAAGCTTGCTCAGCAACACAAAAGAAAATTCGAATTCCTTGCGCAAGATGTTCAAGGCGTAGAAGAGATCATCCAAAAATTAATCAAGTTCCAGATAGCTATTCCAAGCTGGGCTTTGGGTACAGGTGGCACTCGTTTCGGCCGATTCTCTGGCGGCGGCGAACCTCGCAATCTAGAAGAAAAAATGGGAGACATTGGCTTACTTCACCAATTGAACCAATCAAGCGGAGCCATCTCTTTACATATTCCTTGGGATATCCCTGAAAACGCTGCCGCAACAAAGGCTCTTGCCGCACAATACGGAATTAAATTCGACGCGGTAAATTCAAATACTTTTCAGGATCAGCCAAATCAGCAGCATAGCTACAAATTCGGCTCGCTGCACCACGTTGATAAAGCGGTGCGTAAACAAGCTATCGAGCATAATATTGAAGTAATCCGCCAGGGTGTTGAGCTGGGTTCCGATTCATTAACCGTATGGTTGGCAGACGGATCAAGTTTTCCCGGGCAATTAAACTTCCGCAAAGCATTTAACAATACGCTTGAAAGCTTGCAGGAAATTTATGCGGCACTTCCTGATAACTGGAAAGTGTTTGTAGAGTATAAAGCATTCGAACCTAATTTCTACTCAATGTCCGTGGGAGATTGGGGTCAATCATTACTTTATGCTAATAAATTAGGCTCCAAGGCTTATACTTTGGTTGATTTGGGCCACCACTTACCAAATGCCAATATCGAGCAAATCGTTTCTTTATTGTTAAACGAAGGTAAATTAGGCGGTTTCCATTTCAACGATTCCAAATACGGCGATGATGATTTAACTACCGGAAGTATTAAACCTTACCAGCTATTCTTAATTTTTAACGAGTTGGTTGAAGGTATGGATGCTAAAGGAATGGATCACGCAACCGGCTTAGGCTGGATGATTGATGCCTCTCATAATATCAAAGATCCTTTAGAAGATTTATTACAGTCAGTGGAAGCGATTATGATGGCTTACACCCAGGCACTAATGGTTGATAAAAAAGCCCTTGAGCAGGCTCGTCAGGAAAATGATGTAGTTCGTTGCCAGGAAATTCTTCAAAACGCCTTCCGTACAGATGTTCGTGCAATTGTCGCCGAAGCCAGACTCCGTTCTAACGCAGCACTTAATCCGGTTCAATTATATCGCGATTTAAAAGTACGCGAAAAGCTTGTAGGTGAAAGAGGGTTAAAAACAGTAGCTACCGGCTTATAAGGCAGATCTGAGATATGAGATGTTGGATTTGAGATTCAAATCGTGTTTCATAACTCTTGTTATATGATATGAGTGTAAGATATGAGAGTTAGGCTTGTCCCGATTCTCATATCTTATCCCTCACATCTCACATCTAATAAAAATGAGTAAGATTCCAGTTATAGCGGTATTCGACATAGGAAAAACCAACAAGAAAATTTTCTTTTTCGACGAGCAGTATAAGATAGTTCAGGAACGTACATCGCGTTTCGACGAGACTGTAGATGAGGATGGAGATCCCTGTGAGGATTTGCAAAACTTAACTTCATGGATTACAAAAACACTTGACGAGGTAGTTACTTCGGAAGAGTTTGAAGTAAAAGGGATTAATTTTTCTGCTTATGGTGCCAGCTTTGTTCATTTGGATGAGAACGGAAACCCGATCGGCCATCTTTACAACTATTTAAAATCTTTCCCTGAAGATTTAAAAGACAAGTTTTACAGTCAATACGGTGGAGAGTTAAAGGTTTCAACAGAAACCGCATCGCCGGTGCTGGGTAATTTAAACTCAGGAATGCAGCTGTATCGGCTAAAACACCAAAAGCCTGAAGTTTTCAGTAAAATCAAGTACTCTCTTCATCTTCCGCAATATCTTAGTTTCTTAATCACCGGTAAATATTTTAGTGATATCACCAGTGTAGGATGCCATACAAACTTATGGGATTTTAAAAATCACGATTACCATACCTGGGTAAAAGAAGAAGGTATTGCCGATAAACTTGCGCCTTTACATCCTTCAGATTCTGCCGTTGAAGTAGAAATCGATTCCCGGAAATATTCGGTAGGTATTGGTCTGCATGATAGTTCAGCTGCCTTAATTCCGTTCTTTATAAGCTTCCACGAACCTTTTGTGTTAATTTCTACAGGTACCTGGTGTGTTACTTTAAATCCCTTCAATGAGATTCCCTTAACCAGCGAAGAACTTAAGAGCGATTGCCTAAGCTATATCAGCTACAAAGGTAAACCAGTTAAAGCTTCCAGGTTATTTGCCGGAAATGAACACGAACAAGAGTCTAAGCGTATTGCCGAACATTTTAATAAGCCTGAAGATTTCTATAAAAGCGTTAAATACAATTCCATTACTATTAACAAACTTCATGGGAATGCCAGGGTTGCGGGTTCTGCGGCTAATTGGGATAACTTAGCCAGTTCTGGTTTCGATAAAAGAGAGCTGTCTTCATTTTCAGATTCGGATGAAGCGTACCACCAATTAATGATTGATCTGGTAAATCTTCAAAGAATAGCAACTAATATGGTGGTGAAAAATACGGGTGTAAAACGTATTTTTGTCGACGGTGGATTCAGTAATAACGTAATTTATATGCAATTACTTGCAGCCGCTTTCCCGGATATGGAAGTATTTGCGGCATCTGTTGCTCAGGCTACATCACTTGGTGCTGCTTTAGCGATACATAAACACTGGAATACTCAATCATTGCCAACAAATATTATAGATTTAAAATTTTATTCAGCTTCACAGGAAATAGAAATATGAGAGTCGGGTTATTTATACCCTGTTATGTAGATCAGTTTTATCCTAATGCCGCTATTGCTACGCTCCAGCTACTCGAAAAGTTTGGTGTTGATGTAGTGTTTCCCAAAAAACAAACCTGTTGCGGTCAGCCAATGGCCAATTCAGGTTTTTCGCATTTATCATCAGAGTGCGACGAGCTTTTTGTAGAGAATTTTTCAGAATTTGATTATATCGTCTGTCCCTCTGGAAGCTGTGTGTTGCATATCAAAGATCATTTGCACTCCGCAAAATCTCCCGATAAGGCGAAAGCGATACGGAAAAAGGTATTTGAATTGGTTGAGTTCCTAACGGATATTCTTGAGATAAAAGAGCTAAAAGCTAAGTTCCCTTTTAAAGTAGGCATTCATCAAAGCTGTCATGGGCAACGCGGATTAAAGCTTTCGCAAATGAGCGAACTTGTTGCTCCTAAGTTTTCAAAACCCGAAACGTTACTCAAAATGGTTGATGGACTAGAATTGATCAATCTAACACGTGTGGACGAATGCTGCGGCTTTGGCGGTACTTTTTGTGTTGCCGAAGAGGCTGTTTCTTCTAAAATGGGCAAGGATAGAGTGGCAGATCATATTCAAAACGGTGCCGAATACATTACGGGAGCAGATTTATCCTGCCTAATGCACATGGAAGGGATTTTAAAAAGGCAGAAAAGCAATGTCAAAGTAATTCATATCGCCGAGATTTTAAACGCTGACCCCAACCCCTAAAGGGGCTATATATGCTATGATAAAAGAAACTTCTAATAAAAGCAAGGGAAAGTCCCCTTCAGGGGATTCAGGGGCCGATCACGCAACTTTATCAGATATATTTAACCAGGATGAACCTCGTGTTAACTGGCACGATGAAACCCTTTGGTTTGTACGCACCAAGCGCGACAAAGCGGTAAATACAATTCCCGAATGGGAATTGCTCAGAGAAACCGCATCTCAGATTAAACATAATGTTTTATCAAATTTAAGTGCTTACCTCGAACAATTTGAGGAAAAAGCTATTGCGAACGGCGTGCAAGTACATTGGGCCGCCGATGCCAAAGAGCATAACGAGATAGTACATTCTATTTTAAAGAAGCACTCGATAAATCGGATGGTAAAGAGCAAGTCGATGCTTACCGAGGAGTGTCATTTAAACGATTACCTGTCAAAAAACGGGGTTGAAGTAATTGATACGGATTTAGGCGAGCGAATTGTGCAATTGGCAGATGAACCGCCAAGTCACATAGTACTCCCCTGTATCCATAAAAAGAAAGAAGAAATAGGCGATTTGTTTCACATTCATTTGGGAACAGCCGCCGGAGAGGCAGATCCTCAGGTTCTTACCGAGGCTGCGAGACAAGACTTGCGAAGTGCTTTTCTTACCAGAAGGGCTGCGTTAACCGGTGTGAATTTCGCGGTTGCGGAAACGGGCGAAATTGTAGTTTGTACCAACGAAGGTAATGCCGATATGGGGGTGCATCTGGCTGATGTGCATATTGCTTCTATGGGGATTGAAAAAATTATCCCGGAGAGGAAGCATCTGGGTTTTTTCCTGAGGCTTCTTACCCGCAGCGCAACCGGACAGCCAATTACAACGTATTCGAGCCATTTTAAAAAGCCCCGGCCCGGTCAGGAGATGCACATTATCCTGGTAGATAACGGGAGAAGCAGGCAATTGGGAAGAGAGGACTTTAGAAACTCATTGAAATGCATTCGTTGCGGAGCCTGTATGAATACATGCCCGGTATACCGAAGAAGTGGCGGACATAGTTATCATTACGCAATTTCGGGTCCTATCGGAGCCATTCTGGCCCCTAATCTGGATATGAAAAAATATGCCGATCTGCCTTTCGCGTCAACTCTTTGTGGTTCCTGTTCAAATGTATGCCCGGTTAAAATTGATATCCACGATCAGTTGTACAAATGGCGCCAGGTTTTAGTTAAAGAAGGGCATGTAAGTCCTGTTAAGGCGGCCGGAATGAAGGGTATGGCCTGGATGTTTTCTTTCCCGGCACTTTTTAATATCGCTGGTAAATCTGGCAGATGGTTTATGAAATATTTTCCTTTTATGGTTAGTAATAAGCTAAATCCCTGGTACAAGGAGCGCGAAATGCCTGCGCCGCCTAAAGAATCATTCAGGGAGTGGTATGCCAGAAGAGAAAAAAACAACCGAAAGTAACCATTCATTCATCCACTCATCCACTCATTCACTCATTCATTCATCCACTCATTCCCCCATGTCTAGCAGAGATAAAATATTAGCGGCAGTTAGAGCCAGTCAGCCTCAACTAACAGAGCTTCCTCAGGTTAACATTCCGCAATCTTTCGACGACCTGGCCCTGCGTTTTACAACTGTTGCTACCGCGATAGGTGGAAAGGTTTATGAGATTAATGCTATTGAAGAAATTAAGGAGATTATAAGCGGGCAGTTTGGCGAAGCTCCGAGGATAATATCATCGTTTTCCGAGCTTGGTGATATAGCCGAGATAGATATTCAGACATCAGATCCGCATGCCCTCGAAAATGTTGATCTTGCAATACTGAAAGCCGAATTAGGTGTTGCTGAAAATGCCGCGCTATGGGTTCCCGAGGAGAATACTATGCAACGGGTGTTGCCATTTATCACCCAGCATCTGGCTCTGGTAGTTTCTAAAAACTCCCTGGTTCCTGCCATGCACCAGGCCTATGAAATCATTGGTGACAGAGATTATGGCTACAGTGCGTTTATTGCCGGCCCTTCTAAAACAGCCGATATTGAACAGTCGCTTGTATTGGGTGCGCATGGGCCACGGTCGATGACGGTGTTTATTCTTAATTGATGCTTCTGGATATAGGGATACTTAAAACGGGGGCCAAACTTTTCAGCGGTTGTTTTTTTAATAAATGTAACTTTTTCTATTTTCCGTTTTTATCATCCCAAAAGATGATTTATTGCGAGATTTTTAATACATAAAAGGTTGTTTTGCTATAAATAAAAAAAACGAACCCAAATCGTTTTTTCTTTGCTTGCCATCCTAATTAAAGCAGGACACTACAGGTTGCAACGCCTGAATACTTAGCATAATTTAGACCTTTAACCAATTTAATCTTATTAACAAAGGTTCAAAATTTAATAGCGAAGCATGAAAAAACTTTTACTCCTGTCTCTATATTCCCCATACTTTTTTATACAAGAAAATCTAATAAAAGCAACTGTATAGCGTTGTATTAGAAAACATTACATTCAAATATTTCATTTTATGAAGAGATCGATACATGGTTTATTGTGCTTTTTATCAGTAATCCTTTTATTAACAAATTGCCGTAAGAAAGCGTTTGAAGAATTTTATGATCGTCCAAGCAATTTAGCCGATCCGATCTATCAGCAACTGCAGGCTAGAAAAAATTTCACTAGTTTAATTACGCTTATTGATAAATCTGGTTACAAGGAAACTTTAAGCAGTGCCGGGTCCTGGACGTTCTTCGCAGCAGATGATGCCGCCTTTCAGACATTCATACAAGAGGAGGGCCCTGCTTTGGGTATTTCAAACGTAGACCAGATTGATGCGAAGCTTGCTGAAAAAATTGTTCGTTACTCTATGGCCTATGACGGCGAAAAGAAAGACCGCCTTAGCGACTATTTTTCAAGAACAGGCTTTGTAGAAAACCAGGCTTTTCGTAGAAGATCTCTTTATTACGATTTTGTTTACGATACTAAGAATCAAAACAATCAAGATATTAAAGCTATTGCCAATAATAGAAATTTCCCTTTTATTTATGCTAATACGGATTTTAATAATAAATATCTTCCGATTTTCTTAAGTCCGTTCATGCAAGCCTCTTCGCTGCAAGGCTCGGATTATCAGGCATTTTATGGCAGAGAATATACAGGATTTCATGTGGGTACTGCAAGCGTTAAGGAGGAGGATATTATAGCTGAAAATGGTGTAATGCATATTATTGACCGAGTGCTTACTCCTCCGCCAAGTATTGATCAGTATATTGACTCTAATAATAACTACTCTAGTTATAGAACTCTTTTAAATAAGTTTGTTAGTTACAGTCTTAATCCAGAGATGACCCAAAAATATAAGGTTTTGACTGGTAGTTCACAGAATGTATATGTAAAGATGTATAATGGTAGCGTGCCTTTTTCTCCTAATAATGAAGGTCATGTAAGGTTGGATGCAAATGATGCTCAAGTCGGTAGTTATTCTATAGTTGCCCCTAATAATGAGGCCGTCGCTAAGTATTCAAAAGAGGTGTTGCTTAAATATTTTCCTTCGGGCACTACTTTGGAAGATTTAGCGGTTACCAGGCTCGACATTGTTCAGGCTTTCGTAACTTCTCATATGTTCGGTTCGACATTATGGCCTGGAAAGTTTAATTCGACCTCCAGCTCGTCGGGTGAAATCATGAAAATGAGCGCTGCTGATATAGTTGAAAAGAAGGCTTTAAGTAACGGGTTTTTTTACGGAACAAAACTGGCCCAGGATGCAAATATCTTTGCCTCGGTTTATGGTAAAGTATTCCTTGATCCTAAGTTCAGCATGATGAAGGCCGCTCTTGACAGATATGGATTTTCCGTGAGATTGCAGACTCCTTCTTTCAAGTATATATTAATTCCGGTTTCGAATGCACTATTGCAGCAGCAGGGATTTACATACGAGCCAGCTGCCTTTCCTAACGCTCCATTCCGCTACAATGGAAATGGCGATGATGTTCGTATCAGAAGACTTATTGGTACACATGTAATTGATTTAAATAATGTAAGTGATATTCCTGATTTAAATGGGGAGGGCTTTTTATTAACAGCATTAAATGAGCCTGATAACTTTGAATATATTAGATTTAAAAACGGGAGCCTATATTCAGCAGGAACCTTGGACAGCGGGTATGTTAATTTAAGTTCAAATATAGTTGATCCACTCGGCAGAACTTCTGTAAGAATAGATTCATTAAGTGCTGGCTCAAATGGCACTGTAGTATATGCGGGTGGTGCGTTGATGTTTACAAATACCAACGTAGGGATAAGTATTCAAAGAAACGGGCAGTTTCCAACTGACCCATACTACGAGTTTTTCCAGTTTTTACGCAATAGCCCTATGTATAATAACGTAACAGGTGCAATTAATGGTGTTGAGTTAGGGTTAAACTACACAATTTTAATCCCTACAAATGAGGAAGTTAGGCAGGCTGTTGCCGATAAAATACTCCCTGGTGTTGCCACCTCATCTTTAATACTACCTACATACGCACCGGCGGATGAAGCGGAAAAAGCTAAGGTTGAAAGATTTATCAGGTATCATATTCTCAATAAAGTTACGATCGTTCCTGATGGCAATTCATTAAGAAAAGGATTAAGAGAAACTTTATTGAAGAACCAGTTAGGTGATCCGATTCCAGTGGAAATTACTGTAAATACAACCACTACCTTAAAATTGAAGGATGGTTTCGGAAGAGAGTCAACTGTTATTCAGCCCACAGGGAACGCATTGGAGAGCAGTCTTCTCTCTAACAGAACAGTGATTCATCAAATAGACAAATATTTACAATATTCATTTTAATACCATAGGGATATATGAAAAATTTAGTTATACGCTTGAATTGTTTATTAATATGTGTATTGTCAGTACATATGTTATTTGCCCAGGCACCCTCTGGAAAAAATGTGCGCGGAACAGTAATTGATAAAAACGACAAACAACCGATTATTGGTGCCACTGTCACTCTTTTGGATAGAGATGGACGTACCGTGAGAGGTACTACTACAGATATTGAAGGAAATTACTCATTACCGGTACCCAACCCCGCATTTCGGCTGGCTGTGTCTTATCTTGGATATAAATCTACCGAACCAATTGTGGTAGGCGAGAAAACCCTCATCAACTTTCAGTTGGTTTCATCCTCAAAAGATTTGGATCAGGTTATCATCACTGCCAGAAAGAAATCAGATGACGGGTCGGGATTGCTTGTAGACGATAGAGACAGAACTGTTTCGTCTTTTAAAGTTGATGCAAAAGATATGGAGGAGATGCAATCTGCGTCAATTGATCAGGCTTTGCAGGGAAGAATGCCGGGCGTAGATATTGCTGCAATTTCCGGTGACCCGGGTGCACCAATGCAAATCAGGATTCGCGGGGTATCATCTATCAATGGTGCTGTTGATCCTCTAATTATCGTCGATGGAATGCCTTTTGAAACGACAATCCCTGATGATTTCAATTTTGCAACCTCTGATGAAAACGGATACGGGCAATTATTAAACATCGCACCGGCGGATATAAAAGATATCACTGTTTTGAAAGATGCTGCAGCAACTGCGATATATGGTTCACGAGCAGCCAATGGTGTGCTGGTAATTAACACAAAACGGGGTACGGTGGGTAAGCCACAACTTTCCTACACCGTTAAAGGCTCATTTGGTAAACAGCCGTCGCAGATACCAACCCTTAATGGTAATCAGTACTCAACACTTATCCTTGAAGAGTTTTACAATTCAGGCATTCAATTTTCTACTAACGAAAGTGCGAAGCAGTTTCAATATGATAGAAATGATCCATATAACTTTTATAACTTTAGTAATAACACTAATTGGATTGAATCAATTACTCAATTAGGGTATTTTCACGATCATTCCTTCTCAATAAATGGTGGTGGGCAAAAAGCTAAATATCAGGCATCTGTTAATTATTTCAATCAGGAGGGTACTACTAAAGGTACTGCTTTTGCCAGAATCACATCTCGTGTTAATTTAGACTATATTGTTTCTTCCAAGATTCAGTTCCGTGCCGATTTTTCATATACCCGCGGTGATAACGATCAGTTATACCTGGGCAATATCCGTAACACAGCATATATAAAAATGCCTAACCAGGCGATTTATGAGTATGATGAATATGGAAATCAGTCGGATAATTATTTTAGCCCGGCTGTTACAGCGCAGGGAAGATATGATGGTAGTAAAGCCGGCAGTGTATATAATCCCTTAGCTATGGCCGAAGTCGGCGTAAGCAACAGGATCGATCAGCGGATAATGCCTAAATTTCAATTGCGTTATAATATTACCCCGGTGTTGAATTTTACTGGTGATATGCAAATTGATATTAGTAATTCCAAATTGAAAACATTCCTTCCCCAAATTGCTACCGGGCTTCCCTTTACTAACCCTAACGTAAACCTAGCAGGCGATGGAGATTCGGATGGTTTTGGAGTACAAACCCGGAGTAACCTGATTTATAATCCACAATTGGGTGATAAGCATTGGGGCCAGGCTATGGTATCCTTTCAAACCAGCGATACCAGAAGAACCGGACAGAGTCTTACCGGCACCAACACAGCTTCTTCTTTTCTCCAGGATCCTGTCAATCCTTCACGTACAAATGGCGCGAATTTTGCCGGTGCTGGCGCAGGCCAAACCAGAACGTTGGGTTTGGTATTTCAGGGGATGTATAAATTCATGGATAAGTATATTATTTCCACCAGTTTAAGGGGCGACGGAAGCTCCAGATTTGGTCCCGGAAACCGTTTTGGTGTTTTTCCCGGAGCATCTTTAGCATGGAGGATTAATCAGGAGAATTTTCTGAAAAATGTTAAAAAAATTAATGATCTGAAGCTTCGTTTGAGTTATGCGCAGATAGGTAATGCCCCAAGAAACGATTATACTTTTTATAACACGTATCAAAGTTATGGATTTAGCTATCTTGGTCAAACCGGCATTATATCAAACGATATGGAGCTTACTAACCTTCAATGGGAGACAAAATCCAGCTATAACGTAGGGCTAGATCTAACTATGCTTAACAATCGTCTGGAACTTTCTGGAGAAGTTTACCAGGACAGGATTACGAACATGTTCTATAATGACCTTCAAATACCCAGTTATAATGGTTATTCGACTGTAGATTTGAACGCGGGAACTATGAGAAATGAAGGGTGGGAATTTTTTGTGCGAGGAAACCCGGTTAAAAATAAAAAAATACGTGTCGACGCTTCCTTTAATATCGCATTTAATCAAAATCTGATTACCAGTATTTCTCGATTATACCCAAGGGAGAGTGATGCCGGAAAGGCACTTGAAAATGGGAAATTTAAAACCTATTTCCAGGAGAATAATCCTTTTGGCTCTTTTTATGGATTCCGTTATAAAGGGATTTATCAAAATCTTGATGCTACTGTGGCACGAGACAGAAACGGAAATAAAATAGTTTCTCCTGATGGAAACGACGTGTATATGAAAATCGGAGCGGGCCCTTCGGTAAGCTACCAATTTCAGCCCGGCGATACTATGTATGAGGATATAAATCATGACGGATTGATCGATTATAAGGATATTGTATATCTGGGTAATGGTAACCCGAAATTTAATGGTGGGTTTGGTGGTACTATCACCTATAAGGGAAATCTTAAATTAAGCGCAGCCTTTAACTTCCGTCAGGGTAACGATTTAATTAACGGTACAAAGATAACTTCTACAAGCATGCATAACTTCAATAATCAAAGCACTGCTGTATTAAGAAGGTGGCGTAAAGAGGGCGACCAAACAGATATTCCAAGAGCATTATTTGGAAAAGGATACAATTTTCTTGGTTCTGATAAATATGTGGAAGATGGATCATTCCTGCGTTTGAGAAGTGTTACCGCACGTTACGATTTCGGTAAAAAACTGGTAAGCAAAATTGGAGTAAAATCACTGGGAGCTTATTTAACAGCTGAAAATTTACTCACATTTACCCGGTATACAGGTCAGGATCCTGAGGTGGGTATCCGTATCGGCGGGCCGTTTTCTGTTGTGCAGGATAATTCAACCACTCCTCCTACTAAGGTGTTTACTTTTGGTTTAACTACTAGATTCTAATTTTATAACAATGATAAAGAGAATATTATTCGGCACAGGTTTGATTTTATTCATGCTGCTTGATACTTCCTGTAAAAAATGGCTCGACCTTCAGCCAATTGACGGTATTACAAGGCAGGAGTTTTGGAGAACAGAGGAAGATCTTGCCGCAGCGTTAAACGGCTGTTATTCATCGATGGTTGGCCCGCCTCCTGGTGTAAAAGCCGATGCTGCGGATGGTGGCGGAAGGCCTCTTTCTACTACCATTTTCTTGTGGGGAGAGGTACGGGGCGACATGGTAGTGCCGAATGACCTGGCTACTGCCGAGCAAGTTGACATTAAAGATATGGTGAATGTAAATACGGTATCGACCAGCAGATTGGTAACCTGGGCCGGGCTTTATAGAACCATAAACTATTGTAACACGGTTATTGAATTTGCTCCTACTGTTAAGCAAAACGACCCTACTATGACTGATGCGAAATATAACAGCTATGTGGGAGAAGCACTTGCTATCAGGAGTCTGATGTATTTCTATCTGGCTCGTACATTCAGGGATGTTCCTCTTAAATTAAAGGCTACTTCTAAAGACTCAGACGTAAGTGAAATTGGAAAGGCAAATCACACTGAAGTTCTAAATCAAATCGTAGCTGATTTGAAGCAAGCTGAGCCTATGGTTCCGTTGAAACATAGTGCAGATCCGGCAGTTAATAAGTCGCGGATTACACGTCTGGCTATTAATGCTTTACTTGCCGATGTATACTTGTGGATGGAAAAATATGACGAGTGTATCGCCGAATGCGATAAGGTTCTGTCATATTCAGTTTCAAACCCATCCGAACTTAGCGTGATTCCCGCATCAAGTACATGGTGGACAGAGGTGTTTCAGAAAGGATTCTCGAGGGAGGCAATTTTCGAACTGGCTCATAAATACAATAACACAAATGTTTATGTTAATTCTTATGGAGCTTTTATTAATTTTAGATTTAAAGCATCGCCTGTACTCACATCCGACTTTTTCCCTTCTGATCCATCAACTGATTTTGGCTTTGATGTGCGTGAGTTTGAATATTTTGGAAGTTCTACCGGCCTTATCTTTAAATTTCTGAATTCTCAAACTGAAGTTTACAACTTCCCAGTATACCGTTTACCAGATGTTCTCCTAATGAAGGCAGAGGCTTTAGCATATTCGGACAGGGGGGCAGAGGCTTTGGATGATATTATTAAGCCATTCAGATTAATAAGGGAGGCCGTGAAAAGTAGTCAACAGACCCCCGATCCTACTGATAAGGATGGTGTTGGAGAATATGTATTAGCAGAACGAGGCAGAGAACTCGCTTTTGAAGGTAAGCGCTGGTTTGACTTACTGCGATATGCTAAGAGAGATAACTACGCTCATTTGAGTATCTTATTAAACGTACTTACGCAAACAGTCGCTCCCGCAAATCAGCAAAGTGCAATAGGTAAATACAGGGACTATAACAGTCATTACCTGCCAATAAACCAGGCCGATATATTTGCCGATACTAAGTTAGTGCAAAATCCATTCTACGAAAGGTAAACTCAATGTTATGAAAAAGAAATTAACCAACAGTCACAAGGCCTACGCATTCATGTTCATTCTCATGATTATTGCGCTAAATGCTTGCAAGAAGCCCGACTATACGCTTACAACAACAGAAGATGTAAATATTACAGGATACTTGGCGAAATATCCTGAAAAGTTCTCTTTGATGTCCGAAATTATTACAAAATCAGGCAGCGAGGGGTTTTTGGGAGCCTATGGTAGTTATACGTTATTTACTCCTACAAACGATGCTATAAAGGCTTGGTTGCAATCTATTAATAAATCATCTCTGTCAGAGTTATCAAGCGAGGAATTAAAAAAGGTTATTAATTACCATCTGGTAATGGATACTTTGAATACTAAAAATTTTACAGACGGTAAACTACAACGGCTGCCATTGTATAATCAATACATTACTACTGGTGTTTCTAACATAAACGGTGTATCTACTTATACACTAAATAAGGAATCACGAATAATTCAGTCTAACATACGAGTTGGGAACGGGGTATTACAGGTTATCGACCATGTATTGGTTCCGCGTACCAAAACGTTAGCGCAGCTTATAGCAGAGAATGATCGCTACGATATTTTTGAAGAGGCTTTAATAGCCACCAAGTTTTTTGATTCATTGAATGTTGACCCGCTCGTATCAACAGATGCGCTGAAAAGATTTCAAACTGTAATTGCAGTCTCCGATTCTGCTTTTGAGAAGGACAATATTTTTAATTTTGAGGACTTAAAGGATAGATTATCTACTGAGAACGATCCGACAAAAAAGACAGATAGCCTCTGGTTATTTATGGCTTACCATATTACACCAAGTGCCAATTATCTGGCGGATGTGGCTTCATCTACCTCGCTGGTAACCCTTGCTCCTTCAGAAATTCTTACTGCGAAATATGCGGGTCAAAAAGTTTTATTGAATGAAGTTGAGTTTAACGGAGCCATAGAGCCAGGTATTGAACTTAACAGAGTTTTTAGTGATGTATCAGCATCGAACGGTGTATTGCATGACGCAAAAAATTATTTTACAATTAAAGTTCGTTTCCCTACTCCTTTATATTGGGATATGGAATTAGACGGACTATCCCAAAATCCGAGAAATCCTGATTACGGGGTAAGGGCCATTAATCTCCACCCTAATGGTGCCTCTTTTAATCCCGCTTCTTATTTGCCTGCTGACGCTACTAAAATCGGGTCGCAATATCAGGTAGGTTCACCGGGTAATCGCGTGTTTAACAAGGGCGATTTATTGAATTTATCACTATCCGGTCCAACCAGTAATCTGGCCCGTCCATTGCATCATGATTTCCGTACCCCATTACTGGTTAAGGGATTATATAAAGTTTGGGTTTGTTACGGACAAAATGGCAATGCTAATGCGAATCAGACCCAATGGGTGATGAATCCTGGTACACCGGCAGAGCAGGTTTTACCAAATATAATGATTAGTGGTAATAACCTCGGATCTTCTGGAATAAGCTTAACCGCGCCAAATTCTGATAATTTAATGGAGGCGAACGGTTTTAAACGCTATATGGCACTAAATACAGAAACAGCTGTGAACGCGCAAGGTCAAATAGTCACTGGTGATGCAGCTTACGTACTTGGAACGAATACCACTGTAGGCAGGCTTGTGGGTATAGCTAACATTAAAACTACTGATCGTCATTGGATTAGAATAAGAGGGTTAGGCGGAATGAGCGGTAGTAACATCATTTGGCTTGATATGATCCACTTTATCCCAATTGATATGGACCAGCAGTATCCAAGGTTCTCAAGTAAAGGTGTTGTATTTAAGCGCCCTGCGCCATAATTAAGATTTGCAGTATGGGCCAATGAGCTTATGCTTAATAAAATTAGTATACTTAAATTTTTGTCATGAATATTAAAAATGCTTTACGAGTAATTCTGTTTGCCATATGCGTTCTGGTTGTAGGTGCCTGTAAAGACACCTGGGACGAGCATACTGAAATTCTCGCAAACGAAAGTAAGATTACATTACTTGAAAGAATAGCTGCTGAGCCGAGTTTAAGCAAGTTTTACGGATATATTGTGCAAACTGGTCTTGACTCGAGTTTATCTTCTTCCAAAACCTACACAGTTTGGGCACCGGATAATTCCGCGATTGACGCATTGATAGCCCAAGATGCTTCCTATCTGGCCGATCCGGTAAAGTTAAAAGACTTTGTAAAATATCATATCGCCAATTTAATTCGTCCTTCTGTTCAGGGTTCTTCCTATATACGCTTGAAAACGCTTATGGGGCTTTCAGTAAGTGTTTCAGGTAATAATTACGAGGAAGCGGTAATCACTAAACGAAATCAGTATGCAAAAAACGGGGTGTTACACATTGTTAATGCGGCCTTGAAGGTAAAGCCCTCATTGTTTTTAGCTTCCTTGGAATTAACTACAAACGTAAATGGCACTAGTCAGGGAGATGACATGCGGGCTCTTGATACCTTAATTGGTGCTGAGATAAAAAGAAGCCCGAAATGGGCGTCTATTGTTTCGAAACTAAGTGAACAAGATAGCCTGTATACTTTCTTCGTTTTAGAAAATAATGCGTACGATAACGAAAAAACTAAAATATTGCCTTACTACAAAAGTAACCGGGTAAGGCCAGATAGTACCCAAAGTTATTTTACAAAAGTGACTATGCTTGAAAACCTATTGGTGCGTGGCTTATACACAATAGACCAATTGCCAGATACTCTGGTTTCAGTGGCAGGAACAAAAATGCCAGTTAAAAAGTCGGCTATTGTCTCCTCATATAAAACAAACAATGGAATCGTCTATGTTTTGAATGAACTTCCTTATCGATTAAAAGATAGAATACGAGAGTTTAAAATTGAGGGTGAAAAGCCGTCAAGTTTAAATTTTAGCAGGCCTCTTAATACGTTTTATAGGGCCAAGCTGGATAGCCTTGGAAAGATTTTCTATGACATTGAAGTGTGGAATTCCGGACTCTCAAATGCACAGGTTACTTATATAAAACCGGAAGTCCATACCGCCAGATATGATGTTTATGTGCGTTCCGTTTCAGGCGTTCAGGGAGATCCTCAAACAACCGCTTTCACTCAAAGGTTCGGTCTCTCCGTTTCGCAGATATTTTTTACCCATGTGGTCAATCCAAGACGGTATAGTGAAGTTTATCTCGGACAATATACAGTTGCGCAGTACGGCCCGCTTACATGGCGCCTCATTTCTGCCAATACCAGTAGTCAGGGTGCGAACACGATGATCCTCGATTACTTACGTTTCGTTCCTGTTCTTCCTAATTAAAGCAGCAATTACCAGTTCAAAAAATAGACCATGCATAATTTTACCACAATTAAAAAAGGATTTTTACTTTTAACCCTTCTCGCTATAGCCGTATTCAAGGGCTATAGCCAGGATGATCAGGTAGATTCAACACAGTTTGCTACCGATACTACAACGGTGGCGGTACAAAGGAATGTGAAGGGCGTAAAGCATGCCGGAAAAGTGGTCGACGGGAATACGCACTTACCGCTTAACGGGGTAAGTATTTCCATCCCAGGATTCTCAGCTACTATTACAAATGATAAGGGAGAGTTCTCTATCACTATCCCTGATTATAAATCAACTATTCAGGTTTCTTCTCTGGGTTACCATACAAAGTTGTACCCGGTGTTTAAAGGAAAGCCTACGGAAGTAACATTATATCCCGATACTTACCCTTCATTGTTTGCGTCAGTAAACCTTCCCGGCGGAAGTAAATCACTTTCCAGAACAGTAGCGGCAGTGAGCGCAAACTCCGGGCAAACATGGTCCTCTAACTCAGAAACCATTGCGAGTGCTTATCAGGGACAGCTTTCGGGCGTAAATACTGTACGCCGATCAGGGACATCCGGTATAGGTGCTGAGCTTTTCGTGAGAGGGTTTACGTCACTTTATGGTACTAATAAGCCTTTGGTTGTCGTAGACGGCATGATTTTCGATACCAATTCATACGGAACATCTCTAACCAGCGGCCATATAAACAATACCCTTCAAAGTATAGATCCTCGTGATATTGCAAGTATAACCATAATAAAGGATGCGGTTCAATCCGCCGCCTACGGAACCAGGGCAGCTAACGGCCTGATATTGGTAACAACCAACTCGGCAACAGACCTGGCTACCAGAATTGATTTTTCAGCTTATGGAGGGGTTAACTCTACTCCCAGAAGTTATCCTGTTATGAATGCTTATAACTTCAGGGCTTATTCGGCCGATCTGCTTACAAGCAGAGGTTTTAGTGATGCTCAAATACAGGCTCAGCCATATATGAACGAAGATAGAGCGGCAAACCCCCAATACTATATCTACAACAACGAAACCAAATGGTCAAAGCAGGTATTTCGTAATAGTTATGACCAAAACTACTATTTGAGGATTTCTGGTGGTGATAACGTGGCCAAGTATTCTCTTTCACTGGGATATTTAAAAGATAAGGGCATTACAGATAGTACCGATTATATGAGATATAATACCAGGTTTAACGCCGATCTTAATTTAACACAGCGTTTAACCGGTAAGGTGGGATTGGCCTTTACTTACGGTTTGCAAAACTTAAAAGATCAGGGGATTTCACCCATTTCCAATCCGATCTTTCTTTCATTGGTAAAATCTCCCTTTGTGAGTTTAAATACACGTGGTGCAAATGGAGCTGTTTCACCAAAACTTAGTGATGTAGATAGTCTTGGGATAGGTAATCCAAGAGCCTTGATTGAGAATGGCCTTAATACAAAGAAAGTTTATCGCTTTTTCGGGTCAACCAATTTCGATTACAAATTCAATAATACCTTTAAAGTGTCAACCCTCCTGGGCATAACGTATGATAAAGATCAGGAAAGTATCTTTATTCCCCGTTATGGTGTGGCTAATGAAATTTCCGGGACTACAATTATTGATAGCCGTTTAGGAACTCAGGTTGTTCGTTATTCGGGCCTGGCGACTGATACCCGGCTTAACTACACAAAAACAATTAATAATCTTCATAAGCTGAATGCAGTCGCCGGTTTCAGATTTAATGATAATAGCAGCGAAGAGGATCGTGCCCGTGGAGTAAATTCGGGAACAGATCAGCTTGTAAGTATTGGTAATAGTAATGTTTCCAATCGGATTTACGGTGGAGGTATAGGTAGATGGCGCACTTTAAATACATATTTAACTGGTGATTACAGCTATGCTGATAAGTACCTGGTAAACCTTTCGCTGGCGGTGGATGGTTCATCCAGATTTGGTAAAGGAATCGATAATGCCATTGCTATCGGCGGAAATAAACTAGCCGTTTTACCGGCTGTTGGTGCCGCATGGTTAATATCTTCAGAGGACTTCATGAAGGATTCAAAAAATATTGATCTGTTAAAGCTTCGATTAAGCTATGGCCTGGTGGGCAATGACGATATTGGTAACTATACAGCACGCAAATCATACCGCTCGCAAAACCTTGTAGGTGTGCAGGGTTTAATTAGAGGAAATTTAGCTAATCCAGCCCTTCAATGGGAAACTATACAAAAGTTTAATGCAGGGCTTGATGCTGCACTCTTCAAGGAGTTGTTAAGCTTTAGTGTTGATTTTTGGAATCATCGAACTAATAAGATGATTACAGAGGTAAAAGTTGCTGAACTCACAGCTGGTATCAATTCATACTTGGGAAATAACGCATCTATGAGTACATCCGGGATTGACTTAGGCGTAAATGCCCGGATTTTAAATTCTAACGGACTCAGATGGGATGCAGGGCTTACAGTCGGAACTTATAAAAACAAAGTTAATCAGTTAGGCTCGTCTGCTATCTTAACTGATTTTGCTAATGGAACCTATCTTACTACTGTTGGCAAGGAAGCTAATCTTTTCTATGGCTACCGTACTAATGGTGTATATGCAACCCAGGCTGCTGCTAATGCTGCGGGTTTGTCAATTAAATTGCCCAGTGAGGCTTTGGTGCCGTTCGGAGCTGGCGATATGCAATTTATAGACATCAATGGTGATAAAATAATTAACGAAGACGACAGGGTTGTTCTTGGAAATCCTAATCCTGATTTATTTGGAAGTTTTAACAATACCTTATCTTATAAGAAATGGCGATTAGATGCATTGTTTACATTTGTTACAGGAAATGATGTATATAACTATACTCGAGCCCAATTAGAATCAGGGTCAGCAATGTATAATCAAACCAATGTGATGCTTAACCGGTGGAGATATGAAGGGCAGGTAACAAATATTCCCAAAGCTACCTATGGCGATCCGATGGGTAACAGCCGATTTTCTGATCGTTGGATTGAAGACGGATCTTATTTGAGATTACGTACCCTGGCACTTACATACAGCCTGCCGTTTACAGGGAAGGCGTTTAAATATCTGAATGTGTATGCTACGGCTAATAATCTGGTTACTTTAACCAAGTATAAGGGCTTTGATCCCGAGTTTAGTGCCGGAGAAAGTATTTTCGCTCAGGGTGTTGATGTTACACTTGAACCACAGACAAGGTCGTTCCAGCTAGGATTAAGGTTAGGATTATAGAATTGATTAAAAAAACAAAACGATGAAAAATAAAATCGGAAATAAGCTTTTGGCATTCGTGTTGTGCGCCGTTCTTTTTGCTGGCGCATCATGTAAAAAATTGCTGGATATAAAGCCGGAAGACGAAGTAGATATATCTAATGCTTACCTGACCCAGGCAGACGCTGATGCAGCAGTTCTGGGGATTTATGGAAAATTTGCTAACCTCGCCAGCCAATATATTATTCTTAATGAATTGCGTGCTGACTTAATGGATGTAACTAACAATGCTGACCCTTATCTAAAAGAGATCAATACTCATAACGTTACCAGCAAAAACCCTTATGCCAATCCAAGACCCATTTACGAGTTAATCATGAATTGTAATGATGCTCTCAAGGGATTTAACAAAATGGTAAAGGAAAGCCGTTTAAGTGTGCAAGAGTATGACAGGCGCTATTCCGACATAGGGGCCTTAAGAAGCTGGTTATATTTACAGTTGGGAATACATTACGGAAGTGTTCCTTACATTACAGAGTCTCTGGAGAGTGTGGAAGATTTGGCGAAGTTATCTCAATATCCTAAGGTTCCATTTAATGTGCTTATTGATTCATTAATTAATTTCACCTCGGGTTTGGGATATGATCGCACTCAGACTTTTACCTATCCAACCGGTAATACCCTGAACTTTTTTATTGACGGAAATAACACACGAAAGTTTTATATCACTATTCCAATACTGCGAGGTGACCTGTACTTATGGAAAGGGCAGTATCTCGAAGCCGCAAAAAATTATAAAATCGCAATGGATGTTGAATCTTCTGGTAATGATATCAATTTTGCTTACCGGGTTGCCTACGATGGAAATACTATTGTAAACACCGTTTCCTCCAATGGTGTAGATACAAGAAATGGCAAAATTCAGGACACTTCAGTTTTGTTTACAGGTAAAGCTACCGGCTGGAGATCAATGTTTGCTTTTACAAATACTAACAGAAGCTGGAATGCCGAGTGGTATTGGTCGTTACCTTATGGTATACAATTCGCTACAAAAAATAAATTACCCAGGTTCTTTTCAAAAACTATGGGAAGTTATTTACTAAAGCCATCTCATGCCGCTCTTGATAATTGGCAGGGAGAGATGAGAGCTTCGGGTACTCCGGGCGACCCTCGTGGGCTGTTATCACAAACCGTTGTGGCTGGCGATCATGTTATTACGAAATTTACTGATGATGATAATTCATTACTAGGTGGGGGGCAATGGAATATTTGGCGCGCAGGTGGTGTTCATCTTCGCTTTGCTGAGGCGGCTAACAGGGATAATAAATCTCAGCTGGCATGGGGCTTGTTAAATGGAGGGATTGCTAATGCACTGGTACCAACTCCATCTAATCCTATTACGGTAGCTGAAGTGGCGGCACAAGAAACTTCGTTTCCAGAACCATATTACTTTGATGCGAGAGATGCGGGTGCGAATAATACCAGTTTACGCCAACCTTGGAGTAAAAATACCGGTATACGAAACCGTGCCTGGCTTAGCTTTTACAACAGAAATTTAATGAACGACGTGACGGCATTAGAAGACGCACTAATAAAAGAAGCTTCACTCGAACTCGCCTTTGAGGGCCAACGCTGGGCTGATTTACTTAGAATCGCAATGCGCAGAGATCAGCCCGATTTTTTAGCTGAAAAGGTTTATCAAAAGTTATTAAAATCAGGTAACCCGGCTGCGGGAAGTGTTCGTCAGAAGCTTCTGGCTAAACAATGGTTTTTGCCGTTTGATATTTACGAATAGTCTGTAAAACTTTTTTTTAGAGGCTGTCTCTTATGTTTGTTCGGCAAATATGGGAGACAGCTTTTTGTTTTTATGAGTTTAAAGAACAATGCAGGCTTTGCTGTCTGATAATTCATAACCTTTGGTTTGTTAAAAAGCGTTGTCAGAAGATTTAAACTACTTCATGCCCTCTCAAGATCTGTCGGTTATTTGGGTTAGGATTTTAATCCCTTTTTTTGAAGCACTACCGTTTGCCTCCCCTGCCTTTTGAAACTTTTTTAGGATTCTCCCCTCCAGGCAGGATACCACAGGTTGCGGGGTATTTTTTATGTACCTACCTTACATTTATAACCATGTAATCATCTGAGATTACACCAACTAAAAAAATATTAACCGCAATACGGCCTTACAATAGCTGTATTTATTAATTATTCAATTGATAAATACAGAGAATGTGCAGTATTAAAGCAATAAAACTGTTTTTCGCTAACCAAGCACCAAAGACATTAAAATTTTAAGGGCAAAGCCAACTAAAGAATAATTCAGAGATGAAGACGGAAGTTTTTCCGCTCATTCCACTTCCGTATAGGAGTATGAGTTTTACGTAGTACATATTAATTACAATCATATATGAAGAGATCGATACATGGATTTTTGTGTTTTCTGTCATTTACTATCTTGTTTTCTGCCTGTCAGAAAAAAGACTGGGATGAATATTATGGCCGACCAGCCTCTCTTGCTCCGCCGATTTATCAGCAACTGCAAGCAAAAGGAGGCTTTACTAATATTCTGGCCGTAATCGAAAAGGCGGGATATAAGGATATTTTGGGTAAAGCCGGATCCTGGACTTTTTTTGCTCCCAATGACGCTGCTTTTCAAAAATATTTTCAGGATAGAGGTATTTCAGGTGTAAATGAAATAACAGCTGAGGAGGCCGGAAGAATTACTCGTTATAGCCTTATTTTTAATCCTTATCGTAAAGATCAGTTGAGTAATTTACAGGCGGGAATCGCCCTTCCCGAATATGAAAATGTTGCCTACAGAAGGCAAACAGCTTATTATGATTTCGTTGTTGACGAAAACGGAAAAAAGGTGGTAGGAAGTGGACAGCAGAGCGGCGTTGTTTATGATCCTAAAATTGATAATAATAAATACCTCCCTTATTTTACAAGTGCTTTTATGGCCGATCAGGGGCTAACAGCTTCCGACTATACTACATTATATCCGGGAAAGACGTTTACCGGCTTTAACGTAGCCGACGCTGCGGTTGTTGAAGCCGACCTTCCTGCCGAAAACGGGATGATTCATGTGGTAGACAAGGTTCTTACTCCTCTCCTTAATGCCGAGCAGTATCTGGCTTCAAAGCCGGAATACAGCGTGTTCAAGTCTTTACTGGATCGACTGGCTACTTATACAGAAAATACTGCTTTAACCAGAAGATATAATGTTCTTTCAGGTTCCAACGATAAAGTATATTTAAAAACTTACCCTGGCCTTTCCTTCGCTCCGAATAATGAAAATTTTATAAACGTTGGCGTTGTCGGGCAGTTTCAGTCGTGGTCAATGGCCGTGCCCACCAATCAAAAACTTCAGACTTTTATCGACGACCTTTTACAGTACTATGGCACGTTCGAAGCGGCTCCGCCTTCAGTACTTATAAACCTTATCAACTCGCACATGTGGCTTGGAACTGTGTGGCCCAGAGCAATAATTGATGCGCCAAATGCTCAGCTTCAGGTAGCTACCTTCGATGCTACAAACGTAATCGAAAATAAGGTTCTCAGCAATGCGAATTTTTATGGAATTAATGAAGTGCATGAAGCTGATGTTTTTAGAACTCTCTATCGCCATGCTTACCTCAACCCTGCTTATTCTTTGATGACACAAGCATTGAACGGAACCGATGCCCGGATCTCATTAATGAGTCCGAATCTTAAACAGACATTAATATTATTTAATAATACAGACTTGAAGGCTGCTGGTTACGATTATGATGCTGACAGGCCGGGTTGGTTCTTTCAACCAACTCCTGCGGCCGCAAAAGATTACCCCAATGGGCAGGCATTAATCAATCGTCTGGTTCAAACCTCCGTTTTACTTACCCCAAATGGCGAATTTAATAATGTTACTACCGGCGAGGGTGTTGCTGAAACAGTTCATGGGGAATATGTAAAATACAAGGATGGCAAACTCTATGGTAGCGGTAATATCGTTGATAATACATTTGTTACTGTGGGAGCCCCATTAGTATCCATCAATGGTGTTGCTTATCAGGGATCGGGTGTTCTGAAATATGCGGATAACACGCAATCACTGGGCTCTGCATTAGAGAAGCTGGCACTTTCAACAGATGTGAACGTTCGAACTAAGTTTAGCCACTTTTACGATTATTTGCGAAATTCACCAACCTTATGGAACAACACAACAAAGAAAATTTTTGGTGTTGATGATGGTGTTTTCTATACTGGGTTAATCCCAACCAATGCTGCTATCGAAATCGCGGTTAAGGCTGGAAAGCTTCCAGGCGATCTCATCACAGGTATCCCGAGATTCACTCAGGCCTCTCAGAGTGCCGCGGAAAAGGATGCCGTAATCAAATTTATTAATTATGCTATAGTATCCAAAACTACTGTTGCGGTAGATGGGAAAAAGGCTGGGACCTATCAGACCTTATTAAAAACTGGTGCGGGAGATTCCAGGCTGGTTACGCTATCTTTCCCAACCAGCAGCACCACCATGGAGGTGACAGATGATGCCGCCGTAGCACCTGTCACCACTACTACTAATTACACTTTTAGCAATAATTTGGCTAATAGGTCTTTGATCCACTCTATTAACCAAGTTCTTAAATTTTAAACCTGTAACGTATGACGACATATTTAAAAATGCTTGCTTTCTTAATCTTTACTGTTATTGTAGGCAGTGAAGTTGCGTTAGCTCAAGGATCTCAGCGGATAATTGTGAAGGGGAAAATTATCGATAGTAAAGATAAGCAGCCCATTATCGGTGTATCTGTTGTCGAACTTGATAAAGACAAAAGAACGGTGAGAGGGGTAATGACCGATATTGACGGAAATTATGCGCTCCCGGTTTCCGATCCGAAGAATTCAATCCAGATTTCGTACATCGGTTACAAAAGTGTGGTACAACAACTCAACGACCGTACGGTAATTAATGTTTCATTAGTGTCAACCTCTAACGAACTCACCGCGATTGTAATTACCGGACAGCGAAGCGTAAACAACGGATCTGGTTTAAATATTGACGCTCGTAATTCCACAACCGCCACCACAACCATTAATGCTAAGGATTTAGAGGAGCTTTCTGCTCAATCTATCGATCAGGCACTTCAGGGTCGTATGCCAGGTGTGGATTTTGGTGCTTCTTCAGGTGATCCCGGAGCTGGAATGTCTATCAGAATTCGTGGTACTTCTTCTATAAACGGGTCAGCAGAACCTTTGATCGTGTTGGATGGAATGCCTTACGAAACGCAGATTCCGTCTGATTTTAACTTCGGTACAGCAGATGAGCAGGGTTATGCCCAGCTCTTGAACATAGCACCTTCGGATATAAAAGATATCACAGTGCTGAAAGATGCCGCTTCAACAGCCGTATGGGGAGCCAGAGCCGCCAATGGCGTTTTGGTAATTAACACAAAAAGAGGTGTGTTAGGCAAGCCAAGCTTTACATATAATCTTCGTGCAACTGTTCAAAAGCAGCCGGAGGCGATTCCGCTTTTAACGGGAGATCAGTATTCAAACATGATTCCTGAAGCCTGGAACAACAGAGGTACTCCATTAAATATTGCTTTTAATCAGGAGTTTCTCTACGATCCTCAGACTTTACAAACATTCTACAACTATAGCGGGAATAACAATTGGATCGACGCCATTACCCAATTGGGACATACCCAGGATCATAACGTATCTATGCAGGGTGGGGGCGAAAAAGCGCGCTATTACGCATCTGTTGGATACTTAAATTCTCAGGGTACTACTATTGGTACCGATTTGAATAGGGTTACCACAAAAGTTAACCTTGATTATAACGTATCTAACCGTATCCGGTTCAGATCAGATTTCATGTATACGCATGTTAACAATACGCTGAACTATACAAACTCGTTGCGTGGAATAGCCTACACGAAAATGCCTAACATGTCTATTCTGGAGTTTGATGAGTTTGGTAACCAAACCCCTAATTATCACTCACCTTTAAGTAATATACAGGGATCATATATCGAGAAAGACTCTCGATTTACATATAACCCGCTTGCAATGGCTAATGAAGGAAGTAGCAGGTTATATGGAGAGCGTATTACACCAAAGTTTCAACTGCAGTACGATGTTTTGCCTAACAACGTGTTTTTAACAACTTTTGATTTGCAGTTTGATATCAATAATACCAAAGCAAAGTCCTTCCTTCCTCAAGTTGCAACAGGCAGGCCGGTTACAGAAACTAATGTTAACAGAGCTTCGGATAATGACGGGGATTCTTTTTCGGTAAATACAAAATTAAACTTCATTTATCAGCCTTTGTTAAGCGAAAAGCATAAGTTGCAAAGTCTGCTTTCTTTCCAAACGGAAGACAATCAGGGTATCGGACAAAATATTTTAACAGCAAACACAGCATCTTCGTTGTTGCAGGATCCTTCTAATCCGGGCCGTACACAAAATGGAGATTTGAAGCTGGAGGCATCCGGCGGGCAGCAACGAACTTTAGGAATTGTTACCACCCACCAATATTCTCTTTTAGACAGATATATTATCAATGCAGGCGTTCGCCTGGATGGTAATTCAAGATTTGGTAAGGGGAATCGATATGGTTTATTTCCATCATTTTCAGGCCGCTGGAGAATTTCAGGAGAGCCTTTTATGAAAAACGCCAAGTTTGTTGACGACTTAAGTTTGAGGATTAGCTACGGGCAAAGCGGTAAGCAGCCTAGCAAAAATTACACGTTCTATAATACATATAAACCATCAGTATCTTACCTGGGTGTTTCCGGAATTATCCCCGATGCTATTGGGTTGGATAACCTGAAATGGGAGACTAACACCGGAAGAAATATAGGTTTAACCGCATGGTTATGGAAAAGTAAAGTGAAGATGGATCTGGACTTTTACAGCAACAAGATCACCGATCTTTTATTCGAGGGCTTGCAAGTTCCAAACTATACAGGCTATTCGGCGATTGCGGTTAACGTAGGAACAATGACTAATAAGGGATTTGAAGTTTTGTTAAACACTATTCCTTATCGGTCTAGAAAGTTGTTAGTAACCTTCGACTTTAATATCGCCCAAAATATAAACGTAATCAATTCCGTTTCTGAGTACTATCCGCGTACAGACGGAAAGGCTATTGGTAACGGGGTTTACAGAGCATATTTACAAGAGGGAAATCCTTTCGGTTCCTTTTACGGATTTAAGTTTAACGGCGTGTACACCAATAAAGATGCTACCATTGCCAGAGATAAAAGTGGCAATCAAATTGTTGGTCCGAATGGGCAAATTGTTTATATGAAGTATAACTACCCTGCTAATCAATATACATTTCAGGCTGGTGATGCGATGTACGAAGACGTGAATAAGGATGGAAATATAAATGAAGATGATATCGTGTATCTCGGTAACGGTAATCCATTATTTACTGGCGGTTTTGGTCCTTCGGTAACCATTAATGGTAATTTAAAACTGCAATCTTTTTTCAGCTTTAAAATGGGCCACGATCTAATTAACCGAACGTTGATGAGTACTACCAATATGTATGGATACGGTAATCAAAGTACTATAGTATTATCAAGATGGCGAAATCCGGGCGACATAACAGATGTTCCTCGTGCGTTGTACGGAGATGGCTACAACTGGTTAGGCTCTGATAGATATGTATCTGACGCATCTTTTATCCGGTTGAAGTCTGTAACTGCCAGATATAATTTGAGTAAAGCATTATCAACCAAACTTCACGTAAAAAACACCAGCGTATTCGTTACAGCTGAAAATCTTGTAACCTGGACAAAATATAAGGGAGTCGATCCTGACGTTTCGGCACGGGGAGCCAACACTCCTTTCAGTTTCATCGTTGACGATGCGTTGACACCTCCGTCCAGAAATATATTATTAGGCTTATCAGTTGGATTTTAATCGGTAATACAAATGACTAAAAACATAAAATTTTCATTTCTAGCATTCATTCTGTTGCTATCAGCGACCTCCTGTAATAAGTGGTTGGAACTAAAGCCTCAGGACGGGATTATTCGTGAGGATTTCTGGAAAACAAAGGAGCAGCTAAGGTCTGCTGTATTTGGTGCTTATTCTTCATTACTGGCAGTTCCTGAAAAGCGACCTGGCTTGATGCAAAACATGCTGGTTTGGGGCGAGTTAAGAGCCGATATGATGGGGATTGGTTCGTCCTTTACAAACAATGATATGGATTACAAAAACAACGAGATCCTGCCTAATAGTGTTTACAGCAATTGGGCAACCTTGTATAATACCATAAATGTTTGTAATACCGTTATCGAATTCGGACCAACAGTTCGCGATAACGATAAGACGATTTCAGAAGCTGAGGTGAATGAATATCTGGCGGAAGCCTATGGCCTAAGAGCGTATATGTATTTTTATTTACTTCGTCTTTGGGGCGAAGTGCCGCTTCAGTTAAAGGCGAGCTCAAGTGATTCGAAAATTGAACAGCTGGCTAAGAGTTCGAAAGAGGTGATTTATAATCAGATTGTTTCTGATTTGGATTTTGCCGCCAGGAATATTGCGGAAAATTACGGCAGTAACGACCAGAATAAGGGCCGTCTTACCGTTTATGGTATCTATGCCTTACAGGCAGACGTGTACCTGTGGGGTGAGAATTACACCGAATGTATTGCCGCATGTAAGAGAATTGAAGACTCAGGAAAGTTCGGACTAATAGAAGGAACTGATCCTGAACTTTGGTTTCGGGAATTGTACATTACTGGTAATTCCAACGAGAGTATCTTCGAGATCCAGTTCGACAGAGACTCGCAAAACCCCTGGTTTAGTTTGCTCGCTGCGATACCGAACAGATATGCTGCCACCTTTTACATGGATGACTTTTTCGGCATCACTGACCCCACAACTCCTACAATAAGAGATATCCGGAGCAATGGAGCTTCGTATAATCAGGCATTAAGCGGAATGCTATGGAAGCACGTGGGAACCAATTATGGCTCTAATACAGCTGTTCTTAACGGCAATTCAGATCATAACTGGATTGTTTATCGCTACGCTGATATTTTGTTAATGAAAGCAGAGGCATTAGCATGGACTGGCGATGGAGTAAAGGCCCTGGAATTAGTAGATATTATTAGAAATAGATCCACTCCAATTTTTAATGGAACAGTTGAGACCGTAGATCCTGGTATACCATACCAGGTATCGGATTATATACTTAAAGAGCGTGCAAGAGAATTTGCTTTTGAAGGTAAGCGCTGGTTCGACTTATTGCGCCACGCTAAGCGGAAAGGCTACGAAAGAGGAGCCCAGGTAATTGTTGATGCTGTATCGAAGGTTGCTCCTCCGGATAGGGCCGAAGTTATTCTGAACAAATTTAAAGATTACCGGAATCATTATCTTCCGATAGCAACGTCTGAGCTTTTGGCGGATAAGAACTTAGTACAAAATCCATATTATAAGACTAATTAAACTGTTAGATATGAAAAAGACACTACTACTGAACACGTTTTCAGTCCAGGCATGGTTTATTTGCCTCACCATCTTAGCTCTTGCGGGTTGTAAGAAGGAGCCTGTGGTGAGCATAACCAGCAGTCAGGTAAATATCACTGGATATCTTGAGAAAAACCCTGAACAGTTTTCGGAGTGGAACAAGATTGTTGAAAGGACCGGAAACGCCGGCTTTTTGCAAGCGTATGGTAATTATACCATGTTTGTTCCGACTAACGACGGGGTGAAAAAATACCTGACAGATATGGGAAAAACATCTATTGAGCAGCTGGATCTCGAAGAATTGAAATCGGTGGTTCGATTTCACTTAATTGAAGATACACTAAGCTCTCGCTCCTTTGGCGATGGAAAGCTTAATACCCTAACCATGCTCGGACAATACCTCATTACAGGTTCAGCAACGGCAGGTAATTTCACCAGTACTGTTATCAACCGTCAGGCTAACGTAACCTTATTCAACGTTCGCTTAGGCAATGGCTATGTTCATGTAATTGATAACGTTCTCCGCCCGGCGAAATTAACTCTGGCGCAAATGGTTGCGGCAAATCCGGATTACGATCTGTTTGAAGAGGCACTGATAAGAACAGGCCTATACGATTCTTTGAATCTACTACCGGCTAATAACCCAAAGACAGATCAGCGTTTTCTAACCGTAATTGCCGAATCTGATGCTACTCTTGGGCTTGTCGGTGTTTCAAATATTGATCAATATATTGCTAAATATAATTCGGGACCTTCTGATCTGAAAAGTGCTGAAAACGGCTTTCATAAATATGTAGCTTACCATATTTTATACGATGCAAAATATCGCGCAGATTTAGCATCTTCCCAAGCTCATCCAACTCTAACCTATCCGGAGATATTGACTGCAAAGTTCAGGAATCAAAACGTGATATTGGAAGATATGGAGTTTAACGGCACATACGAGCCGGGAGTAATGCTGAATAAAGAGAAAAGCGATAACTCTGCTATAAATGGTGTATTACATGAGTCTGCGCCATACAGCTACAATTATACATACAAAAATGCCCAGGGTGCAACGGTTATAGCTACAGGAACTACAACAGGGCATTTTGCGATAAAGACCCGAGTGCCATTTCCAGTATATTGGGACGTAGCTGATATGCCTGAAACTCGTGCTTCAGGGTTTTTCAGAACCGGAACAAGTGCGCAGCCACCTAACTTATTCACTAAACCCGCTGTCGATTCTCCCAGCCCTGTAAAGGGTTGGAACTGGCCTAAAAGGGGAGATGGCTTTTACTATAACAACGGTGCTGGTGGTGGCCAAAGTGCTGGAGCTGCCTGGGTGTTTAGAGATTATTTGAATCTTTTCTTAGGTAATTCAGCCGGTAATGCTCGCCAGGAGTGGATCGAAATGAAAACTCCGGTTATTGTACGTGGGGAATACCGCGTATGGATTTGCTACAGACGTAAAAATCAATCGGGTAACTGGCCGCAATCTGACGGAACTACAGCGCAGGTGAGAATTGACGGGGGGCCTCCATCACCTAAAGTATTCGCCTTTGCCGAACCGATACCATTTGGTAACACAGCAGAATTAGAGGCTTTGGGCTGGAAGTATTATACGTCAAATGGAAATGCCGCAAATCCATGGGATAAGGTTACTTTATCTCCTGCGGGAGCTTACAATTCGCCTTGGGTAGCTAAAAACGTTGGATTAATGAAAATTAATACCACAGGCACCCATACCTTAAGGATGGAAGCATTAAGAAACAGTCAGAATGCCAATAACCTTGATATGATTCATTTTATTCCAAAAGATTGGCAGTCGCAAATTCTTCCACGCTTTATGCCGGACGGAACTGAAGACTATACAAATTATCCGGGTACACATTAGTAGGCATTAACCTGCAGGAATATCCTGCAGGTTGAATTTTTATAATCGCTAACATGAAATTAATGAAACAAAATATACTCTTACTATTGATGTGTACCGCCGTTCTGTTTTCTTCCTGTGAGAAGAAATGGGATGAGCATACAGAGGTTAAGGACGCAAATTTTACTACGCAACTTTTAGATCAGATTAACAAAAATCCCGATCTGAGTAAGTTCGCCGAGTATCTGAAACAAACTCATTATGATGATACCCTAAGGTCTTCAAAAAGCTACACGGTATGGGCTCCAACCAACCAGGCTCTGGCAGCAGTTAACCCTGATCTAATAGACTCTGATGCTAAATTGCTTCGTTTTGTTGAGAATCATATCGCCAATCAGACATTCCTTACCACAGCCGTGGGTTCTCAGCCTTTGCGAATTAAAACTCTTAATGATAAGACTGTAGCATTTACGGCCACATCGGTTGACGGATCGCCTATCATAAGTAAAGATCTTTATCTTGCTGATGGTGTGTTGCACGTAATCAGTGCGGCAATTACACCTAAGCAAAGTGCCTGGGAATACTTGATGTCTACCAACACCATACAAAAGCAAGTATTATCATCTTTAACAACCATGGTTTTCGATCCTCAACGTGCAGAGGTACTTAACATTGATCCATTAACCGGGAAACCCAATTACAAGCCTGGTACCGGATTCTATTCTGTTAACAAATTTTTGGATAGAGATGATTTTTCGGCACAGAGTGGAAGAGAAGCTGATATCAGTCACGAAGATTCAACTTTTACCTACATCGTGTTAACCGATGCCGCATTCACTGCGGAGAGGTCCAAATTATCAAAATACTTTAAAGTAACCGGCACCGATCAGGTTAGTATCGATACTACTAACAACTTAACAGATTTTAATATCATCAAGGATTTAGCTTTTAAAGGCATTCTTGATAAAGAAAACTTTCCTGCAAATGTATTGTCGGTGGGCGATAGCGTAAGATTCCATCTGGATAAAAATGCGGTAGTGGAAACCCATCAGGTAAGTAATGGGGTGGTTTATGTGATGAGCAGCATCAATTACGATTTAGGGAACGGTACATTTGATATGTATACTAAACTTAAGCCCATCATAATCCAGGGAGAAAGTATCAACAACTCAATCAATTCAGACGCAAGTTTAAGCAACGTAAAACTTACAAACGGTACCTTCGAGACCAGACTAAGGAAAGATCCTGACGGACATTTATATTCTTATGTATACCGCGTAAATCATGGTAATGCTGTCAACTGGTCAAGGTATCGTCCGGCACAGGTAAATTCGGTAAAGTACAAAGTATTTTGGCGGGTTGTAAGAGATTATGCTTTAGAGCCTGCGGCGAAAGCCATTCCAGCCGTTCCTGGTTCTACACTGGTGTACTCACCGCTCAGGTTTGCCATCGGGATTCCGGCCAATGTTACTCCCGGATTTAATTATGTAACCGAACCTGGGGCCGTTCGAGTAATGAATCCGGTTACTAATACTCAAAAAATAGATCCTGTAACAGGCAAATATGTATACGCACCTGATTATGAAGAAAGATATTTAGGAGAGTTTACAGCTGCCCGTTATTATTCAAATAAGCTGAAAGATGGTATCAAAAGTACACTTGCGGTATACCAGGTGGGTGCTAATTCAACTCCCAACGGCACCAACGATATTATTCTTGATTACATAAAGTTAGTACCTGTACCATAACCGATTATATCTAAAAAACCTAAATTATGCGTATAAATTCTATTCTGATAAAGCGGTTGTTTTTACTGACACTCTTAACTGCGTTTATATCAAACAGCACTTCGGCGATGCAGGATTCTGTAAAAGCTACTCTTGATTCAACCCAAAGTGTAAATTCATCGGCTCTTAAGGTTACCGGAACGATTAAAGATGCTTCTACAGGTAAACCACTAGACGGTATTAGTATCAGCGTGCCGGGCTTCTCTGCTTCTATTACAAATGCTGACGGGACATTTACGGTTTCAGTACCTGATTACCAGACCTATCTTGTAATTTCTGGTAATGGATTTAATACAAAGGAGATAGCTTTAAAAGGTCGTAGCTCTGTATCTGCGGTACTATACGAAGATACATTTACATCTCAGTATGATGCGGTTGTCCTTCCGAACATCACCAAACTGGCCAACAGCACAGTAGGTGCTGTTAAATCGCTTAATGTTTCCGATAATTGGCAACGGATTTCGGAGAGTCCTGATACATATTTACAAGGCAGGATACCAGGTGTTAATGCTATCAGACGTTCGGGTACACAAGGAATTGGTGCAAGCGTGTTTTTAAGAGGATATAGCTCACTATTCACTACCAACCAACCATTGTATGTGGTAGACGGTATTTATTACGACAACAATGATTATTCGGGTTCATTAATTGCCGGACATGTTGAAAATCCTCTGGCGAATATTGACTTAAAGGATATTGATAATATAACTGTTATAAAAGATGCAACTGCTTCCATCTATGGAACCAAGGCAGCAAACGGCGTGATATTAATCACTACGGCCAGGGCTAAAGAGCAGGCCACTAAAATCGACTTTGCGGCATATGGAGGCTTTAACTCGGCGAACTCCAATATTCCGGTTTTAAACGGGCAAAATTACCGCTCATATATCTCAGATGCACTTGGTGATAGATACCTTAGACTAGGCTATAGCCCGGCGCAGGCTCAAACTACGGTTCAGCAAATGCCTTTTATGCAAAACTCTCCGTCGTACGGGTATAATACCAATTGGCAAAACGAAGTGTTAAGAAACAGCTATAACCAAACCTATTACATGAAAGTTACAGGTGGGGATAATATAGCTACTTACGGACTTTCGGTTGGTTATCTCAAAAATGAGGGAATTACTGATCTCACAGACCTGACACGTTATCAGACTCGTTTCAACGCCGACCTAAACCTTTCAACAAAGTTTAAAGGTTTTGCTAACCTGTCATTCGTGTCCAATCAACAAAACCTGAGAGATCAGGGAGCGGCTAAAAACACCAACCCTATTTATCTGGCATTAACTAAGGCTCCGATACTTTCACCTAATGTTACAGCAGAAAATGGTCAGCTTTCCCCTGTGTTATCAGGAATAGACGCATTTAGGATGAGTAATCCGGCGGTAGCGGTAAATGATATGCAGGGGGTCAATCGTACATATCGATTTGTGGGCTCGTTAGGTTTTAATTACGTTTTAAACAAAGAGTTTCAACTTCAAAATGTTACAGGCGTTACCTTCAGTAAGGTTCGCGAAAACATATTTATTCCAAATAATGGAATAGTTCCCGATACATTAAGTCGTGCGATCGCAAGAAACCAATCGGGAACAAATGTAGAACGGCTTTATTCTCTCTTCAACGATCTTCGCTTAAGCTATGCCAAAACATTTACTAATGTCCATGCCCTTTCTGCCAATCTGGGATTTCGGATCGGAGATAATAAAAGTGAGTCTGATTATGGTTTAGGTTATAACTCCGCTACCGATGATTATGTAACGGTAGGAAACGGCCAGGCTTCTCTTAGGGAAATTAGCGGAAGTAATGGAACCTGGCGCAATTTAAATACTTATCTTAATACCGATTATTCATTCAGACATAAATATTTTCTTTCTTTCAATATGGCTCTGGACGCCTCATCCCGTTTTGGAAGAAATATTCCTAACGTTCCAGATTTAAGTGGCAATAAGCTGGCGGTTATGCCCTCGCTTGCAGCAGGCTGGTTAGTTTCATCTGAGTCATTTATGGCGAAGTATACCTTTATTGACGTGCTTAAGCTAAGGGCCAGCTTTGGTTCGGTGGGAAACGATGATATTGGAAATTACAATGCCCGCCAATACTATCTATCCGAAAATCTGTTTGGATTGCAAGGTTTGGTACGTGGAAATATTGCAAATACCGGCTTGAAATGGGAAACTATAGAAAAGCTCAACCTTGGACTCGACCTATCAGTATTACGTGAGCGTTTAAACATAAGTGTTGATGCCTTTAGGAATAACACCTATGACATGCTGATTCAGGAAGAAGTGTCTCCATTAACGGGCTTTGATTACGCCTACACTAATAATGGCGGTATGAAGACTACCGGTGTTGAACTTGGATTGAGCAGCCGTATTCTAAACAAACGTGTGAAATGGGATATGGGTTTGAACATCTCGAGATTCAAAACCGAAATCACCAAACTGCCTGGCGATAGATTATTAACCAATTATGCAGGTGCTACTATCCTCACTCAAAAAGGAATGGGTGGTAATCTTTTTTATGGTTATAAAACTAACGGAGTATATGCTACCAATGCTGAAGCCGCTGGAGTAAACAGGCCAAGTCTTCGCACAGATGGTACTGTTGTTCCATTTTCTGGAGGCGATGTACGTTTTGTGAATACCGACGGGGACGACTTTATAGACGAAGATGACCGACAGGTTATTGGTGACCCTACACCAGACTTTACAGGAATGTTGAGTAATATGGTGTCCTGGAAGCGTTTCTCTTTCGATGCGATGTTGACTTTCTCGGTTGGAAACGACGTTTACAATTATACCCGTCGAAACCTTGAATCAATGAATGGTTTTGAAAATCAAACACCTTACGTATTGAACAGATGGAGATATCAGGGGCAGGTTACGGATGTACCCAGGGCTTCACTTGGCGACCCGGCAGAGAACGCACGTTTCTCCGACCGCTGGATTGAGGATGGTTCTTACCTGCGTTTAAGAACACTTTCTATTACATACGATGTGCCGATGAAAAACAAGGCACTTAAGTATACGAAGGTTTACGTAAGCGGAAATAACGTGTTCACGTTGAGCAGGTATTTAGGATACGATCCTGAATTTAGTGCCACGGGAAGTGTATTTACTCAAGGGATAGATGTAGGCTTGGAACCACAGTTCAGAACATTACAACTAGGTGTCCGGATCGGTTTATAAAAGAATTAAGAATATATTATGAAAAATAATACTAAAAAAGCTTTTCAGGGATTGCTAATACTTTTTTTAAGTGTAGGTGCTTTATCCTGTAAAAAAACATTCGACTTGCTGCCTGAAGACGCACTCGATTACTCTCAGGCTTATCAGAACGTTTTCGATGCTGACGCCGCAGTAGTCGGGTTGTATGGGAAACTGACAAGAATGGCGGATAAATACATGATCTTAAACGAGCTTCGTGGTGATCTTGAAGATGTGACTGAAAACTCTGATATCTATCTCAGAGAGATAAACGAACACAATGTTTCCGCTAGCAATCCCTGGTCAAATCCTCGCCCATTCTACGAGATCATAATCAATTGCAACGATGTGCTGAAAAATTTCGACATAATGCTGGCTAACAAAAGGCTTAGCAAGGCTGATTACGATGTGAGATACTCTGAAGTGGGAGCCTTGCGCTCTTGGTTATACCTTCAGCTTGGCATTCACTACGGAAGTGTCCCTTATATTACCGATCCTTTGCAGTCTGTTGCAGATGCTCAGGATCAAACTAAATATCCGAAAATTACCTTTGACGAACTTCTTAACAATTTACTGAGTTTTACTCAGGGCTTACCTAGACTTGCTAGAATTCCGGCCGGCAATTCGCTGTTAAATCCGGTTGACGGATATCCTACTGCTAAGATTTTCATCAACAAAGAGCTATTAATGGGCGACTTGTACTTATGGAAGGAAAATTACCCTATGGCTAGTAAATACTATAGGATTTTGATGAATTATAACGGTGGAGATCCGATTCAAAATAATGACTCGTATGCCTGGAATACTTTAGGATCAAACGGTTCTGATTTGGCAACCAGTGGTACGAGTTGGATGAAGATTTTTGCGCAAACTTATAACGAGCGCGTTTCTAACAACGAGATTATTAATTACATTCCTTTTGATAAGAATTTTGCTCCTTATAATCCTTTCATCTCATTATATGCTCCTAATACTTATTTGATTAAGCCTTCTGCTAAAGCTATTCAAAACTGGAACGAACAAACTCGCAGCGATGGCTCACCACTTGATGTAACCCGCGGAATGGAAGGTAACACTCCCAAAAGCTACGGATACGCAGGTGCGTTAAAGCCATATATTTACAAGTTAATACCAAATTATAATCAAAACAACCCATTCGAAGTAAACGGAAAATGGATCATCTCTCGCGCTGGCTCTCTCCATCTTAAGTTTGCGGAATCTGCCAACCGCGACGGGCGCGATAGTTTAGCGTATGCGTTTTTCAACAGAGGTATCCGTACTACATACACAGCGAGGATTAATCCACAGCCAGGAACCTCCACTTTTATAATGCAGAGCTACGATACCAACACTGATTATTATTTCGATGCGAGACAAGGCGATTTCCCGAACTACAGAAGATTGTGGTCCTACGCTCCCGGAGTTCGCGGCAGAGCAGGCTTAAATGAGGCTAAAGTGGATTCGGCCCAATACTTCGATATGAGCAGTCCAGGAAATGAACAAAAGCCATTCCTGACGGGAAAGGAAGCTGCTTTTAGATCGGCACTTGAGGAATTGATTATTAAAGAAGCCGCTTTGGAGCTTGCGTTTGAAGGCTATCGCTGGCCCGATTTGATTCGTATTTCTTTGAGAAAAGAAAGAGAAGAAGCTGGAGCAGGAAGTGCCTGGTTAAAAGCAGTAGTGGCCGCAAAGTTCACCGCAGCCCAAAAAGCAGTGCCGGCCGGTGTTAATAAACTGGGAGACGGTATTGCAAACTGGTATCTTCCGTTTAGTTTATAACCATTAAGATACAGCCATCGGGCTGCCGATACACTTAAAGATCTCGTGTCTATGAGCGTATCGGCAGCTTTGTTATTAGATAGGAATTTCACGGATCATGGGCGAGGAAATAGATTTCATGGATCATGTACGGCTAAATACCAGATGGAAGTTGGTTAGCTTCCTGTGTCTCATCTTAATTGGTATGGTGATCTCTTGTGAGAAGGAAAAAGTTGTAGTGCCTAACGGGAATGAGATCGTCTCGCTTGTATTCAATATGGGTGCCATTAGTGCCCTGAACAAAGAAAAAAAGGAGGTAGTTGTAGATATAGCAGACTTTATCGACCGCACGAAATTAGTAGCGATATTCCAATTATCTGAAGGTGCCACCGCAACAGTAAATAATACTCCACAATACAGCAGTGAAACACCCAATGACTTTACCCTGCCTGTAACTTACACTGTAACCGCCGCAAACGGGCAGGTTGCTAACTGGACGATTAAACTACAATCTAATAATCAGAGGATCGGATTAGGAAGTGTGGTTACCGAAGAAAAGCGTCTGGTAAAACCGTACGAGTGGTATGTCTCTCAGGATACGAGTGGGACAAGTTCAAAAGTAAATGGTGGTGCTGCTTGCATTTCAATGGCGTTAAAATGGACGAATGTTCTTAAATTTTCTAGTTCGGATATTTCCGAGATTCGGCGTACGTCAATCGAAGTATTTCCTCTTCAGGCCCGTGACCCCGGTTACCTCTTTACACCCGAATGTGTGGCTTTTTACCTCGGCCTCAAAAATGTATTTCACAAGATTATTACACTAAGCCCCGACCCCTTTGACGTTACTGAACAAATTGATAAGGGAAACCTGGTAATTATGCTTGTGGATTTTGCTAAAATTCCTTTTAACACGCTTGGATATCAATACACAAATCGATTTTATACCTTGCCGGATAAAACTATTCCTACTACCGGGCACTGGATTGTGATAAAGGGATATAAACGGGTAGACGGGAATTTATTCTACGAAACTTATGATCCCTATTCAAAAGGCGAGAAATATGAAAACGGAGAACCTAAAGGAAAAAACAGATACTATTATTCTCAGTCTATAAGTTCCGGAATTAACGGGCAGAACGGCTGGCCCTACGCATTTGTAATAGACAAAAAGCAAACTGTTTCGAATGAGGTGCTTAGAAATGAAGTTTACCTGCCTTACTTTCAGATCCCTTTGCCAGAGTTGCCCGTGCTGATGCCTCCTAAGCTAGGGACGTATGTTAAAATTGCATTTGGATATTAATTTATACTAAATTGAAAGGTTTCTTGCGTGCTGTATAACAAACATTTTACCTCCGTTACTCATAACAACTTGCACAAGTAAAAAGTAAAGCCGATGTTAGTGTACCAATTTAAAGCTCGTGTAGCATTTCTTTTTAATTAAATTTTCGATGAATACAATTAAGACTTTTTTTGTCTCCCTGTTTCTTTTCGCGGCATTATGCGCTAACGCGCATGTAAAGCTCGCCAGTATATTTTCCGATCACATGGTTCTTCAACGCGATAAGCCAGTGCCCGTTTGGGGTTGGGCTAATCCCGGAGAGAAAGTTACGGTAACGTTTAATAAACAAACAAAAACAGCGACAGCAGGTGCGGATGGAAAATGGATGTTGAGATTGGATAAACTCTCTGCGGGCGGGCCATATAGTATGGCAGTTAAAGCAAGTAATACGCTTACCGTTAAGGATGTATACGTGGGCGAAGTATGGATCTGTTCCGGCCAGTCTAATATGGATCAAACTGTAGCCATAGAAGACCGCTACTGGGCCGGTGTTGTTAATGAGGTTCAGGAGGTTGCAAGTGCTAATCACCCTCTCATCAGGGTAATTGATGCTGATTTTACTCCAAGTATCCCGATTTTAAATGATATCAAAACAGTAGGATGGGAAATAGTATCACCAAAAACCGTGGGCCATATGTCGGCGGCGGCTTATTTCTTTGCCCGGGATATTCAAAAAAAACTAAATGTACCTGTAGGACTTGTTGTAACTGCTTTTGGAGCAAGTACTGCCGAAGCCTGGATAAGTAAACCCGCACTTGAGGCTAATCCTAAGTTTTCGAAACTGTTGAGCAGTTTTGATGATAAAATGAAAGCATATACAGTCGCGAAAACTGATACTGCTCTGGTAAATAAAGCCGAACGGGATTTGGCTAAATGGCGTATTGATACAGCCAAAGCACGTGTGGAAGGTAAGTCTGCCCCAAGGCGGCCGCGTGGTATTCCCGATCCGGAAAAAGACCAGCATAACCCTTATGTATTATGGAACGGAATGGTATCGCCGCTGGTACCTTATGCTATAAGAGGTGCGTTATGGTACCAGGGGGAGTCGAACGGGCCCAGTGCCGATATTTATAAAGAGATTATGGAAACCCTCATAGCCGACTGGAGAAAACAATGGGGGCAGGGAAATTTCCCTTTCCTGTATGTGCAACTTGCCAATCACGAAGCACTCATCACCGAACCTGTGAAGGATAACTCTATGGTAACCGTGCGCCATGCGCAATTACAGAACTTAACTATCCCAAACACCGCAATGGTAGTTGCCATAGATAATGCTGATCCTGATAAGCCGGGAAATATACATCCTAAAAATAAACAAGAGATAGGCCGGCGTTTGGCTTTGGCCGGATTGGCTGTCGCTTATGGAAATAAGGGTACCTATTCAGGGCCGATCTACAGTAAAATGACCACCGAAGGGAATAAAATCAGAATACATTTTAAACATACTGAAGGGGGCCTTGTGGCGAAAGACGGGCAGTTAAAAGGCTTTGCTATCGCAGGGCCGGATAAAAAGTTTGTTTGGGCAGATGCAAAGATAGACGGGAATACAGTAGTTGTTTCAAGCCCCGATATCAGCCAGCCGGTTGCCGTTAGGTACGGATGGGCCAAAAATCCGATAATAAGTTTATATAGTAAAGCGGAGAATCTTCCGGCATCGCCTTTTAAAACTGATAATTAATTAGTAGTAAGACAGGTGAATGATTATACGATTAAACAGATGATGCATAAAACTTACTGCTTATTCATAGGGCTTGGGCTTGTGCACGCTGCTTTGGTCTTAAAACAGTATCAATGAAAAAATACTTCTTTATTCTTGCGTTTGTATTGGCTCTAAGTCAGGCGGTTTATGCGCAACCTGTTCAACAGGTATTAATTCAGGCCAATAAGCCTTTAGCAAAAGTTCAGCCTACCATGTGGGGCGTTTTCTTTGAAGATATTAACTTTTCGGCCGATGGGGGAATTTATGCCGAACTGGTAAAAAACCGTTCGTTCGAATTTTCTGCACCAATGATGGCCTGGAAAGAAGTGAAGCAGGGAAGCGCCAGCGGCAAAATTTTAATCACGAACAGATCGCTGGCAAGTAATTCAAATCCTCGGGTTGCCAAAATTTCAGTGAATGCATCTGAAGGGGCTTACGGTCTTGTGAACGAAGGCTTCCGCGGTATGGGCTTAAAAAAAGACATGCAGTATGACTTTTCTCTTTTTGCCAACATTGAGGGAAATAGTGAAATGAAATTACGTGTCGAACTGATTAACTACAAAGGAGAAAAAATTGGCGAAGCAGAAGTAAAGGGCTTAGATAAAACATGGAAAAAGCACACGGTTTCTATAAAATCTAATGCTACCGATCCTAAAGCCAGATTAAATGTATTATTTACTGGTAAGGGTATAGTCAATATCGATATGATCTCATTGTTTCCACAGGATACCTGGAAGAACCGTAAGGGTGGAATGCGAAGAGATTTGGTTCAATTGCTTGCTGATCTAAAACCTGGGTTTGTACGTTTCCCCGGAGGTTGTATAGTAGAAGGCCGTGATTTAGCCAATCGCTACCAATGGAAAACAACAGTTGGCCCGGTAGAAGAAAGAACACAAATAATAAATCGATGGAATACCGAGTTTAAAGCACCGCGCGATGCTCCCGACTATTTCCAAAGCTTCGGCTTGGGGTTCTATGAATATTTCCTCTTGTCTGAAGATATCGGCGCTGAACCTCTGCCCATATTAAATTGTGGAATGGCCTGTCAGTATAATACAGGCGAAGTAGTTGCAATGGATCAGCTGGATCCCTACATTCAGGATGCCTTAGACCTGATAGAATTTGCCAATGGCCCTGTAACCAGTAAGTGGGGCAAGCTACGTGCTGAAATGGGGCACCCGGCATCTTTTAATATGAAATATCTGGGAGTAGGAAATGAGCAGTGGGATGAGCAATATTTAGAGCGTTATAAGGCCTTTGAAAAAGTTCTAAGTGTAAAGCATCCCGAAATTAAACTGGCCTCAAGTGCCGGACCTTCTCCAAACGGCCCACGTTTTGATTTTGCCTGGAAAGAGTTGAAGAATACCCAAACGGCCATGGTAGACGAACATTATTATCAAAACCCCGATTGGTTCTTTAAAAATGCCAGCCGCTATGATAATTATGATAGAAACGCACCAAAAGTTTTTGCTGGTGAATATGCCGCTCATTCAACGCAAGGACAAGAGCCCGAATCAAGAAATACCTGGTTAAGCGCACTTGCCGAAGCTGCATTTATGACGGGTTTGGAACGTAACGCAGATGTGGTACACATGGCCTCTTACGCACCCTTACTTGCACATGTAGAGGCATGGCAATGGCGCCCTGATTTAATTTGGTTCGATAATCTGCGATCAATCGGCACTCCTAATTATTACGTTCAGAAACTTTTTTCAACTAATCCCGGCACACATACGGTATCGGTAACTTCAAACGGTAAAGTGCTTGCCGGGCAAGACAGCCTTTACTCTAGCGCAACTATCGATCAAGTGAAAAAAGTTCTTTGTGTGAAACTGGTAAACTCTTCATCTGCAACAAAAAAAACAGCATTGGACCTTGAAGGAGTATCTGCAAAGAAACCGGTTAGTGTCCAATCTCTTGGTGCTGCAAACCTTGCTTTATTCAACACACTCGACAACCCAGAACAGGTGGTTCCGGTAACTACAACTTTAAAGGCTTCGGGTAAGAGCTTAAAGGTTGAGGTAAAGGCGAAGTCGTTTATAGTGCTTAATATCCCGATAGGATAATAGCCCTGACATGATTGAGCCTTCCCGGTATAACCAGGAAGGCTCAATACGTTTATAGGTAACAAGTCTGTTTCAAAAAAGTGTATTTAGGCTTAAAAACCCGCAAGCAGGATACAGCAGGATAGGCGTAAAGTAAAAACTCCTTAGCTTAGGATTCCCTAAACAACCATTTTTAAACGCATCATGATGTTATTATTTCGAATTGCTGTTGCGGCTGGATATAATTCTCATCAGTTGTTTCAAAATTGTCACAAATCAGATCAACAAGTTAATTATCATTATAAACTATATTTATCGCATGACTCATTTTAACAGATCCACTAAAAATACGATGCTTAAAGCTTTGTCGTTCGGATTAATGCTTTCTGCTGCGGCGCCATCATTTGCACAATACACCACTGCGAAAGGTAATGATGTTACCACGCCATTACATTTATTAAAGCCAGATTACATTACTCCTTACGGAGAAACAAAGCCGGCCGACATTAAAATTGTGCTCGACAGGGTTTATAATTACCTTGATGCGGGCACGCCCATGCAATTAGTAGATAAAGATTCTAAGGCTGTTGTCGATTTAAAGTCAGCAAATGGAAATACTATTTTCAAACAAGGCGATTTTCGATTGATCAGTTATGAGTGGGGCGTAACCTATACCGGGATGCTTGAAGCGGGATTCGCAACCGGGGATAAAAAATATACAGACTATACCGTTAACCGTATCAACTACATTGCCGATGTAGTTTCAAAATACAAAGACTTGCTTAAAACTAATCTGGGTGCCGCATCTCCCGTACGTTCGGTATTGGAGCCACATGCGCTTGATGATGCAGGTTCCATGGCTGCAGCAATGATTAAGGCACAACGAACCGGTCAGATTAAATCTGATTTGCGGCCGGTGATCAATAACTACTTAAACTACATCATGACCAAAGAGTTCCGCTTAAAAGACGGCACCCTGGCCCGCAACCGGCCTCAGCCCAATACCCTGTGGTTAGATGATTTGTATATGAGTCTTCCGGCCATTGCTCAAATGGGCGTTTTAACTAAAGACAAAAAATATTTTGATGAGGCGGTAAAGCAATACAATTTGTTTGCGAAAAGGATGTTCAATAACGAAAAGGGCCTTTATATGCATGGCTGGGTGCAGGATATGAATCCGCATCCTCAATTCCATTGGGCTCGTGCGAATGGATGGGCTATCATGACAAAAATAGAATTGCTGGATGCCCTGCCACTTAACCATCCGGGAAGAGCAGGCATACTTGCGATGTTAAAAAAACATGTAAATGGCTTGGCAACCCGGCAGAGTGGAATGGGATTCTGGCACCAGTTGCTAGACAGAAACGATTCTTATCTTGAAACTTCGGCTACTGCTATTTATGCGTATTGTATAGCTCGCGCCATAAACAAAGGCTGGTTAGATGCGAAAGCTTACGGCCCCATGGCTCTTCTTGCCTGGAATGCGGTAAGTACAAAAGTAAATGCCCAGGGCCAGGTAGAAGGTACCTGCGTTGGAACAGGTATGGCGTTTGATCCGGCTTTCTACTACTATCGTCCGGTAAATGTATACGCCGCTCATGGTTATGGGCCGGTGCTTTTAGCCGGTGCAGAAATGTACAGATTGCTTTTGAGCCATCCTTATGAAATAAATGATAGTTCTGTTCAAATTATTAAATAATTAATACACACGAAACAGAAGTGTTTTATTGCCTAACAGGGAATTAAATGCGGATGTTTAATCACGATATAATGAAGATAAAACTCAATCTGCTGCTTGCAGGACTAGGTTTTTTTACGGCATGTGCGGCCCAAAAATTAGGTGCAGATAAAAATGGATTTAAATTTGATCTTGGTACTGATAAGGCATCAAAAGGGTATATAGCTGTTACCCCTGATATGGTTTATTCTGCCGAAAAAGGTTACGGTTTCGACTTAGGTACCACTCCGAAGGCGGTTGATAGGGGCGGAGATCTGCTAAAAGGAGATTTCGTTACCGGCGAAAAGCCTTTCTATTTCTCTGTAAAAGTACCCGAAGGAAATTATAAAGTAACGGTTACTCTTGGAGATGCCTCCGGAAAAACAAACACCACAATCAAATCAGAGTCACGCCGCTTAATGCTGGAGAATATCAAAACCGATGCGGGAAAGTTTAGAACCGAGACCTTTATTGTTCATGTGAAGGACCGGAAGATTGATGCTAACACACAGGTAGGTTTAAAAACACGCGAGCTTACTAAACTCGATTGGGATGATAAGCTAACACTTGAGTTCGATCACCAAACCGCCTTGGATGCTATAGAAATTCAAAAAGTCGAAGATCAGGTAACGATTTTTTTAGCGGGGAATTCAACTGTTGTTAACCAGGATGAAGAGCCATGGGGATCATGGGGACAAATGATTACACGTTTCTTTAAGCCAGGGGTTGCTATATCGAATCATGCCGAATCGGGTTTATCACTTGGGAGCTTTATCAGCAGCAGACGCCTGGCAAAAATTCTAAGTATTATGAAGCCCGGAGACTATGTGTTTGTGGAGTTTGGGCACAATGATTCAAAGGAGAAAGGGCCTAATGATGGTCCTTTTAAATCATATACCGAACGGCTTCGAATTTTTGCAACTGAAGTTAAAAAGAAGGGTGGTAACCTGGTAATTGTAACTCCAACCGCACGTCGCCGCTTTGGCACCGACGGAAAAATGGAGGATACTCATGGTGATTATCCTGTTGCTGCAAGAAAAGTGGCCCAGGAAGCAGGTGTGCCCCTGATAGATCTTACGGTATTAACCACGGAGATGTTTAATGCTATGGGGCCGGAAAAATCTAAAAATGCTTTTGTAATCTATCCGGAACTCGGACTGAATGATAATACGCACTTCAACCCATTTGGAGCATACGAAATAGCAAAGATCATTGCTACTCAAATAAAGGCGAAGAATTTAAGTATTGCAAAATATCTGGTAGATATGCCACCTTTCAATCCATCTCAACCCGATGCTTTTGAAACCTTTATCTGGCCCCCAAGTCCTAAAGCCAGCATGGTAAAACCCGACGGCAATTAAGTATGCGGAGATTAAAGCTTTTATGTTGCATCATCTTTATCTCTTCATCAACTACGGTTTTTGGAATTACTTATGATGTAAAGTCTTACGGCGCAACCGGAAACGGGATGACATTAGACACTGAAGCTATCAATAAAGCAATTGACGCGGCGGCAAACGCAGGTGGCGGTACGGTTAATTTTCCGGCCGGAACCTATTTAAGTTATTCTATCCGCCTAAAAAGCAATATTACCTTGTACCTCGAGCAGGGCTCAACTATTCTAGCTGCAAGTTCTCAAGGAGGGCAGGGCTACGATGCGCCCGAACCGAATGAATGGGGAGAAAAATATGAGTACCAAGACTATGGACACAGCCATTGGCGAAACAGCCTGATCTGGGGGGAGAATCTGAATAATGTTTCTATACTGGGCCAAGGCACCATCTATGGTAAGGGACTGCTAAGAGGCGCTTCACCCAGAAATCCTGTGGGCAATAAAGCCATCGCACTTAAGCTTTGTAGAAACGTCATCTTAAAAGATTTCACCATACTTTATGGCGGTCATTTCGGGATCCTGGCAACTGGGGTAGATAATTTAACTATCGATAACCTCAAGATGGATACCAATCGCGACGGTATGGACATTGACTGTTGTCGTAATGTACGGATTTCAAATTGCAGCATCAATTCTCCCTGGGATGATGCCATTTGCCTGAAAAGCTCTTATGCTCTGGGCTTTGCCCGCGCTACCGAAAATGTAACGATTACAAATTGTCAGGTTACCGGGTTCGACAGAGGCACTTTTATTAATGGTACCTACAAGCGGGATGAGTACAAACTTGTTCCTGATAAAGAAGGCCCTACGGGCAGAATAAAGTTTGGTACCGAATCTAACGGAGGATTTAAAAATATCACGATTTCAAACTGCGTATTTGAGTTTTGCAGAGGTATAGCGTTGGAGACCGTAGATGGTGGGTTGCTTGAGGATGTCGCCATCTCAAATATAACGATGCGTGATATTGTAAACTCCCCTATATTTCTTCGCTTAGGCGGCCGTATGCGTGGTCCGGCAGGTGTGCCTGTTGGTGAATTGAGAAGAATAACTATTAATAACCTGATGGTGTATAATGCCGATTCTCATTTCTCCTGCCTTATCAGCGGGTTGCCGGGTAACGAAATTGAGGATGTTAAGCTAAGTAATATCCGGATCTTTTACCGGCCGATTGATTCTGCGGAATCTGTGATTCAAAAGGAGGTTCCAGAGCATGAAAAAACCTATCCTGAGCCTCAAAAATTTGGCGTCATCCCGGCGTACGGATTTTTTATCCGCCATGCGAAAAATTTTGAGCTTAACAATGTAGAGATCAGCTTTATGGGCAAAGAAACCCGACCGGCATTTATCCTGACGGATGTTAAAGGAATTTTATTCAACAACGTTAAAGCACAGAAAGCTCCGAACGCACCGATTATGGTATTAAAGATGTATTGGATTTCGAGTCGAGAGGTGGAAATGTGATTAAGGATACTAAAATAAAGTCTGTTAAAAACAAAAGTTTCTAGCGGATCTTTATTCATTGGATGACTCAATTCATCCGATGAATAATAGCTTAATAACCAACCTAAGATCTATTAAATGAAAAGAAACTTTATAAAGCTTGTTTTTCTTACCGTACTGATTAGTGGTGCTTTTGACGGTTTTACTCAGCTCGCACCACAATGGCCCGAAATTACTCAGCTAAATAAACCCTGGACCCGCTGGTGGTGGGAAGGAAGTGCGGTAAATGAAAAGGATCTTACCTGGATGTTGGAAGAATATCGTAAAGTGGGATTGGGTGGTGTAGAAATAACACCTATTTATGGTGTAAAAGGTTATGAAAAGCAATTCATAGATTTCTTATCTCCTAAGTGGGTGGGGATGCTAACTCACACCCTGAAGGAAGGCCAACGGTTGGGGCTTGGAGTTGATATGGCCCAGGCATCAGGATGGCCTTTCGGTGGTCCATGGGTAAGCGATAACGATGCCAGTAAATATGTAGCCTATAAAACTTTCGCCCTTAAAGGCGGCGAAAAGCTAAAAGAGCAAATTGTCTACATGCAGCAACCACTTGTACGCACTGTTGGTGAAAAGATCGACATTGCTCAGTTAAAAGAACCTATTTCGTCTAACCCCAATATGCAGTTGCATGCTTTCGACCAGGTTCGTTATCCAAAGTCATTGCCTTTACAAACGTTAATGGCTTATTCTGATAACGGACAGGTGATAGATCTGAGCAATAAAGTTGATGCTGCTGGTAATTTAAACTGGACCGCTGCCGCCGGTAACTGGAACTTATATGCTGCTTTCGCAGGATGGCACGGAAAAATGGTTGAACGTGCGGGCCCCGGGGGCGAAGGTTATGCCATAGATCACTTTTCTAAAACGGCCACAGATAATTACCTGAAGTACTTTGACGAGGCGTTTAAAAATACGGATATAAAAAGTTTAAGAGGTTTCTTTAATGATTCGTACGAAGTAGATGATGCGCAGGGTGAAGCCAACTGGACACCACGGTTTTTTGAGGAGTTTATAACCAGGAGAGGATACGATCTGAAAAATTATTTACCTGCTCTGTTTGCTAAAGATACAGATGAAAAAAACCGCCGGGTGCTCGGCGATTATCGCGAAACGATATCAGATCTGCTTCTTGAGAATTATACCAAAACCTGGCACAACTGGGCGAAAAAACGAGGGGCGATCATCAGAAATCAGGCACATGGCTCACCCGCCAATATCCTCGATTTGTATGCCGCTACCGATATTCCCGAAACCGAAGGAACTGATATTTTAAGATTGAAATTCGCTTCATCTGCAGCGCATGTTACTGGCAAGCCGCTTACATCATCCGAATCGGCAACCTGGGAGAATGAGCATTTCCTTTCAAAGCTTGGCGATGTTAAAAAAGCGATGGACTTGTTTCTGCTGGGCGGAGTTAATCATACCTTTTATCATGGGGCAAATTACACGCCTCAAAACGAAGCCTGGCCCGGATGGTTATTTTATGCCGCGGTACATTTTACACCTAACAACACATTCTGGACAGATTTCAGCAAACTGAATAACTATGTGGCACGGGTGCAATCGTTTATGCAAAAGGGACAGCCGAACAACGACATATTGTTGTACCTGCCCATCTACGATACGTACGCCACACCTGGCAGATCTCTACTCCAGCATTTCGATGGTATAAGCCATGGTTTTGCAGGCACCAGTTTGGAAGAAAGTGCCCGGTTTTTACACACCAAAGGGCATAGCTTCGACTTCATTTCTGATAATCAGATCTTGAATACTACTGCCGAGAACGGAACCATTCAAACCGGGGGCGTTTCTTATAAAACGATAGTTGTACCCCAAACCAAATTTATCCCCTTAGCAACTTTGCAAAAGTTGATTTCGCTTGCTCAAAGCGGCGCAACGATTGTATTTTACAAAAGCACTCCCGCCGATGTTCCCGGTTTAGGTAACCTGGAGCAAAAACAGGTTGAATTCAAAAAAATCCTGTCGGGTTTAAACTTCTCGGCTACAAAGAAGGCAGCGGTAGGCTCGGGCAGCGTTTTAATTGCTGATGATTTGGACAAAACATTAAGCTCAATAGGTGTTAAGCGTGAAGTATTAGTGGATCAGGGTGTGCAGGTTATTCGTCGCAGTTATGAAAAAGGCTATTACTACTTCATCGTAAATTCGGGTACAAAAGACCTTAATGATTGGCTGCCATTACAAGTAAACGCATCTTCAGTAGCCTTGTTTAATCCTATGACTGAGAAAACGGGCTATGGCAGTATTCGCAAAAGCAATGGTGGTACAGAAATCTATCTTCAGCTGGCGAAAGGAGAGAGCATTATTTTAGAAACCTCAGATAATATTATTACAGGAAGCCCTTATCCGTATAAAACCGCTGCCGGTCCGGCTCAGTCCATCGGCGGAGAGTGGCGCGTTATTTTTACAAACGGCGGCCCCTCGTTACCAGCTGCGGTTAACATATCGAAGCTGGAGTCATGGACAAATTTTGCGTCGGAAGGGGTGAAAGATTTCTCAGGAACCGCCACTTACACTACTACTTTCAAACGGCCAAAAGGCAAAGCCTCCAACTGGTTATTAAATCTGGGCGAGGTTCAGGAAAGCGCTAAGGTTATACTAAACGGTGAAGAAATAGGAACTGTTATTGGCCCGGTTTATCAGCTCGAAATTCCGGTTGCGAAAATAAAAAGGTTAAACACGCTGGTGATTGCCGTTTCTAATTCGATGGCTAACAGAGCTGCTTATCTTGATCGTAATACTATTTACTGGAAGAAATTTTACAATACCAATATGCCGGCAAGGCTGGGGGCCAACAGGGGCGCTGACGGACTTTTTACCGCAGCTAAATGGCAGCCCCGGGCATCGGGCTTGATCGGGCCGGTAACGCTAACGCCTTTAAAGATTGTTAAACCCTAAAGATGTAAACGCAGACAGCGTTCAAAACGCTGTCTGCGTTATGCGGGCCCCATAACGCAAACGCCGTTAAAAGCGATTAAAACCAAACCATGTTCAATAAAAATGTTATTAAAGCGATAATCCACCTAAACTCCTCTCCTTCAGGAGAGGGTGTGTCTGCCCTGTGCGCAAATGCGGGTGAGGCCCTTTAAACCACACGCAACCCTCAAGATGAAGAAACTTCAATTTGGCCTCATACTGATTTACTGCTCTTTCTGTTCAATAGCAGAGGCCCAAATCGCTGCGGCCAGATTGATCGTGTCTGATAAACCTGTTGCCGGGTCTTTTCCTCTGGTTAGCAATGGAAAAGCATCGGCCATTTACACCGATCCGGCAGATGCAGAGGTGGTGCGGATTGCGGCAAACGCTTTTAAAGATGATGTGAAATTGGTTACCGGAATTGCTTCTTTAACGAGTTCTTCAGCTATCCCTTCTCAGCAAATTTTGATCGGAACCATAGGTAAATCTAAATTGATAGATCGGCTTATCTCTTCTAAAAAGCTGAATGCTGATCATCTGAAAGGTAAGTGGGAAACATTTAGTATCTCGGTAGTCAACAATCCTGCGGCTAACATTAATCAAGCTTTAGTTATTGCAGGAAGCGATCCTCGCGGTACGGCTTTTGGGGTATTCGAATTATCTAAACTGATCGGTGTATCACCATTCTACTGGTGGGCCGATTTGAATCCCAAACTGCAACAGGAAATTCATATATCCGGAAATTTTGTGTCAAACTCCCCCTCCGTTAAATACCGCGGGATCTTTTTAAACGATGAAGATTGGGGGCTGCAACCCTGGGCCGCAAAAACCTTCGAACCCGAAACCGGTGATATTGGCCCTAAAACCTACGCAAAGATCTTCGAACTGTTGCTTCGACTCAAAGCAAATCTTATCTGGCCGGCAATGCACCCCAGCACCAAAGCATTTTACCATTATCCCGGGAATAAAAAAGTAGCCGCCGATTATGCTATCGTGGTAGGCTCCTCTCATGCCGAACCCATGCTTCGCAACAACGTAGGTGAATGGGATAAGAGCATGGGTGATTTTAACTACATCACTAATAAAGAAAAGATTTACAATTACTGGGAATCGCGGGTTAAAGAAAGTAAGGGAAACGACGCTGTTTATACTCTTGGAATGCGGGGAGTGCACGACAGCGGGATGGAGGGTGTAAAAAGTGTAAAGGAAGCAGTGCCTCTGCTCGAAAAGATTATCGAAGAGCAGCGTGATATGTTGAAAAAGCACGTTAATTCGAACGTAGGCGCAATTCCCCAGGTATTTACTGTTTACAAAGAAGTACTTGAGATTTACGACAGTAATATCAAGCTCCCAGATGATGTAACTGTGGTTTGGCCGGATGATAATTACGGGTATATCCAACGATTAAACAACGAGAAAGAGAACAAACGCTCAGGCGGATCGGGCGTTTATTACCATGCTTCGTACTGGGGCCGCCCGCATGATTATCTGTGGTTGAGTTCAACCCATCCGGGGCTGATCAGGGAGGAAATGATGAAAGCATATCAAACCAAATCAGACCGGCTTTGGGTGCTCAATGTGGGAGATATCAAGCCGTTGGAATATAATATCCAGCTATTTATGGATATGGCCTATCGGGCCGAACCTTTCAAGGAAAGCTCGTATACAAAAGCTCATCTGCGAAATTGGGTGTCAGATTTGTTTGGTTCCGGAAAGGCTGAGCGGATAACCAACGTTCTTTGGAACTATTACCAGCTTGCTTTTGAGCGGAGGCCCGAATTTATGGGATGGAGCCAGACAGAACCAACCACTCAGACTAAATATTCTGATTACAATCATTTTTACTATGGCGATGAAGCGCAGCAACGTATTGATAGTTACGAAAAGCTGGTAGCTGAGGTTAAAAATCTGCGTCCCCTGATAAACGCAAAGGATGCGGATGCTTTTTATCAATTGGTGTATTATCAAGTTGTTGGTGCATCTTTAATAAATAAAAAATTCCTTTACAGGGATAAAGCATTCCTCTACGCTAAGCAACATCGCGCGAGCGCATCAGACTATGCTATTCTGTCTAAACAAGCTTACGATGACATTGTAAAAGAGACCGAATACTACAACAATCAGCTGGCGAACGGCAAATGGAAACATATGATGTCTATGGAACCACGAGGATTGCCGGTTTATAAAGCACCAGTCTTGCCGGAGATATCCGTTAATAAGTCCGAAGCCTGGGCTATAGCCCCTGAAGGCTTTGTTACTAAAGACTCATCGCTTACCCCTGGCAATGCGCAGTTTTCATTGCCGGCTTTTAATCGCAATAGCGATAAGCGCTATTTTGTTGATCTATTTTTAACTGATGATAAGCCTGTAAAGTGGATAAGCCAAAAAGATGACTGGATAAAACTTTCACAAACCTCAGGAACCTTAACTCCTGCGTCTGGTAAGCGCGACACGAGGATTTGGGTAAGTATCGACTGGGCTAAGATTCCAAGAACTGGAAGGAAAAATGGTAAAATCAATTTTAGTGCGGATGGAAAAAAAGCAGAGCTAAATATAGGCGCCAATAATTCGATCCCAACGGGCTTAACAGGTTTTAAAGGTTTTGTAGAAGACAACGGGTACGTTGCTATAAATGCTTCAAATTTTAACCGCGGCAGCAAAATGAAAAATCTTAGCTGGTCGGTAATTGATGGATTGGGACATACCGGAAAAGCGGTAATGGCTGTGCCGCTCGAAGGTGCTCAGGTTCCATTGCTCGAAAAGCCCGAAACATTAAAAACAAGTTCGGCCTTGGTGGAATACGATTTTTATTCGGTAAGCCCCGGTGATGCTGTACTATACGTCTACACCTTGCCTACCCATCCTTTAAATACAGACTATAAAATGCGTTATGCTGTTTCGGTTGATAAGGGGCCGGTTAAAATTGTCGACTTCAAAACCGTAGGGCGAACGGAAGAGTGGAAGCAAAATGTGCTTCGGAATAGTGCTATTCGTAGAATTGATATCCCCGCACTTAATCCAGGTAAGCATACGTTGCAAATTTATATGATAGATGCGGGAGTGATTCTGGATAGGATTGTTATTGACTTTGGCGGTTATAAGAAGGCATACAGTGCGGTGTCCGAAACAAAAAATAAATAGGCAGTAGATGAGGAGAATATTTATAGCAGTATTTCTGATGGCGTTTTTTGTGCCAGTGTCGCGGCTGCTTGCTCAAAAGAAGAACGGAAAACTAGCAGATAAACCGCTTTTCCGCGATCCTATATTCGATGGAGCTGCCGACCCTGTTATTGTATGGAATAAAAAAGAGAAAAAGTGGTTCATGTTTTACACCAACCGCCGTGCGAATGCCGCAAATGAAACCGGTTTAACCTGGGTACATGGAACCCGAATCGGCATAGCCGAATCAAAGGATGGCGCAAAATGGAAATACCGCGATACCGCTAACATTAATTACCGGCCAACTAAAGATTATACCCATTGGGCGCCCGACGTGTTCGAACATGATGGCACTTATCACATGTATCTTACTTATGTTCCCGGAATATTTACAGACTGGAACCATCCAAGGCAGATTTTACATTTAACCAGTAAAGATCTCCTTAACTGGGATTACAAATCAACACTAAAACTTATTAACGATAAAGTAATAGATGCCAGCGTTTACCAACTGCCTGATGGCACATGGCGCTTATGGTACAATAATGAAAGGGATAGCAAATCCATCTATTATGCGGATAGTAAGGACCTCGAAAATTGGGATTTAAAAGGAAAAGCCGTGGGCGACAGGGGTGGCGAAGGACCAAAAATTTTCAGATGGAAAGATAAATACTGGATGTTGGTGGACAACTGGGCAGGAATGGGGCTTTATTATTCGGATGATCTGACCAACTGGACAAAACAACCGAAACGAATTTTGGAAGAACCCGGTAAAGGCGCCGAAGACCAGGCAATCGGGGGACACGCAGATGTGGTTGTAAATGGCGATCGGGCTTATGTGTTTTATTTTACCCATCCCGGCAGGACAACGAAAAATGCACCCGACGGTACCGAAACCAGGCGAAGTTTAATACAGCTTGCCGAATTGGAATACAAAGATGGTGTTATCTTTACAAACAGAGATAAACCAGTATATATCAATTTAAAGAAGAAAAAATAATAACACTTATACTCAATTACATAATCATGAATTTAAAAGCGGGAATTTTTACAATCGGGTTCTCAATCTTCGCGGCAGTGCAGCTTTTTGCGCAGCCTGGTACCACTAAACAAATAAAATATCTCTCTGGTAAGGACAATGAAAACACGGTTAACTGGGACTTTTGGGTAACCGGCGGCCGTAAGAGCGCAGTGTGGTCCAAAATACCGGTGCCTTCACATTGGGAGCAGCAGGGTTTCGGAGAGTATAATTATGGCCGTGATTACGTAACTTATGGAAAGAACTTTCGTTTTGCGGATGAAAAAGGCATTTACCGTCACAGCTTCAATGTACCTGCAAGCTGGCAGGGAAAAGATGTATCTATCGTGTTCGAAGGATCGATGACTGATACGGAGCTGAAGATTAACGGTAAATTCGCAGGCCCGATTCATCAGGGCTCGTTCTATCGGTTTAAATACAATATCAGTGATAAACTGAAATATGGTCGTGCAAATCAGCTTGAAGCCGTAGTGAGTAAGATGTCTGCTGATAATTCTGTAAACAATGCGGAGCGTTTGGCCGATTACTGGGTTTTTGGTGGGATTTTCCGCCCGGTGTATCTGGAAGCGGTTCCTAAAGAGCACATCTCATGGACAGCCATCGACGCTAAAGCAGACGGCTCATTCAGGATGAATGTACATCTCAAAAACGCCCAGGCGGGGCGAGATATCGTTGCTGATATTGTGGATTCAAAGGGAAGAATTGTAGCTACTGCGAAAGGGAAAACCACAGGCAGGGATACCATGGTTCAACTGAGAACATCTGTTCAAAACCCTTTATTGTGGACAGCTGAAACACCGAACCGTTATCAGGCTAATGTCTACATAAAAAGCGCCGGAAAAAACGTCTACCGTACTTCCGAAAAGTTCGGTTTCAGAACCATCGAGATCAGAAAACAGGATGGCATCTATGTAAACGGTACAAAAATTAAAATGAAAGGTGTGAACCGTCATGTGTGGTGGCCCGAAACAGGTCGGTCGGTGAATGCTCGTATAGATTTGGATGATGTGAAGCTGATTAAGAAGATGAATATGAACGCGGTTCGCTGCTCGCACTATCCTCCCGATAAAACTTTCCTGAATTACTGCGATTCATTGGGTTTATATGTATTAGATGAGTTAGCCGGATGGCAAAAAGCGTATAGCACTAAAGCCGGAGTTCCTCTGGTAAAAGAGATGGTGATCCGCGACGCGAATCACCCTTCAATTATATTCTGGAGCAACGGTAATGAGGGCGGTCATAATTTCGATCTTGATGATGATTATGGTAAATACGATCTATCCAATCGTCCGGTGATTCACGGTCACCACAAGCCTGGAAATGCTTTCAATGGAATCGACGCAAACCACTACGAGGATTATTACAGTACTCAGAAAATACTTGCCGATACCAATATCTATATGGTTACCGAGTTCCTTCATGCCCAGGATGACGGCGGAGCAGCCGCTTCGCTGTACGACATGTGGAACTTGCATTGGAACGCACCTAAAGGTGGCGGTGGTTTCATCTGGGATCTGGCCGACGAAGGTATTGTACGTACCGATCAGAATAATATTATAGATGTAAACGGTGTAAACGCACCCGATGGAATTGTTGGTCCGCACCGTCAAAAAGAAGGAAGCTTTTATGCTATTCGCGAAATCTTCTCACCGATAAGAATAGAGGTAAAAGATCTTCCGGCAGATTTTAACGGACAAATACCGGTAGAGAACCGTTATCATTTTACCAATCTTAATCAGTGTACCTTTAAATGGGAGCTGTTAAATTTCAAGAACCGCGATCAATCAGGCAGTGGTTATACTTCGGTTAAGCAAGGCAATGCCATCGCCCCTTCTATAGCTCCGGTAGCTAAGGGCGCAATAAACCTGAATCTCCCTGCCGACTGGAGGAATTATGACGCTGTTGCACTATCAGCGTACGATCCTCATAAAAATGAAGTGTACAGATGGGTTTGGAAAGCTAAAACGAATACTCAATTACTGCAAAAGTCACTTTCGATTACTGGTACTCCCAGCGTAACTACAACAGAAACAGATAGTTTGCTAACTATGAAAGCCGCCGGAATTACGGTGAATCTTAGTAAGCAAACTGGTAAACTAGTGAGTTTGGCTAATGAAAGCAGTGCTGCTTTAGCATTTAACAACGGACCTGTTTTGGTTAGTGGTACTGCAAACTTCACGGGCTTAAAGCACTCGAAAGAAGGCGATAGTTATGTGGTAGAATCATCTTACACAGGTGATATGAAATATGTTCGCTGGAAAATGAATCCGAGCGGATGGCTGGAAATGACTTACGAATATGCGGTGAACGGCGATTATCAGTTTGCTGGCGTGAGCTTCGATTATCCGGAGAATTATGTTCTAGGGGCTAAGTGGTTAGGAAAAGGCCCAAGCCGGGTTTGGAAAAACCGTTTGCATGGCGCAACGCTTAATGTTTGGGAAAACAGGTACAATAATACTCAAACCGGAAGTGCTCCATGGATCTATCCTGAGTTTAAAGGATACTTCTCTGAGATTGTATGGATGGAACTGAATACCGTTCAGGGAAAATTCACCGTGGCTTCTCCTGATAATGATATGTTTGTGCGTCTGTTTGATTTCTATGGATTAACCGGTCCTGTTTCATATCCTTTGCTTCCAACCGGGGATTTATCTTTTCTCGATGCCATTCCGGCCATGGGTAGTAAACTGGCACTTGGTATAAGCCCTAATGCAAGCAGGCTGGGCCCCTTGGGCGAACTCAATCATTTAAACGGAACAAAGAAAAGAACCTTATACTTCTACTTTGGCCTACCTAAACCAAATGATGATAATAAGCAGTTCACGATGCCGAAGGAAAATATTTTGACGGATTAAGAGGGGTCAAAGAAAAGGGAAGGGAGTCATAGATGGCTCCCTTCTCTTTTTTCTGCTCTTTTTTGCTCTTCGGAATTACAACTCCAAAGAGCAAGTAACGAACGATTACTTCATCATCTCCAAAATTTCCTCCACATACTTCCTTTCGTTAGCAAGCCTTGGAACCTTATGCTGGCCGCCCAGCTTCCCTTTGTTTTTTAACCAGTTGTAAAATGTTCCTTCGGGTGCCACATGTAAGGTTGGTCTTCGCAATGCAAGGTCCTTAAATCGTTTCGCGTCATAGTCAGAGTTTATTTCGCGAAGCGTGGTGTCCAGTATGTCGATGAACTGCTCAATGTCAGCAGGTGCCTGCTCAAATTCAATGATCCACTCATGCCCTCCGGCGTCGTTTCCACGGAAATAAATAGGGCAGGCGGTGTAGTCGCGGATAGAGGCTTTCGTTTCGTTGCAAGCTTTTGTAAGTGCTTTTTCTGCATTATCAACAATTACTTCTTCGCCAAAGGCATTGATGAAGTGCTTTGTACGGCCCGTAATCTGAATACGGTATGGGGAGAGAGATGTAAATTTAATCGTATCTCCGATGGTATATCTCCACAAACCTCCATTCGTTGAAATAATCAGAGCATAATTTTTATTCAGTTCAACTTCATGCAGTCCAAGAGTTTTTGGGTTTTCCTCGCCAAAGTTTTCCATCGGCAGGAACTCATAAAAAATGCCATAATCCAGCATCAGAAGCATCTCTTCCGAATTAGATTGATCCTGGATCCCAAAAAAGCCTTCTGAAGCATTATAGGTTTCCAGGTAATACATTTTATCCGATGGAATCAGTCTCTTAAATTGTTCTCTATATGGCGTAAAATTAACCGCACCATGTACATACAGTTCTAAATTTGGCCATATTTCGAGCAAATTGTCTTTCCCTGTAATTTCCATTAAACGTTTGGCCAATACCACCGTCCAGGTAGGAACACCGGCCATGTTTGTTACGTTTACATCCTTGGTCGCATGCGCTATGCGTTCTATTTTTTCTTCATAATTTTCCAGAAGAGTGATAGCGAGTTCGGGTGTTCGCATGTATTCGGCCCACATTGGGAGATTCTTCAGGAGAACCGCCGAAAGATCGCCGAAAGAAATTTCCCCGCTTTGGGTAACCTGATGGCTGCCCCCTAATGTTAAAATTTTCCCGGTAAAAATTTGCGCATCGGGCTTGTTATTGCAATAAATAGCCAGCAGATCTTTGCCGCCTTTGTAATGACATTCTTCGAGCGACTCAGGACTTACAGGAATAAATTTACTCCTGTCGTTTGTTGTTCCGGATGACTTTGCGAACCATTTTATCTCTGTTCCCCAGAGAATGTTTTGCTCACCCTCGAGCATTCTTTCGATGTAGGGTTTTAAGGAGTCGTAATCCTGAATAGGGACACGGCTTTTAAACTGCTCCTGATCGCGGATCGACTCATATCCATATTTTTTCCCCCATTCGGTGTCTCGTGCCGCGCTGATAAGATTGCCAAAAAGTTCGTCCTGCACATCGTGGGGATACTTGATGAACAAATCTATCTGGTGCATGCGTTTCTTTATGAACCAGGTAGCAATGGAGTTAACTATTGTCATTAGGTAATGAAGGTTTAATAAGGTTTTTTCTTCTTAGTTCGAAGTGCTGGCCAAGGTAAAATTTTCTGGCCATTTCATTGCTCGCAATTTCTTCAGGAGTTCCCGTAAGCATAATTTTACCTTCTGTAAGGAGGTAGGCCCGGTCTGTTATCGAAAGCGTTTCTTGTACATTATGGTCGGTAATCAAAATGCCGATATTACGGTGTTTTAATTTCGCCACAATGGTTTGAATCTCTTCAACCGCTATAGGGTCTACCCCGGCAAAAGGTTCATCCAGAAGAATGAAATTGGGGTTTGCGGCAAGTGCCCGTGCTATCTCAGTACGTCGGCGCTCTCCACCTGATAATAAATCGCCCCTGTTTTTAGCTACCCTGTGCAGGCTGAATTCTGTAAGCAGTTCATCCAGCTTATCCTTTTGCTCTGCTTTTGTGTATTTACCCATTTCGAGTACCGCACGAATATTGTCTTCTACAGAAAGTTTCCTGAAAACAGAAGCTTCCTGGGCAAGGTAGCCAATCCCTTTTTGCGCACGCCGGTACATTGGGTCGCTGGTTATTTCTTCATCTTCAAGATAAACGTGCCCTTCATTGGGTTTAATCAAGCCTACAATCATGTAGAAGGAAGTTGTTTTTCCGGCACCGTTTGGGCCCAAAAGGCCAACAATCTCGCCCTGCTCAACATGGAACGAAACATTGTTCACAACGGTACGCTGTTTATATTTTTTAACGAGGTTTTCTGCTTTGAGGATCATTAGTTTTGTTCTGCGCTGCTGCGAATTCCTTTAACATTTAACTGTACCGAACGTTTCTCTTTCCATACGTTTTCTTCGATAGCATAACAAATATCGAAGGATTCGCCTTTTTGTAATAAAGGCTGATATTCGCCCAGGTTAAATCCGATACACTCAAAGGCGGGCGAATCTTCCTGGCAAATGCACAATTTTAAATGATTATTGCCAACAACCGAAGCGGGCCCCTGTAGTTTAACATTTTTTGTGAGGAAAATAGGAGCCAGGTTCAGGGGGCCGAAAGGAGCAAATTGATTCAAGATCCTGAATAATTTTCCGTTTATATCTTTCAATTCGATGGTTGCGTCAATGCTTATCTCCTGAATCAATAATGCTTCCGGGATGGTTTGTGATACTACATCCTCAAAACGCTGCTGAAATGCGGGGATATTTTCTGGTTTCATGGTTAAGCCAGCGGCATATTTATGGCCTCCGAATTGCTCCAGTAAGTCGCTGCATGAACTCAATGCTTCATACAAGTCGAAACCAAGAACAGAGCGTGCCGATCCGGCAGCATGACCATTCGATTTTGTAAGTACGATTGTGGGCCTGTAATATTTTTCAGTTAAACGGGAAGCCACAATTCCAATAACTCCTTTGTGCCAGTTCTCGTCATAAACCACGGTGGTTTTACGATTTAACTGTGAAGGGTCATTGTCTAGCATGGCTAAAGCCTGTTCGGTGATCGAACTGTCGAATTCTTTCCGCTCCGAATTTTTGAGGTTAATTATCAGGCTCTGCGATTTTGCCGCAACATCATCATCCGCGATAAGCAGGCTAACCGAATGCTTCGCGTCGTCAATCCTGCCGGCGGCATTTATTCGCGGGCCGATCATAAATACTACATCAGATATGGTATACTGTTTTTTGCCCGAAATTTCTATCAATGCGGCCAGGCCGTTGCAGGGCGAATCGTTCAGTTTTTTAAGGCCGTACCAGGCCAATACCCTGTTCTCGCCAGTAATCGGCACAATGTCCGAAGCGATGCTAACGGCAACAAGGTCGAGGTAACAGCAAATCTTTTCAAACGGAATGTCGTTTTTCTGAGCATAGGCCTGCACCAGTTTAAACCCGATTCCGCAGCCAGAAAGTTCCTTATACGGATACTCGCAATCAAGTCTTTTAGGGTCTAAAACCGCCACCGCATCAGGTAAAATCGTTCCGGGAGTGTGGTGGTCGCAAATAATAAAATCGATGTTTAACGTATTTGCGTAATCAATTTTATCTATTGATTTTATGCCGCAATCCAGAGCGATAATCAGGCTATACCCGTTTTCGGAAGCGTAATCTATTCCCTGAAAAGAGATACCATAACCTTCTTTGTACCTGTCGGGGATGTAATAATCGAGTTGTTCATGATATTTACGTAAAAAGCTGTACACCAGGGCTACAGAAGTTGTCCCGTCTACATCATAATCTCCATAAATCAGGATTTTTTCCTGGGCGAGAATCGCTTTTTCTATCCGGAGTATGGCTTTTTCCATATCCGTCATCAAAAAAGGATCGTGAAGATGGCACAGGTCGGGCCTGAAAAAGCAACGGGCATCGTCAAAAGTAGTAATCCCTCTCCTTACAAGCAGGCCTGCCAGCACTTCATCAACTTGAAGCGATTGCATTAACTCTTGAACGGCTTTTTGATTAGTTACTTCCTGCTCTACCCACCTTTTTTGCATATCTTTGTTAAGGTCTAACGGGTAAATATACTATATAAATAGAAATTTATCTGGTCTCAGATTGTAAGTATTTCATTCTCAATAATCATTTTTTTCTGTGAAAGTTTTTGCGCTCCACGAAGGGTCTTTTTCGGTAGATAAGTCTAAAAAGTTTATTCCTTTTGATCCCGCCCTTCACGATCCAAAAGATCGTCCGGCCTCTTTATTCGTGTACGTTCAGCCCTTTTTGGTTGAAACTACTAATGGACTGATTGTATTTGATGCGGGTTTGGGCTTCAAAAATGAGAGCGGCGAATTAATCATCCATGAGAACATCCGCAAAGCGGGATACGATTACCGGGATGTGAAATATTTACTTATGTCTCACCTCCACTACGACCATTCGGGCGGGATGATTTATGAAAACGACGGAAAGATGGAGCTTACCTTCCCTAACGCGGAGTATGTGATACAGAGAGGCGAGTGGGAGGCTGCTTTCAGTTCGCACTCAAGATCTTATCGCACAGAAATTTTCGATGTGGTACAGCGCAGCGGAAGTATTCATTTTATCGAAGGAAACGGCACTTTAGATCATGGAATTACTTATGAATTAACTGGCGGCCATTGCGAATTTCACCAGGTATTATTGATTGAAGATGGGAACGAAAAGGTGTTTTTCGGTGCCGATATTTTACCAGAGCCAGAACAGCTGTTAAGAAAGTTTAAGGCTAAATATGATTTTGACGGAGCCAGAGCAATGGAACTGCGTGAAGTTTACGGAAAAATGGCTGCGGAAAACGACTGGACCTGTCTTTATTATCATGCAAAAAGCCAACCGATATCAAAAGTGGCCGAACAGGATGGCGGATTTAGAATTTTGCCGGTTTCATAAATAAGAAAAGCCCGGGAAATCCCGGACTTTTCACCAACAAAACCAACCATAAAAAAACTCTTCTTATTTCTTTGCTATCAGGTTTATCGATAATTCAAATTCGTCATCGATTGCCTTGTCGCCTATGTCGCCAAAAAAGTTTTTTGAGCGATATTTTATATCATATTTTGTGCGGTCAACTTTAACTCCTTTAGCTACCGCAACCACCGTGTTTTTTTGCCTTTTAACCGTTGCCGGGAAAGTAATAGAATTAGCTATTCCCTTTATAGTAAGATTGCCTGTAATAAATACTCTGTCGGTTCCGTCGGGAGCGATTTTCGTAATTTCAAAAGTTGAGGAAGTATGGTTTGCCACCGAAAAGAAATCTTCGCCCTTTAAATGATTTAAAAGGCTCCTGTTCGAATTTCCGGTTAAATCGGTAATTGCGATTGATGTCATATCCATCGCAAAGTTTCCGCCTTTTAAGTTCTTGCCATCAAATAGCAACTTACCCGACGCGATTCCGACAGTACCCTTATGGCTTCCTCCAACTTTCCCAGCCACCCACTCTATTGATGAGTTTTTTGTATCTACAACAAAGGTTTCTGTTGCCGCAGGTTTAAAAGCCAGAACGCTTGCGCATATTAAAAGTGCTGCCAGAATATTTAATTTCATATTTAAGGTGTGTAAACAAAGATAATTGATTAGATGTTTAAACGCCTAATGGAAGGGGTTTATTGTTGTCATTTCTTGGTTACATAAACTAAACGGGATAATCCCGTTCTACCAGGCAGATCCGGGTTTTATAACTGGTATACCAGTGCTCATAACCCAATTTCTGCGCGATTTTGTGTTCGCTGTTTTCTTTCCAGCGTTTAATCGCTTCGAGGGATGACCAATAGGAAACAGTAATGCCGATTTCTTCACGGGCGGATTCATATCCGAGAAAGCCATCTTGCTGTTGGGCTAGCTTTAGCATTAAGGCAGCCATTTCTTCATAGCCGGGAGTTTCCTGGTTTTTTACAGATGTGAAAATTACCGCGTAATAAGGAGTGGAAGGAGTGGTAGCAATCATTTTAAATAAACTTGCCAAAAGTTAAGAACTTTTGGCAAGTTTTTAAGCATTTATTCTTCCGAATGGAAAGGGTATCTATAATCTCGAGCCGGATCCAAAGTTTCTTTAATGGTTCTCGGAGAAACCCAGCGCAACAGATTTATCATCGAGCCTGCTTTATCGTTGGTTCCCGACCCGCGAGCACCCCCAAATGGTTGCTGTCCTACAACAGCCCCAGTACACTTATCGTTTATGTAAAAATTGCCAGCCGAATTGCGCAAAGCTTTTGTGGCTTTTTCTATGATGTAACGATCCTGGGCGATAACGGCACCTGTTAACGCATAAACGGAGGTATTATCTACTATCCGTAGTATCCCGTCAAATTCATCATCTTTATAAACATGTACGGTAAGCACCGGGCCAAAAAGTTCCTCGCACATCGTAATATAATAGGGGTCTTTGGTTACTATAACCGTTGGCTCAATAAAATATCCTTTTGATTTATCATACTTTCCACCTGCGATTACTTCTAAAGATGAGTCGTTTTTTGCGACATCAATCGCTTTGCTCAGTTTATCAAAAGATTGCTCGTTTATCACCGCGTTAACAAAATTGCTGAAATCTTCAACGGGGCCTACCTTGATAGATGCCAGATCGTTTACCATCTGCTCCTTTATCTGCGGCCAAAGCGACTCCGCAATATAAACCCTCGACGCTGCCGAACACTTCTGGCCCTGGTATTCAAATGCACCTCTTACAATGGCGGTAGCAGCAACCTGTACATCGGCCGAGCCATGAACAAGGATAAAATCTTTTCCGCCCGTTTCGCCCACAATGCGTGGATACGATTTGTATTTATGAATATTAGTGCCGATAGTTTTCCATATCTCCTGGAATACTTTTGTTGAACCGGTAAAGTGAATTCCTGCGAAATCACGGTGATTAAAGATTATTTCACCAGCCTCCGGTCCATCTACGTAAACCAGATTTATAACACCATCTGGTATTCCCGCTTCACGGAATATGTCCATTATTACATTTGCCGAATAGATTTGAGCATCTGCCGGTTTCCACACTACCACATTTCCCATTAAGGCTGCTGAAGCCGGAAGATTAGCCGCAATGGCGGTAAAATTGAATGGAGTTAAGGCAAATACAAAACCTTCAAGGGGCCGTTGTTCCACACGGTTCCAAACTCCTTTCGGCGATACAGGAGGCTGCTGAGCATAAATTTCGGCCAGGTACTGAACGTTAAACCGAAGAAAATCCACCAGTTCGCAAGCCGCGTCGATCTCTGCCTGATATACGTTTTTAGATTGTGCCAGCATTGTTGCGGCATTTAATTTATAACGGTAGGGTCCCGAAGCCAATTCGGCGGCTTTTAAAAATATAGCGGCACGTTGTTCCCAAGCCAAATCGGCCCAGGCAGATTTAGCTTCAAGTGCAGCCCTGATAGCCTGTTCAACATGGGTTTTATCACCCTCATGGTAATGGCCTATTACTTGCCGGTGGTTATGCGGAGGCCGAATCTCTTTTTTTGCGCCTGTGCGAATTTCCTTTCCTCCGATATACATCGGAATATCAGCCTGTTCAGAATATGCTTGCGCAATCGCCTCTTTCAAAAGCTTCCGCTCATTGCTTCCGGGGGCATAATTTAGAACGGTCTCGTTAATGGCCTGGGGTACTTTGAAAAATCCTGTGCTCATAATGCAAGTTACTAAAATTAGATTTAGCTGTAAGTTAACGTTTAAATACAACCACTATATTGCTGGTTTGTTGGTCAATTTTAAGCCTAATCAGTATTCGAACATCGTATTTGTTATCTTTACCGCATGCACTATTTGCGTCTGCTGTTGCTTCCTTTTTCTGTTATCTACAGCTTAATCATTTGGGCGAGAAATTTATTGTTTGATGTCGGCTTTTTTTCATCGAAAAAATTTTCAATCCCTGTAATCAGCATCGGTAACCTTGCAGTAGGCGGTTCTGGTAAAAGCCCGATGGCAGAATACTTGATACGACTCCTGAAAGAAAATTACAAGATCGCTGTTTTAAGCCGCGGATACGGACGGAAAACTACGGGCTTCCGTTTAGTTAAGCCAGAAAGTACTTCTGAAGAATGCGGCGATGAGCCTCTTCAGTTCCGCAAGAAATTCCACGACATTACCGTCGCTGTTTCAGAAAAGCGGGTGACAGGGATTGAAGCTTTGCTGCCCGATCACGATCTGGTTATTTTGGACGATGCTTTTCAGCATCGGGCTGTGAAACCGGGACTAAGCATTCTTCTTTTTGATTATACCCAGCTGGGCCAGTTCTTCTTAGTGCTTCCCGCGGGTAACCTGCGCGAGCCTTTTAGAAACAGAAAGCGAGCAGATATTATAATGGTTTCTAAATGCCCCGAAAATTTATCGGCCGAAGAAATAGAGAGGGTTAGAAACCGGCTGAAACCTGTTGAAGGCCAGCAATTATTTTTTTCATATCTCAGTTACGGTGATCTTATCTCTATAGGGGATGGGAATAAACTGTCCTTAACTGATATTAAACCTCAAACTGCCGTGTTTTTGTTAACGGGTATCGCCAACCCGCTCCCGCTGTTAAAAAAGGTTAAATCTTTATCGGCGAGCGTTCTGCACCACGATTATCCCGATCATCACCCCTTCAGCAGCAAAAATATTACTAAACTTGCACAGGAGTTTAAAGAGTGCCGATCGCCGGAGAAGATAATAATTACAACTGAAAAGGATGCGCAGCGTTTACAAGCGCCGGTATTGCTCGAACTTTTAAAAGGTTTGCCGGTTTATTACCTGCCGGTTACAGCCAAAATTCAGCAACCGGATATAGAGCGGTTTAACAAGTTAATAGAATCGTATGTTAAAAGAAATATACAGCACAACAGCTTACATCAAGAATAAGATCGCAGATTTTGAACCCGAGTTTGGAATTATTCTGGGCACGGGCTTAGGTGCTTTAGTTAATGAAATTGAGATTCAGCATAAGCTGATGTATTCTAATATTCCTAATTTCCCTATATCTACGTTGGAGTTTCATTCCGGAAGGCTGATTTTTGGAATGCTGGAGGGAAAAAGAGTGGTGGCGATGCAAGGGCGACTTCATTATTATGAAGGATACGATATGCGGCAGATCACTTTCCCGGTTAGGGTAATGAAGATGCTGGGAATAAGCAAACTATTTGTTTCTAATGCCAGCGGTTCATTAAATCCCGATTTTAAAACCGGCGATCTGATGATTATTGAGGATCATATCAATATGCAGCATGATAATCCCTTACGGGGAAGAAACTTCGATGAACTGGGCCCCCGTTTTCCGGATATGAGCGAGCCTTACAACAGAGATTTGATAGAAAAAGGGCTGGAGATAGCTTCTAAAAATAACATCAGGTGCCATAAAGGCGTTTACGTTTCTGTGCCGGGGCCAAATCTTGAAACAAAAGCAGAGTACCGGTATTTGCGCATTATTGGTGGCGATGCTGTGGGAATGAGCACCGTTCCGGAGGTAATTGTTGCCAATCACATGGGAGTTCCTGTATTTGCCGTTTCGGTTTTAACCGACGAAGGTTTCCACGATGTGCTTGAGCCTGTTTCTGTTGAAGACATTATTAAAGTAGCCGAAACAGCGGAACCTAAAATGACCGTAGTACTTAAAGAATTGATCGCTTCTCTGTAATGACGAATTTTTTCCGCCTTTTTATTTTATTTTTTCTTGTGCTAAACGGCTTCGAACTCTCGGCTCAAATGAGAAGTCCACGCCCAACTCGTGGCGGAACCAACCGCACACCCGACGCGAATGCGGAACTCGACTCGCTAAGAAAAATTGAAGACGAGGGTAGAGATACCATAATTATTACAGCAAAATTTATACGATACACAACCTTAGGGCTGCTGCAAGACAGCACTCAAACCCTTACGCTCGACACCAGCTTTCGCTATTTTCAATATTATAACCCCTTAAATAAACCCCAACGACCTACCATCAATCTTGGGAACCTTGGCCTGGCCTACCGGGAAATGCTGTATACCCCCTCCCGGATAATTGGCTTCGATGCCGGCTTTCATTCACTTGATGTTTATCGATTAACCCAGGATTCGATCAAATACTATCGTGCAAGATCTCCATTTACATCTCTGAGTTATATAAACGGGAGTTTGAAAGAACAGTTTTTTAAGGCAACTCACTCTCAAAATATAAAGCCCAACTGGAATATCGGAGCAAATTATTTTAGAATCGGTTCTGAAGGGTTTTACAGAAATCAAAAGGCGGATCACCTGAACGCTTCGGTATTTACCTGGTACGAGTCTCCGAACAAGCGATACAATCTTCTGGCAAACGGACTCTTCAACACTATCCGGGCGGCTGAGAATGGCTCTATTACGAACGATAATATCTTTAGCGCGGATAAACCTAAAATATCGGGAACCGCAGTAGTAAGACTTGGAAATGTTGACCGCCAATTCGACAAAAAAGTGTCTCCTCATCAGGAGTTTAAGCAAAAGCAATATTTTTTTAAGCAGTTTTATTATCTGGGGCGTTTAGATAGCCTAAAGAAAGCGAATTCCAATATCCTTCCAACTCAAAGAATTTCTCATGCGCTCACCTATACTAATGATGTGTATAAGTTTTTCAAGAATGAAGGCCAGAGTGCTGCATTTCCGGCTTTTCCCACCCTGTCGGCCGATTCCGCTTTAATTCTCACAGTAGATTCTACACGAGTGCGAAATTTGCGAAATGAATTTATGTATAGTTTCTACCTTCGGGGGCGTTCGGTAAGTTTTATTAAAAATGAGATGAAGCTCGATGTCGGCATTCAGCACGATTTTTATTCGTATAACCAACTGGATTCTGCTGCCAGGTTCCAAAATATTACCTTAAAAGCAAGCACGGGTTACCAGTTTAGCGACAGAGTGTCTATCACCGGTAATCTCCAGCAAATTGCGCAGGGCAAAAACGCTGGCGACTATATGTACTCAGCCGAAACACAGGTGTTATTAAGTAAATCGGTAGGACGAATTGTCTTTGGTGCCTTTTTGCAAAATAAATCTCCCGAGCAAATTTATGAGCAGGTAGATTATACCTATCATCAGTGGAAAGAGAATTTTGAACGCACAAAAACGAACAGCCTCTCATTCGCATACATTAATTCAAAGTTCGGTTTTACAGGCCGCGCCGATTACTATCTCATTACTAATCACCTTTATTTTACCAATGCCGGCTTGCCGGATACCTTAGAGATTCGACCAGAGCAGTTCGGGAAAAATATCAACTTATTAAAAATTACACTGGGTAAAGCAAGCCGTTTCGGAAAGTTTAATCTCGAAAACTTTATAGTATATCAGAAAACGGATTTCACAAGTGTTTTACGTACCCCCGAAATTTACACGTATAACAGTTTGTATTTTGGTGCGAGAATTTTCAAATCGATATTTACCAATTTGGGGTTCGATGCCCGCTGGAACAGCCCCTTTCCGGCACCATCTTATGCAATTAACGTGAGTCAGTTCTATAACTCCGAACCGGCCAGGGAATTTTCGTCTTATCCAATTCTTGATGTTTGGGCGAAGTTTTCATTGAAACGCGCTAATGTTTTTCTTAGGTATGATTACATTAATCAGGGTTGGCTCTCAAGAGGATATTATACGATAAACCGCTATCCAATGCCGGATAAACTATTAAAGTTTGGAGTAACCTGGAATTTTTACGATTAATTTTTTTAGGTTTTTTGCTTTTTCTTTTTCGCGGCCGGGAAAAGAACATTATTCAAAATCAGCCTGTATCCGGGAGAGTTTGGATGTAAGTTTAAATCGGTTTGCGGATCTCCAACCTGATGCTGGTAATCTTCCGGGTCATGCCCGCCGTAAAAAGTAAACTGGCCCTTACCTACTTGCCCGTGAATGTATCTCGCCTCATTGGCCGTTTTGGTTTCTCCCATTACAAGGATATCCGGCTTTAAATAGCTTTTTCTGAAAGCGGTGGTCTGGCCCATAAAGCCTTTTACCACCTTGTCGTGATTTTGGGTAAGCATGGTAGGCACTATATCCCACTTAGCTGAGAAGTTAAACAGTGTAAAAAAATCCTGGCTTTGATCAGTAATTCTGTTTGGCGGAACATCGATATTAGAAAACTCGTAATTGGTAGGATTTAAGTCGAGATTGAAGTTTTGAAAAGCGAAGGTATTGGTAAAATTGAGTTTCGATTGTGCGTTAGGATCGGCTCCGTCGCCGTCGAACATGCTTTCGCAAATATCCAGTCCTTCGGCTGCTAAAGCAATATCGAAGCTATCTGTGCCCGAACACATCGCAAAAAGGAAGCCACCGCCAGCACAGAAGTTTTTGATGCTTTTTGCCACCGCTAGTTTCATTTGCGAAACCTTGTTATAGCCCAGTTTTTTGGCCATAGCCTCCTGTCTTTTTACGTCTTCAATATACCAGCTATGTGCCCGGTAATGCGCCCAAAATCTACCATACTGTCCGGTAAAATCTTCATGATGCATGTGTAGCCAATCGTATTTTGGCAGGTCGCCTTTTAATACTTCTTCATCATAAATTACATCGTATGGAATTTCGGCATAAGTAAGAACCATTGTTACCGCATCATCCCAGGGGAGTTTGTTTTTAGGTGAGTATACGGCAATCTTTGGTGCTTTTTCAAGCTTAACCATGTCCATATTAACCGAAGGGTCTGATATTTCATTCAGTATTGATGTGACTTTCGCATCCGCAATAACCTCATAGGATACACCCCTGATCTTACATTCTTTTTCCAGAGGCTCCGCGTACTTTATTAAGAAACTTCCTCCGCGGTAATTAAGCAGCCAATCGGCCTCCAATCCATTTTTCAATGTCCAGAACGCAATGCCATAAGCCTTTAAGTGATTTTTCTGGTCCTCATCCATCGGGATAATAATAAATGCGGCTCTTGAACCGAACGATAAAATTAGTAGTAGGAAGAAAGCAGGCCACTTAATCATGTATGCAATAACGTAAATTCTTAGCTTAAAGGTATAAGATACAAACCGAATAACCGATTTTAAAAATTGATTACCCAATGTAACTTAAATAATTACCTTTGCCCACTCGTTAAAATTTGAAACTTATGAGTAAAGCAATAATTAAAACAGAAAAAGGCGACATGACCGTACAGTTTTACGATCAGGACGCGCCCAACACAGTGGCTAATTTTTTGGGATTAGCTAAAGAAGGATTTTATAACGGGGTGACTTTTCACCGTGTTATTCCTGATTTTGTAATTCAGGGCGGCGATCCTACCGGCACAGGAGCTGGTGGTTCGGGTACTCGAATTAAATGCGAATTAACTGGTGAGAATCAGTATCACGACAGGGGTGTATTATCTATGGCTCATGCAGGACGCGATACAGGAAGTTCACAGTTCTTTATCTGCCACAGCCGTAATAACACTGCTCATTTAGATCGTAATCATACTTGCTTTGGTAAAGTGATCGAAAATGTTGAGGTTGTAGATGCTATTAGCGCAGGCGATAAGATCTTATCAATAGACGTTATCGAAGAATAAAATACAGGAGACTGTTTCAAAAGTTGCTGTGGTCATCTTGAGCCTGTCGAAAGATAGTTGCTACGAAGGCAAAAAGTCCGCCTTTGGCAGATCAGCTTGACGCTAGGAATTTAAATGGTGCCGACCTTTGAAACAGCCTCTTAATATCAAATTTCAAACACATGAATTTAAAAGGTTTAGTAGCAGTTTCGGGCAAGCCGGGTTTGTATAAAATTATCGGCCAGAATAAATCAGGTTTTGTTCTCGAAAGTTTAGATGAGCAAAAAGTAAAGCTGATAGTTAATTTAACTACAGCAAAATTGGCTTCCCTTGAAGATATTACCATTTTCGGTGATAGCGATGATATTAAACTGATTGATGTTTTCGAACGCATGAAGGGAACATCATCTATTCCCGATCCAAAGGCGGATGGTGCCACATTGCGGAACTATTTCAGAGAAGTGGCGCCAGATCATGATGAAGACAGGGTTTATGCTTCGGATATGAAGAAGATCATAACCTGGTTTAACATTATAAAAGAGTTACCTCTTTTTGTTGAGACATCCGAAACGGCTGTACTTGCTGAAGAGTCTCCGGCTGAACCTGCTCCCCAAGAATCAGCACCTGTTGCTGAAGAGCCTAAGCCAGCTAAGAAAGCCGCGAAAAAACCTAAGAAGGCTGAATAAGCCTTCTTAGGTAAAATAATAGATCGCTGCACAAATTGCTAACGCTATTAACAGCATTAGCCAAAAGCGTTTCTGCTCAGTGTCTGGATTTATGCCTTTGTATCTGTAGTTTCTTGGTTTTAGCATAATACATATTTAGTTATGATGATACGGTTCGCCCTTTAAGATACTAAAAGCTCTGTAAAGTTGTTCAACAAAAAACAGGCGGACCATTTGATGTGAGAACGTCATTTTGGATAGCGAAAGTTTATCGTTTGCCTGCGTTTGTAGATTATTTTCAAATCCATACGGGCCCCCAACTATAAATACCAGGTTTTGCACACTCGATAGCATTTTCTTGCTGATAAAGCCCGAAAATTGTACAGATGAAAACTCCAGGCCCTTTTCATCTAACAATACAATGTAGTCGGTATTGTTTACGTTCTTTAAAATCAATTCCGCTTCTTTCGATTTCTGCTGGTCTTCCGTAAGGTTTTTAGTGTTCTTCAGTTCCGGGATTTCGATTATTTCAAACTTTATATAGTGTTTAAGGCGCTTAACGTATTTTTCAATGCCCTCTTTCAAGTAACTGTCTTCTGTTTTTCCTATTACCAAAAAAGTTATCTTCATACTTAATTAATAGCCAACAAATGTAATTTTATATTTGATTTTTTAGTTTTTCGACTTTAAAATCTTGCGTGAAAACTATTTAGTACTAATTGAGCGTATATAGTAGAAATGATTTATCATGATTAAGAAAACCCTGCATATTTTAGTATGCCTGTTATGTGTAGCACTTTATTCTTGCGCGCAGGATAAAAAGAAGGCCAATAACCACACCGAAAAGAATATGGAATACAATAAACTAACACCCGAAGAAGAACGAGTAATAGTACACAAGGGTACCGAGTCGCCTTATACAGGTAAACTGTTAAGTAATAAAGAGAAGGGAACATACACCTGCAAGCGTTGTGACAATCCGCTCTATCTGTCAGACACTAAGTTTGATTCGCAATGCGGATGGCCCAGCTTTGACGATGAAATAAAAGGTGCGGTGAAAAGAATTCCCGATCCGGACGGGATGCGTACAGAAATTGTATGCGCAAAATGCGGCGGGCATTTAGGCCATGTGTTTTTGGGCGAAGGTTTTACTTCTAAAAACACCCGCCATTGCGTTAATTCCGTTTCGATGAATTTTATTCCCGCCAAAAAGTAAGATTCAGCTCGCTTTGATAAAAGTTTTGAACCGATATTCCTGAAAGTGGATAACTTTTGGGAATTGGTGTTTTTAAGATTTTTACTTTTATTGAATGAGGAACCGGGTGCTTGTAGTTTTAATACCAGCCTTGATAGGAATAGCCGCCTGCTCTGACAGGGTAACTCAAAAGGGTAAAGCATCTTATTACGCTAAAAAGTTTAACGGCAAAAAAACCGCGAGCGGCGAAAAGTTTCGCAGTTCGAAGCGGACAGCGGCTCATAAAACCCTGCCTTTCGGTACTAAAGTAAAGGTAACCAATCTCGAAAACGGCAAATCCGTTAAAGTGAAGATCAATGATCGGGGCCCGTTTGTTGCCGGGAGAATAATCGACCTTTCAAAAAAGGCCGCCCGAAAGATCGGAATGTTGGACGATGGGGTGGCGCCGGTAGAAATTAAGTACAAAAAGAAGTAGCTTAAATTTTCCTGATTTTAACTGTAGATACCATCAGCCCCGCGTGAATAAAAAACAGGGTAATCCAATAAAGAAGCGAGATTCCGAAAAACTGAAAAATAAAGAAACTCAGCACTATGGGTATACTAAACGGAACAGGCATGCCTTCAAAATACTTCCCGCCGTTTAGGGTCCCGGTTACGTTAAATCGTGCGAGTCTTAATAGTCCCGCCAGAACATAGCAAGAGCATAGAAGTATACGTATGGCAATGTCAATGCTTTCTATGGTATAAACAAATATCATTGGTGCGATAATAAACGATCCCTGATCGCATAGCGAGTCAAGCTGCTTGCCGAACTCTGAGCTGATGTTTAATCTGCGGGCAACACGGCCGTCAAAAAAGTCGGCGACTCCGGCCAGGGTTATGAGCAATGCCGCCCATTCGTGTTGCTTGTTAACGCTGCAGACAATTGATAGTAATCCAAGGACTCCGTTTGCCAGAGAAATGAGATCCGGAATCCGAACAAACTTTGAAATGGAATTGTTGCTCATATCAGTGGTTAAAGATCGAAAAGATTAGTGTATAAAAAAACCCGCCAATGTTAGCTATTGGCAGGTTCAGGTTTATAAATACTTCTTATTTTACCTCAACCGTAGATGTGATGGCAACGGATGCGTTTGCTTCATATCCAGCGGGAACTAAGGCGTCTTTCCCTTTCATTGTAAGGAAAAGTATGCAAACTAAAACACCCAGTACAATTGACAGTGTTTCTTTGCTTTCGCCTTCCTGAAACACATTGCCCATTCCCAATGGAATATCCTGACCGTCCACGGCTTTAACTGATTTTAATTGAACTTCTATCAGCCCTTCTTTACCCAGGCCTTTAGCTTTTTGGGCTCTCAAGACCTGCCCTTTTGCGGGTGCGCCAGCAGCTATAACTACTTTGTCGCCTACTTTTACATCATATTTTACTTTGAAATCAATAATTTGCCCGGGTGTTATACCTGATGAAGAGATAGTTGATGCGGTTTCTAATGCAACAGATGTTCCCGCAATTACTGTTACGCCATCGGCTCGCATATTAAAAGACATGCAAAGAACGGAGATGATTAGAAGTAAGGCTACATGCTTTACATAAAATGTTTGCTTTAGAATTGATGTTAACATAAATTGTGGTTTAGGATTAAAGATTATATATTAATTTATCACTTAAGTTTTTTCTCTGTTGCTCATTAAATCGTTTAGCACTTTTACTGGCCCCGTAGATGTTGCCAATATAAAAGCTTAAATTAAAAACGCCGGTGAGCATGCTCATGCCGTAATTTTTATTTTTTATGTTAGAATAGGTGGCATAGGTTAATAATCCGTTAATGATGAAGGCTGAGACAGCTGTTTGTTTATGTCCTGAATACGCATACCCTGCGCCCGGAACGATAGAAATTAGTGCAGCTATTTCAGGCTTTTTAGTTTTTAACGGCAAGCTTGACTTTAAAAGTGATAATTTATCGTCCAGTATCTTTTGAGCGACAGGCAGATCCTTTAGCTTATTCAGTGCCATTGCAGATTCTTCCCATTGGTATTGCCTGGCATAAAACCTTGCCTCGGCAGAATGAAGCTTTACCTTTAAATACTTATCCGTAGTATTTTCAGCGGCTTTATTAATTATTTGAAGAGCCTTATCATAGTTGGCAAGGCTTGAATAGTTTAAAGATAGTTCATATAATATTTCCGGATCTGCTTTTAGATGCTTAGGGCATTTCATTTCAAACGCATAAATAGCTTTTTCGAATTCCCCGAGTGCTCGTAAACAAATTAATTCGTTGATGAATAATTCCGGGCTAATAATCTGCTGTCTATATTTGCTGCGGTTTATTTCCAATAACGCCTCGTGAAAAAGCCCCTCATTAATTAGGCTTTTAATTAATTTTATTGCTGATTCTGCATCTTTTGCCGTGTCAGCGTACGAATAAAAATATTGATTGCCTTTATAATATAGCTCATTCGGAGGATTGTCGTAATGGGGGTAATCTAAGTTTTTAAAGCCGTTGGCTCTAAGGGTGAGAGAATAATTTCGCTGGTCATGCCCACAGCGTAATAACCTGTCGGAGACTAGTAAAAATGCCTCAACAAAGCTCGTCTCTTTGAATGATTTTAACCCGAAATTTGAACAACTGGGATACATAGGACATTCCTGCCCCCTTATTTCACTAATATACTTTTGGTAAAAATTAATATAATCACCAGTTGATGATTCTTTGTCTTTCAAATTTGTATTGAAAAAATTCGAGCCTGACTTTAAAATTTTTCCATCGACTCTTTCGGTAATGGATTGGGATTTAAGATTAAATGCGATTAAATACAAGCAGACGCATATTAGCCCCTTTGTTGATTTATGGTAGAACAAAATGTATAAATAAGTAAGACTAAATTTGCACGCAAAACTAAAATAAAAAGTTAAACACACTAGAGTTATACCAACTATATTTCAATATGTCTAAAACTATTACTTGTTCATAACTTCTTTTATGTGGCGTTGTATGTTTGATATATCTTTGTTTCAATAAGTTCTTTCACATATATCATTCAGGTTCGTTGTTAAGCTTAGGCTGAGCTGCGATTAAAAGGGAACCGGGTTAAAATCCCGGGCTGACGTGCAACTGTAAGTATTTTTAAATACAAGCCAGACACCTGCCAGATGATTTTGTCAAAACTTTCACGTATAAGGTTTTGACGAAAGCTCGTCTCCGTATAGCAACCGCTTAAGGATTACCCGTCTTTTGTCAATTCCTGTTTCGCATTTATTTAATCAAAAACCGCTATGCAACAGGATGAAGTATTATTAAAAGAAAACAAGGATCGTTTCGTGATCCTGCCCATCAATTATCCCGCTATCTGGGAGATGTACAAAAAACATGAAGCCAGCTTCTGGACGGCCGAAGAAATTGATCTTTCTGGCGACTTGAAAGACTGGGAAAATCTCAACTCTGGTGAAAAGCATTTTGTGTCGCACATCCTGGCTTTCTTCGCCGCCAGCGATGGTATTGTAAATGAAAACCTGGCGGTAAATTTTATGAATGAAGTTCAAGTGCCCGAGGCACGCTGTTTCTATGGATTTCAGATCATGATGGAGAATATCCACTCCGAAACCTACGCATTACTTATCGATACCTACATTAAAGATCATGCGGAAAAGAATCATCTGTTTCACGCCATTGAAACAGTTCCCTGTGTTAAAAAGAAAGCCGAATGGGCGTTAAGATGGATCAATAACGGCACCTTTGCACAAAGACTGGTAGCTTTCGCAGCTGTTGAAGGGATCTTTTTTAGCGGCAGCTTCTGTTCTATTTTTTGGCTTAAAAAAAGAGGATTAATGCCGGGCTTAACTTTTAGTAACGAGCTGATCTCGCGCGATGAAGGGATGCACTGCGAGTTCGCATGTCTGCTTTATGGAATGTTGGCGAACCGGCTTCCGCAGGAGGAAGTACACCAAATAATTTCTGATGCTGTAAGTATTGAGAAGGAATTTATTACCGATGCCTTGCCTGTAGCCCTTATCGGGATGAACGCTAATTTGATGAGCCAGTATATTGAATTTGTTGCAGACAGGTGGCTGGCTGAACTGGGGTATGATAAGATCTTCCTTTCTTCAAACCCCTTCGACTTTATGGAGATGATCTCCCTGCAGGGAAAAACTAATTTCTTCGAAAAGCGAGTAGGCGATTACCAGAAAAGCGGCGTCCTCTCAACTAACGAAAGCAGTCAGGCATTCTCACTTGATGAGGATTTTTAAGAGGGTATCTGGTATCAAGATGCAAGTATCATGACTTGGTGCTAAAAAATTATTGTGACTCAGCTAGTCGTCAGTCTTGATACCTGATTCTAGCTACATTATACTTCAATTATGTTTGTAATAAAAAGAGACGGCAGAAAAGAAACCGTTAAATTCGATAAAATAACCGCCCGCATAGAAAAATTATGCTATAGTCTTAACCCGGCATTGGTAGACCCTATTGATGTTGCCAAGAAAGTAATTGAAGGTTTGTTTGATGGCGTAACCACCTCAGAACTTGATAACCTTGCGGCAGAGACTGCGGCATCTTTAACTACCAAGCACCCGGATTACGCGCTGCTTGCTTCCCGCATCGCGGTGTCGAATCTGCATAAAAATACTACTAAGTCATTTTCCGATACTATGCGGAAACTTCATCAATATATTGACCCTAAAATTGGGAAACCAGCCGCGTTAATTGCTGACGATGTAATGGAGATTATTGAAGCAAATAGCAGCATTTTAGACAGCACTATTATATACGACCGCGATTTCGGATTCGATTACTTTGGATTCAAAACCCTCGAAAAGTCGTATTTGCTGAAGCTCGACGGTCAAATAGCCGAACGCCCTCAGCATATGTTTATGCGCGTGGCAGTGGGTATCCATAAAAAGGATATTGATAGCGCAATTAAAACCTATAATCTTATTAGCGAGCGCTGGTTTACTCACGCTACTCCTACCTTATTTAATGCGGGTACACCTAAGCCGCAAATGTCATCCTGCTTTCTTTTAACCATGAAAGATGATAGCATCGACGGGATCTATGATACTCTTAAACAAACTGCCAAGATCTCCCAAAGTGCTGGCGGTATCGGGATAAGTATACACAACGTTAGGGCTACCGGATCATACATCAGCGGAACCAATGGTACCAGTAATGGAATTGTACCCATGCTAAGAGTGTTTAATGATACTGCCAGATACGTTGATCAAGGTGGCGGGAAGCGTAAAGGTGCCTTTGCTGTATATCTCGAGCCATGGCATGCCGATGTATTTGAATTTCTGGATTTAAGGAAAAATCACGGAAAAGAGGAGATGCGTGCCCGCGATTTATTCCTGGCGCTTTGGATTTGTGACCTGTTTATGGAGCGGGTTGAAGCTAATGGAGACTGGAGCTTATTTTGCCCGCATGAAGCGCCCGGCTTACACGAATGCTATGGCGAAGAATTTAACCGCTTATATGCGCAATATGAGCAGGAGGGAAGAGCGAGAAAAACTGTAAAGGCCCAGGAGTTGTGGTTTGCTATTTTAGATGCCCAGGTAGAAACGGGCACTCCATACTTGTTGTACAAGGATGCTGCTAACTCAAAATCAAACCAGCAGAATTTGGGCACAATTAAAAGTTCTAATCTCTGTACCGAAATATTGGAATATACATCGGCAGATGAGATCGCTGTTTGCAACCTCGCCTCGCTCGCTTTACCCCGCTTTATCATCGATGGCGTATTCGATCATCAAAAATTGTATGAGGTTACTTATCAGGTAACGTTAAATCTAAATAAGATCATCGATAATAATTATTACCCGGTTGAAGAGGCGCGTAATTCTAACCTGCGGCATCGCCCTGTGGGCCTTGGTGTTCAGGGATTGGCGGATGCTTTTATCCTGTTAAGAATGCCATTCGAGAGCCCTGAGGCCCAGCAGTTAAACAAAGAAATATTTGAAACGATTTATTTTGCTGCTATGACCGCTTCAAAAGATCTTGCCATACAAGAGGGTGCTTATGAATCTTTTAAAGGTTCACCTCTTTCGCAGGGAAAGTTTCAATTCGACCTTTGGAATGTAAAACCGGCTAGTGATCGTTGGGATTGGGAGAATCTTCGTTTGGACGTAATGAATCATGGAGTAAGAAATTCCTTATTGGTGGCGCCTATGCCTACTGCTTCTACTTCTCAAATTCTTGGAAATAATGAATGCTTTGAACCTTACACCTCGAATATCTATACGCGTCGCGTATTAAGCGGTGAGTTTATTGTGGTTAACAAACATCTTTTAAAAGATCTTGTAAATCTGGGGCTGTGGAATAACGATATCAAAAATAAAATCATAACGGCAAATGGCTCTATTCAGGATATCGCTGAAATTCCATCAGATATTAAAGAGTTGTATAAAACGGTTTGGGAAATTAAAATGCGTACCATCATAGATATGGCTGCCGACAGGGGAGCCTATATTTGCCAGTCGCAATCTTTAAATTTGTTTATCAACTCGCCCAATTCTTCTAAACTTACATCTATGCACTTCTACGCATGGAAAAAGGGCTTAAAAACCGGAATGTATTATTTACGTACCCAGGCCGCATCGCAAGCTGTTAAATTTACAGTCGAAAATCAGGCGGGCAAGAATATGGAACCGGTAATTCCGGGAATAGTTGAGGCGATTGCTGATGAAATTCCCGAGGGTCCGGTTTGTTCGATAGAAGAAGGATGTGTGACGTGTTCAGCGTAAAGAAAGGATTTGCGAATTAAGATTTTAGATTTACGAATAGGCCTGCTTGACGCACATCGGGAAACCTAACTCTTAAACAATCTGCTAATTGCTTAATCGTAAATCTAAAATCTTAATTCGTAAATAGAAAGATGATTAAACACGAAATAATTCAATGCGAGCGCTGTAGTACCCGAATTGAATGCAAAGCAAATTCGTATACTAAGTGCCAGTGTACCGCAGTTCAGTTGAGCTTGAATGAAACGCAATATGTGAGCGAAAATTTCGAGGGATGTTTATGTGCGGCCTGTTTGCTGGATTTAAAAAAAGAGTATCATCATTACATCAATAGCGTGTCTGATGAAGTGGATGCTTCAAATTTGTAATGTGTCTTTCTGTGTTTATTCAAAAAATTCTAACTTCACGCACAAATTAAAAAGCGTATGAAATTACTTGAAGGAAAAACAGCACTGATCACAGGAGCTTCAAAAGGTATTGGTCGTAAAATAGCCGAAAAGTTTGCTGAACATGGTGCCAATGTTGCCTTTACATACCTGTCGTCTGTTGAAAAAGGACAGGCATTAGAACAGGAATTGCAATCATCAGGAACTAAAGTTAAAGGTTATCGTTCTGATGCCTCTAAGTTCGACCAGGCCGAGCAATTGATTAATGATATAGTTGCAGATTTTGGCACCGTCGATATAGTAGTTAATAACGCCGGGATTACAAAGGATGGTTTGTTAATGCGGATGAGTGAGCAACAATGGGATGAAGTACTTGAGGTGAACTTAAAATCGATTTTTAATGTTACTAAGGCTGCTTCTAAAATCATGATGAAGAACCGTAAAGGTGTATTTATTAATATGAGTTCGGTAGTTGGTGTTCAGGGGAATGCCGGTCAAGGTAATTACGCAGCCTCTAAAGCTGGTATCATTGGTTTTTCTAAGTCGATGGCTAAAGAATTGGGTTCGAGAAACATTCGGACAAACGTTGTTGCTCCGGGTTTTATTAAAACCGAGATGACCGAAGTGCTTGATCCGAAGGTTGTTGAAGGTTGGGAAGCTGGAATCCCTTTGAAGCGTGCGGGAGAAACCGAAGACGTAGCCAACGCATGCGTGTTCTTAGCTTCTGATTTAAGTTCCTACATCACCGGTCAGGTAATTGCCGTTGACGGAGGGATGTTATAAGTGTAACGATTAGGTTAAAGCCGTATAAGTTCAAAACCTTTAAATAAAAAATGGCATATTTACGTTCTGTAGATATGCTTTTTTTATTTCAGCTTCAGTTTACTACCGCTACTTTTTTCTGGATGCTGTTCTGCATTTTGCTGGGCATTGCATATGCCTGTTTGCTGTACAGGCCGGGAAAGCTTAACCCGCAGAATAAAATCCTGTTCGCTTTACGTAGTGTGGCGGTGGCAATTATTGCCTTCCTTTTAGTTGCGCCAGCGATCAGGTTTATCGGCAAATCAACTGAGAAGCCTCTTATTATACTCGCCCAGGATAATTCTGCCTCCATTTCTATATCAAGGCCTGCTGGCTTCAATCTTAACGGCTATACAGGGCAATTTAAAGCCCTGGAGCAAGAACTTTCAAAAGAATACGAACTGAAGCCGCTTACCTTTGGAGCGGCAATTAAACCGGGACTTAACCCAGGGTACAAAGAACCCCTTTCTGATATAAATTCTGTTTTTAAATATATTAATGAACAGTATCCGAACCGTAATATTGGTGCTGTTGTCCTTGCCTCCGATGGAATTTATAATCAGGGGGGAAACCCGGAGTATGAAGCCCAAAATCTAAAGTCACCGATATATACTATTGCATTGGGCGATACAATCCCCAAAAGGGATTTATTAATAGCTAATGTCAACTACAATAACATTGTATACCTCGATAATGATTTTCAGATAGAGATAAGCGTTGAAGCGTTTCAAAGCCGTGGCGCGGCTAGTCGGCTAACGGTTTCTAACGCTTCCGGGACTGTTTTTTCAAAGGGTGTTGCGGTAAACTCTAACGAGTATCGCATAAATATTCCTGTAACACTTTCGGCAAGGCGGAAAGGGATTCAGCGTTTTACCGTTAATCTTTCGCCTGTTTCCGGCGAACTTTCAACTCAAAATAATACTCAGACTTTTTTTGTCGAAGTAATTGACGGGAAAAATAAAATACTTATTCTGGCAAACTCACCTCACCCCGATATAACGGCAATTAAGCAGTCTGTAGAATTAAATAAAAACTACGAGATAAAAAGCGTTTTAATCAGCGATTATAAAAGTTCAGATCTTGGCGACGCAGGCTTACTGATCCTTCACCAACTGCCCTCTTCAGGCAATGATATCCGATCTGTGTTGCAACAGGCGGCTACAAAGCCGATATGGTTTATTCTGGGGGCGCAAACTAATCTGCAGGCATTTTCGCAGGTTCAGGATTTGTTAACCATAAATTCTGCGGGAGCTTCGGAAGAAGTAATCGCTAAGGTAAATCCGAGTTTTTATGATTTTACTTTGTCTGATCAAACCCGTATCAGCCTTCCAGATTTTGCACCCTTAATTGCGCCTTTCGGGAATTACGCGGTTAAAAATCAGGCTTCGGTACTTTTAAGTCAGCAGATTGGTAAAATCGCTACAGACCGGCCACTATTGCTTTTTTCGAAATCGGGTGAGAAGAAAACGGCGGTACTTGCCGGAGAAGGTGTTTGGCGGTGGCGTTTGGAGGATTTTAAAGAAAATGGAAATCATCTGGCAACAAACGAATTGCTTAGCAAAGTGATGCAGTTTATGGTGAGTAAGGATGATAAGCGAAAGTTCAGGGTTTATCCTTCAAAAAACACCTTCGATGAATATGAACATATAATTTTGAATGCTGAACTATACAATGAGAACTATGAACTTGTTAATTCTCCTGATGTCTCCGTCGCGTTAAAGCATGATAATAAAACATATCCTTTTCTCTTTAGTAAAACAGGTAGCGGATATATTCTTGATGCGGGGGTATTACCCGCCGGAGAATATTCGTATTCGGCCAGCACACAATTAGGTAAAATAAAGCATACGGCAACAGGGCAGTTTGTAATTATACAGCAGCAAACGGAATACCGCCAAACTACCGCTAATCATCAATTACTTTACAATCTTTCTGCTTTAAACGAGGGGGAGTTGGTTTATCCGTCCAATGTAAAGAGCCTTGCTGATAAGATCAGAAAGAATGAACTGATTAAAACTATTTCCTATGAAGACAGGAAATACGAAGAGTTAATTAGTCTTAAACTAGTGTTTTTTCTGATCCTTGCCCTTTTATCAGCCGAATGGTTTATTAGAAAAAGAAGCGGCGAAGTCTAGGGTAGTGTCATTGTACTATGTCAGGCTGAGGAGAGTCGGACAGAACTTGTATTGAGCCTGACGAAGTACTTATGCTGAAAACCAACACGGCATCTATCGTTGACACGACATTAATTGGGTTTCTTTAGATAGAATGGCAGTATAGATTTTTTGCAGGTCCAGTGCCCCTCTATTACTCCTTCACGGTTTTCCCTGCCGATAAATATTGACAAGTGCTTACTGTTATCAAAACAGTTGAGCTTCCATACCCTGGTTTCGGTATTGAAGGTTCCGATTATTTTATAATTCTTACTAGTTTTAGCCTCGTAACAGGTTCCTTCAAAGGCGATGGCGGTATTTTTATAACGCTTGGAGTTATCGGTAGATTGAAGTGATATTTTAATGTAAGAATAGCCAATGATTTCGCCGATAAGTAGAAGCTTTAAACCCACTGTAGCGGCAGGCTTAAACACAGCTGAGTTTTTAAGCAAACCTGAGGTGCTTTTCTGCGGAGTTATGGCGGATGTTATGCCCGGCATTAACATCAGAAATCCCATAAGCATGTAGAAGCTGAAAAATACTTTCACTAATAAAAAATAGAAGTATTAAAAAAAGGATTTAATCTTTTTCAGATTTCTCACGAATGATGACGTAAACGTCTTCATCATCTTTCTTCATCAAGTACTTTTCCCGGGCGAATTTTTCCAGTCGCTCTCTATTGGTGCTAAGTTCCTCTAAATCGGTTTTTACTTTTTCTATCTCAGCGATATAAAAAGCCTTCTCATCTTTAAACTTATTTAGTTGCGAGCGGTATTCGTATTGAGAAAGGAGGTCATTTCGGTCAAAAAACAGCATCCACACTACAAAGCCGGTGCTTACTAAAAAATATTTGTTACCGAATAAACTTACAATTCTTTTCATTGGTAGTACAAATATAAAAATATTGAGGATTTATCAAAGAAGTAAATCCTGCTTACCGGTAGTACTTCATCAGCCGGTTATTTGCTTCAAAAAATAAATGCACAAAAAAAAGCCCGACCAGCGGGCTTTTTAAAAATATTCAAGATTCTTACTTCTTTAAAAACTTAAAGTTTTTTCCGATAAACTTAGCGTTCTCGCCAAGTTCTTCTTCAATTCGAAGTAACTGATTGTATTTCGCTATCCTGTCTGAACGTGAAGCTGAACCTGTTTTAATCTGTCCGCAATTTAAAGCAACCGCTAAATCAGCGATGGTAACATCTTCGGTTTCTCCAGAACGGTGAGACATTACAGATGTGTAACCGTTGGTTTGCGCCAGTGATACTGCGTTAATAGTTTCGGTTAATGAACCGATCTGATTAACTTTTACAAGGATTGAATTTCCGGTGTTATTATCGATCCCTTGTTGCAAGCGTTTAACGTTAGTTACAAATAAATCATCTCCAACCAGTTGAACTTTAGCACCGATTCTTTCAGTCAATAACTTCCAGCCATCCCAGTCATCTTCAGCCATACCATCTTCGATAGATATAATCGGGTATTTCTCAGCTAATTGAGCGAGGTATTCAACTTGCTCGGCACTGGTGCGGATAGCACCTTTATCGCCTTCAAATTTGGTATAATCGTATTTGCCGTCTTTGTAAAACTCAGAAGCAGCACAATCAAACGCTAAATAAATATCTTCACCGGCTTTGTATCCTGCTTTTTCGATGGCTTTGATAATAGTCTCAACACCATCTTCAGTACCTTCAAATTTGGGGGCAAATCCGCCTTCATCACCTACGGCTGTAGATAAACCTCTGTCGTGTAATATTTTTTTCAAATTATGAAAAACTTCAGTTCCCCAACGTAGTGCTTCAGAAAAAGAAGGAGCGCCTACAGGCATAATCATAAATTCCTGGAATGCGATAGGAGCATCAGAGTGAGAACCTCCGTTTACGATGTTCATCATCGGGATAGGCAATGTGTTAGCGTTTACACCACCAATGTAACGGTATAAAGGCTGGCGGCTTTCCTGTGCGGCAGCTTTCGCTACTGCTAATGAAACGCCCAGAATAGCGTTTGCGCCAATTTTGCTTTTATTTTCGGTGCCGTCTACTTTAAGCATAATGGCGTCTATAGTGTTTTGCTCGAAAACATCTAATCCTTTAAGCTCTTTCGCGAGTATTTCGTTTACATTCTTAACCGCTTCTAATACACCTTTACCCATGTATTTCGACTTGTCGTTATCTCGAAGCTCAACAGCTTCGTGCATGCCGGTAGAAGCACCAGATGGTACTGCCGCACGGCCAAGTATTCCGTTTTCTGTAATTACATCTACTTCAATAGTAGGATTGCCTCGCGAATCAAGTATCTGGCGGGCATGGACGTCTAAAATTATGCTCATCGTTTATGATTTATCGTTATCAATTATGATTATTTATAATTCCCTTCCGGGATTGCTTAGTGTATCAAAAACACTAAGGCTTTTTTTGTCAAAAATAGTTTTTTAAAAACTTTTACAGACAGATTTGTATCATTTATTTAAATAAAAACCCGCTAATGTATTAAGCGGGTTAAATTTTATTGTTTTTCAGTAGCCATGGAATTCACAAACTGATCGAATAAGTAACGTGAATCGTGCGGGCCGGGCGAAGATTCGGGGTGGTATTGTACCGAAAAAGCCTTTTTGTTTTTTACTCTGATTCCTTCAATAGAGTTATCGTTCAAATTGAGGTGAGTAATTTCTACTTTGTCAGAACTTCTCACATCGTCTGCAACCACTCCGAAACCGTGATTTTGAGAGGTTACTTCGCAATGATCAATAATGATATTTTTTACAGGATGATTTAATCCGCGGTGGCCGTTAAACATTTTAACGGTTTTAATATCGTTGGCAAGTGCTAAAAGCTGGTGGCCTAAACAAATACCGAATAATGGTTTATCTGCTGCTAAAGCTTTCTTTACAGTTTCTACTGCATAAGGCATTGCCGCCGGATCGCCGGGGCCGTTTGAAATGAAATAACCGTCGGCTCCCCATTGTTCCATTTCTTCGAAAGATGTTTTTGCCGGAAATACTTTTACATATACATCTCTGTCGTCGAAATTTCTTAAAATATTTTTCTTTACACCTAAATCGAGTACCGCCACACGGTGTTTAGCGTTTTCATCGCCAAAGAAATAAGGCTCCTTGGTAGACACTTGAGATGATAGCTCCAGTCCGTCCATCGAAGGTACTTCGGCAAGCTTTGCTTTCAGTTCATCAATGTCTAAAATTTCAGAAGAAATAATCGCGTTCATTGCTCCCTTATCGCGGATGTGGCGTACAAGCGAACGCGTATCCACGTCCGAAATTCCTACAATGTTTTCTTCCTGAAAATAATCCTGGATAGATTTATCGGATTGTTTTCTGCTAAAAGCGATGTTGAAATTCTTGCAAACAAGACCGGCAATTTTGATGTCTCCAGATTCAATTTCTTCATCATGAACACCATAGTTACCAATATGGGCATTCGTTGTAACCATTATCTGGCCGAAGTAGGATGGATCTGTAAAAACTTCCTGGTAGCCCGTCATGCCGGTATTAAAACAAATTTCGCCAGTAGTAGTGCCAATTTTGCCAGCAGCTTTCCCATGGTATACGGTTCCGTCTTCGAGCAATAATACAGCAGGTAATTTGGTGTAATATGTCATTTTATATATGTTGTTTTAAATGTTGTTCTACTACTCTTAAGCTTTACCGTCTGGAAAGAATGATTAGTTCGATAAAAAAAAGGGAAAAATCTAAGTCTTCCGGAAGGATTTCCGGCTGCCGGGAGCAACAGGCTGAAGTGATTTACTTCAAAATTCACGGGGGACAAAAGTACAAAATATATCAGCTTTTGAAGGATAAAAGCGAAAAAAACTTCTGTTTGAATTTTACTTTCTACCTTTGAGGCTATAGAATCCCTATCATGTCTGTAAACAGAGTAATAAAAAGAATCACCACCAACACGCTTCAGGAAATGAAGTCGAAAGGTGAAAAGATCGCAATGCTTACCTCATACGATTTTTCGATGGCAAAGATTGTTGATGAAGCCGGGATAGACGTGATTCTTGTGGGCGACTCGGCCTCTAATGTGATGGCGGGACATGAAACAACTCTGCCTATAACTCTCGATCAGATGATTTACCATGCGGCATCTGTAGTTCGAGCGGCTCAAAGGGCCTTGGTAGTTGTTGATTTGCCTTTCGGATCCTATCAGGGTAATTCAAAGGAGGCATTGAATTCTGCTATCCGGATAATGAAGGAATCGGGTGCGCATGCTGTTAAGTTAGAAGGAGGGTTGGAGATTCGAGAGTCTATCGAACGAATTATTACTGCCGGAATACCGGTAATGGGACATTTAGGGTTAACCCCACAGTCTATTTATAAATTCGGCACTTATACCGTACGTGCAAAGGAAGAAGCTGAAGCTCAAAAGCTTAAAGAAGATATTATTACTTTGCAGGAAGCAGGATGTTTTGCGGTTGTGCTTGAAAAAATTCCGGCGGCATTGGCTGCGGAAGCAACGATGTCGGTAGGAATACCAACTATCGGGATCGGAGCAGGCGCTGAATGCGACGGACAGGTTTTAGTAGTCCATGACATGATGGGCCTGAACAAGGGATTTCGTCCGAGATTTCTTCGACAGTACCTCAATTTATATGAACAGATGAACGGGGCGGTTAAAGCATATATAACTGATGTGAAAAGCAACGATTTCCCGAGTGAGAAAGAGCAGTACTAAAATTTATCTATGAGGCAACAGTTTCGTTATACAAGTCTTGATATAACCGACAAGGATATTCTTTATGAGGACAACCATCTAATTGCGATTAATAAGCGGGCCGGTGATATTGTGCAGGTAGATGATACCGGCGATGAATCCCTTGATGAAAAAGTTAAGAAATATCTGGCCAAAAAGTATAACAAGCCTAATGGCGCATTCCTTGGGGTTGTTCATAGGATAGACAGGCCCGTTAGCGGCGTTATTCTTTTTGCTAAAACAAGCAAAGCATTAGACAGGATAAACGCCATGTTTAAGGGACGCGAAATGCATAAAACCTATTGGGCGGTAGTTCGGCAGCGACCGGTCCCCGAAAGTGGAAACCTTATACACTGGTTAGTAAAAAATCCTCAAAAAAACGTTACTAAAGCACACGACAAGGAGGTAGCGGGTAGCCTCCGGTCTGAATTAAACTATAAGCTGATAGGCGAGTTAAATGGCTATTACCTTATTGAAGTTGATCCTATAACGGGTAGGCCGCATCAAATTCGTGTGCAACTGTCTACATTAGGATGCCCGATAGTTGGTGATAATAAGTACGGCTATCCCAGGGGGAGTTTAAAAAAGAGTATTTGTCTCCATGCTAAAAGGCTTCAATTTATTCATCCCGTAAAAAAGGAACCGGTAGATATTCAGGCTCCTCTGCCCCAGGATGGTTTCTGGGAGAAGTTTGAAAGTTTTTGACGCAAAGATCATAATGTTCAGAAGATCGATAGTGGAATTTTTTACATGGTATATTAAAACTATCATTCGTAAAGATTTTACTTCATTTAATTTCAATGATATTGAAATAGATAATTCTCGATCAGTACTACTGCTTGCTAATCATTTTTCCTGGTGGGATGGTTTTCTGATGTTTCAGCTTAACAGGTTACTTATTAAGAAAAAGTTTCATGTAATGGTTACCGAAGAAAACTACCGAAACGTATCTTTTCTAAAATACCTGGGTGCTTTTCCGGTAAGGAAAAATACAAAAGACGTCATAAAATCTCTGGAACATGCGGGCGAGCTATTAAATGAGCCCGGAAATCTTGTCTTGATATTTCCTCAGGGGCAGTTATATTCTGTACATGTAACTGAAATAGTTTTCGAAAAGGGACTTATGCGTCTCATCAATTTCTCAAATAAAAACTTTCAATACCTTTTCGCTGCCTCGTTCGTTGATTATTTTGAAAAACGAAAACCCACGATAACCTGTTATCTTAAAAGCTGGGAGGGTGCTGAGTTTACCAGTTTACAGTTGATAAAAAGTGCTTATAACAAACATTATGAAACCTCGCGGCAGCAGCAAGGCCGTATCATTAAATAGTAATGCTGATATTCTACGTAGTGTTCTTTTTCTTGATTATCCGATTCGCTGTAACACTGTTTAACTTTATTTCAAATCCAAAACTGCCTTCTTCGGCCATAGAGTACACAGATTTAGTATCCATCCTAATCCCGGCCAGAAACGAAGAGGATAATATTTTGAATCTTCTGCGATCTATAAAAATGCAGGATTACAAAAACATCGAAGTAATTGTACTTGACGATAATTCGTCTGATGAGACATTTAATATTTGTGAGAAGTTTGGCGCATCAGATTCCAGATTTAAGATCCTGAAAGGCCAAAGCCTTATCGAGGGATGGTTGGGAAAGAATTTTGCCTGCCACCAACTGGCTGAAGCTGCCAAAGGAAAATATCTGTTGTTTTTAGACGCTGATGAGATAATCGCCGACGGGCTCATTAATAATGCGTTGCATCGTGTAAAACAGGGTAAGCTTGCGCTGTTAAGCCTGTTTACCAACCAGCGTATGATTACAGTAGGCGAGCGGCTAGTTGTTCCATTAATGCACTTTCTTTTATTAAATTCTTTGCCGCTTCGTTTGGTAAGGCTTTCGTCAAATCCGGCACTTTCTGCCGCAAGCGGGCAGTTTATGCTCTTCGAATCCACTTTGTATCATGCGCATCAGTGGCATGCTCAGGTAAAAGATAAAATTGTCGAAGATATCGAAATTATGAAATTGGTTAAAGCCTATCAGTATAAGGCCGAAGCTTTATTAGCCAATGGATACATTTCATGCCGCATGTATAAAAGCTATACCGAAGCTGTTGACGGATTCAGCAAAAATTTGCTGGCCGGATTTAATTATAATATACCCGGCTTAATTTGCTATCTGCTCTTAATTATAGTGGGCCCGATATTTATTGCGCTACTTCTAAACTATTCTTTATTGTTTTTTGCGATTAGTTTAATAGTTTTAACAAGAATTATGATTTCATTGGCAAGCGGGCAAAATGTTCTGTCGAATTTATTTCTGCATCCGCTTCAAATGTTTTCGCTGGTGTTGATATCTGTTATTTCGATTAGAAAGTATCTCACAAAAAAAACAAACTGGAAAGGCCGAATAATTGAATCATGAAAATTACCTCCGTACACGTTTGTTCTTTTCTAATAGTGTTATTTTATGCTGTTGGATATTGGGGATTAGTGCAGCCTGATTATTTACCACTGTTTAAAAAATTAGTCCCTTTTCATCTGTTACTTATGCTGGGGCTAATAATTGTTAGCCATGAGGATAAGAATAAGTACTTCTGGGTTTTTCTTATAAGTTGTTACACCGCCGGGTTCGTAGTAGAATTGCTGGGGGTAAATACCGGAGCCATTTTTGGTGAGTATAAATACGGATCTACTTTGGGTGCAAAGTTTGCCGATATCCCTTTAATTATTGGAGTGAACTGGATTTTAGTAATCTACTCTACAGGAGTATTTATGAAAGAATTCCAGATAAAAAATCACATCATCAGGGCATTAATTGGTGCTTTTTTAATCACCTCTCTTGATATTCTTATCGAACCAGTGGCCATTAGATATGATTATTGGAGCTGGAAAGATTTTGAAATCCCTTTTCAAAATTATGTGGGATGGTTTATCTTTTCTTTTCTTATGCTTCGTTTCTTTTTTCTGATGAAGTTTCGAAAAGTGAATCTGGCCGCAACTGTGCTGTTTATCGTGCAGTTTATATTCTTCTTCTTTTTGAGTCAAAAAGCTGGTTAAAACATTTTTACTATTTTTGTATTGCACAGTTATGGGGTATAATCTTCAGGTTAGCATTGATAGTGACTCAGGCTTTTGTTTCGGAGTAGTATATGCCATAGATATGGCTGAAGAAATTCTGGAAGAGGAAGGCTATTTATATTGCCTTGGTGATATTGTTCACAATGATGAAGAAGTAGAACGGCTCAAATTGATGGGTTTGCGAATCATTAATCATGATGACTTAAAAAACCTCCAGAATGAAAAAGTGCTGATCCGTGCTCATGGAGAAGCCCCCGAGACATATCGTACCGCTCTTGAAAATAATATTACCTTGATTGATGCTTCTTGTCCTGTAGTTTTAAAACTTCAAAACAGGATTAAGAATTCATACGATGACAACGAGAAGATTTTAATTTTCGGTAAACACGGGCATGCCGAAGTGATCGGCTTGCAAGGCCAGACAAATAATGAGGCCATTGTTTTTCAGGATCTCTCAGAACTGGAAACACTAGAATTGCCCCGACAAATTACACTTTACAGTCAAACTACAAAAAGCACCGACAAGTTTTACCAGATTAAGGATGCGCTGATTAGCAAAGGATACGAGCTTAAGGCTAATGATACCATTTGCAGGCAAGTTTCTAATCGATATGCCGACCTAGAGAAATTTGTTCAAAACTTCGATAAAATCATCTTTGTTTCAGGTAAAAAATCATCCAACGGAAAGGTGTTGTATGAGGTATGTAAAAAGCATAATCCTCAAACATATTTCATTTCGCAGGTTGAAGAGCTGGCTGAGATTACATTCCATCCATCCGAAAGAATAGGGATTTGCGGAGCAACATCAACCCCTATGTGGTTAATGGAAAAAGTTAAAGCGGCACTGGAAGCATATTAGAGTTATAAGTACCAAATATTAACCCTGATGAAAACCCAATCGAACACAGGTGTTATCATAGCAGCTCTCGTAATTACGCTTTGGGGATTAGTGCTTTATTTTCTTCTCATCTGGAATTTTTCCTGGACCAATCCGCTTACTTACCTCATGATTCTGGTTCAAATGCATTTATATACCGGCTTATTTATTACCGCCCACGATGCAATGCACGGAACAGTTTCATCTTCCAAAAGAATGAATGTGTATGTTGGCCAGCTCTGCACCGCATTATACGCCGCTTTTTCCTTTCATAAACTTTATGAAAAACATCACCAGCATCACCGCCATGTACATTCAGAAAATGATCCGGATTACCATGAGGGCAGCTTCCTTTCCTGGTATTTCAAATTCATGAAAGACTACCTTTCTATCTGGCAAATTCTTATAATGGCACTTGCTTTTAACGTTTTAAAACTGTGGTTTACTGAACTCAATTTGCTTATGTTTTGGGTATTTCCATCATTATTAAGTACCATTCAGTTGTTTTATTTTGGCACCTGGCTACCGCATCATGGAAATCATGATAATCCTCATCACTCACGTACGCAATCAAAAAATCATATCCGGGCTTTTCTAAGTTGTTACTTCTTTGGCTATCACTACGAACATCACGATTCGCCTGGCCTGCCCTGGTGGTTGCTTTGGAAAACAAAATAATTGTATTCTTTAAGTAAAAACTGCCACGGATAACAAGGTAAAATGATTGCTCTTTTATATTTGTGCCTGCAAATAAGCTAAATGAGAAAGCAAGGGGTTTTATTAGTTAATCTGGGTACGCCCGATAGTCCATCTGTATCGGATGTGAGAAAATATCTCGGTGAATTTTTGATGGATGAACGGGTAATTGATATAAACCCCATTAACCGCGCGCTTCTTGTTAAAGGAATAATAGTGCCTTTTCGTAGCCCCAAATCTGCTAAAATTTACAAAGAAGTGTGGACAGAAAACGGTTCTCCATTGCTTTACTATAGCATCAGGCAAAAAGAAATGTTGCAGGAGAAACTAGGCAACAGCTATGTAGTAGAACTGGCAATGCGATATCAAAGTCCTTCAATAAAAACTGCGCTCGATTCATTAAAAAAGCAGCAGGTGGACAGCATTCGGGTGGTCCCTCTTTTTCCTCAGTATGCTTCGGCCTCTACAGGTTCGGTAATTCAAAAAGTTATGGAGCTGGTTGGGAAATGGCAAACCATCCCGGATATTTCATTTGTGAATTCATTCCATAACGATGAAGGAATGATAGAAGTTTTTGCCGATAATGCCAGAAAGTACAATCCCGATAGCTTCGATCATATTTTATTTAGTTTTCATGGATTGCCCGAGCGACAATTAATTAAAGCTGATCATTCCGGAAAGTATTGTTTACAAACTCCAAATTGTTGCTCACGATTAAACGACGTTAATCGCTTTTGCTATTCCGCGCAATCGCACGATACCGCCAGACTTATAGCAGAGAAATTAAATCTTCCCAAAGAACGATACACCGTTTGTTTTCAGTCGCGCTTGGGTAACTCTCCATGGAAAAAGCCATACACTATCGAAGTGCTGGAAGAACTTGCGAAAAAAGGATTAAAACGACTTTTAGTTTTTAGCCCCGCCTTTGTGGCCGATTGTCTTGAAACAAATATTGAGATAGCTCGCGAGTATCATGAAGAATTCCGTAATTGGGGCGGCGAAAAAGTCCAACTGGTAGAAAGCTTAAACGATAATCCGAAATGGATTGACGCACTGGAAGCAATTGTACTTGCTAAACAGCAAAAACCCGTATTTCAATCCGTTAAATAAGACTTTTTATATACGACATTATTTTATCGGTCGCACCCTTCTCCTGCTCTACGTAACGTTTTGCCGCCATTCCGGCTTGTTCTCTGACAGGTTCGTTTTGAAAATTTTGCATTATCGCCTGCAACTCCGGAGCGTTCTTTATCGAAATGCCGGCCCCTTTTTCGATAAGTGCCCTGGCTTCACGGAAGTTTTGATAGTTGGGCCCGAAAATTACCGGAATCCCGAAAGCCGCAGCTTCCAGAGTATTGTGTATCCCTACACCAAATCCGCCACCTATATAAGCGACATCAGCATATTGGTAAAGCGATGATAGCATGCCGATATTATCAATGATTAAAACCTGAGTTTCTGACAATATTGGATTTGAATTTAGGGCCGAGAACCTCACACACCTGGCATTCGTTTTCACTAAATTATAAATGTTTTCTTCTTTTATTTCGTGCGGGGCGATAATGAATTTCCACTCGGGATAGGCATCAAAAAGGTTTGTAATTAATTTTTCATCGGCGGGCCAGGTGCTTCCGGCTAAGAAAACTTTTGAACCGCCGCAAAACGTTTTTACCTCTTCAAATGCCTTTGGACTTTCTGCGTTCTCTGCCACCCTGTCGAACCGTGTGTCTCCGCTCACGGTTACATTTGCGAGGTTAATTCCGGCCAGCAATTTCTTGCTGTTCTCATCCTGAACAAAGAAATGATTCACAAATGTTAAGATTTTCCTGTTAAGTGTTCCGTGCCATTTAAAGAAGGGTTGAGATTTTCTGAAAATTGCCGAAATTACAATTAAAGGAATGCTTCTTTGATGAGATTCATTAAAAAAATGATACCAAAATTCATATTTTGTAAAAATTATTAGTGATGGATTGATGAGTTTCAAAAACCTTTTTGCGTTTTTCCTTGTATCTAAGGGTAGATAAAAAATATGGTCGGCTTTTTTGTAATTCTTTCTAAGTTCATACCCCGAAGGGGAGAAAAACGTAACTATTAGTTTGTGTGTGGGGTATGAGTCTTTAATTTGTTCAAGAACAGGTCGCCCCTGTTCAAACTCGCCAAGCGAAGCAAAGTGAAACCAGATTGACGGAGAGTTCGGATCAACTTCCTTTGAAATTTTTTCAAAGAGGTTTTTTCTGCCCTCAAGCCATAACTGCGCTTTGGGGTTAAAATAGTGATAAATAATTATTAAAAAATGGTAGATATTAATGCCAAGGTTATAGAGAAAGAGCATGTTTAATTGCAAAAAATATATCTTCGTCGAAATTACTCTTAATTGTAAATAAATTATACCCTAAAAATATATATAAATGAAAATAGCTGTTGTTGGTACCGGATATGTAGGCTTAGTAACAGGTACATGTCTGGCAGAAACAGGTAATACTGTAATCTGTGTTGATATAAATCAGGAGAAAGTCGATAAAATGAAAGGTGGACAAATTCCTATTTATGAACCTGGTCTCGAGATATTATTTCACCGTACTATAGAACAAGGCCGGTTAACGTTTACAACAGTTTTGGCTGAAGCAATTGAAGATGCCAAAATTATTTTCCTTGCGCTTCCAACCCCTCCCGGAGCGGATGGTGCGGCAGACCTTAGTTTCGTATTAGGTGCCGCAAAAGATATTGCGAAACTTGTAAAAGATTATAAAGTTGTAGTTACCAAATCAACTGTTCCGGTAGGAACCGCTGATAAGGTGAAAAAGGTTTTCGCCGAAAATACAAGCATCGAAGTTGATGTGGTTTCAAATCCCGAATTCCTGAGAGAAGGTGTTGCCGTGGATGATTTTATGAAGCCCGACCGTGTGGTGGTTGGTACCAGCAGCGATAAAGCGCGTAAGTTAATGGAAGAACTATACAATCCGTATGTGCGCTCTGGTAACCCGATCATTTTTATGGACGAGCGATCTTCAGAGCTGACGAAATATGCCGCCAATTCTTTCCTAGCTACAAAAATTACTTTTATGAATGAGGTTGCTAACCTGTGTGAGCTAGTTGGAGCCGATGTAGATATGGTACGTAAAGGAATCGGATCGGACGCCCGTATCGGTAAACGCTTTCTTTTTCCGGGTGTAGGCTACGGCGGAAGTTGTTTCCCCAAAGATGTACAGGCATTGGCCAAATCTGCTGCCGAAGTAAACTATGATTTTAGCATTCTGAATTCGGTAATGACTGTTAATGAAAAACAAAAAGTTGTTATCGTTGAGAAAATGCGCAAATATTATAAAGGCGATTTAAAAGGTAAAAAGTTTGCCCTGTGGGGATTAGCGTTTAAACCCGAGACCGATGATATCCGTGAGGCTCCGGCGCTTTATATTATTGATGAACTGCTAAAAGAAGGCGCATCTATTATTGCTTACGATCCTGAAGCAACAGCAAATGTTCGTCAGCTTAAAGGCGACAGCATCGCATACGCAAAAGATCCTTACGAAGCACTTGAAGGAGCCGATGCCCTGATTATCGTTACCGAATGGCCTTTGTTCCGCACCCCGGATTTCGATAGAATTGAAAAAAATCTTAAAGCGAAAGTTATTTTCGACGGTCGTAACCTGTACGACATTCAAAAAATGATAGATTGCGGATATTATTATAACAGTATTGGTCGTAAAGTTGTAGAAGCATAATGGAAAGAAAACGTATACTTATTACCGGTGCAGCCGGATTTCTGGGTTCACATCTTTGTGACCGATTTATAAAAGAGGATTATCACGTAATTGCTATGGATAATCTGATAACCGGCGATCTGCGAAATATCGAACATCTTTTCAAATTGGAGAATTTCGAATTTTACAATCACGATGTTTCTAAGTTTGTTCATGTAGCCGGAAAGCTGGATTATATTCTTCATTTCGCCTCTCCCGCCAGCCCGATAGATTATTTAAAAATACCTATCCAAACACTTAAAGTTGGTTCGCTCGGAATTCACAATCTTTTGGGCCTTGCTAAAGATAAAAAAGCAAGAATCTTAATTGCTTCAACTTCCGAAGTTTATGGCGATCCAAGCGTAAATCCTCAGCCAGAAGAATATTGGGGAAATGTAAATCCGGTAGGCCCTCGCGGTGTGTACGATGAAGCGAAGCGTTTTCAGGAAGCTATAACGATGGCTTACCATACTTTCCACGGTGTTGAAACACGCATTATAAGGATTTTCAATACCTATGGTCCCCGTATGCGATTGAACGACGGTAGGGTTTTACCAGCTTTTATAGGCCAGGCAATCAGAGGCGAAGATTTAACAGTATTTGGCGATGGTTCTCAAACCCGCTCGTTTTGCTATGTGGATGATTTGATCGAAGGAATATATCGCTTGCTTCATTCTGATTATGCTCAACCGGTGAACATCGGAAATCCAGATGAAATCACTATCAGGCAATTTGGTGAAGAAATTATCAAGCTTACCGGAACATCACAAAAATTGATTACTAAACCTCTTCCTACAGACGACCCGAAACAACGCCGCCCGGATATTACTAAGGCGCGGGCTTTGTTGGGCTGGGAACCTAAAGTTTCGAGGGCCGAGGGTTTAAAAATTACCTATGAATATTTTAAGGCACTCCCAAAAGATGTGATTGAGAAAATAGAGCATAAAGATTTTTCCAGCTATACAACAAAATAAAAATGAGTAAAATTTTAGTAACAGGGGGTACAGGCTATATTGGTTCGCACATGGTCGTTGAACTACAGAAAGCAGGATACGAGGTTGTGATAGTTGATAATCTCGACAATTCAAGCGCAAAAATCATAGACCAAATCACCCGGATTTCGGGCATCAAGCCCCAGTTTCATCAGGTAGATTTATGCGATGAGGTTAAGACCATTGAACTGATTAAAAACAATCCTGATATCACAGGAGTAATCCATTTTGCCGCCCATAAAGCAGTAGGAGAGTCGGTTCAGCTGCCTTTAAAGTATTACCGTAATAACTTTTTTTCACTAATAAATCTTTTAACCGCTTTCGCGGGAAAAGAGGTGAATTTCGTATTCTCATCTTCTTGTACCGTTTACGGCCAGCCTGATGTGTTGCCGGTAACCGAGGAAGCTCCGGTTAAAAAAGCCGAATCTCCTTACGGAAATACCAAGCAGATTGCTGAAGAGGTTCTCGTAGAAACAGCCAACGCAAACTCGAATTATAAGGTAATTTCTCTGCGTTATTTCAATCCGGTAGGAGCTCATGAATCGGCTCTGATTGGTGAGTTGCCAATTGGAGTACCTCAAAATCTTGTGCCTTTTATTACCCAAAGCGCAATCGGTAAACGTGGGCCTATAACCGTTTTCGGGAACGATTATAATACTCCTGATGGCAGTTGCGTACGTGATTACATTCATGTAGTCGATCTTGCTAAAGCACATATAGCTGCTTTACGCCGCCAGGAAGAAAACCGGATGTCGGGTAAATTTGAAATCTTCAACATAGGCACAGGCAAAGGGAGCAGTGTATTGGAGGTGATTGGTGCTTTCGAAAACAGTACCGGACAAAAACTCCAATATAACATAGGCCCCAGACGAGGTGGCGATGTAGAGCAAGTGTGGGGCGATGTTGCCAAAGCCGAAAAAGAATTAGGCTGGAAGGCCTCTCTGGGTCTCGAAGATATGATGCAGTCGGCCTGGGCCTGGGAAAAATACATAAACGAAAATCCTTTCTAGTTGGGTTGGCTTACCAAAGGTTCCAAACTTTTGGTAAGCCTGGTTAATCATCTATACCTGCGATCAATGCGGTTTCTCTAACAAACCTCCTTAATTTGCAACCTTTCAAAAGTTTTTTAGTATAGCTTGCAAAAAGTTCTAAACTTTTGTCAAGTTTGTAATAATGAAAAAAATTCTGATTACCGGCGGCGCCGGATTTATAGGCTCTCATGTAGTAAGACGTTTCGTTAAAAATTATCCTGATTACCATATAGTTAATTTGGATAAACTAACCTACGCCGGTAACCTTGCAAATCTTAAAGACGTAGAACAATATCCAAACTATCAATTTGTAAAAGGGGATATTGTAGATGCTGACTTTATTGATAATCTATTTACTCAGGAAAATTTCCAGGACGTAATTCATCTCGCCGCAGAATCGCATGTCGACCGGTCAATCAGCCATCCGATAGATTTTGTAATGACAAATGTTGTAGGTACTGTGAATCTGTTAAATGCCGCACGAAAACTGTGGAAACAGAATTACTCCAATCATAGGTTTTATCATGTCTCAACCGATGAGGTGTATGGAACATTGGGCGAAGATGGCCTTTTTACAGAGGAAACGCCTTACGATCCGCATAGTCCTTATTCTGCATCAAAAGCTAGTTCCGACCACTTTGTAAGGGCTTATCAGGATACTTACGGAATGAATGCCGTAATTTCGAACTGCTCTAATAACTATGGTTCTCACCACTTTCCCGAAAAGCTTATCCCTTTAGCAATCAATAATATCAAAAACAACAAGCCGGTTCCCGTTTATGGAAAAGGCGAAAATATTCGCGATTGGCTATGGGTAGAAGACCATGCGAGAGCAATCGATGTGATTTTTCATAACGCTGCTTCCGGAACGACTTATAATGTAGGCGGCCATAACGAGTGGACGAATATCGACCTCATCCGTACGCTATGTAAAATAATGGATCGTAAATTGAGTCGCGAACAAGGAACTTGCGAAAAGCTGATTACGTTTGTTACCGACAGGGCCGGGCATGACTTGCGATATGCTATTGATTCAACAAAACTGCAAAGAGAATTAGACTGGACTCCAAGCCTGCAGTTTGAAGAAGGCTTAGAAAAAACTGTCGATTGGTACCTTTCAAACGAAGAATGGCTCAATGACGTAACATCCGGAAATTATCAAACTTATTACGAAGGACAATACGATAACCGCTAATGCTGTTCGACTTCTTTAAAAAGAAACAGGAGACAATTCCTGAAATTAACTTTTCGAGGATAAAAACCGATTTGCATTCTCATCTTATTCCGGGAGTTGATGATGGTGCGCAGGACATGGAAGAGTCTGTTGCCCTGGTAAAACGAATGCGGGATTTGGGGTTCACGAAACTGATCACCACACCGCATATCATGGCGGATTTCTACAAAAACTCATCAGATTCAATCCGCCAGGGACTGGAATTAGTGCAGGAAGAATTAGTTAAGAGAGCTATTAATATAGAAATAGCCGCCGCGGCAGAATATTATTTAGACGAAACCTTCGAGAATAAATTAAATAAGGGAGATATTCTAACGCTTGGCAACAACTATATTCTTTTCGAACTTTCCTTTATCAATTACCCCAAAAATCTCTTCGAAATTATAGATACGATGCTTCAAAAGGGATATACCCCTCTTCTGGCACATCCTGAAAGGTACTCTTATTTATCTGGTTCGCTGGAAAATTACGAACGCCTTAAAGATGCCGGTTGCTACTTGCAAATGAATACGCTTTCACTTACCGGGCATTATGGTAAACCAACGCAGAAAGTAGCCGAAGATATGGTTGACCATTATTTAATAGATTTCTTAGGGAGCGATTTACATCGAATGAAACATGCCGATATGCTGTTAAAGTCTTTATCGATGCCTTATGTCACACGTCTTTTAACAGATTATCAGCTTCAAAACGAAATGCTTTAAACTTTTCCGGATTTAAGATATCCGCGCTCCCTTAAAATTCCCCTGATCTGCTTCCTGATTGATATTATACGTCCAGTCATTACTCCCGAAGCAAGACTAAGACTGAAAACTGTTAAGATTGGTCCCTGCAGCCAATGTCCGAAAATCCAGCTTTTTGAAAATGCAAACGCGAGATAAATTACCAGTACAGCTACTGTGATGTTGTTCCATTTTGAAATCACTTTTCCTGTCTCTTCGTGCCAATGAATATTTGAAAACCTGCCAAGCAACGAACCAATAAAAAAGCCGATAACTATGCCCGTCAATGCCAGTAACGGGTGAATAATCCCTGTTAAGATGTTATAGGTTATAATTGAAGTAATGATGAAAAAGACTAAAGCAAGACGGCGGAGCTTAAAAATTAGCCGCCTGTTTACATGCTTTTTTGAAAGCTCTCTTGTCTTTTTTCTGATAATCATAAAAAGCCGAACCTTTTATATAACAAAAAACCTGCTGTTGGGCAGCAGGTTTTTTGTTATTAGTAAAAAACTAATCTATACCGCAAACGAGGTGCCGCAACCGCAGGTGCTTTTTGCATTTGGGTTATTGAATGTAAATCCTCTCGCATTTAAACCATCCTGAAATTCAATTTCCATTCCGGCCAGATATAATCCGTGCGCTTTATGCATAAATACTTTTATCCCGTCAATTTCAAACTCCTGGTCACCATCCTTCTTTTGGTCGAACCCTAAAATATAATTCATTCCCGAGCAGCCCCCGCCTTCAACGCCAACCCTCACACCAAAATCATCACCTAATTCTTGTTGATTTCTTAACTTGTGAAGCTCTTTTTTTGCGCCTTCAGTAAAAGAAACCGGTATAACTGAAATAGTTGTTTCCATGCTCATTTCTTTTTATTTAATGTACAAATATAGTTGAAAATGCCCACTTTTGCTGGACTGGAATAGATATTGACTCTTAGTTAACAATTGATTAAATGGACACTCTGACGAATTTTTTTATTGATGTTGTAAAGTTTGTACTGGCGGGTAGCTTGATTTCTTATATCGCATGGCAATTAGTAAAATCAGAGTTAGAGAAAGTGAATCACTCAAGTTTGATAGAACTTAAAAAAGCGTCTCAGGCTACAACTCTTCCCTTGCGCTTACAGGCTTACGAGCGCCTGGTTTTATTTATAGAACGCATTAATCCCTCTAATATGCTGGTTCGTGTACACGTTGCCGGTACCACCGTTCGCGAAATTCAACAGTTTCTGATAGCCGAGATCCGCACCGAATATCAGCACAATATTACCCAGCAATTATATGTAAGCACTCAAGCCTGGGCAGTTATGAACAGGATACAAGAAGATACCATTAGTTTAATCAACAATACCGCCGCAGGATTATCATCCGAAGCATCCTCTGTGGAACTAAGCAGGATAGTTTTAACACATCTCGCTAATCTGGAAGACAATCCCTATGATGCCGGTTTGGCTCTGTTGAAACATGATATGCAACATTTTTTTTAAACCTCTCGTCTACTCATCACATAAGTGATAGAAAGCGACTTCCTTTAATTGATTATGAAGTATAAAACCACATCAGGAATAGAAATAAAGGAAGTTTATACTCAAGCCCGGGATCTCAAAGAACTACCTGGAGAATTCCCTTTCACCCGCGGTGTCCGAAAAGATATGTATCGGGGCAAGCTTTGGACGATGAGGCAATATGCAGGCTTTTCAACCGCTCAGGAATCAAATAAGCGGTATCACTATCTGTTATCCCAAGGCACTACAGGTTTATCTGTTGCTTTCGATCTTCCTACCCAAATCGGCTACGATTCTGATCATAATTTATCAGAAGGAGAGGTTGGTAAGGTTGGCGTAGCCATCGATTCTTTACTGGATATAGAGGAGTTGTTTGACGGGATAGATTTGGAAAAAATAACTACTTCCATGACCATTAACGCAACCGCTTCGATTTTATTAGCGATGTATATTGCTTTGGCAAAGAAGCAGGGTGCGGATTTAACTAAGCTTTCAGGTACCATTCAAAACGATATATTGAAAGAATATGCGGCCCGGGGAACATATATCTATCCGCCTAAGCCATCTATGCGCTTAATAACAGATATTTTTGAATACTGTAGTCAGGCACTGCCCAAATGGAATACTATTTCAGTGTCAGGATACCATATCAGGGAAGCCGGCTCGACGGCGGTGCAGGAAATGGCATTTACACTGGCAAATGGTAAAGCATATTTAAAGGCCGCCCTTGAGAAGGGATTGGATATTAATGTATTCGCGAAAAGAATATCCTTTTTCTTTAACTGCCATAATAATTTTTTCGAGGAGATTGCAAAGTTTCGAGCTGCCCGAAGAATGTGGGCGAAAATTACCCAAGATCTTGGTGCTACCGATCTCCAGGCGCAAATGCTGAGATTTCATACCCAAACAGGCGGGTCAACATTAACCGCTCAGCAGCCCATGAATAATATTGTACGGGTTACCACCCAGGCTTTGGCGGCAGTGCTTGGCGGTACTCAATCATTACACACCAATGGCTATGATGAGGCATTTTCTTTGCCAACAGAAGAGGCGGCTAAACTTGCATTGCGTACACAGCAAATTTTGGCGTTTGAAACAGGTGTCGCCGATACGGCAGATCCATTAGCGGGTTCTTATTTTATCGAAGAGCTTACAGATGAGCTGGAGGCAGCGGCATGGAAATATATTCAGAAAATAGATGAGATGGGAGGGGCGGTAGCGGCTGTCGAATCGGGATTTATCCAGAATGAAATTGCAAGTTCTGCCTATAAGTATCAAACTTCCGTAGAAAACGATGAGCAAAAGATTGTTGGTATAAACAGTTTTATTGATCCCGGCGAGCCGGAATTTCCTCTTTTTAATGTAAGCGATTCGATTCGGGTTTTGCAGGCCGAAAAATTGGCGGACTTAAAATCAAATCGTGATAATGAAGCGGTACGCCAAGCTCTTAAAAATTTGAAAACCGCAAGTTCTTCTGCCCGGAATCTAATGCCTTATATCATCACGGCAGTGGAGGTCTATGCCACATTAGGGGAGATTGCGGATACATTAAGAACAGAGTTTGGAGAATATTGAGAGATGAGGATTTTTATACATTTTAAATTAAGCGTTATCGTATTATTTGCTTGTTGGTCTTTCATTTCTTCATGCAGTTCCCGCTATAACTTTATCAGATCGGATAAAACTTTGTATTCAATAAATAAGGAATTGCCTAAAGATTCGTCTGTTCTTAATTTCTACCAGCCCTATAAATCTAAAATCGACTCGCAAATGAATCGGGCTGTGGCACATACGGCGTCAGAAATAAAAAGGGGCCGTCCGGAAGGAAGGTTGAATAATCTGACAGCTGACGGGCTGGCTTTTAGTGCCAGAAATCATAATATAGATTTTGATTTCGTTCATATAAACTATAAAACCTTGCGCGTGCCGCTGCCTGTTGGGCAGATAAAGACATTTAAGATTTTCGAACTCATGCCTTTTGAAAACAATCTGGTTACCGTAAAGCTGAAAGGTAGTGACGTGTTCGAGCTTTTTCAATATATGGCCAGGTTAGGAGGAGATCCTATCTCGGGTGCGTCATTCAAAATTGAAAAGGGAAAGGCTACTGAAATTTTGATAGCCGGGGAGATATTGAATTTCGAAAAATCATACATAGTTCTCACAAATGATTACCTGGCAAATGGGGGAGACGGGGCTTCAGTGTATCTCAAAACAATTGAAAGAAAGAATCATAGCGTTAAACAGCGGGACGCATTTCTGGAATATTTAAACCAGCTACAGAGCAAGGGAACGTTAGTAAATCCCCGATTAGATGCCAGGATAGTAAGCGATAAAGTGATAGACGATGAATAGGAGGAATTTTATACGCGGCACTGTGGCAAGCTCCTGCTTGCTTGCGTTTGGTATCAGGCCCGAAAGTGTTTATGCAGCCGCCGACTTTGTGAAGATAACTATTTTGCATACCAATGATGTGCATAGTAGAATTGATCCCTTTCCGCTTGACGATGGTAAGTTTCCCGGCAGGGGCGGAGCGGCTCCAAGGGCGGCATTAATAAAGAGAATCAGGCAAGAGGAAGCAAATGTATTGTTATTAGATGCCGGTGATCTTTTCCAGGGAACGCCTTATTTTAATTACTATGGCGGCGAATTGGAGATGAAGCTGATGAGTAAAATGGGTTATGATGCCGGAACCATGGGCAACCATGAATTTGATAACGGGCTTGAAGGATTTAATAAACAGCTTCCGCATGCAAACTTCCCTTTTCTAACCAGTAATTACGATTTTTCGGATACGATTCTTAACGGAAAGACTAAAGACTATCACATCTTTAAAAAGGACGGGTTGAAGATCGGCGTTTTTGGACTCGGTATCGAACTTGCCGGTATCGCTAATAAAGAACAGTATGGCGAAACCCGGTATCTTGATCCTTTAAAAAAGGCTTTAGAGATGGAGCATATTCTTAAAATGGAACACAAATGCGACCTCGTGATCTGCCTATCGCACCTGGGATATGATTATAATACTATTAAGATTTCGGATAAAGTAATTGCGAAAAATACTCACTATATTGACCTCATTATTGGGGGACATACTCACACCTTTTTAGAGGCTCCGGAATCGGTTAAGAATTTAAACCGTAACGAAACCTTAATTAACCAGGTTGGGTATGCGGGAGTGAACCTGGGCCGCTTGGATTTTGTGTTTGAAAGAGATAGAGGAGGAAAAAGGGCCTACTCATCTGCCACAGAGGAAATTAACAGTTATTTTAAATTTTAGTTTTTTAAGTAGATTTTTTTTAGAATATTCGATGTTCCAAACCCGCCTGTTTTTTTCTTTACGTCGGGGTTGAAAATCAGATTATTAAGTATTAATATGGAAAAAACTTGTACAAATGTATGGAGCAGCTGCCTGCAAATCATAAAGGACAACATCCCTACACAGAGCTACAAGACTTGGTTTGAACCAATCAAGGCTTTGCGACTGGAAGGTAATGTGCTCACCATACAAGTACCCAGTTTATTCTTTTACGAATGGCTCGAAGAGCATTATGTAGGCCTATTGAGGAAGACTGTAAAGAAGCAGTTGGGCGATGAAGGACGTTTGGAATACAATATAGTAGTAGAGAAATCATCCAATAATAAACCTTACACAACCAACATGCCGTCTAATGGCAACGGCTCGGATGCGAAAAGGCAATCTATGCCCATACCGGTTGCGCTAAATAAGGATATTAAAAACCCGTTTGTAATACCCGGATTAAAAAAGCTTCAGGTAGACCCTCAGTTAAATCAGAATTATAGTTTTGAAAATTTTATAGAAGGCGATTGTAACAGGTTAGCTCGTTCGGCAGGTTTTGCAGTTGCCGGTAAACCTGGTGGTACATCTTTTAACCCTCTGATGCTTTATGGCGGTGTGGGCCTTGGAAAAACGCACTTGGCTCAGGCAATTGGGAACGAGATTAAACGATCTCATCCTGATAAACTGGTCATCTATGTTTCCTGCGAAAAGTTTTGCCAGCAGTTTGTAGATTCATTGAAAAATAATACGATTAATGATTTTGTGAACTTCTATCAGGCAATGGATGTCATCATTATGGATGATGTTCACAACTTTGCCGGAAAAGAGAAAACTCAGGATATTTTCTTCCATATCTTCAACCATTTACACCAATCTGGTAAGCAGGTAATTCTTACATCCGATAAACCGCCAAAAGATTTGGCTGGCCTTGAAGAAAGATTACTTAGCCGTTTTAAATGGGGGCTTTCAGCCGATTTACAGGTTCCCGATCTGGAAACCCGTATGGCCATCCTTAAAATGAAAATGTACACCGATGGTATCGAGTTACCCGGAGAAGTGATCGAATACGTTGCCCATAACATAGATAATAACGTTCGCGAGCTTGAGGGTGCAATGGTTTCATTGCTGGCTCAATCTACGCTCAACAAAAAGGAAATTGATTTGGGCTTAGCTAAATCAATGCTCAAAAATTTCATCAAGAATACCTCAAAAGAGATTTCGATGGAATATATCCAGAAGCTGGTTTGCGAATATTTCGAAGTGCCGGTTGAGATGGTAAAATCTAAAACACGTAAACGCGAAATTGTACAGGCCCGCCAGATTTCAATGTACCTTTCGAAAAGCCACACTAAAACATCTTTAAAATCTATAGGCGCATTCTTTGGTGGCAGGGATCACTCTACTGTAATCTACGCCTGCCAAACGGTAGAAGATTTAATTGATACTGATAAGAAGTTTAAGGCTTATGTGCAGGATATTCAGAAGAAATTGAAAATGAGTTAGTAATTAAAAAATTATATGATTATAGAAGGTTCTGGTATTTTTTATCAGGACTTTTTTGTTTTTATCACCCAAGCTGCTTATAGCTTATCACCTCAACCAGGTCATTCTCCCGTATAATTCCTTTATTCAAAGCAATAAGGTTTTGCCCGAACAGCACTTTATTATCTTTAGTACGGTAGGATGAAAGCGTGAAAAGTGGTTCTTTTCCTTTCAATCCAGTTTCCTGATCTACCGTAGTTAAAATACAACGAGCGCAGGGTTTGGCTACCTTAAAGTAAACATCGCCGATCTTTATTTTCGCCCAGGTATCCTCTTCGAAAGCATTTGTTCCGCTTACAACAAGGTTGGGCCTGAAACGATTCATTGGTACGGATTGAGACAGGCGGCCGTTTAGGTCGTCGAGGCTTGATTGGCTTATCAGGAGGTAAGGAAACGCATCGGCAAAGCTTACTTGTTCATTGTGTTCGGCGTACCTGGGGTCTACCAGCCTTTTTCCGGTTTCGGGCATAAACACCAGCTTACACGATTTTCCAAGATAGGTGCTAAACCAGGTATTAATTTCTTCCCCGGTTTGAAGGGCCTTGGTGCTGTCGTCCCAAACGCTAACATTTAGCAAATCCTCTCCGGCTGGCTCTAAAATTATACTTTGATCCGGGATATCCTTATTGAATACTCTGATTTTGTCTGCAATAACTTCAGTTCTCAGCAGGGCGAGCTTATGCTCTACTCGCTGAGTGATAGATTTACCGGCATCGTCAACAAGCATCCAGCGTCTGTCGTATTCGAAGCCTCTCTCTAAGACTTTCCCCTCCGATTGTTTAATCCCGCCCAATGATTTTACGGGATAGATATAAAGATCTTTTAATCTCATCGGCCCTTACTTTGATATTTCCAATTTCGACCCTTGCCTTCTGTAAGCCATTCGATAGCAGTAGCAATTCGCTTGTTTTTAGTCTCTTCGGTTTTAGCGTCTTCAAACCATTGAATATATTCTTTGCGATGCGAGTTACTGAAGTTTTCGAATTGAGATTGAGCCTGCGGAAATTCTTTTAGTGCGTTTATAAAGTAATTGGGAATTTCGATGGGTGCCTTTTCCGTCGCCCGAGCTTTTTTAACTTTAATTCCGGCATCATTTAAGTATGCGGCTTCGAGAATATAAGATGCCAGCACTTCATCTTCGGGAAGGTCGGCAATATGTTTTATGCGCCCCAATTGGCCCATCGCCTCACCCGAATCTTTTTGAAGAATTTTGTCCGGATCGGATAGCAGCGTACTTTTCCAAAAGCCGAAAGCGCAATGCTCTTTGAATGATGCCATACTACAGATAGTGCCTTTATAATCAAAATGAGGAAATCCCCATTTTATAGTTTCGAGAATATTTGGAGAAGCCTGATGAACAAGCTGTCTGAGATGAGTTAATATTGGTTTTGCGAAATCTGCAGACTTTTCAATATAAGCATCTATTCGCGGATCATATTTTTCCATACAATATTTTCTAAACGAATATATTGCAATTGAGGATAGATAAAGAGATTTAGTGCAATTTATCTAATCTCAGCAGTGCGTGGAAGACAGCGCTTGCGTGTAAGGCCTGAGGAAATTGGTTATCAAGCGCCAGAGTCTTTAATTTTTCTAAACTTACTGTAAATACTTCTATTTCTTCTCTCCCGTCTAAGTGCTGCTCCTGTATTTTTTTTCCGCCTTTTGCCAAAAAACTGGATGTAATATTACCGGAAGTCGAGGGGTTAGCATATAAAGTACAAATCGGTTCAACGGATTCAAACTCATAGCCGGTTTCTTCTAATAGCTCTCTTTTTATCGCTTGCTCAGGAGTTTCTCCCGGATCTATGCACCCTCCTGGCAATTCCAAAATAACTTCTTCTGCTGCGTGGCGATATTGTCTTATCAGGATTACTTCGCCATCTTCTGTAAGTGCCACGGCATTTACCCAACCCGGATATTCCAGTACGTAATAATCCTCGATCAAGGTGCCGTTTGGCATTCTGCAAGTATCAACTCTCAGAGTTGCCCATTGCTCCTTCACTAAATATCTTGATGAGAGTTTCTCCCACTTCAGATCATTCATATTGCTCATTATTTAAAAAGTTATCAATCATTTCACGCCTGCTCAGGTTTTCGAATGATTGTTGATGGTGTTCCGTTTCAAGCAGGTTTAAAATTAGCGCGACTTTATGCGCCAGGGCAACGCATTCTTCAGTGTCTTGAAAAGGATGGGCACTTTCAAAAAGCAGCTGAGCCAGCATATTAAGCTTCTCTGCCGAGTGGTTTTTGCCCCTTAGCTCCGTTTCAAATTCTTCAACCGAAGATTTTTCTAAGAATTCCTGGTCGAAACCAAAGTTTTCTGCTAGCGTTTGCTGGCTAACCTGCAGTGCTTCATCAAGGTTTCCCTGGTTTTTTAAGCCTATAATTTTAGCGATAACCTGCGCGAGCTTTTGGATTTCCGCCTCTATAAAATCTTTCCTTATCATATGTTTTTAAGAGTTGATGTTATTCTTAATCTTACCAGCTTCCTCCGGATCCGCCGCCGCCGAAGCTTCCGCCCCCGAATCCCCCGAAACCACCGCCACCGCCACCGAATCCGCCACTGCCTCCTCCGAATCCGCCGCCGCCTCCTCCGAATCCGCCGCCGCCTCCTCCGAATCCGCCGCCGCCAAAGCCGCTACCGCCTCGATTTCCCATCCCCGACATTAATGTCCCCCAGAACAAACTGGAGCCGCCGCGGCTGCCAATAATCTGACCGCCTTTTCCACCACCACCACCGCCTTTGCGGGATAATATGAAAATCACCGCGATGATTATTATAATCAGTCCGGTAGGGAACTTGTTTGATTTCTTTGACTGGCTTTTAGGTTTATCGTTCTTGTATTCGCCTTTGGTGTAAGCAATAATAGCGTCGGTAGCTTTATCAAGCCCTCCAAAATAGTCTCCTTCTCTAAATCGTGGATTAATTTCATTCAGCCTGATGTTTGCCGCAGCACCATCCGGTAAAGCACCTTCTAAGCCATAACCCGTCTGTATAGATAGCTTCCTGTCTTTCAGCGCAGCCAGAATTACTATGCCGTTATTTTTTCCCTTTTCACCAACGCCCCATTTTTCAGCCAGTTGAGCGGTGTAACTATCTACTTCATATACCCCGATAGACTGCATTAAGACGATTGCGATCTGGATAGAAGTCGAGTCATTAAAAGCAACCAGCTTTCGCTCCAGATGATTTATTTCATCCTGTGAAAGAGTATTGGTAAAGTCATTAACCAACCTGGGGGGATTAGGCTTGGCAGGAAACTCCTGCGCAAAGCCATAGAGACTGGTTAAAAATAAAAAAGCGATCAGGAAGCTAAGTTTCTTTAATATCATTTGCCTTTGGCTATTCAATGTTGAGAGATTGTCTTACATATAAGAGATGTCATCCGATAATTCGTTTTTATCGCCATCTGTGTAGGGGAAGTATTGTTTTAATTTTTCGCCCGCCATATTCACCCCGGTAATCAATCCCTCAACAATATTTCCGGTTTTAAAGAGATTGAGCATTGCCTCTTTGGTGGTATCCCAAAAATTATCAGGCACTGCTTCATTTATTCCAGCATCGCCGATAATCGCAAACTTATGATCTTCCGTAGCGATATAAATCAGCACTCCGTTGCGGAGTGCGGTTTTATCCATCCCTATTTTGTGAAAATAGTTAGCGGCCCTATCCAGAGGGTCTTCTTTGCAATGCTTCTCAGCACTTATCCGGATTTCTCCGGAAGTGTTTTTTTCAGCCGCTTCAATAGCCTGCCGAATTTGCTCTTGTTCCGTATCGGTGAATAGGGCCATTAAATTATTTAATATTAAAATTCAACTTTAGGAGCATTTTGTGCCGCGGGATCTGCCTGGAAATAACCTTTTTGTTCAAATCCAAACATTGAGGCCGTAAGGTTATTCGGGAACTTTCTGATCTTAGCATTATAGTTCATAGTTACTTCATTGAATTTTTGACGCTCAACAGCTATCCGGTTTTCAGTTCCCTCAATCTGTTCCTGTAATTGTAAAAAGTTTTGATTTGCCTGAAGTTGAGGATAGTTTTCTGTTATCACCATTAGTTTCCCCAAAGCGGTACTCAACTGCCCCTGTGCCTGATTAAATTTTTCGATTGTTTCGGGAGTAAGCTTTGTTGGATCTACATTTACTGCGGTCGCTTTAGCGCGGGCTTCTATAACAGCGGTTAGTGTTTCTTTTTCATGGCCCGCTGCTCCTTTTACAGAGGCAACCAGGTTTGGAATCAAATCAGCTCTGCGTTTATAAACGTTTTGAACTTGTCCCCACTGAGCTTTAACATTTTCGTCAAGTTCAACCATGGTATTGTATCCGCAGGATGAAAATGAAAGGATGGCAAATAATCCGGTAATCGTATAAATTAATTTTCTCATAGAATTAAGGGTTAATATTTTCATGGTTTTTTAATATCAAATTCTATTCCTTTATTTTAAAGGGATACTTTCTCAGGTTAAAATAGACATTATGTCAGTAAAGGTAAACTTAAAGCTTTTGTTTTGAACTGATTCTGGTAAAGTGTTTTTTCCACATTGTACATCCCCGGAAGGAACCTGTTTTTAGAAGTCCGGCACGGGTTTTTCTTTATTAAATAGATCATTTCGCTCCGATGTTAATAAACTTAGGAGTAATATTTCAGCATGTACTCGTTATTTGTATAAGTAGTGATAATTGCTTGAGGGTTGTAGTTTTTTTATCTCGAAATATTTAAAAAAGTGTGTAACAATTCATTTCCGCTACTCGTATAACGATTTATGCTCTCGGTGTAATGTTAAAAAAATGAAGCAAACAACTAAAGTGCTTTTACCCGTTGGGTTATTTATGTCTATTGTAATTCCCCTTACAGTTAAAAGTTTATTTACCGAAACCGATTTTTTTGAGAGCGACGAAAATTCAAAAATCGATTTTTTACAACCCTATAAATCTAAACCCGAGGCTGCAACCAGCATTCCGCAATTAGCGGTTGATGAGGATGGTACCGTGCGGGTAGTGGGTGAAGTACCTTCTCAAACAAGCAATTCGGCAAATACCTACGAGTCCAAATCATCTGTACGAGGTTCGAGAGAACGAAAATTAAATATGCCATCCAGCTTAACGCCTTCTCCCGAATCATCACTCAGCGAGGTTTCCGGCAGCACCGATATAAGTTTTTAATAGCTCTTTTCGAACAAAATCTTAAATTTGTATCTCCGGGATAAAACCCCGGCTTATACATGATACAAGAAACCGAACTGGTTTTGCTTCCGTCCGAAGCAGCTAATAATAACCTGATACAAATCCGGGCCGCAGAAATATTAAAGCTATCACCCGGCAGTATTTCCGAACTTAAAATCCTTAAACGTTCTATCGATGCCCGTGGTAAACAGGTAGTTTATCGCATAAAAGTAGCTGTATACCTTAATGAGAAACCTGCTCCCGAAATTTATTCGGTTAATTATCCTAATGTTAAAGATAAAAAGCCGGTATTAATAATTGGCGCCGGTCCTGCCGGACTTTTTGCCGCTTTACGATGCATTGAACTTGGTTTGAAGCCGATAATTCTGGAAAGAGGAAAAGATGTTAAACAGCGGCGTCGCGATCTGGCTGCCATAAATAAAGAGGGAGTAATTAATCCCGAATCAAATTATTGTTTTGGCGAAGGTGGGGCAGGTACTTATTCGGACGGCAAACTGTATACCCGTTCAAATAAAAGAGGTGATATTCAGTATGTATTAAAAACACTGGTAGCGCATGGTGCCACGCCCGATATTCTAATTGACGCCCGGCCGCATATCGGTACAAATAAGCTTCCTCAAATTATAGTATCCATCCGCGAAAGCATTTTAAATGCAGGTGCTGAAGTTATTTTCGATTGTAAAGTGGATGAGTTTATAATTCAATCCGGAAGCATTCGGGGTGTTAAAACATCTTCTGGTGCAACTTTCACTGCTGAAAACATCATTCTTGCTACCGGCCACTCAGCCCGCGATATTTACCGTATTCTCCAAAAGCAGAACATTTTGGTCGAAGCTAAACCATTTGCGTTAGGTGTAAGAATCGAGCATCCCCAGGAAATAATCGATAGGGCTCAGTATCATTGCAGCGTTCGCGACCCTTATCTACCGCCTTCTTCCTATAGTTTTGTTGAACAGATCGATAATCGCGGCGTTTTTTCTTTTTGCATGTGCCCCGGAGGGATAATAGCCCCATGCGCAACCGATTTTAAAGAAATTGTGGTGAACGGTTGGTCGCCATCAAAGCGTAATAATCCCTACGCGAATTCCGGAACGGTAGTGCAAATTAATTTAGAAGACGTTCCCCAAAGTATTAAAAATCCGTTTGCCATGCTCGAGTTTCAAGCTGCGGTCGAGGAGAAAGCATATTATGCTGGCGGCGGAAATCTGGTGGCACCGGCTCAACGGATGATAGATTTTGTAGAGGGGCGGTTATCGTCAGATCTTCCCGGGAATTCCTACCTGCCGGGCACAAAATCCGCAGATTTAAAAACAGTTTTACCCCACTTAGTTTATAACCGATTAAAAAATGCTCTTCCTCTGTTCGGCAAAAAAATGAAAGGCTATTATACCAATGAAGCTCTTTTGGTGGGAGTAGAATCCCGTACCTCTTCGCCCGTCAGAATCCCGAGAGATAAAGTAACTTTTCAGCATCCCCAGGTTAAAGGTTTATTTCCCTGTGCCGAAGGGGCAGGTTACGCCGGCGGAATTGTATCAGCGGCTATTGATGGCATGAATTGTGCGGAAGCAGTTATAAAGGCCTTGTAATTACGTGAAATGAAGAAAACCATAGTTTTAGGAGCCACGCCAGATTCAAGTCGTTATGCCTATATCGCAGCCCACAGGCTGGTGCGATACGGACATGAGATAATTAATGTCGGTATTAAAACTGGCGATGTAGCCGGATTTCCCATCGAAAAACCCGAATATATACATGCCGGAGTAGATACAATTACCCTATATGTAGGTTCTCGCAACCAGCAGTCTTTGTATGATTATATACTAAATACCTGCCCCAAACGTATAATTTTTAACCCCGGCACAGAAAATCCGGAACTTGAATATTTAGCGGAACAAAAAGGAATAGAAACCGTATTAGGATGTACATTGGTTATGCTTTCCACAGGTGAGTATTAATTTGGAACATGGCCAATGTTTTATTAAATTACAGCCAATATGACCTTATCCTTACCTTTCTCCGCAGCTATCAGGCAATTTCTTCCCGGCATTTATTTTATGGGCGTTATAGCTTACGTAATTTATGATAATCATAATCTTTGGCTGCTCTTGTTTATGGTGCCATTCATTTTTCAAATGCTTCTCAATAACAGGTACCTAAATCTGGTACTCGGTATCCTCACAATATTATGGTCAGTTTATATGGGGTTTGCTGCATTTATGGAAGTAGAACCAACCGTTCCTTTCATGCTCATAGCTCTATCAGTTACAATCGTAAATCTCTATATGTCGCGCATGTTGTTTTTAAATCAAAACTTTACCATGGCTGCGCTTAGAGAAAATAGTCTCGACGAAACCCTGTTCATATAAAGGCTACAGCAGTAGGGTTTCCAGCTTATCAGCAATTAAGTGGAGGGTTTCCTCGTCCACAACACCGCAGTTTTTGCAAATGTGCATAAAGCCTTTGCTGTCGGGCTCAAAACTGGCCACTAGCTTGCCATTCTTCAAAACTTCAAATTTGCATCGATTGTCATCCTTATTATGAGCATAATCAATTATCTCGAAGTTAAATCGCTGATCATCTTTTAATACTTCAATCCCAAAGCTGTCCATTCGTTACTATTTATATATTTAGTAACGAATCTTTATTTTGAATGTTTTTTTCCTGGAAGCGGCTCCTTAGCGGCATTCTATAGAGGATTGCACCCGCTATCCACTATTACACCTCACTCTGGGCGCAGTCCGAGCTTCGTTTCGGGGTAACCGTTACTATCGGGGCTATGCCGATAGGCCTCTGCATGTAACTTCCAAAAGCGCCATCGCCCTACCAGTCCCTATAAAGCACTCCGTTAAGCTCATCCGAATCCTTTCAGGCAGCCATCTCCGATTAAAAGTTAAAAAACCTTTTGCCGGGAAAGCAGAAGGGCGTATATTTGTAACCCCCGTAGTCGCAAGGACGAAGGATGTTGAATCAAGGGAAGTGTTTCACAGGGATTTCAGTCAAATTGTGTTGCGCTTTAAAAAATAAAGCACTGATAAACAGGGAAGAAAGGCAAGGGTTTTAAAAACTTTCAAAAAGCCCTTGCGTAGGATCAAAAAAAGTCTCACCTTTGCAATCCCAAACGGAAACAGCGGGTAAAAAGCA
>JACMJM010000045.1 GCA_014380615.1 Sphingobacteriaceae bacterium
AAAAATCAAAGCGAAAGAGTAAACTTTGCAACCAGCAAACACGTGATCGATTATCCCGATTTCCTGGATGTGCAATTGCAATCTTTCAGGGAATTTTTTCAATTGGAGACTACTTCAGACAATCGTCATTCAGAAGGTTTGTTTAAAGTGTTTGCAGAGAATTTCCCAATCTCTGACTCAAGAAACATCTTCGTTTTGGAGTTTCTTGATTACTTTATTGATCCGCCGCGTTATGATATACAAGAGTGTATCGAACGTGGTTTAACACACAGTGTTCCGTTAAAAGCTAAGTTACGTTTATCATGTAACGACGCCGAGCATGAGGATTTTGAAACAATTGTTCAGGATGTGTATTTGGGAACTATCCCATACATGACTCCTAAAGGAACATTTGTAATTAATGGTGCTGAGCGCGTAATTGTATCCCAATTACACAGGTCGCCGGGTGTGTTTTTCGGCCAAAGCCGTCACACAAACGGAACCAAGCTTTATTCAGCTCGTGTAATACCTTTTAAAGGTTCTTGGATTGAGTTTGCAACAGACGTTAATAACGTAATGTATGCTTACATTGATCGTAAGAAAAAATTCCCGGTTACCACGCTTCTTCGTGCAATTGGATACGACTCTGATAAAGATATCTTAGAACTATTCGAATTAGCTGATGAAGTAAAAGTTAGCAAATCTGGCTTGAAGAAATTCGTTGGCCGTAAGCTTGCTGCAAGGGTTCTTAAAAAATGGGTAGAAGATTTTGTGGATGAAGATACAGGTGAAGTAGTTTCTATCGATCGTAATGAGATCATCCTTGAGCGTGAAACCATCTTAGAAGATGACCATATCGATATGATCATCGATGCTGGTGTTAAAACTGTTATCCTTTCTAAGGATGATGCTTCCAGCAACGCTGATTATTCTATCATATATAACACATTACAGAAGGATACTTCAAACTCTGAAAAAGAAGCGGTGGAGCATATCTATCGTCAATTACGTAACGCTGAACCACCTGATGAGGAAACTGCTCGTGGTATCATCGACCGTTTGTTCTTCTCAGACAAACGTTACGATCTTGGAGACGTGGGCCGTTACCGGATCAATCGCAAGTTGAAACTGGATACTCCTGATGCTACCAAAGTTTTAACTAAGCAAGATATCATCGCGATAGTAAAATACCTGATCAAATTAATCAACTCTAAAGCAGAGGTGGATGATATTGATCACTTGTCAAATCGTCGTGTACGTACAGTAGGCGAGCAGTTATATGCTCAGTTCGGTGTAGGTTTAGCGCGTATGGCACGTACTATCCGTGAGCGTATGAACATTCGTGATAACGAGGTGTTCACGCCAACAGATTTGATTAATGCACGTACACTTTCTTCTGTGATCAACTCGTTCTTCGGAACTAACCAGTTATCACAGTTTATGGATCAGACCAATCCTCTGGCAGAGATTACGCACAAGCGTCGTCTGTCAGCCCTAGGGCCCGGTGGTCTATCAAGAGAGCGTGCTGGTTTCGAGGTTCGTGACGTTCACTATACCCACTACGGTAGGTTGTGTACCATCGAAACTCCAGAGGGACCAAACATTGGTTTGATTTCATCACTCTGCGTTCACGCTAAAATTAACACACTTGGTTTTATCGAAACGCCTTATCGTAAGGTTGATAATGGCCGTGTTGTTGTTGAAGAGCCTGTGATCTACTTATCTGCTGAAGATGAAGATTCGAAAACAATTGCTCAGGCAAACGCACATTATAATGATAAAGGTGTTTTTGATACCCCACGTGTAAAAGCACGTTTTGAGGGTGATTTCCCGATTATTGAGCCGGAGAGATTAGATTTAATTGACGTTGCTCCAAACCAGATCACTTCTATCGCGGCTTCATTAATTCCGTTCTTAGAGCATGATGATGCTAACCGTGCCTTGATGGGTTCGAACATGCAACGCCAGGCTGTGCCATTGCTTCGTCCTGAAGCTCCAATTGTTGGTACAGGTTTGGAAGGTCGTGTGGCCCGTGATTCACGTACGCTAATCAACGCAGAAGGAAACGGTGTGGTTGAGTATGTTGACGCGAACGAAATTCGTATTACTTACGAAAGAAATGAAGACGACAGACTGGTTTCTTTCGAAGGTGAAACTAAGGGTTATCGTTTAACTAAATTTAAGAAAACTAACCAGAGCACTTGTATCAACTTAAAGCCTATTGTAATAAAAGGTCAAAAAGTTACGAAAGGACAGGTTCTTTGCGAAGGATACGCAACTCAGGATGGAGAATTAGCATTAGGTAGAAATCTTAAAGTGGCATTCATGCCTTGGCAAGGTTTCAACTTTGAGGATGCGATTGTGATTTCTGAGCGGGTAGTATCTCAGGATATCTTTACATCTCTTCACATTGAAGAGTTTGAATTAGAAGTTCGGGATACTAAACGTGGTGAAGAAGAATTAACACCGGATATTCCTAACGTTTCTGAAGAGGCTACTAAAGACCTTGATGAGAACGGTATTATCCGTGTTGGTGCTGAAGTGAAAGAAGGTGATATTTTAATTGGTAAAATTACTCCGAAAGGAGAATCAGACCCCTCACCGGAAGAGAAACTTCTTCGTGCGATTTTTGGAGATAAAGCAGGTGATGTTAAGGATGCGTCTTTAAAAACTCCTCCTTCTATCAGCGGCGTTGTTATCGATACAAAATTGTTCTCTCGTGCTAAGAAAACTACTAAAGCTGAAGAAAAAGCTGCTTTAGAGAAATTAGATAACGGACACTTTAAAGCTGTTAAAACGTTGAGAGACGGTTTAATTGATAAGCTTTTCATCATTGTAAATGGTAAAACTTCTCAAGGCGTATTCAATGTTTACAAAGAGCTTTTAGTGCCTAAAGGAGCTAAATTTACTCAGAAAATGCTTGCTGAACTTGAGTTCGCAAACATTAATCCGACTAAATGGACAACTGACGAAGACAAAAACGAGCTGATTAAGCAATTGCTTCACAACTATAACATTAAGCTTAACGAAGAGCTTGGTGCTTACAAACGTGATAAATTCGCGATCAGTGTAGGAGATGAGCTTCCATCAGGTATCGTTCAAATGGCTAAAGTTTACATCGCTAAAAAGCGTAAGCTTAAAGTGGGTGATAAAATGGCCGGACGTCACGGTAACAAGGGTATCGTTGCTCGTATCGTTCGTGACGAGGATATGCCATTCTTAGAAGACGGAACTCCGGTAGATATCGTTCTTAACCCGCTGGGTGTACCTTCGCGGATGAACCTTGGACAGATTTACGAAACTGTTTTGGGTTGGGCTGGTAAAGAGCTTGGAATTAAATTCGCTACTCCGATTTTTGATGGGGCAACTCATACAGAAGTTGAAGAGTGGGTTGAAAAAGCGGGTGTACCAGCATCAGGAAGAACGTATTTATACAATGGCTTAACAGGCGAGCGTTTCGACCAGCCAACTACAGTAGGTATTATTTACATGCTGAAATTGGGTCACATGGTTGATGATAAGATGCACGCACGTTCAATCGGACCATACTCATTAATTACACAACAGCCTCTGGGTGGTAAAGCTCAGTTCGGTGGTCAGCGTTTTGGTGAGATGGAGGTTTGGGCACTTGAGGCTTTCGGTGCAGCTAACATCCTTCAGGAAATCTTAACGGTTAAATCTGATGATGTTGTGGGCCGTGCTAAAACATACGAAGCGATTGTTAAAGGTGAAACCCTTCCAACACCTTCAGTTCCTGAATCATTCAACGTATTGGTTCATGAGTTAAGAGGTTTGGGATTAGAGATCACGTTAGACTAGTATAAGGTATAAAGTATCAGGTATCAGGACTTTGGCAAGCGCCATATCTTGATACTTGATACCAGATACTTGATACTTAAAAATAAAGAGATATGTCTTACAAAAAAGATAATAAAATCAAAAGTAACTTCACCAGCATTACAATCAGTCTTGCATCTCCTGAGTCTATCTTGGAGCGTTCGAGCGGTGAGGTTTTAAAACCGGAAACCATTAACTACAGGACCTACAAGCCTGAGCGTGATGGTTTATTCTGCGAGAGAATCTTCGGTCCGGTGAAAGATTTCGAATGCCACTGCGGTAAGTACAAACGTATCCGTTACAAGGGTATCGTGTGCGACCGTTGCGGTGTTGAAGTAACTGAGAAAAAAGTACGTCGTGAGCGTATGGGACACATTAACCTTGTGGTTCCTGTTGCGCATATATGGTACTTCCGTTCTCTACCAAACAAGATTGGGTATTTGTTAGGTCTTCCTACCAAAAAACTTGATCTGATCATTTATTACGAGCGTTATGTAGTTATTCAGCCAGGTTTGAAAGAAGCTGACGGAATTGCTAAAATGGATTTCTTAACGGAAGAAGAGTATCTTGATATCCTTGATACTTTACCAAAAGAAAACCAATATTTAGATGATAAAGATCCTCAGAAATTTATCGCTAAAATGGGTGCTGATGCATTAGAGGAGTTATTGAAACGCCTTGATTTGGATCAGCAATCTTATGATCTTCGTCACCAGGCCGCTAACGAAACTTCGCAGCAACGTAAAAATGAGGCGCTTAAACGTCTTCAGGTTGTTGAGGCTTTCCGTGGTGCCAGAGAACGTATCGAGAATAATCCGGAGTGGATGATCGTTAAGATCGTTCCGGTAATTCCACCAGAATTGCGTCCGTTGGTTCCATTAGAAGGTGGTCGTTTCGCAACTTCGGATTTGAACGATTTATATCGTCGTGTAATTATCCGTAACAATCGTTTGAAAAGATTAATCGAGATCAAAGCTCCGGAAGTAATCTTACGTAATGAAAAACGTATGCTTCAGGAAGCGGTAGATTCATTGTTCGACAACTCACGTAAAGTGAACGCTGTTAAAACTGAAGGTAACCGTGCTTTAAAATCTCTTTCTGATATTCTAAAAGGTAAACAAGGTCGTTTCCGTCAAAACTTATTGGGTAAACGTGTGGATTATTCAGCACGTTCGGTAATTGTTGTAGGACCAAACCTAAAACTGCATGAGTGCGGTTTACCAAAAGACATGGCTGCCGAGCTATTTAAACCATTCATTATTCGTAAGATGATTGAAAGGGGAGTAGTAAAAACAGTTAAGTCGGCTAAAAAAATCGTTGACCGTAAAGACCCAATCGTTTGGGATATTTTGGAAAACGTATTGAAAGGACACCCTGTATTACTGAATCGTGCGCCTACGCTACACAGATTAGGTATCCAGTCTTTCCAGCCAAAACTAATTGAAGGAAAAGCGATCCAGTTACACCCATTAGTGTGTACAGCATTCAACGCGGATTTTGACGGTGACCAGATGGCGGTACACGTACCACTAGGCCAGGCTGCGATCCTTGAAGCACAAGTGTTGATGCTTGCTTCTCACAATATTTTGAACCCTGCAAACGGTACTCCGATCACAGTTCCTTCACAGGATATGGTTTTGGGTCTTTACTATATTACTAAGGGCCGTAAAACTGATGCCGGAAGAGTGGTTAAAGGAGAAGGCCAGACTTTTTATTCTGCAGAGGAAGTGATCATTGCTTATAATGAGAAAATGATCGACCTGCATGCTTTCATTAAGGTTAAAGCCAAAGTGAAAGAGAAAGATGGTTCGAAAGACGGTGTAATTGTTACTAAAATCATTGATACTACAGTAGGACGTGTATTGTTCAATCAGCATGTTCCTGAAGAAGTAGGATATATTAACGAACTTCTAACTAAGAAATCACTTCGTGATATCATTGGTGAAGTTGTTAAGAACACTGGTATGGCTCGTGCTGCCCAGTTCCTTGATGATATTAAGGAGTTAGGTTTCCAGATGGCATTCCGTGGTGGTTTATCGTTTAACTTACAGGATTTAAATATTCCTGATTCAAAAGTTACGTTGATCGCTCAGGCTTCTAAAGAAGTTGAAGAGGTAATGAATAACTATAACATGGGTTTCATTACTAATAACGAACGTTATAATCAGATCATTGATATCTGGACACGTATCAATAACAAGTTGACTGCTAATGTGATGGATATTTTATCCTCAGATAATCAAGGTTTCAACTCGGTTTATATGATGCTTGATTCTGGAGCCCGTGGTTCAAAAGAGCAGATTCGTCAGCTTTGCGGAATGCGTGGATTGATGGCGAAACCACAAAAATCAGGTTCTGGCGGTGAAATTATCGAAAACCCGATTCTTTCGAACTTTAAAGAAGGATTATCGGTACTCGAGTACTTTATCTCAACTCACGGTGCGCGTAAAGGTCTTGCGGATACGGCGTTAAAAACGGCTGATGCTGGTTACTTAACCCGTCGTTTACATGATGTTGCACAGGATATGATTGTTGGTGAAACAGATTGCGGTACTTTAAGAGGTATTTTCACAACCGCCCTTAAAGATAACGAGGATATTGTTGAGCCATTATATGAGCGTATCCTGGGAAGAACTTCATTGCATGATGTGTTTGACCCAATCAGCGGAGACCGTTTAGTTTCTGCAGGTCAGGATATTGATGAAGAAATTGCAAATAACATTGAGACTTCTCCTCTGGAAGGAATTGAGATTCGTTCGGTTCTTACCTGCGAAAGTCAGCGTGGTGTTTGCGGATTGTGCTATGGACGTAACCTGGCAACAGGTAAACGAGTTCAGGCTGGTGAAGCTGTCGGTGTAATTGCCGCGCAGTCAATCGGTGAGCCGGGAACGCAGTTAACACTTCGTACATTCCACGTGGGTGGTACCGCATCTAACATTGCAGCGGAATCTTACATCAACGCGAAATTCGAAGGTGTTATCGAATTCGAAAATATAAGAACTGTTCCTTACGAAATTGAGGAAGGACCTGTTGACGTAGTATTGGGTCGTTCAGGTGAGTTCCGTATTATCGAGCCGAACAGTGGCAGAGTAATCGTTACCAATAACATTCCTTATGGTTCTTACCTTTTTGTTAAAGAAGGTGATAAAGTAGCAAAAGGCGATAAGATTTGTAGCTGGGATCCATATAACGCGGTAATTATCTCCGAGTTTACCGGTAAAGTTGAATTTGAGGCTGTAATTGAGGGTGTTACCTTCCGTGAAGAATCAGATGAACAAACTGGTCACAAAGAGAAAGTAATTATCGATACCAGGGATAAAACTAAAAACCCGGTTATCAAGATTATGGATAACACAGGTCACGCCGTTAAGGGATATAACATCCCGGTAGGTGCCCACATTTCAATTGACGAAGGTCAGAAATTGAAAATGGGAGAGGTTATTGCGAAAATTCCTCGTTCTACAGGAAAGACCCGTGATATCACCGGTGGTCTTCCTCGTGTAACTGAGTTATTTGAGGCTCGTAACCCATCAAATCCTGCAGTAGTAACCGAAATTGACGGAGTAGTAACTTTAGGTGGCGTTAAACGTGGTAACCGTGAGATTTCGATTGAATCCAGAGATGGACAGATTAAGAAATACTTGGTACCTCTTTCTAAGCACATCCTTGTACAGGATAATGACTTTGTTAAAGCTGGTATGCCTTTATCAGATGGTTCTATTTCTCCTGCGGATATCCTTGCAATTAAAGGACCTGCGGCAGTTCAGGAGTATTTGGTTAACGGAATCCAGGAAGTTTACCGTCTGCAAGGGGTGAAAATTAACGATAAGCATTTTGAGGTTATCGTTCACCAGATGATGCAGAAAGTAATGATTGAAGATCCGGGAGATACTAAGTTCTTAGAAAAAGATGCTATTTCTCGTTGGGACTTCATGATCGAGAACGAGGATATTTACGACAAGAAAGTTGTTGTTGATCCGGGAGAATCTACAAACCTTAAACCAGGACAGATCATCACTCTGCGTAAGCTAAGAGATGAAAATTCTGCTCTGAAACGTAAGGATATGCGTTTGGTTGAAGCAAGGGATGCAATTCCTGCAACATCAAGCCAGGTTCTTCAAGGTATTACCCGTGCATCGTTAGGTACTAAATCGTTTATCTCTGCAGCTTCCTTCCAGGAAACTACAAAAGTATTGAACGAGGCAGCTATCCACGGTAAACGTGATAACCTGTTAGGTTTGAAAGAGAACGTAATTGTTGGTCACCTGATTCCATCAGGAACCGGATTGCGTAGCTATGAAAGAATCATAGTTGGTTCTCAGGAAGAATACGATAAATTATTAGCTTCTAAAGAGGAAGTAGTAGAGGAAGAGGTTTAGGCTTTTTGCAATACAGATTTTAAGTCCCCGCCTTTCAGCGGGGACTTTTTTTGTGCTGCGCCATACATTGTGGTGCCTCAGAGTCCCTGAAGGAGGAGCCTCTGAGGAGAAATAAGGATTTGGTTTTGGGAGGAGGGTTATCTCGGGGAGGAGGTAATGAGTGTTGTTTTTTTGAGAGTAAGCTCAATTATATACATTTAAATCCTGTAAGAGCAGGTTCTATTCTAAATTATTCCTGAATTCACTCGGCCCCAGCTCCATTCTCTTTTTTTAACATATTCTACCTTCATGTTCTCTTCATCTTGTCAACCTACCTTTATTTCAAATAGCACCAAATGGGTAGAAGTAAAAAAGTATTACTGATAGAGGATAATGAAGATATCAGGTTAATTATAAGTATCATTCTAAAAGACGATGGGTTTGAGGTGATTGAGTCAGATTCGCTCGAAATAATTTCTCAATTAAATACTATCCAACCATGCTTAATTTTAATGGATAATTTATTAAAGGATGGCTCTGGCAGCGAAATGTGCAAAAAATTGAAAAATGATCCTGCCACCAGTTGTTTTCCCGTTATCCTCATTTCAGCTGCAACTGATCTTCAGGAAATGGCACATGGGTGCTTTGCTGATGGTTTTATAGAAAAGCCTTTCGATCTTACCGACTTTGTCGCCAAACTCAGAACCTTTAAGCTGGTTTAGTTAGTAGACGGACTTTATGGATTTACAGGTCTGTGATATCCGGGATTATTGAACTTGTTTGATTTTCTTATTTCTTGAACCGCTTAGACAATATTATCGAATGATAAACAATGAAGAATGAGTGAGCCAAGTGTAAACTAAAATAGAAAGTTGTTTAGCACTTAATACAAACCAAGCATTTTTATTGCCTTAGACTAATGCGATGGCCGATCACATAAAGTAAACCGATCGCGTGTATCAATAAACATATTTTATACCATTCAGAGTAGTTAAAGAAAACAGTAGAAATAGTTATCACAATGATAAAATAAAAGAGCGTTAATTTTAGAAATGTCATTTGGTGAGAGGTTAGGGATCATTGAATTTTAATTAATCAAATTATTTATTCTTTAAAGTATTGCTAATAACTATGGAACTTTTTTTCTTAATCGCCGTAGAACAAGTCAAAATTCAGTGTATGTAGTCTAATCTTTTAAGGCTTTTCAGCTACCCATGGATGCTTCATCCATGAAAGAATTGGAAAAAAGATCTAAAACTCATGTAGGGAGTGTCAAACTTACTACCACATAATCTTATTGTGGATTAATGTGGATAGGCTTTCCTGAGTTATCGTTCTGACAGGTATTCTTTCAAAACTTTTGGCTAAGTCTCAGATTTTCAACATTTTTTATTGTTAGTAACATGTTGATAACTATTAAATTACAGGGTGGAAGATCATGTAATTTCTTCATCTAATAGAGGTGTTAGCTCCCCATGATCCAAATTCCTTTTAACTTATTCTTCCGCTACGTTTTAATTAACGCAGGCAGCAAGTTGTTTTGTGAAATGTTGGGTTTTCGACCAGCCATCGAGTGCAATGGGCATTGTAAGTTTTTGGCTTTTCATTTAAGAGATACTTTACCGATGCAAAGGGTTGTTTTCGCTTACCCTGGCTAATTTATAACCAAAATGCAGCAAATTGAGAATAACAGGATAAGGAAGTTTTGAAACTATATGTACAAAACAGGCCTCAGGTTTGTAAATATCTCCCTTGATGAGAGGAATAATAGAGTGCTTTAATTGCTCCCTATATTATTCCTCTTGTATTCAGGCGTGTTCATATCGAACCCCCTCACTGGTCATAACTATTATAAAACGGCGCAAAAGGTACCGCCAGGGTTGCGGGTTTACCAAAAAGTTTCTCCAGAGTGTCGGGCCATTTGCTCCCCAGAGGGACGATGGAGAATTTACCAGCGATCTCTTTCAGGTTTTCGATCCGAACTTTTAGTTCGGGCTGACTCGCTTTATTAAAGCGGCCCGAAACATAGGCATTATGGCTTACTATAATTCCTTCAGTCGAGTTCTCTACAGCAATGTTGGCTTTGTCGGCTAGAATTGCAAATCCTTTCCCTTCGCCATCCGAGAATACAGCTACGTCAACATCCTGGTGGTTCCCGCCATAATTTATATCAGCCTTATTAAGGTGGTGAAGTCCAAACTCATTGAGCCGGTTTTTGCCGGGATATGAGGCATATGGGCCCTTTCCCGACCAGCGGAACTCGGTAAGGGATGCAGGCACAAGAAATGAAAGTCCCGCTTCCAGGGCAAGCCCCTTAGCATTGTTTGGCACAAAGCGGTAGCTCACATCAATGCGGCCACTGTCGGAGACAGTATACTCTACCGTACCTTCTATAAACTGGCCTTTCGTGTCCTGGCGTTCGTGATTGTAATTCACCACGATACGATTTGCCGTAACACGTTCTACTTTAGCTTCGGGTTTGGTAAGTAAATTTGGTTTCCAAAAAGGATTGTTACCGGGCTGCAAACGCCGGATGGAGGCCTGCTCGGACAAGGTTGTTTTGCGCCCCAGACGTGCATAAGGCCCGTCAACCAGGAGCGTTGAGCCTGCACGGTCTGCTAAGCGGATCATGCCCGTTTGAGTATTAAGTAAAAAATTATAGTTCCCGAAACTTATCTGGTCTTTCTTGTTGAAAGAAGGTTTGGAAGATGTCGAATAAAGCCTTTGCTTGAAATTGCTGTGGTATTTACCATCAGACAATGGGTATGTTTTCTCATAAAAGCTATAACCATGCTTGTCTTTGAACTGGAGCTTGAGATAGTAATAGGATGCTGTGAGCTTTTCGGGGAGGTTGATGCTGATCGCTAATGCCAGTGTATCGTGCGGTGCACACGAAAGGGAAGGATTGCCTGTTTGTAGAACTGAGGTGTCTGCATAAAGCGTCCAGGTGCATTGTACCTGGTCAAGGTTAGTAAAATCGTACCGGTTTACGAGTTTTACCTGTACCGTTTGCCTGCCGGGTGAAACGTTCAGGGTATCGTCGAGTGGTTTTACCGGAGTGTACACTTTACGGGTTTGCCAGTAATCTACTTGAGGAATCCGGTTGGCGTACACCAATCCGTCAGCTCCGTCATCTGCATGAGTATCATAATAAGTGGTAGAGTCGATCCAGGCAGCGGTAGTAAAGGTACCGGGTGTTGTTTTCTCGGGCGACTTGCGTAAAATACCCTGATCAAAGAAATGCCAAACAGCTCCGCCTGCCATTTTGGGGCTGGCGTACATAATTTCCCAAAGTGCTTCCATGCGGTCAAAATCCAGACCAAGTGAATGAGCGTATTCTGTTACGATCATGGGCCGGTTAAACTTGTTTGAATACTCGTTAAGGATTGCAACTTCGGGGTAATGAGGTGCTAAGATGTGAATTGAATCGGGGAATGTTGCGCTTACTCTGCGAAAATACGAACCAACCTGCGGGAAGCAATATGGGCGAGTATCATCTAATTGCTCTACGTATTTACCCGTTTCAAGGCCAATTGGCGTAATTGGGTTCTCATTACCAACACTCCAAATAATAACTGAAGCTTGGTTCTTATCACGCCAAACCGTTGCCTTTGCACGTTCTTTCAGCAGCGGCAGATAGCTGACATCGCTTAAATGCTGATCGCCGAATCCGTAAGGCACTTCTACCATCATATAAAACCCTAAAGAATCGCAGAGTTCTACCAATCGCGGATGCGGCTGATAATGTGAAGTACGTATAAAGTTTGCATTAGCCTTTCTAATCAGGTCAAGATCATGCTTCATTTCGGCTTCGCTTAATGCACGGCCGTTCACAGGAGAAAGGTCATGATTGTTTACTCCCCGCAGTTTAATTGCCACTCCGTTCAGTTTAAGAATACCATTTGTCCAGGTAACTTCCCTGATTCCCACTTTTTGCGAGTACCGCTGAAGCTCCGTGTTTTTGCTTTTTACAATGATATCCAAAGTGTAAAGATTCGGAGTTTCCGCTGTCCACAAGCGGGGGGCTGGTATGTTTAAACGTTCCGAAAAGGATACCGTATCGGTTCTGTGTGCTATTTTATTTCCTTTGAGATTGAACTCCTTTATCAGCCGCCCATCCGGGTCGACTAGTTTTGCCAACACAGAGGTGTTTTTAGCGAACGACGAGCTAGCCACTTTTTCTATAAGTGCCGATACTGTGAGCGTGGCATTTGCCGAACCGACATAGGTTTTAACCACCAGGTCTTTAAGGTGGGTAGCGGGTAAGCTAAATAGGGTAACATCTCGGATAATTCCTGAAAGCGCCCAGCAGTCGTTCGTGTCAAATTCCCAGCCTTTTGAACGGGTGCTAACTCTAAGAGCTAGTGTGGCAGCCTTTCCTGGTTCAATGAATCGTGAAATATCAAAGGTTTGCCGGTTAAAAGAGCTACTGAAGCTTCCGGCAAATTTACCGTTTACCCAAACCTGATATCCGTATTGAACACCATCAAAGGCAATATATACGGGTCGGCCTTTCCAATTGGCCGGGATTGAAAATGTTCTGCGATAAAGGCCTGTACCTTCCTTTACACTAGCGTAAGTTGGCTCTGCAAAGCCTTGCAGTTCCCAGTTTCCGGGAGCGTTAATATTTGCCCAGGCTGCGACATCAAACTTAGGATCTACGAATGCCGAGTCGTTTCCAATAACCGAGGATGCTATGTATTTGAACTTCCAGGTACCGTTTAGTGAGATCCGTTCGCCGGATCCTTTTGAAGGGATTAATACTTGTGATATTGTATTGTGGCACAATAAACACACAAATAAACTTATAAAAATAGCTTTCAGGTTCATATGAATCAGGCTTATACTAACAAGCCCTCAAGATAGGAGTTGCTGAAGGTCTGACAAATATATTTGGGTAATAATTTATGCCAGTTGTGTAAAATTTCAGGAGTTGTTATTCTGAAATCGTAACTATCGATGATCTTAAAGAATTCAGATATAAATAAAAATACTATTACACTAATACGAGGTATTTCTCTATAGATAGCGTAAAGTATTCCAACTTAAAACTTTATTACTCGTACTAGTAATCGACATCGAAATTTATTTAACTACATAATGGAAAATTCTAAACCGGTATATAAGACTGCGGTATACCTCACATCCTACTTTGTTTCAATTCTTGGAATTGCAATAATGACTGCCTGGTTCTTAGATATACGATTATTAGAAAGCGTGTTCCCTAATTACAACTCCATGAAATTCAATACCGCTTTGGGGTTTGCTATTTTGGGTATCTCAATCATTCTGCAAAGAAAAGAAAACAGTATTTGGCTGGTAGTATCAAAAATATTTGCCGGCATTGTAATTAGTATAGGTGCAGGTTCTTTATATCAGGACGTATTCCAGCTCAATATTGGGATAGATCAGTTCTTTGTTAAAGAAAACCATGCTGTGGGTATCCCGGGAAGAATGTCACCTCTTACTGCTATATGCTTTTGCCTAACGGGAGGTTTTTTACTTTTACATACCGGAAACAGATATGCAAAGAGGATAAGTCAAATTCTATTGCATATTGTAACCATCATTTCTTTTGTAGCAATAGTTGGGTACATACTTAATGTGCCGAATTTCTATAAATTATCTGTTCTATCAGCTATGGCAGTTCATACGGCCTTATCATTTTTTATATTTTCTATAGGGGCATCGTTAATACACCCGGAAAAGGGAATAACCGGTTTGTTTACAGGAAGTGAAATTGGCAACATAATGGCTCGCAAATTATTTGCTCAGGTTATACTTAGCATGTTGATTTTAACATATTTCCGAATTGAGACAGAAAGGCAAAAATGGGTTAGTGTAGAGTTTGGCATTGCATTATTCGCTATTTCTTTTCTGCTGGTAATGTTGTTCCTCATATGGAAAACCTCAGGCTATTTAAACCGAATTGATGCAAAAAAATCTCAAGCCGAAAGTAGTTTATCACAAGTAACTGCTTTTTTAAATTCAACACCAGAACCCATTATTATACTAGACTCCAATGGCTATATCCAGTTAATTAATGATAAGGCTGAGTTGGTTTTTGGGTACAAAAAAGAAGATTTAACAGGCAAGACCTTTGTTGTATTACTACCCCATCAGTCAACAGATCATTCTCAGTTCTCCAACTTAAATTACAACCACATACATATACCTAAAGGAGAGCTTTTTATGAAAAAAATGAGCGGAGAGCTACTTCCGGTAGATGTAAGTGTTAGCCCTTTCAAGGTATCAGGAGAAGAATATACATCGGTTGCTATTAAAGATATTTCAGAGCGAAAAAAAGCTGAAATGGAATTAAAAGAAAGCAACCTTCGAAATCAAATATTTGTTAAACAGTCGCCAAATGCTCTTGCCATGGTTGACAAAGAGATGAGGTACGTAGCTGCTTCAGAAAAATGGTATAAGGACTACAAATTGGAAGGAAAAGAGATTATTGGCAAATCGCATTATGACATATTTCCTGAAATTGGTGAAGATTGGAAAAAGATACACAATGATTGCTTGCAAGGAGATATCAACACCTGTGATGAAGCATCTTTTGAACGGGAAGACGGAAGTTTGCAATGGATATCCTGGGATGTTCGGCCCTGGTACATTTCTGAAGGAAATATCGGTGGCTTGTTAATGTATACTGCCGAAATTACTTCAATTAAAGAAAAAGATATTGAGCGCAAAAAAATAGAATACATTCTTGAACGAAGCAATCAAATTGCAAAAATAGCTACATGGGAAATAACCCTAAAAAATGACCAGGTTTCCTGGAGTAATATGGCGAAGGATATATTTGAACTACCCGAATCCTACAATCTTAATAAACATTCTTTTTTAGAGTTTTTCAAAAAAGGCGAATCTTACGATAACTTGATTTCCGAAATCGAAATACTTACAACCACGGGCAAGCCGTATGACCTTGAAATAGAAATCACCACGGCTAAACAAAATCAAAAATGGATTAGGATAATTGGTGAAGCTGAGTTTAAAAATAAAAAATGTGTAAGAAGATTTGGTGTATTTCAGGATATTACGCGTTCAAAAAAAAGTGGAAAGCGAGCTCAATACACTCAATGAAGAGCTTAATGCTATTTTTGATTCAGGTGATGTATCTATCATCGGGACTAATGTTCATGGCCAGATAACACACTTTAATAAGGGTGCAGAACGCTTGTTACAGTATACAGCGTCTGAGATGATAGGAATAAATAATCCGGAAATCATTCATTTGGCAAATGAAGTAGATACCAGAAGCGCAGAACTGTCGGGACAATTGGGTAAACCCGTTACCGGCTTTGATACTTTTGTAGAACTAGCCCGTGAAGGCCAATATGAATCTCGCGAGTGGACCTATGTTAGAAAAGATGGTTCTATGTTTCCGGTTCAGCTGGTTGTTTCGGCTATTAAAGATAAGGACGGTGAAATTACCGGCTTCTTGGGGGTAGGGATTGATAAAAGCGAAATAAAAAAAGCCGAGGCCGAAGTTTTAACTCTCCTGGAACTCACTAAGGGACAGAATGATCGATTAAAAAACTTTGCGCACATCGTTTCGCACAATCTTCGGTCGCACTCTGGTAACTTTTCAATGCTTCTCCAGATTTTCACAGGAGAACGTCCGGATCTTGCAGAAGATGAGTATATCCAACTATTAACCATTGCCTCTGACAATCTTACTGAAACGATTGCAAATTTAACCGAGGTGGTGCAAATGAGCAATTCTGTAGAACTTAGTCTTGTTCCCTTAAATCTAAATTCTATAATATCCTCTGCTATAAATAATGTTAGCATTACAGCAAAAGAGGCTGCCGTTGAAATAATTAATGAAATTGACCCTGAAATTGAAGTGCGTGGCATACCGGCCTATATGGACAGCATAGTTTTAAATTTCATAACCAATGGAATAAAGTACCGGTCTCCGGAACGTAAGGCGCGTGTTACCCTGTCAAGCTCTATAGTAGAAGACTTCGCCGTTTTAACGATAAAAGATAACGGTCTGGGCATTGATTTGAAACGAAACGGGGCCAAATTGTTCGGAATGTATAAAACTTTCCATAGTAACCCTGACGCAAGGGGAATTGGTTTATTTATCACCAAAAATCAAATTGAATCTGTTGGCGGAAAAATTGAAGTAGAAAGCGAACTTGGAGAAGGAACAACCTTCAGAGTTTTTTTTAAAAATAGCACCAAACTTTCAGCTGTTGAATAGCCCGTTATTTTACCACAAGGTACATTTCATTAAGATAACACTACTGAAATAACAAACCCGAGCCATTTTTCCATTATACGTTGTTTGCGTATCAATTAACTACAATATAGACCACAGTAAAATTTCAAAGATTGAACAAGGGCTGGTAAATATAACTTTCGCCACGATCTTAGAATTAGCAAAGGGCTTAAATATTGAACTCTCTGAATTAATGAAATTCCAGGTGTTTATTAATAGTGACTATGGAGATTCTATAATTGCTATTAATCATCATTTAAACAGGCACATCTTTCGAAGTTCCCTTATCATTAGATTTTAATATCGCTTTGATGCGATCAATGTGAACTGAGGCAATGCAAGTCAATAATTTAATAATAGGTAAAATGACTGTTTTGAAGGGTAATATAATTGACATAACGTATAGCATAGCATACGCTTTTAGTCGTGTAGATACATAACAATTATTTCAACTGCCGCTGAACCTTCCAAACCTGCATTGTTCTCTGGCACTGAATTAGTTAACCTATTATCTAATTCATCACCATGTCTAAAAGTATATTTGTAATCGACGATTATCTTATAAATTTAAAAGTTGCCGAGATGATCATTAAGCATCATGGATTCTTTGATTCTATAACTACTTTTGAGGAAGCACAGCTTGCCCTGGATTTTCTTATTAGCGAGCAAAAAAACGATCAAAGTTTACCAGATGTTATTCTTTTGGACCTCAGCATGCCCGTTATGGATGGGTGGCAATTTTTGGATAAGTTTGAAGAGCTAGCACCGCTCTTAAACAAGCGCATAGATATTTATATTCTATCCTCATCAACAGATATCCGCGATAAAATGCGTGCAAACCGATATCCAACGGTTAAGGATTATTTTACTAAACCAATAAGTGAGGAAATGCTACAAGATATCAGAGCAACTATTTTAGCATATGCCAGTTGAGAATTATCAATAAATCTTCTTTTTATAAAAAAAACGCCTACAGATGTTTTCACAGCCGTTGCTAATGCAATTACGGTAATATCTTTAGAATTTATTTTGCCGTTCTCGATTCGATAAACCTGAGAAAGTTCAATATCAGCCAGATTTGCCAATTGCTCCATTGATAGGTTTTTAGCCTGTCTAAGTCTATTATTTCCTAGAGCTTTAAGTAATCCCTCAGGATTCAAATTTTATTGCTGCATATTAGTGACATACAGCTTGTTAAATCCTTTCCGGTGACCTAAGTTAAAAATTAATTCAGGTCACCTTATGGTTCTCAAAAGGTATGGATTGAAAGAGATTGATTTGAACTACTAAACGCAAAAAAGGCCCTAAATTTGATATTTAGAGCCTTTTAAATCGAGATGAACTCGTTTTCGTCGGGGTGGCAGGATTCGAACCTACGACCTCCTGGTCCCAAACCAGGCGCGATACCGGGCTACGCTACACCCCGAACTTTTACCGTCTTTGTTGTAAACAACCTTTTCGGTTTGGGACTGCAAAGATAGGATTCTTTACAGCTTAATCAAATATATTTCAGGAAATATATTTTGCGGAGAGAGAGGGAACAATTTACTTTAACATCATAACCTCACAATCAGTATTTTATATTTCTTAAGCCTTTAGAGGGCACCGAATAGGGCACCTGCAAATTCGACCAAATAACGCTATTGCTTATATTCAAAGGTAAGATTTCTATATTTAAATCAAAAATGAATTTAAAACAAACACCCTTGATTAGTAACTGTCAATATTTTATCTTTGATATTTCCCGAATCTCCGCCAGATTTCTTAAATTTGTTTATTATGCAGACATTGATCGTGCACCCTGATAGTAAAAATAAACTGACAGCGGTTAAAGCTGTTCTTAAAGCTCTGAATGTTCCTTTCGAGGAAGATAAATCTTCTTATACATCCGAATTTGAAGCCAAAATAAAAGAGGGTGAGGAAGACATCAAGGCAGGTCGTACAGTGAAGATCACACTGGACGAGATATGGAAATAGAGCTTACTCAAAGGGCATTCCAGGATCTCCAATACTGGAAAAAGAAGGGACACAGCAAAATCTTAAAGCGTATTTCTGAACTTACAGCATCTATACTTCAGACGCCTTTCTCAGGAATTGGCAAACCAGAATCATTAAAACACCAATATTCCGGAAAATGGTCAAGACGGATTGACCGGGAGCATCGCTATATATATGAGATAAGAGAAAATATTATTTATGTTTTTTCTTTAAGAGGACACTACGAATAATATTTGGAATAAACCGACCCGGTTCAAACTGGTTTCGCATTTATTAAAGGAAGTTGAAAGGCCAAAGATTCCATGATGAATGAACTTGAGAAAGGTTTTATCGCAAATAAAATGACAAAAAACACCGCTGTTTTACCGTGGTTTTATAAAAAGGCACTCAGATGGTGCGAGATCGCATCATTTAGTTATTAGTCCCTACCTTACTAAGGTAGTGAGTGTGAAAAAGCAAGATTTTGTGACGGTCATAGGTGCTATAGGAGAAATTTTGCGTGTCAGTCAAGAGCGGGAAAGAAATTGCAGATGCTTTTCTGCTATTAATGTATACTATTAAGCGTTTGGTTCTTTACTTCAATACACAATCTACTTCTGTTGTACTAGATTCAGCTTCTAGCTTTGCTTCATACTGCTTGATCTTCGATATAGTTTTATCGCAAACTGATTGTCTTGTATTTAGTATTCTGTCTTCTCCAGGGTGTGCAATGTAAGAAGCGCATTCCCAGCAGGACTTCGGACCATCATTGTTTTTCTTGCAACTCGTGATTATAACGAGTGCGATAAAGGGGGCTAAAAATCTCTTCATTTGGCAATGCTTTTTATACTGTCGAAAGTGTCGAATTTTTAAAGGTAGATATTTTGAATACATTTGAATACCAAATCCTATCACATGAAAAAAATATTACTACTTGCACTAGTTTTCTTTGTCCTATCTGCTTGCAAAAAAGACAAGGGGGAGCCAAAAATTTGTTGGGACTGCGAGTACAAAGTAACAACAACCGGAATTGCACCCTATACGATTGGAGATTACATCTGCGGCCATATCCTTCGGGGTTCTGTTGGATCTGTGATGCTGTAAATAGTGTCTATAAGGAAAAGTCATTTCTAGACGGGATATCGTCTAGGCACATTTGAATGGTTTCTAGAGATGTCAAGGTGATAATCGATTCTTCAATAGCTATAAAACAGCTAAGTATATCTTGAAGAGGAAGTCCATCATACATGTAATTCTCGTAGTCTTTGTCGAGGTGTGCGTAGAATTTATCTCGTAAGTCACATAAAGTCTTTATTACTTCTTTCAACTGCATCAGCTTTTCAAGGTTTTTTTCCACTTCAAGTGATTTAGTTAGATTACTATCGTTAAAACTTCTAAGTTGTTTAAAAATGTTATCGTCGTTGTTTTTTGAGTCTTTTAGGATTTTATAGGCTTCAATGTAAAAGTCCTTCAATGCGAGATATCTCAAATGCGACAATAGATCGTTTCGACTAACTTCTCTCTGTACTTTAAAATTTGGCTCTTTAAGATTAAAGTTTGCTAAATAACACCAGGATTCCCAGCTTTTTCTTGCGTTAGAATATGTTTTAAGAAGTCTTTCAATTTGACCCGTCATGATTTTTGGTGACTACCCATGGAATAAAAATAAAAAAAGGATGTTACAGTTAAGCGACACCCTTTGAGATTTATTCCAATAACGACAAAGGAATAATCAAAGATAAGCTTTAATATTTGCACCTAGAAGTTTAGAAAGTGATACCCTTTGTGATACCCTTTTTATTCTGAGCATAAAAAAAGCCTCTTACATATCGTAAAAGGCTTAATTATTTAAATGGTTGCGGAGAGAGAGGGATTCGAACCCTCGGTACCGTTGCCAGTACGTCAGTTTAGCAAACTGATCCTTTCGGCCTCTCAGGCATCTCTCCTTTATAAAAAAACAAGAACTTATTCCCTTTTCAGGGAGTGCAAATATAGCAATTAGGGTATGGGTTCAAAAAATATTTTTCATTCATTTTAGGAGTACTTATTAAAGTTTAAACCTGCGACAGAATTGTGCTGACGATAACTTGCAGAGTGTTAGGGAATACTGTTGTAAAAATCAAGTATTCATCGCCTCCGTCGCTTATTTTATGCTTTTTTTTAAGTTCTTCGGGGCTATGAGGAAAGTTTCTGGAAATGATATTCGCTTTCTTTACCTGGTTTTGCTTTACAAATGTTCTATAATCGAGAACGGTATTTACAACGAATTTCTTTCCGATGAAGTCAGATATTAGGTTATCGGAAGTATATAAATGAGTGTTGGTGTTGAGTTTCCGCAGTTGAAAACGCTCGGCAATAGTTTTAAAGCATCCTGCTTTAAGCAGAGCTACATCGGGTTCGTAAAGATATTTAAGGGCGTCTGAATAGGAATCAAGCTCTAGATTTTTCTCATCTGAAAGTTTAAAACTGAAGGTTTGGTGGCTTGCGGGTAGTAATGCTGCGCAGATAATTTCGGGCTCACCTTCAAAATCTCTGTCTATTACCCAAAGAAGCTCTTTGCAGTCGTTCTTCACACTTACCACATGTATCTCGCTGACATTTGATAGTTCTCTTAATCCCGATTGGATATCAAACAGGGGTGAGGTTTTAATGATGATTCTTGAAGCTTTTGACAAAAATAAAGGGAGATAAGTCACCACATCCGGCTCTGTATCCTTTAAAAGGAATACTTTTTTAGTTTGAATCCGTCTTGAGGGATCTACGTAAAGAGTATCAAATATTTCATCGGTTGCCTGGAGATACAGGAGGCTGTTATGATTTGCAAATGTTATGTTTTCAGCACCAAGCATCTTCAGATTGTGTTCGGCAATTTTTGAAAGCTCTGTATTTTGCTCGCAATGTGTTACCTGGTCCACTTTCTTAGAAAAGAAAAAAGTGTCGACACCAAAGCCTCCTGTAAGGTCGATTAATCGTTTGCCTTTTGCGAGCTTGCTTTTATATTCTGCCGTTTGCTGAGATGAACTTTGTTCAATCGACAATTTGGGAGGAAAAACAATCTCCGGAGTATCGAACCATAGCGGAAGCTTCTTTTTTACCCGTTGTTTTCCGTCGAGCTGTTCTGCCAGTTCACGCGATGAAACATCTGCGAAAGGGCTTTTCGAAAGCGCGATCCTGTTTACATCATCGTTAATGTATTCCAACAGAAATTGTTGAACAGCCGGGTTGATGATGTTCGAATTCATCAGAACGAAGCAGTTTCTCTTAAAACCATTTGGGCGGTATGCCTGCTTATTTGCTCGAGGATCACTGTTTTGTTGGTGGTAAGGCTGCTGATTATCTCTTTATTAAAGTGGCGGATTGTGAGCAGCGTAAGCCCTGTATTGTATTTTACCCGGAAGCTTTTTCCCAGTACAGCAAGCAATTTTGGAAACCGCCTGACATCCTCGTCGAAACAGGCTGAGTAACTGATGGCAGACAGTTGCATCATATTAATCTTAATATGTTCAGCCGCGAAAACTCCGTATAGATCGCATAAATGATCTTCTGTGATAAAGGATAAATCTTGCGTTGAGATACTCAGCAAAACCTGGTTGTTTTTTACAATCACTGCAGGCTGAGTAATTACTACATTACTTTCCTTTATGCAGGTGCCAGATTCTAGCGGTGATAGAAAGGGCTTTACCAGTAAGGGGATTTTTGCGTTTTGGAGCGGTTTAATGGTTTTAGGATGAATAACCGTAGCGCCATAAAAAGTCATTTCGAGCGCATCCCGGTAGGAGAGCTCTTCGTACTTAACTGTATCAGGGAATAATTTGGGATCGGCATTTAAAACTCCCGGTACATCCTTCCAGATTGTTACAGCTTCGGCTTTTAGGCAAGCCGCGAAAATCGCAGCTGTATAATCCGAACCTTCGCGACCCAAAGTAGTAGTGAAGTTCTCGGAAGTACCCCCGATAAATCCTTGGGTTACCGCCACCTGCCCTGATAGTAAAGCCGGAATGTTTTCTTCTATCGATTTCCGGGTTTTTCCCCAATCAACTATTCCTTCCCGGTAGGTATTATCTGTATGAATATAACTGCGGGCATCGAGCCATTTGCTGTTAATGCCGGCGAAATTAAGATAGGCGTTTACAATTTTGGTGGAGATAAGTTCGCCCATTGATACAATCTGATCATATATATAATCAAAATCATCCTGCGGTTCTTCTTCAAGAATCCAGTCTATTTCAACAAAAGCGTTTGCGATCTCATCATAAACGGGATGGCTTTTATCTTCAAATAGGTGAAGCAAAATGCTCTCGTGATAGCTTTTGATGCTGCTGAATACTTCTTGTATATCTGTATTTTGCCCAAAATATGCTTTAGTAAGTTCTTCAAGGGCATTGGTGGTTTTACCCATTGCCGAAACCACTATCAATAATTCTTTTTCGCGGTTTAAATCGATTATCCTGGCAAGGTTTTTTATGCCATCGGCGTCTTTAACAGATGCGCCACCAAATTTAAATACGTTTATCATTTTTTAATTTGTACCGGGTTGTGTTTAGGAACCACAAATTGCTCCAATTGTTCTTTTGACAATCCGGCATTTAACCACCCCGCTTCTAATGCTGATTGATATTTATTGTAAAAATTAATTGCCGGTTCGTTCCAGTCGAGTACTTGCCAGCTCATGCCGTTAAATCCTTTTTCTTTTGCTTCCGCGATAACCGTTTCAAAAAGAAGTTTTCCTATTCCCTTAGCCCGCATAGGTTCGGTTACATAAAAGTCTTCGAGGTACAATCTCGATCCTTTCCAGGTAGAAAACCTGATGTAGTATAATGCAAAACCTTCAATTTTACCGTTTACCTCGGCAACAAAGCCTTTCCATACAGGTTTGTCTCCAAACCCGGCATCTTCAAACTCTTTAAGCGTTACAGTTACTTCTTTCGGGGCCCGTTCATACTCCGCAAGCTCCCTAACTAGTTCAAGTATCCGGGTACAGTCTTCTTTTTTCGCTTCGCGGATGTTTATTTTCATTCTAGTTTGAGCTTTGAGGTTTGAGCAGTGAGCAATGAGGTATCAGGTGTGAGCTTTGAGCAAGAGTCTAAACCTAAACCTGATACCTCGCCCCTGATACCTGACACCTCACCCCTCACACACCTAATTATTCTTCCAATGCGGTATTATTCTGCTCCCGAATATAGTGCTTCCAACGCGAATCATGGTGCTGCCTTCTTCTAGCGCAATGGTATAATCGCCCGACATTCCCATCGAGATTTCTTTGAAATAATCTTCGGTACGGAAAAAGCTTTGTTTAAGCCCCTCGAAAAATACCCTCAACTCCTGAAATTCATCGCGTATTTGTTTCTCAACTTTTGTATTTGTGGCTATTCCCATAACCCCAACAATACGAATGTTTTTTAATTGCGCATATTCTTCCGAACGGAGTAATTCGATGGTTTCATCGTACCCAAGGCCAAATTTTGTGTCTTCGTCGGCAATGTAAACCTGTAAAAGACAATCGATAACCTTGTTATTTTTAGCGGCCTGTTTATTTATTTCAATTAAAAGCTTTAGGCTGTCAACCGAATGAATAAGTGAAACAAAAGGTGCTATATATTTTACTTTATTGGTTTGTAAATGCCCGATTAAGTGCCAATCAATATCTTTGGGAAGTTGCTCCTGTTTTTCAACCAGTTCCTGAACCTGATTCTCCCCAAAGGCTCTTTGTCCGGCTTTATAAGCCTCCATAATCTCCTCATTTGATTTCGTTTTCGAAACCGCTATCAGTTTAGCCTTATACGAATCTAATTCTTTCTTTAATTTACTCAGGTTGGCTGCAATGCTCATTTATGTGTATTTTTAGCAAATTTTCTGCTAAATTAACAAATGGGTCGCGTACTGGTACTGTTTTTTCTCTTCGTTTTTTTTTCCTCTTGCGGCGACAATACCCCTAAAGGTGTTTTATCCAAAGATGTGATGGTGCCGCTTCTCACAGATTTACATTTAGCCGACGGGTACGCTTCTATGGTTTATGGCGATAGTGCCAGAATTAAAACGGCGATAGTTTACAAGGCTTTATACAAAAAATACAATACGGATTCGGCGGGTTTACGAAGCACCCTAAAATATTATACAGAACGCCCCGACGAACTGGGCCTGATGTACAAGGAGGTGGAGAAAAATTTAACGCGTTTAGATAAGCAGGAGCAAAAACGGGTATCGCTTGAGCAGAAAGAGGCGACCCGTAAGCTTAAAATAGAGGCGGCCCGCGAATTTCGCAAAGCAAAACTTGCCGAGAACCGTTTAAAAATGAGTAGAGGGGAGTATGACTTTGGTCTGCCCTATTACCAGGCTCCCGGAAAGCCTCACCTGAAAGTTTGGACCAAGTATCCCATCTCGGCAAAGGCCAGGAAAGTTGATTCTTTAAAAAGAGATTCCATCAAAACCAATTTGTTGAAAAGGAAAACGAGACGATGATTTATCCGCAGAACGCTTCGGAAAAGCTTGGATTTACTGAGATCAAATCGCTTATAAAGTCGCATTGTTTAAGTGAGATGGGACGCCAAATGGTAGATCGCATCCAGATGATGACGAGCTTTGATCTGATTCATAAATTCCTGCATCAAACAAAGGAGTTTAAAAGTATTCTGGAGAATGACGCTCCGCTGCACATTGCACATTTATTTGATATTAAATCTTTAGCTGAGAAAATAAGGGTTGAAGGAACATTTTTAACCGAAGCAGAGCTCCATCAGGTTTTACTCTCTTTGCAAACCGTTTTTTCGGTAATAAATTACTTTAACGACCGCGAAGGAAGGTATCCCAACCTGGAAGGATTATTTGAACATCTTCCCATTGAGAAAAAAATCCTCAAAAGTATAGAAGTTGTTATTGATGAAAAAGGAAAGATCAGGCCTAATGCGTCGGCAGAATTACTTTCTATTACTTCGGGAATCGCTAAAGCTGAATCTGAGGCGCGAAAAAAAGTAGATCAGATCTTCAAAAACGCACAAAATAGTGGCTGGACCGCCGATGGAAACTTAACCATCAGAGACGGACGTTTATGTATTCCCATTTTATCCGAAAATAAGCGGAAAGTTAAAGGTTTTATACACGATGAATCGGCTTCTGGGCAGACGGTTTATTTGGAGCCAGAGGAAGTTTTTCAATTGAATAACCTGGTCCGCGATCTTGAATTCGATAAACGGCGCGAGATCATCAGGATTTTAACTTCTTTAAGTAACGATTTAAGGCCTTATGTGCCTTTGCTGCTTTCTTATCACGGCTTGCTAACCAAGCTCGACTTTGTACGGGCCAAGGCACTATTTGCTTTGCAAACCGAGGCGCAAATGCCTGTGCTGGTTCAAACACCAGAGATTAATTTAATAAATGCCCGCCATCCTCTGCTTTTTTTAGCTCTTAAAAAAGAGGGCAGTACGGTAGTGCCATTAAACATCAAGATTGATGATCAGCAACGGGTAATCGTATTGTCGGGCCCAAATGCGGGAGGTAAGTCGGTTGCTATGAAAACTGTGGGCTTGCTGCAAATTATGGTGCAGGCAGGTTTGTTGATTCCGGTCGACGAGAATTCTAAAATTGGATTATTTAAACAGGTGTTTGCCGATATTGGCGACGATCAGTCTATTGAAAGTGATTTGAGTACTTACAGTGCCCATCTTTCAAAGATGAAATACTTCGTTGAGAATGCCGGAGGTAAAACATTAGTATTGATTGATGAATTTGGAACGGGAACAGACCCCCAATTTGGAGGGCCCATTGCCGAAGCTGTGTTAGAAGCATTAAACAGAAAACATATTCGTGGGGTGCTTACTACACACTATTCCAATTTAAAAGTATTCGCCAACTCGGCGGAAGGGCTGGAAAACGCTTCGATGATTTTCGATAACCTTAAAATGCAGCCCTTGTATATTTTGGAGATGGGTAAGCCCGGAAGTTCTTACGCTTTTGAGATCGCACAAAAGATAGGTTTACCCCAAAATGTGATTAACGCCGCAAAAAATAAAATCGGTGTTCACCAAAAAAAGGTAGACACATTATTGGTTGATTTAGAGCGCGATAAAAAAGAAATACTCGAGAAAAAAGTTGCTGTTGAAAAACAGCAAAGGCGTGTAAATATACTTCTCGAGGAGAATGAAAAATTGAAGAGTTACCTGGATGAGAATAAAAAGTTAATACTGAAAGATGCTAAAAAAGAAGCTCAATCCATAATTTTGAATGCCAATAAGCTGGTAGAAAACACTATTTCTGAAATTCGCGGGAGTAAGGCGGATAAGGAAATTACCCAAAAGCTTAGACAAAATCTTCAGCACGAGCTTCAACGAAACACCATAAAAGAACTTTCACCTAAGGCCCCCGAAGATACTTCCGAATTAAAAGCGGGAGATTGGGTGAAGCTCATCGATTCGGAAACGGTGGGGCAGATTATGGATATTACGAAGGATAACGTGATTCTTGCCATGGGCGATTTACGATCGGTGGTTAAGCGTAAACGAGTTCAGAAGATCGCTAACAAAGAGGTGCCAAAAGAGTTGAGGAAATCCTATTCCTCACAGATTACCGATTCGATTGCGCAGTTTAATCCCGAAATCGACGTCCGGGGATTACGCGGTGAAGAAGCTTTATTTGAAATAGAAAAGTATCTCGACAGAGCCTTAATGATGGGATTTTCGAATTTAAAAATCATTCACGGCAAGGGAGATGGGATACTACGGAAACTTATCCGGGATTATTTAAAAAAATATTCTCAGGTTACCCGAATAGAAGATGAGCATGCGGACAGGGGTGGGGATGGGATTACATATGTGTATTTGTAAAGAGATTATCGGCTAGTCATCGGATGACTTAAGAGATCTACGCTCATACACGATAATCGTTTCAGTCATCCGATGACTCATGTCTCGAATAAGAACTCTAAAACATCAACTTCTTATTCTCACCCTCCATATACGGATTGCCGCCCAGCGTATTTTTAACCAGTGTTATCACCTGAGTAAGCAAAATATCAGGAGTGTCCCAGTATTCGGCTTCGCGAGGAATGATCTTCAGCAAGCAAAGATTAGGATCCTCTTTTCCATACGGAAACCACATTTTAAACCTGTCGCTCCAAAGCTCTTCGATTTTAGCTGAATCATTACTTATCTCTGCTCTTCCGTTTACGGCTATATACAAATCGTGCTGAGGGTTGCTGTAATTTAGAAGCACATCAGGATTCGCCTCAATCTCTTTTATTTTAGTCGATTCCTTCGAAATAAACATCCAGATAATACCATCATCCTTTAATTCAAATGTGTACATCGGTCTGCTGTGAGATTTGCCTTCCGCTGTGATGGTAGTTAGCATCGCAATCTTAATATCTTTTAGTTTCGATGCAAGTTCCCGGGCTTTTTTTATGTGTTCTATTTCTTGCAGCTGTTCTTGAACAGTTGCGCCATGTAGTGTTTCCATTTTAGATAGATTAGATATATTTTAAAGCCTTAAACATCCTTTTTGTTTAAAGAATTTAATTTTAACACTGGTTTACTAGTCTGTTCGCATGTTAATGTAAAATATCTGCACCGGCCTATCGTTTAATCACTATATTCTTACTTTCGTATCTGATAGCAAAATATTGATGTCCCCGGCTAAGCCTTCGTACTTTTATACAACTCTTAAGCAAATACTAATCTTGGTAATGGGTGTGTTTTCCCTGAACTCTATAGCCCAAAACCGGTATTCAATTAATGGTACAATAAAAGATTCGGTAAGCGGAGAAACTCTAATAGGTGCTACAATTAAATTACAGGAAATTGCCAGAAGCGGTTCCGCCAGTAATACCTATGGTTTCTATTCAGTAAGTGCTGTTTCGGGAGAATATACTATGTCGGTTAGTTACACCGGTTATCAAACCTCGATACGGAAAGTAATCTTAGAAAGAAATTTAACGCTTGATATTAATCTGGCTCCGAACGCATTATTAAAAGAAGTTGTAATAACCGGTAAAAGTTCCAATGCACAAATTAGTGATCCGCAAATGGGAGTGGAGAAACTGAATATGGAAAGCATAAAGAACGTACCGGTGTTATTCGGGGAGAAAGATATTCTGAAAACTATCCAGTTGCTGCCGGGAATTAAATCTGCGGGTGAGGGGAATAGCGGATTTTACGTGAGAGGAGGTTCATCCGATCAAAATTTAATTTTGTTAGATGAAGCAAACGTTTATAATGCTTCACACTTGCTGGGATTTTTTTCCACCTTTAATTCGGATGCCATTAAAGATGTTTCGGTATATAAAGGCGGGATGCCTTCGCAATATGGAGGCAGGCTTGCATCTGTTGTTGATATCAGGATGAATGAAGGTAACCGTAACAGATTTACGGCCGAAGGCGGAGTTGGCCTTATCGCTTCCCGCTTAAAACTAGAGGGGCCGATAAATAAAGGCAGAGGCTCTTTTATGGTAAGCGGACGACGAACCTATGCGGATTTATTTCTAAAACTTTCTTCGGATACAACTCTCAAGAGTAGCCAATTGTATTTCTACGACCTCAACGCAAAGGCAAACTACCGCATTAACGACAAAAATATCATTTATATGTCGGGATACTTTGGACAGGATGTGCTCGGTTTGAAGGGTACTTTCAGTTTAGATTGGGGCAACACAACCGCTACCGTTCGTTGGAACCATATTTTTAATGAAAAGATTTTCTCCAACACCACCCTCATTTATAGCGACTATAATTATGCCATAGAAAATTTTGATAATCGCAGCGATTTTAAGGTGACTTCGATAATCAGGGACTGGAATCTTAAACAAGATTATCAATATTTCGCAAGTAACAGGCATACGTTACGGTTCGGACTTAATGGAAATCATCATCGCATCAGGCCGGGGAGTATCAGCTCCTCATCAACATCAAGTATCAACGATAGGGAAATTGAAAAAAGAAACGGGATTGAATTAGCCGCCTATATATCTGATGAATGGAAGCTTCAAAACTTTAACCTTGTTTATGGGCTAAGATTAAGCTCATTCTCATTGGTTGGTCCTGGAAGGGTGTTTTCGTACGATAAACAAGGTAACGTTAACAATGTGAAAAACTACAATGCCGGCAGGCTGATTAAAAGTTATGCTTTTTTGGAGCCAAGGATTTCGGCAAGCTATCAGTTTAATAGCTCCCGGTCACTTAAACTGTCGTATACCCGTAATACTCAAAATTTACATTTACTCTCTAATTCAACAGCCGCATTGCCAACAGATTTATGGGTAATGAGCAGCAATAATATCCGTCCGCAAATAGCCGATCAGGTAGCGATGGGGTTTTACCAGAACTTTAGAAACGATTCCTATGAGATTTCGGCCGAGCTGTATTATAAGGGCATGCAAAATCAAATTGAGTATAGAAATGCGGCTAATTTAAGAGGAAATGAAAATGTTGAGTCGGAGTTATTGTATGGCGACGGAAGAGCCTACGGCCTGGAGCTCTTTATAAAAAAACGCCTGGGTGATTTTAACGCCTGGATAGGCTATACGGTTTCGCGAACGGAGCGGCGATTTGATGAGATTTCGGATGGAAACTATTTTCCGTCTAAGCAAGACCGCACACACGACGTGTCACTTGTTGGAATCTATAAACTTTCAAAACGCTGGACATTATCGGGCACCTTTGTGTATAATACCGGAAATGCTATTACTTTCCCGAGTGGAAAGTACACCATAGACGGTAGAACTATGTTCTATTATACAGAGCGAAACGGATACAGAATGCCTGATTATCATCGTTTAGATTTAAGCGCGACACTCGAAGGTAAGCAGGGAAAGAGGTATCAGTCGAACTGGACTTTCGGTTTTTATAATGCCTATAACAGGCACAATGCTTACACCATCGATTTTCGGGACAATCCCGACAATCCTACCCAAACGCAAGCGGTTCAAACGGCTTTGTTTGGCATTATACCTTCGGTAACCTGGAATTTTAAATTTTGATATGAGATTATTTACTTTCCTTTTGATCGTAATTATTGGGCTACTTGCCGCATCGTGCGAAAAAGTTATTGATGTTAACTTAAAAAACGCTTCTCCGGTGTTGGTAATTGAAGGTGTAATTACTAATCGTACCGATTCTCAAATTGTTAAAATAAATCGTTCGGTGCCTTTTGGCGAGCCAAATGTGTTTCCCGAAGTCTCGGGTGCGAGAGTTACCGTTACGGAGGTAGCTACCGGGAGGATAGTTACGATAAGGGAACGGCGGCCGGGTTATTACATGGCCAGAAATTTTACCGGCCGCTCTGGTTCTGCTTACATTTTAAAAGTAGAAGTTGATGGTCAAACTTATACGGCATCGTCAACTATGCCCGGCCAGGTTAATATCGACTCGCTCGGAGTTTCGGTAAGTAATTTTTTGGGTGAGGAACAAAAAACAGTTCAGCTGCTTTTTAGCGATCCGGGCAAAGAAAGGAATTACTATCGTTTTTTATTGAAGATAAATGGAGTAGCATCTCAAAATATCTATGTTTACGATGATAGCTTTAGTAATGGCAGAGCTGTAACCCGCGAGTTATTCGATTTTGATTTGAACGCGAACTCGGGCGATAAAGCGGAGATCGAAATGCAATGTATCGATCCTGTAATTTTCCGGTACTGGCAGGGCTTAGACCAGAATCAGAACAGGGGAGGGGCTTCTACCGCTCCCGCCAATCCGGTAAGCAATATCAGTAACGGGGCACTAGGGTATTTTAGCGCACATACCAGGCAAACGGAGTTGATTGTTATTCCTTAATTATTAAAGTCGTTTGATTTCGATTCGTATCGTCGAAACCAATTTTACAAACTATTATAATTTCTGAAACTTTGCGCATTTTGAACCGGAATATACAAGGTGTTTCCCGCTTCAAACTGATCGTGCAAACTATATTTTGTAAGCTTTTCAGCCTCAAACGTTTTGTAAATATTGTTTAATGCCTGAGACGTATATATGGCACAAAAAGGCTCGGTAAAGCCATCTTGCTGGTATACATAATAGTCGAATGATGGATTAGTGCGATACGCGGCAATTAAGCTTTCAATAGTTTCAGTGTCCATGTCAATCAAGTCGCAGGCCATCAGCAATATGTCTTGCTCCTGAAAATTCCTGTGAATGCTTAGAAGTCCATCCAGAGGGCCGTTTATGGGTAAATGGTCGACAATAAGCGGCGTGTCTTTGAAGATTTGCTGATAAGTCTCCTGTTGCGATTCGTTAATAGATATAATAACCGGAAGATTCATTCCGATCAGCTTTTCGGCTACACAAACCGCCCAGGCCTTATCATCTTTAAGTAATAATCCTTTATCTGTACCCATGCGTTTGCTTTCACCCCCGCATAATACAACTCCAAGTAAATTGTCCATTTTATTTTTTATCTGAGTGGCCCAGGCTTTTAGAAGGATTTACCATATCTCGCACTTGTTGTTTCAACTCTTTTATTTCGGGAAATCCACCTGCCGTAACACGGTCAAAGATAAGTTGTTCGCCGATTTTTATTTGAAAAGTGCCACTTTTTTCGCTTGGTTGAAGCAGGATGCCATGAACATCCTCCGAAAAGGTACTTAACAGCTCCTGCGCAAAGTATGCCGAACGAAGCATCCATCCGCATTTAGGGCAATATTCGATCGTTATAACAGGCTTCATGATTGAGGTGATTCGTATATATGCTTATCAGGGCTCCCGGTTATCTCATGGCAGTTACAATTGCCTCCCCATAACTTGGATCCGTCTTCAAAATACTCGCATTTCCAGATAGGAACCTCGTGTTTTATCCGGTCGATAATATGCCTGTTTGCTTCATACGCTTCCCTGCGATGCGGGGTAGCCGTTATCACCACTACAGCTGCTTCGCTAACTCCAACTTTCCCGATCCGATGTTGAGCAACTGCGATATTTAATTTCCATTTAAGCCTGGCTTCCTCAAGTATTTCGGCAACCATCTTTGCTGCCATAGCCTCATTCGCTTCGTACTCGAGGTAGGAAACCCGTTTGCTGAGGTTATTATCCCTAACATCACCACTGAATAAAACAACCGCACCTGCTTCGGGGTGGTGAGAGGATGCCAGTAAACCCGATAAATCGATTGGTTCGGATGTTATAAATTTAACCTCCACTGCTTGGTGGCATAATGCTGATGTTGTCATTCTCCTTCAGGCTGTAGTTATTATCAACAAATTCATTGTCTACCGCAAAGCGGCTGATGTTTAACACTCCCGATGCTTTCGGGTTGCTGTCGATCAGGAAATTCCTTAAGTCGTTTATATCTTTGAAAGACTTCGAAAGAGTAAATTCTTTTTCAAAATATTCTTTCAAAACGGCGTATACTTCAATTTTCATGGTTTTTAATTTTTCTATCAGGTATGAGTTATCAGGTTTGAGGTAGGAGCTTTGAGGTAGGAGCTTTGAGGTGTCAGGCTGATACTTGCCTCTCATCCCTTCATCCTCACCTCTGCACATCCCCTTCATCTGCACACCTGCACGTCCTCTTCATCTGCACACCTGCACGTCCCCTTCATCTGCACACCTGCACATCCCCTTCATCTGCACATCTGCACATTTTCTTCATCTGCACATCTATCTCATCCCCCTATATGCATCATACTCAATTCGCTACCTGCAAATTTGAGGGCTTGTTTATGTTTTAAGGCCTGCTGCAAACGGGTCGCGAGTTCATCGTTATTTATGTTTTTTATCGAAATCGGGTGGTTGCTGCTTAAGCATCCGTAAATGTTACCATAAGAATCAAGGCGCAAACGGTTGCAGTCTCCACAAAAGGGTTCAGTTTCGTTAGCAACAATCCCGAAGGTAAATCCTTCATCTGTTATCCAATAATTAGCGGTTGAAGAGTGTTTTCGCGATAAGCGATTAAACTTATATTGCCCGCCGATTTTTGAAAGAATTTCATCCTGAGAGAAGAAATACTTGTCTGCGTTTCCGTGGAGATGCCCCATTGCCATAATTTCGATGAAACGGATAGAAATACCCTTCCGGGAAGCGTAATTAAATAATGGGAGAATCTGATTGTCATTCAGCCCCTTCATAATCACACTGTTTATTTTCACATCAATCCCAACTTTTAACGCTGCTTCGATTCCCGAAAAGATCCGGTTTATACCGCTTCTGCGACTCATGGTATAGAAAACATCTTCATCAATAGCGTCCAGGGAAACGTTAATTGCGGTTATTCCCGCATCTTTAAGTTTTCCGGCAAGGCCCTCTAAAAGTAAAGCGTTAGTGGTAAGTTTTAAGTTTTGTACACCAGACTGCTTTACAGATTTTACCAATTCCGGAAGTTCTTTGTATAGTAACGGTTCGCCGCCCGTAAACCGGATGGTGTCCAGATCGAGAACCTCATGCAGTTGAATTATTGATCGGGAAAGCTCTGACGGGGATAGGGATTGCTCTTTATACGATTTGTAATTTTCTTTGAGTTCTTCGTTTCCATACGTGCAGTAAACACAGCCCAGGTTACAGGTGTTGATCAGGCTTACCCTAAGCGTTTTAAATGTGCGTCCGTATGTATCTCTTACCTCAATCATTACATAAAAAATAAAAGCTTGCAGGATGCTATAGTAAGCACAGCGCTTAATAAATACTTTACTGTAGCTTCACCGAAATGCCGGCTTCCAAAATAAGATCCCGCGATTCCTCCGGCTAAAGCCGATGTGAACCAAACGATTGATTCGTTGTCAAACCGGATTTCTCCGCTATGACCGAGTAATCCGGATATAGAATTTAGAACAATAAATAAGGCAGAGGCCGCCGCCGCTTCTTTTGCGGTTGACCATGCCATAATTATAAGCAGCGGACTCAGAAAAATTCCTCCTCCAATGCTCAGCATCCCCGAAAGGAAGCCTATTACCACACCAAAAGTAAGTGCTAAAGGTAGCGATACATCCACCTTCTTTTCTTTTTCGCCCGGAAGTAATCCCAGTAACCTTATTACGGGTACTATCAACGCCAAGCCAAGAATTAAATTATAAACATCACCCGTTACGGCCATTTTAGAACCCACAAATGCCATAGGTAATGAGCTGAGGAGAAAGGGCCAGCAAAGCTTGAATTTAAAATAACCGGCTTTTGTGAATTGTATAAATCCAATTCCGGCAACTAAGATGTTTAAAATAAGAATCACTGGTTTATAACTGGTAACCGGTATCGCAAAAATGGATAGCACCGCCAAATATCCGCTTGCTCCGCCATGGCCCACAGAGGCGTAGAGAAATGCAACGGAAAATAAGGATAGCGCAAGGATTAAACTAATATCCATTAGTACAAACTTAGATAATTTCTTTCGATGGTGGTGTCAGGATACTGTTTATAATAGATTTGTTATAGTGCTGTATGAAAAGGCCAGTCCTCGAATCCGCGAACTCTATTATTCCGAACGGAAAGATATCTTTATCTATTTCTTTAGATCTTTTATGCCAGCTGGCAAATCCGGGATGAAAAAAGAATTTTTTGCAGTCTGGTCAAACCTGAAGGTTTATAACTCTAGATAACGCCCAATAAATTTTTATCCACCGTCATAAAGTCCTCTTTCGGCGATTCACACATCTGACAGGTATAGTCATCTGGCAAATGTGTAAACGGTGTACCCGCAGCAATGCCACTCAGTTCATCGCCAAAGCTTTCATCATAAACAGTTTGACAGTGCTTACACTGGTGAACCAAAACCGGAGCTTCTGTGAATTTTACTTCTTCGTTGAAATTTGTTTCTACTGCTGAGAAAATATTGCCATTGGTCTGGATCTCATAGAAGGAATCACAAAGTTCGACCAACGATGCTGGTAATTCTTCGAGGCTTACGCTGGCTTTATAGACGATAAAATCTTTTGAGTTAGGATTGAAATCGCGGGTATGAAGGATTTCGAAGTTATCCTGTTGTTCTCTGTTTTTTTCCAAGCTGTCGGCTTTTTTCCTGATGATTACCGACCCGAATAAACCCGTTTTGGGATTGATTTTAATGGCAAAACAAAGTTTAAAGGTTCTGATATCGTCTTTGTCGAACTGGCGAACCAGGTGATTCTTCAGCTTTAAAGCGTAATCGCATTGGTCTTCGATTTGCCAGTTAAGTTCATTGGAGGCATGCCTTACATTGATCCGGTGTTTTGCAAGAATCCAGTTCCATTGTTTCCGGCCGTCGGCGCTAATCCCTTTTATAATCAGCGATTTCCAGGGAGTGGTATTGATCTGGCCGATTCTGGATTGTAAACAAACCGCGCAGACATCTTTAAGGAAGGCAACGGAATATTGCTCGTTACGCTTGTAAATCCCGAGCCAATACTTATCGTCGTACCGGTTAAAGCCTTCGTAATAGGGTAGCTGAAAGTCGGGTAATACTAATTTCTCTTCGGGGTTCCTGGTGATCTTTTTATCTGATGCAATTTCAAGAAAAAGCAGGTTGCCGTCAATCTCCGGCTGGTCGTAAAAATGTGCCTTATTAGCTAAAATTACTTTTTCGAGAGTAAGACTAAGCGACGGTATATCTTCTGTGTAAACCAGTGTAGGCCAGGTATAAAATATATTGGTTTTAGGAAACCGGATATGCAGGTGCCAGTAATTGCTGGTGTCGGAAGCGATAAAATTGAGGTTTCCGGTAAAAAACGGGATAAAAGTTTGATTGTTATCTGCTAAATTGATCTTTAGCTTGGGCTTGTCCTCAAATAGATCCAGTATGTCTTTATAAACACCTTCACGCAGCCAGTTCGAAGTACTGAAAATATCTTCAGACACATACGAGCTTACGATATTTGGGTAGGTATCTGTCCCTATCTCATAATCAATATCTGCTATTGAAAACTCATGTTCGAGGTCTTCCAACTGCTCTGAACGAACCGATAAAAATAACTGCTGACGGTTGCCTAAACTCACGTTATCAATCCCTGCTTTTTCAGCCGCGCTTAAAATATCAAGTAAATCTCCTGCGGCAACAATACCGCCGGGCAGGTTTACTTTTATGGTGTGCTTGTTGTCTGTTAATTCACTCATTTGTATGGTTGTTAACGCAGACAGCGTTCTGAACGCTGTCTGCGTTTGATACGTCGAAGATTCACTTTTATAATGATTCGCAGTTTATACTAACTATATCAGTAAGCTTGCGGTTTGTTCATTCAGAACTTCCTCTAATATTCTCTTTACTTCCGGTTTGCATGAACCACAACCAGTTCCGGCACCTGTAGAATTACAAATGTCTTTCATTGATGTGCAGCCTTCCTGAATCTTCATTTTAATATTATCAGCTCCTACATTATTGCAGCTACATACCAGCTTGCCCAATACCGGCTCAGCTTTTTTGCCGCTTCGAAGTAAATGAAGCCGCTTTTCGCTTAGCTCGATTTTTCCCTCAATCAGTTCCCTGAATTCCTGAAACTCCGATTTGTCCCCTATGAGGATAGCACCCACCAACCGATCTTCACGCACGATACATTTTTTATAATACCGTTTTGCTTTGTCGATAAACACAATTTCCTCATAACTGCGATCTTCTTCAGGGTACTCGGCTTCCCCGATACTGCAGAGATCGAAACCATGTATTTTAATGATATTCATAAACACACTGCCCCGGTAATAGCTGGCTATATCTCCGTTGAGGTACTGTGCTACAATTTCGGCCTGCTGTTCGGCTGCCGCCGTAATACCGTATAAAACTCCTTCAAACTCGGCAATTTCGCCGATGGCGTAGATGGAAGGATCACTCGTTGTTAAGCGTTTATCCACTACTACCCCTCTTTTGCATTCCAGCCCGATCTCTCTGGCCAGTTCAATGTTAGGAGTGGTGCCGATAGCAATAATCATGGCATCGCAGTCTATTTTCCGCCCACTGGCTAATCCAACACCGGTTAGTTTAGAACGGCCATAGAATAATTGAACTTCATCATTATAATAGATATCACAGCCCTGATCAACCATTTCTTCGTGAAGCAGCTGGCTTCCCAGCGGATCTAGTTGCCGGTTCAGGAACCTGGAGATCCGCTGTACAATGGTAATCTTGATCCCGATTTCACGTAAGGACGCCGCCATTTCAAGTCCCAGTAAGCCGCCACCCACAATCAATACATGACCGTTTTTGGGTACGTGTCTTTTGAAATTATCGGCATCCAAACGACTTCTCATCGTGAAAATTCCCGGAAGGGTAGGGACATTTCTTGGAACAGCAGCACGGCTGCCTGTAGCCATAATTAAAACATCATAAGGTGTTTTAATGCCACGAGAATCGGTAACGAATTTTTCTTCCCGATTTATTTTTTCTACGCTTACGCCTCTTAACAAGCGGATATTATATTCCGGTTCTTCAGCATCTTTCATTTTTACCAGTTGCTCCCAGCGTTGTTCTCCGCTGATATAATCGGGCAACATTACACGGTTGTAAAAAGGGAAGTCTTCTTTACTGAAAATGGTGATCTCATCGTCTTTATTAATCTCCCGATACGACTTTACAAAACCATACGAACCCGCGCCAGCTCCGATAACCACAATGCGCTGAGCCGGCTTTTTGTATTTTTCTACGTTTACCGCGCAGAATTTAAAGTCTGGTTCTTTAGAGATCGGATCAAGGATAGGACTGGTAATATTATTGGCGCGATTTAGATCGTTACCTAAAATTTTGCCCCAATGCATGGGAAGGAAAACAACGCCTTTTTTAATCGCAAAGGTAAGTTTAGCTTTTAATCTCACTTCGCCGCGGCGCGATTTAACTACTACAACAGTATCTTCTTTTATCTCAAGCGAAGCGGCATCTTCCGGATGAATTTCAAGAAATGCCTGTGAGATATGTTTATTTAGCTTGTTAACCTTTCCTGTTTTGCTCATAGTATGCCACTGGTCTCTGATGCGACCTGTGGTTAAAATGAACGGAAAATCTTCGTTCGGCATCTCACTCAAGTTCGTATCAGGAGGAGAATGAAGGATTGCTTTTGTACTAGCAGTGAAGAATTTATTGTTGGTGAACAAGCGTTTGGTTCCTTCGCCTGTTTTTTTGTTAAAGGGCCACTGAACGGTTTTGTTCTTTTTAATAAAATCATAATCCAGACCGCTGATATTCAGATTCGTTTTGGCGGTAAGGCGGGTATGTTCTAAATAAACTTCTTCAGGGGAGGTATAATCGAAGCCTTTATAACCCATTTTTTGTGCAAAGCGACAAATGATCTCATAATCAGGCAGTGCTTCGCCCGGTGCCGGAACTATTTTGCTTAAATGACTGATTCTTCTTTCCGAATTAGTCATAGTACCTTCTTTTTCTGTCCAGGTAGCCGCGGGCAAAATTACATCAGCATATTTTAAGGTTTCCACCTTGTTCGTAATATCCTGAACTACTACGAATTTGGCTTTTTTTAAGCCTTCTTCGGCCCAGCGGGCATTAGGTAAGCTGGTAAGAGGATTGGTACAGATAATCCAGATCGCCTTTAAAGTGCCGTCGTTCAAACCGTCGAACATTTGGGTGGCGGTTAATCCTGGTTTAGGCGAGATAGTAGTGCCTTTCCAGAATTTCTGAACTTCTTCTCTATGAAGCGGGTTGGTAAGATCCCGGTGTGCCGGAAGCAGGTTTGAAAGGCCGCCAACTTCACGTCCGCCCATTGCGTTTGGTTGTCCTGTTAAAGAAAATGGGCCAGAGCCGGGTTTTCCAATGTGACCTGTGATAAGGTTCAGATTAATAAGACTTAAGTTTTTATTTACACCGATCGAGCTTTGGTTCAAACCCATGGTCCACATGGTAAGGAATCCTTTAGCGTCGCCGATGTATTGAGCGGCGAGGCGAATATCAGCCTCAGAAACTCCGCAAATGGCAGCGGCTTGTTCCATGCTTTTTTCGAACACCAGTTCGCGGTAGCGGTCGAAACCCTCGGTATGATTTTTTACGAAATCCAGATCAATATCACCATTCTCGATAATTGCCCGACCTATAGCGTAGTTAAGCGTAATATCGGTTCCGGGGTTTAATTGAAGATGAAGATCGGCAATAGAGCAGGTGTCTGTAACACGAGGATCTACCACGATGATTTTTACATTCGGGTTCTCTGCTTTATGAGCCTCAACACGACGCCAGATAATGGGGTGGCACCAGGCTGGGTTGGCTCCTGTTACATAAAAGCAATCAGCAAGTTCTATATCATCATAGCAAACAGGTACACTGTCTTCACCAAGTGTCATTTTATATCCAACTACTGCACTGCTCATACACAGTCGCGAGTTGGTATCGATATTATTGCTGCCGATAAAGCCTTTTATAAGCTTGTTAATTACATAATATTCCTCGGTTAAGCACTGTCCCGAAGCATAAAAGGCAACGGAATCAGGCCCGTATTTGTCAATAAAGGTTTTAAAAACAGCTGCCGCTTTATCCAGGGCATTATCCCAGCTTACGCGTTGCAAGGGCATGTTTTTGTTCAGCCGCATTTGCGGGAAAAGTAAGCGGTCGGTTTTATCATTTACCGTATAGTGCAGGTTCATACCTTTACTGCATAGCATACCCTTATTAACAGGGTGATCCATGTCGCCGGTAACGGTAACCACATCATTTTTGTCTTTATTTACCACAATGCCGCAGCCTACGCCGCAGTAGCAACAGGTGGTGTTAAAAGCTTGACTATGTGCTTTATTGCTCAAAATTCGTCCTTTTTATGCTTACGCAGTTTGTAATTTTCCTTCAGGTTCGGCTAATTGAGTTTCTGTTTGAGTTCTTTCAAACGGAGTGATAACTACAATCAGGCCGATAATTCCTACGGCAACGCCGATGTAAAAGAAGGCGTCAGCATAGGTAAGTGATGCTGATTTAAAAAGGAAACCGAATAAAACCGCACCTAAATTTCCGCCGGCACCAACAATACCGCTAACAGAACCAATTGCTTTTTTATTAATGAAGGGGACAATAGAATAAGTGGTTCCATTGGCCATTTTTAAGAATAAGGCGAACACCAGCATGGCGAAAATTGCCATTTGCAAGGTTGCGGAATTGGCGAAAAAAGCAAGTCCGATACCTTCAAGTATCAGGAACATTCCTAACAAATAACCTTTTCCTTTAAGTCCGTAAGTTTTGCCCACTCTGTCACTTACAATTCCACCAAGCGCGCGTGCAAACAGATTCATTAATCCGAAAATAGCAGCAAGCGCTCCTGCCATAATTAATGAAGCGTTAAAATTATCGACAAAAAATACCGCTGCAACGTTATCAATAGTAATTTCTACACCAAAGCAGGCACCGTAAGCAAGTGCCAGTAACCATGTACGCGGATCTTTAGCCGCGGCGGTAAACGAGCCCTTGGTTTTTACCTTAGCGCTTCTTTTAAATTCATTGTAATTTCCTTTTGGGGTATCTTTGGTGTATCTGTAATATACAAAGGCCATAATGAGTAAGATTACTCCCGGGATGATCATGGCGTATCTCCATGAATCCTGCTGGCTCGCATATCCTAAGCTCACAAATACTGAAGCTATTAATGGCATTACGAGATTGGTGACCCCGCCGCCAAGATTACCCCATCCACCGGCTACCGCATTGGCTGTACCAACAATGTTGGGTGCAAACATCATCGAGGTATGGAATTGTGTAATCACGAATGATGCCCCTATTACTCCTATCACAAAACGGAACAATAAAAAGCTTTCGTAACTATTGCACAAACCGATTCCGATAACCGGAAGGGCGCCAATAGCTAATAATATGGTATAGGATAACCGCGGGCCAAGGCTGTCGCACAGTTTACCGATAATTAATCGCGCTAGAATGGTGGCAGATACTGAAGCAATAAGAATGTTTCCGACCTGCTCTTTATTTAAATGTAACTGCTCTCTTACCAAAGGCATTAATGGCGCGATACCGAACCATCCGAAAAAACAAAAGAAGAACGTTACCCACGTAATGTGGAAGGTTCTCATCTGTATTCCCTTGGTCTTAAAAATATTTAGTTTATCTAGTGGCTTATTCATTGATTTGGTTTTAGTGTTTAAAATAATTTTGTCATCTCGACGAAGGAGAGATCTTAAGCTTTATGCTAAGATTTCTCCCTCCGGTCGAAATGACAAATCGTTTTATGATATGGATATCAGCTTAATCGATATCGTTGATGTCGAATTTGTCGGTTAGCAGGCTTAGCAATCTATCATGAGTATCCATATAGCCAGCCTCGTGTACGATTGATTTTTTATTCCTTGGCCTGTCCAGAGGTACGTCTACAATTTCTTTAATTGTAGCGGCAGGACCATCATTCATAACTACTACACGATCTGATAAGAAGATCGCTTCTTCGATGTCGTGTGTAACCATTACGATGGTTTTATCGCGATTGTCGAGGTTCCATAGTTTTAAAAGTTCGATATGCATAGAACCTTTGGTTAAGGCGTCTAACGCGCCAAATGGCTCATCGAGTAAAAGGATTTTTGGGTTGATAGCAAACGCTCTTGCGATAGCAACACGTTGTTTCATGCCACCAGAAAGATGTCCGGGTAATTTATGCCTGTGTTCCCACAGATGAACCATTTGAAGGTTTTTTTCTACCAGATCCTTTTTTTCTGAAGCCGAAAGATCTTTTAAAGCAGAATCTACAGCTACATAAATGTTTTGAAATACCGATAGCCATGGCAGAAGAGAGTAATTTTGAAATACGATCCCTCTGTCTGGGCCTGGCCCTTTTACCAAATTTCCGTTAGCGTAAACTTCTCCCGATGTTGGAGACACCATTCCGGAAATGGTATTCATTAATGTTGATTTTCCGCAACCAGAGTGGCCAATTAAGGTCACGATCTCACCCTTTTTTACATTCAGGCTGATATTGTTAATTGCGGTATATAATCCGTTGCTTTTTGATTTAAACGATACAGTTACGTTCTCAATCTTAATTGCGTCTGGTCTGGTGTCTTCCTTTATAGTCTTTGTTTCCTTAACAACCACTTCTTCTGTTTCTGTTAGTATCATAATAATTAGCTTTAGATATATGAATAGATAGATTATTTATTCTCCCAAGTAAAAGCATGCTGAACTGCACTAAACATTTTGTCTAGTATTAGTCCTACTGTTCCGATGATGAGAATGGCGATCAGGATTTTCTCTAATGATAATCCGTTCCAGCTATCCCAAACAAAAAATCCGATTCCGACACCGCCGGATAGCATTTCTCCGGCTACAATTACCAACCATGCTACCCCGATTGCTAATCTCAATCCGGTAATCATGTGTGGTAATGCAAAAGGAAGCATGATTTTGGTGATATATTTCCATGTAGAAAAACCAAAGGCTTTTCCCACGTTTTTATGGTCTGCGGGAATACTAGCTACTCCAAAAGAAGTATTGATAAGTGTTGGCCATAATGAAGTTATGGCGATGATGAATACCGTTGCGCCTTCTGCCGCCTGAAATGCGAGTAGCCCTAGCGGAAACCAAGCAAGGGGCGAAACCGGACGAAGTATTTGAACAATTGGATTAAACAAACGCATCATGAATTTTGAAGAGCCCATTGCTAAACCCATCGGGATAGCAATTAAACTGCCTATGCCGAAACCTAGAAATACACGGTAAATAGAACTGAAAAGTTGGTTTCCGATTCCTTTGTCGTTGGGGCCGCGATCATAAAAAGGTTCTGCTATAAGTTCTTTAAACACAACCCAGGTTGATGCCGGACCAGGGATTTCACGATCAGTAACTATTGCTACCAGTTCCCAAATCACACCTAAGATTATTAGGCTTCCAAAAAAAGCAAGAATTGTGTAGAGCGTGTCGAGTGTTAGGATCTTCTTCATCTTATGTTTGGTTTTAAATCCTCCGGCTCAGGCCGGAGGAAGTGTTTTAAATTGTTGTTATCGTTTAGCTGTTTTTAAATAAGCGTCAATATTTTTCGGATCGAATACCACATCGTAGCGGGTTTTGATAGGTTGCATATCTGTTTGAACAGGCACTCCCATTTCTTTTGCTACCTCGGCATACAAATCGTCCAGGGTAAGTTTTTCTGCTATGGCTGCGTAATTTGGCTCAGATTTTAACAAGCCGAATCGAACATATTGAGCAAGAAACCAGTATGCATACACCTTTTTCGGCATGCCCACAATTCCGTTTTTATAAAAGGTCATGTAATCACCTTTGTATTTTTGAACGCCTAAGTCGCATCCCAAATCACTGCTGCCTTGAAGTCTGGCTTCAATTATAGGCAGGGGTGCGTTTACGTAATAAGGTTTAGTTAACCAGCTCGCAGCTTTTTTGCGGTTTCCCAGATTGTCTAACCACTTTTGAGCTTCGATGATGGCTTTCATTACTTTTTTAAGATCATCTCGCTCTGTTGCGGCAAATTTTGCATTTACTACTAAAGCTTTTTCAGGATGGTCGCTCCATAGATCTTGAGTAGCGATGTGGGTAAAGCCAACGTTTTGAGCTGCTGCAACACCGCCCCATGGCTCACCTACACAATATCCCTCCATGTTATCAACACGCATATTCGCTACCATTTGCGGAGGCGGAATTGTTATAATTCCTACAGATTTAGCACTTATGCCAGCCGCTGCCATCCAATATCTTAACCAGATATCGTGCGTTCCGCCGGGGAAAGTCATCGCAAAAGTTACTTCTTTACGGCCCTGAACCTTTTTAGTGGCTGCAGCTGCTTTGTTTACTTCTTTATATCCGAGTAATCCGCAGAACTCTTTCGAAAGTGTGATTGCCTGGCCATTATTGTTCAGCATCATAGCAATTTTCATTTCCGAACCTGCTTTACCACCAATTCCGGTGTAAACCGATAAAGGCATTGAGTAAAGGCAATGTGCGCCGTCAAGCTCGCCTAAAAGAATTTTATCGCGAACATTGGCCCAAGAAGCTTCTTTCGAAAGTTCCACATCAACGCCGTATTTTTTGAAAAGCCCCAGCTCTTTCGCCGCAACAAGTGGTGCGCAGTCTGTTAAGGGGATAAATCCTAGCTTTATCGGTTTCGCTTCGGTAGTAAAGCTTAGGGTAACTACAGTTAGTGCTGTTAATATTATCAGCGTTCCGGCTCTTTTAATTTTAGTACAAAATCTTTTCATCTCTTTATCTTTTAGTTTTGTTTAAATCTTATTTATTGTTTTATCGCTACCGGTTTGGTATACAAGAAATCGGGCTTGATATTGATCATCAGATAGGCGAAGTCTGGCGATTTATCAGCACTGGCTACCGTTACTCCTTTCGCCGAAGCCAGGTTTTGTGTAGCAAATGCACGTGAGTAGCCTAAATCAATTGTTGTGAATTTGTTAAGCGTGTAGCTGGTAACTAAGTCAATTTCGTGAGCATAATGTTTGGTGCCCGAGCTTGTGGTGTGATATGCGTCGAAGCGATGGAAATCTGCAGTTACAGAGAAGGTATTAGCTGTAAATTTAGATTTTACATAGTAGTTTTTTAAACCCGCTGCCGGAGAACCTGTTGGCGCATAAAAGAAATCCATAAAACCCCAGAATTTGTGTGGTGTGCCGTAAAGCGGATCAAATCTTTTGCTTTCTGTAGACGGAGTTGACCGTGAATTGCCAGACAGAATATCAAAACCCGGACCTACTGAGAATTTACCTTTTGAGTACGTGGCAGAGGTGGTAAGGTGATAAGCATTTAATGAGTTTCCGTCTCTGTCTTCTCCTAATTGTTGGTAATAACCGCCTTGAACCGCGATTTTTCCGAAACCGGAAGCATTTCCGAAAACCGGACTAATCATACCTCCCAGGGTATAACGGTCGTTAGTAGCCCTTTTATCAAAGAAACGGCCCCATACTACTCCTGTTCCGGTGGTTGCAACAGACTTTTTAGTATACTGGCCAAAATTGTCTTTAAAGAACAAGAAGGATACTTTGGTCTGGTTTAGTTTTTTAGCTATATATAAACTTAAGAAGCTTTTATAATTTTGATTTCCGGCATTTGAATTAGCTGGATTGCTGTATGCAGGGGCACCTCCTTCGGCGCTGTTAGCGTTAGCACCGCCGCCTACTGTTAACGGAACCATTCCCGCTGGGGTCGGAACTAATTGTCCGTTGGTGTCCTTTATATAGGCTGGAACGTTTCCGGGGATGTACTGTATCTCTGTAAAGTTTTCAGCATTTTGATTAAAAGCATAACCAACATCTACCTGCCAGCCATGGTGAACGGCTTTTAATAGAGCCATATCGAAACGGCGGCCTTGTTGTAACCAGTCAAGATTGCCAATCAATCTCGCATCGTCATAAATTAGTTCCTGGCGACCTATTTTAAAGGAAAGATTGTCAATAAGCTTAAATTTTATAGTGGTATCAGCCTTGTTAGCCAATACAATGTCGGCCCATCCTTCATGCAGCATTAAGCGGTTTCCGTCGGCGGGCGAGATGGTTGAAGCGTCCTGTCCCCAAACTCTTACATCTTGTACCGTTGCTCCGAAAGAAAGGCGATCCCATTTGTAACCGAAAATCAATCTGGTTCTTTGGGAAACAAATCCCGCTGGCCTGACCGTAGTAGGAACAAGGTTGGCAAATCCTTCTCTGTATTCTGCCCGGGGCCTTAGTTGCCCCGATAAGCTCATCTGAGCGGATGACTCAAAATAGCTGCAACAAAGGGCCATTAGTGCCAGGATCCATATCCTGTAAGGTTTTTTTGTGATAAGTTTTCTGTACATTTGTTTAAGTTTTAGTTTGTGAAAAGCAATTGAAACTATATCCCCGCTGGAGCTTCGACCTCCCCAGTGGGGTTTTTTATTTTTGTTAATTAATTCTCTGTTAATAGCAATAAATCCTTTCTTAATAAAGCGGTTGTTGTGCTGTAAATCGATACTATAAAAGGAGTTAAATAGGTAACGCACATTTTGATTACCGAAAGATCTTCCATCTGACTGCTGAATACCAGATTGCCCTGGTTAATAAGGTTAAGTATCGTTCCAACTATAGCGCTTGTTAGAATTCCTTTTTTGATAACTGAAATATTTGAAGCTATTTTAATGATTTGTTGTAGTTTTTTCATTTTTACTTCCTTTAACAATATAAATTTATCGTATTTAAGATAAAAAGTGAAAAAAAATCCTATAATTCTGTAATTTATATGATATATATAATATAAATGCGTGTTTTTTTTGAAAATATTAATTTGAAAGTTCAGTATACTTTAATTTTTGAATATTTTACAATTGAAATCATGTCTTTATTTTAAAAATAGTATTTTTTTTAGGGTCTTTTTGTGAAAAATGTGATAAAAATGTCGTGTTTTTCATAAAATTAGAAAAAATCCTGAAAAATTTATCAAATTGTGTCCGGGTAGAAGCCCTGATGGATGGATTCTTTAAAGTAGGGTATCATAGATTTATACCTTATATTGTACGGGGCCCTAAATCGAACTGAATCATATATAATGAAGAAAAGTAAAATTCCCTGCGATCTTAACAGTTGTTTTATGTGTAAAACGTGTTTAAAAGAATGGCTGCCGGCCCTTTGTGAACACAGGACTAATTATCAGGTTAAAAAAGGTGAAGTCATTTTTAGAGAGGGAGATCCGGTGAAGGGTGTGTACTTTGTTTATGAAGGAAATCTGAAAGTCCACAAAAAATGGGGAAATGATAAAGAACTTATTATCCGTTTTGCTAAAAAAGGTTCAATCTTCGGGCATAGGGGTTTAGGAAACAATTTATATTATCCTATTTCCGCAACCGCACTCGAACCTTGTATCGTGTGCTTTATTGATATTGAATTCTTTAATGCCACCCTCAAAGTGAATAATGAGTTTGCTTATACCTTGATGATGTTTTTCGCAGAAGAGTTACACGAAGCGGAACGTAAGATGCGTAATCTTGCTCATATGCCAGTTAAAGGTAGAGTGGCTCAGGCTTTAATTTCTTTGAGAGAAAAATTCGGGTTAACAGAAAATGGTTTTATAGACATTGAACTTACCAGGCAGGATCTTGCATCATATACAGGGGCTACATACGAAACTGTTTTCCGGATAATTAATGATCTTGTTCAGGATAATATGATAAAGCTTTCTGGAAAAAGTATCAAAATCGTTGATGGTGTAAGACTTGAGAGCCTTACTCATCAAATAATTGGGTCTGCAGAAAATGGTTTAAATACTTAGTGTTTTTTAGATTTTAAAATAGCTTATTAAATCTCCGTCGTTAATGGTATCAATATCTGATGGATGTATCGCTAGTGCGTCAGCATCAATCCCTAATCTGATATCGCCGGAGCCGTTTAGTCGGGTTGCTTCTGCTTTAGTGCCCGAATTAACGAATTTAACAGGGAAAAACTCATCAAATGATGTCTTTTTAACTTTTTGACCATTTAAATTGGTTTTAAATAGTGGAGGAGGTTGTAGTCCTGAGCATTTATATAAAAAACCTTCAATAAAAATCTTAAAGGTTACGAATGATGAAAACGGATTACCCGGTAAGGCAAATACCATGGGGCCGTCTTCAGCTTTTCCGCACCAGATTGGCTTTCCGGGTTTGATCGCTGCTTTGTGGAATAGTTTTTTTACTCCGAGGCTTTCTAAAACTTCAGGAACATAGTCGGCGTCTCCAGCCGAAACGCCTCCGCTCATGATAATGATGTCTGCGTTTAGAGCATTCTCGATTTCTCGTTTTAAAGTTGATACATCATCCGGTAAATGCTTATGCAGGTAAGGCTGCAGCCCATTGCTCTTTAAAAGGGATTTGAGTAGAAAATAATTACTGTTTCGTATTTCCACTTCCGAAACCTCCCAGTCGAGTGGTTTAACTTCATTGCCGGTTGTAAATAAGGCAATTTTGGGGGTCGCCGCTACTTTGATTTTTGATTTACCAAGCGTAGCCAAAGTGCTTATTACTGTTGGGCTGCAGATGGTAGGACTTTTTATTGCCAGGCTGTCTTTTTGAAGATCTTCACCTTTTTTGGCGATGTTTTGATACTCTTTTAGGTTTTCGATGCAGAACGATACTTTGTTACTTGTTTCCAAAGAATCTTCTCGGCGGATAACGGTGTTAGCAGGAAACGGAACTGCCGCGCCTGTCATGATTTTAAAAGCCGCGCCAGTTTTTAGTTCGCTTTTTGATGTAGCGCCTGCGTAAATAACCTCTTGTACGTCAAATTCCCGGTGTCCGTTTTGCCAATCTTTAAAATTGATAGCATAGCCATCCATTGCAGACCGGTTGAAAGGTGGGTAATCTCTGTCGGTAAATATGTCTTCGGCCAGCACTCTTCCGTATGCGTCATTGATATCGATGATCTCGGTTCCAAATGGTTGAGCTACTGCCAGTAGTATATCTTGTGCTTCTTTGTAGGATATCATAATAATGATTAATGTCCTCCTCCTTTCATCATTTTTCGGGCATGAAAGATGGCCGGTAAAATGGCTTCCATAGATTCACGGGCACCGTCGCTGCTTCCGGGAAGTGTAACAATTAATGTTTGGGCAATCGAGCCGGCAACACCCCGGCTCATCATAGCCAGCGGGGTTCTTATCTGTCCGAAAGAGCGTATGGCTTCCATTATTCCTTCCGCATCGCGTTCCAAAATTTCTTTTACCGCCGAAACGGTGTTGTCGCGTGGTCCGAGGCCGGTGCCTCCTGTGGTAAAAATAAAGTGGATGTCTTCAGCTACCCACTGTTTAATCTGTTCCTGAATTTGGTTCTTCTCGTCGGGTAAGATCTTGTAATAAACCACGTTTGCTCTCACATCTTCGAGCATTTTACAAATTAATTTCCCGCTATTATCTTCACGCTTGCCTTCTGCTGTAGAGTCTGAACATACCAGCACGGCGCAAGAAGGGGAGGTGGAAAAAAACTTTTTTCTGTCGCTCTTTCCTCCTTTTTTTTCAAGAAGTTTAATATTGCCGATCTCCAGTTTAGTGTCAACAGGTTTAAGCATATCGTAAATCTCCAGAGCAGATACCGACACCGCAGTTAGCATTTCCATTTCTATACCTGTACGGCCGATAGATTTTGCATTGCCCACAATAACAATTCCGCTTCGCGATAAAACCTCCTGATCCAAAAGGTCAGAATGTTTTTCTTTGTCGATAAAATCAAAGCTTATATCCATGCCGTCGATAGTAACCGGATGGCAATGGGGGAGAAGTTGAGGGGTAAGCTTTGCACCGATAAAGCCAGCCGCCCTGGCTACATCAAATAAGTTTCCTTTTGGGAGCTGATCGTTTTTTATGAGTTCGATGGTTTCTTCTGAACAAAAAAGCACCGCTATGGCCCGGGCCGTGCGAAGAGTTATTTGTTTACTGGTGATGTCGCGCATGTTTATTTAGTTTGTCACGAGGGTTAAAGATACAAGGGGTTAGTGCTTTTTTAGAGTCTTCGTGCCTTACGGCTAAAATTATTTTTTTTCTGCCACGAAGATCAAAGACACGAAGATAAAATTTGCTTCAATGCTTTTGGTGCTTGGTTTAAAACTTTGTGTCTTTCCCACTCCCTGGGGCTATATTTATATTTTTTAGGCCATAATGCTACCTTAAAACCAACAAGGGCTGCAAAATACCTTCCCTTCTTTGCGTGTTTTATCTTTGCGTTCTTTGCGTGAAATAAAATCGGACGCAAACTCGCAAAGAAATCGCCGGAACTACTCAATTTGCCTGGTAATCCCGTTTAACTTTTGACTTCGGGCCCTGGTTGTACTTTCAAAAAAAAACCCGGTATTTCTACCGGGACCTTTTATTTAACAACAACAGCCTATCACTAAGCCATTTCCTTTATCCCGATATAGACTTTATCACCGATAACTCTAACTGGGTATGTTTTTATTTCATACTCTTCGCCGCTTAAGCATTCGCCGGAGAGTAATGAAAATGTTTTTTTATGAAAAGGGCAAGCTACTTTCGGTTCGCATTCCTCGCCGGTGCTTCCAATCATGCCCCTTGAAAGGGCCATTTGTTGTTTGTGCGGACAAAGGTTTTGCGTGGCATACCATTCGTTGCGGCGTGTGAAATTAAATACAGCGATTTGCTCATCACCATGTTTTACACAGGCACCGCCATTTTCTGGCACATCAGATGTGGTGCAGGCCAAAATCCATTTTAAAGTATCTACTGCTATTTCCATAATATATTTTCTTTCGGTGCTTACTGTTATATTAATTTACTACCATTCCTTTGCTTTCACTTGTTCGCGCATTGGATCGAAGTTTACAGACGGGTCTTTTTCTTCGGGTGCGTTTACAAAGTGAACAAAGCGTTTGCGCAATTCTTCGTTTTGTACTACTTCCTTCCATTCGCAATGGAAACTATCAACCAATCCCTGCATTTCTTCTTCAAGTTGTGAGTTAATGCCCAGGCTGTCGTTAATGATTACATTTTTCAAATAACTTAGTCCGCCCTCCATCTTGTTCAGCCAGGTTGCTGTTCTCGCCAGTGGGTCTGCGGTTTTAATGTAAAACATCAGGAATCTGTCGAGATATTTTACCAGAGTTTCTTTGTCGATATCACTGGCAAGCAATAGGGCGTGTTGAGGTTTTGATCCTCCGTTTCCGCATACATACAGGTTCCATCCTTTGTCGGTAGCGATGATTCCGAAATCTTTTGCCTGAGCTTCGGCGCATTCACGGATACATCCGCTTACGCCGCCTTTTAGTTTATGGGGAGAGCGAATTCCTTTGTATCTCTCTTCAATTTCTATCGCGAAAGATACGCTGTCGTGTAATCCGAATCGGCACCAAGTGCTTCCTACGCAGCTTTTTACTGTGCGCAGCGATTTTCCATAGGCATGCCCGCTTTCAAATCCGGCTTCGATAAGTTCTTCCCAAATGTTGGGCAAGTCGTTAACATGTGCGCCGAATAAATCGATACGTTGCCCGCCTGTAATCTTAGTGTAGAGATTGTATTTCTTGGCTACTTGTCCGATAACGATTAATTTGTCGGGAGTAATTTCGCCGCCGGGAATCCGGGGTACTACCGAATAGGTTCCGCCTTTTTGAATATTTGCGAGATAACGGTCGTTGCTATCTTGTATGGGGGCTTGTTTTACAATCAGATCATTCCATAATCCCGAAAGAATGCTGGCGACAGCAGGTTTGCAGGTTTCGCAACCGTCGCCTTTGCCGTAATGGTCTAATGCTTCGTCGTAAGAGCGTACATTATTAATTCTGATCAGGTCCATCAGCTCCTGGCGGGAATAGTCGAAGTGTTCGCAAAGAACGTTTTTAACATATAGCCCGCTTTCCTTCATGGTGCCGTTTATCAGGTCCTTCACCAGCGGAACGCAGCCTCCGCAGCAAGTGCCTGCTTTTGTGCATTTTTTGATTCCGTCTAACGTGGTGATGTTGTCAAGTTTAACAGCATCGCATATGGCGCCTTTGCTCACCGATTCGCAAGAGCAGATCATTGCATCATCGGGAAGGCTCATTACGCCCGAGCCTTCACTGCTGGCGCCGCCACGAGCACCTAAAATCAAATCTTCAGGGTTTTCGGGCAGTGCTATTTTGTTTTTTACATTTTGAAGAAGAATATTGTAGTCATCCGCATCGCCAATCAGGATTCCGCCGAGTAATGCTTTTCCATCATTGCTTATGTTGATCCTTTTATATACGCCTTTGTTGGTATCTTCAAAAAGTATGGTTTTGCAGTCCGGGTCATTAATAAAAGGATCTCCAAAACTTGCTACGTCTATTCCTATCAGTTTGAGCTTTGTGCTCATGTCGAAGCCTGTAAAGCTTTTGTCGGCTTCCGAAAGCTGAGCTACAACAACATCGGCCATTTCATATCCTGGAGCAACAAGGCCGTAGATCATTCCGCTGTGGAGGGCGCATTCGCCGATAGCAAAAATGCTTTCGTCGTTGGTTTGCATGTAATCGTTCACTACAATCCCGCCTCTGGTTCCTGTTTCCAGGCCGCAAAGTTTGGCCAGTTCATCTCGGGGTTTTATTCCGGCAGAAATAACAAGCATGTCGACTGCCAGGGATGTTTCATCGGCAAATTCTAATGCTTCGATTTTTCCGTCGCCACCTATATTTAATGTGCTTTTGTTTAAATGAATATGCAGGCCAAGCTCCTTTAGTTTCATTTGAAGCATTGAGCTGCCGGGCTGATCTATTTGCCTCGGCATCAACCTTGGCGCGAATTCAATTACATGGGTTTCTTTTATTCCGAGGTCTATTAATGCCTTGGCGGCTTCCAGTCCTAATAATCCGCCGCCCATTACTGCTCCGTTTCTGGCATTTGAGGCGTAGCCGCTAATTAGTTCAAGATCTTCTATGGTGCGATAAACAAAAACTCCTTCTTTTTCAATGCCCGGAATATCGGGAACAAATGCTGATGAACCGGTGGCTAAAACAAGGTAATCGTATTTTTGAACGCTGCCTTTAAGTGAGTGAATGGTTTTATTTGCACGATTAATTTCCTGTACCGGATCATTAAGGTGTAGCTTAATTCCATTTTGTTCGTACCAACCGGCAGGAGACATAGAAAGGTCTTCCGCTGTTTTTCCGTTAAAGTACTCGCTCAGATGAACCCGGTCATAAGCAGGTCTCGGCTCTTCACCAAAAACAACCACCTGGTATGCGTTTGTTTTTGCGATAAGTTTTTCGCAAAACTTGTAGCCAACCATTCCGTTTCCGATTACTACTATTGTTTGTTTTTCGTTCATCATAGCCTTAACGTGTAGTGTTGAGTGTTTTATTCGTTAATTATTCAATTTTCACGTAATAATTCGACGTTGTTGAGCAAATTTAAGTAAAAAACGATTAAAGTATGATATAAATCATATAAATCGAGTGATTTTTATTAAAATCTTAATAATTATATGATTTTCATTGTCTAAATAATTCATGTTTTAAATTTTAATACCGAAAAATGGAAAATTTTCAATGTCTTTTAGTTTAATTAGGAGTATTTTAATTTTTATTTGGGCTGTTTTTAAGTTTTATTATCAAAACTGATGATTGTTGACTTGCTTTAGTGATTTTTTTTTGTAATTTTTTAGTTAAGAGTTACTTGGGTTCCTTTTTTTTGATGTATTTTTCAGAATGAGTAGAAAAAGCGGTGTTGCCTCGCCTGTATTTGAATCAGACCGCATACAAAATCTCAGGAAGTACCAAATACTTAATACCACTTCTGAACCCGCATTTGAGAAATTGGCACAGCACGCCGCACATGTTTTCAACGTGCCTATTGCTTTAATAAATTTTGTGTATACAGACTATGTTTGGGTAAAAGCCGGTGTTGGAATTACTTCCGGAAATACTGTCCCAAACGATATTAGCCTCTGCTCTATCGCTATCTTAAACGAAAGCCTAACCTTGTTTGAAGATACGTGGAAGGTAGACTGTCTTTTGTCGAATCCGATGGTGGCAAGCAGTTATGGATTGCGTTTTTACGCTGCGATACCCATAAGGACAGCGGAGGGCTTAATATTGGCGCCGTATGTATCGCCGACCATGTGCCAAGAAAGATAGCGGCTGACAAATTGATACTACTAGAAGATATTGCCAACGAAGTTCGAAAACTGTTGGAAGAGAAGCTAAAGGTTGAGTAGCTTTCAAGCAATCGCTGTTTAAAAACCTTGAACGTCAGATATCGTTGAAATGCTGTCCGCGTTTTAAGCGGCCGCCAACTTCGTTCTAAAGTCTGTCGGTTTAGTATTAATTCTTTTCAATTTTGAGATCTAGCTAAATTGATTTTCCTGAGGTAGCTTTGGTTGATGATTCAGCATGTTCTGGTTTCGGTTATAATCGCGTTAGGGATGTATCTAAGTGTAAAGGGTAAAAAACTTACACTATACGCATCTGCCACCGGTGGATTTTTTGCGTTTATTATATACACAGGTGTAGGCTACCTCGGTATTGTACTTCTCTCGGCCTTCTTTGTTTCGGGTACTTTTGCCACTTTCTGGCGATATAATGAAAAGAGGGGGTTGGCTCTCAGCGAAAGCGATAATGGTGTTCGAACAGTTGGTCAGGTAGTGGCAAATGCCGGATTCGCTGCCATGCTCGGCTTTTTGGCCTGCTTATATCCTGGCGATAAGGAACTCTTTTTATTAATGACCGCCGCTGGTTTTTCATCTGCGGTTTCGGATACTTTATCATCCGAACTGGGGAATATTTACGGCACCAGGTATTATAATATCATCAGTTTTAAGGCCGATAAGCGGGGTATGGATGGTGTTGTGAGTGCGGAAGGGACTTTTTTTGGAATCTCAGGCTCTTTACTTATCGCCTGCATTTATAGTTTGTACGCAGGCTTTACTATCGATTTTTTGTGGATTGTACTGGCGGGGACACTTGGTAATTTATTCGATTCGTTGCTTGGCGCAAGTTTAGAGAGAAAAAGAATACTGAATAATAATGCGGTTAATTTCTTAAATACAGTCCTGGCTGCTCTGGTTGTTTGGCTAATTAAATTCTTCTAAAGAAAAAAGGGTCAAGCAAAAGCCTGACCCTACATCTACCTATGAAAACGTTGTCGTGGAGACAACATGACAAATGTTATAAAAAAAATTCATATTTTCTTATAATTTAAAACAAAATTTTAATTTTTATTTTCCGACAGGCCCCCTGTATCACAAAAAGCAGGAAAATCGCTTTTGAAATCCGGGCAAACTTTTTAAAGAAAAAAGCACCCTCAGGCAGCGTTTAGAACGGCTCTCTGCGGTCGCCTAAAAACGCAGGCAGTCGTTTTCAACGCTGTCTGACGTTCTATAAAAGTCTAAAAGCGATTTCCTTGTCACAAAAAGAAACAAAAAGCATTATTACCGGAATTTACCGTACTTTTGTTCTGTATTCTAATATTAGTTGATTACTCTTCTATTAAAAGCTCATCATCAAGGATAAGCGGAATATACAAATTAACTCCCCCTTGTATATTTATAGCATTAGGTAGTTAAGCACCATTAACTTTAATAATTAAAATTTGACATTTGAAAATTTAAATCTTATTGAGCCTCTTTTAAGAGCTCTTAAGACAGAAGGATATACACATCCTACTCCCATCCAGGAACAATCTATTCCTGTAGTACTAAACAAAAAAGATCTTTTAGGATGCGCGCAAACCGGAACAGGTAAAACTGCTGCCTTTGCATTGCCAATTCTTCAATTACTGTCTGAAAAGAATCCCCGCGACACAGGGCCTGGTATAAAGTCATTGATTTTAAGTCCAACCCGCGAACTCGCTATTCAGATAGGCGAGAGTTTTACCGCTTATGGTAAGCATACTCGTCTAAAGCATGCGGTGATATTCGGGGGCGTTTCTGCGCATCATCAAATTAATCAATTAAGAAACGGAGTAGATGTTTTAGTGGCTACCCCGGGCCGTTTACTCGACCTGATGACTCAACGCGTAGTAAATCTGCAGAATATCCAGATTTTTGTTTTGGATGAAGCTGACCGGATGCTTGATATGGGTTTTATTAATGATGTAAAAAAGATCATCGCCAAACTACCATATAAGAGACAAACCTTGTTTTTTTCGGCTACCATGCCGCCTGATATCGCAAAGCTGGCTGATAGTATCCTTAATAATCCTGTAAGGGTAGAAGTTACGCCGGTTTCTTCAACGGTTGAAAAAATAACACAAGCTATTTTTACGGTTGATAAAAAAGATAAATCGGCCTTGCTCATCCATCTTTTAAAAGATAGCGGCATGAGCAGCGTGTTAGTATTTACCCGTACAAAACATGGCGCGGATAAGTTGGTGAAATCACTTGATCGTGCTAATATACCAGCCGAAGCAATTCATGGTAATAAATCACAAAACGCAAGGCAAAAGGCTTTAGGCAATTTTAAGGCTGGTACGTTGAGAGTTTTGATTGCTACCGATATTGCCGCCCGCGGAATTGATGTGGATGATTTGAAGTATGTGATTAACTACGAATTGCCAAACCAGCCGGAAACTTACGTACACCGTATCGGCCGTACCGGAAGAGCTGGCTTGAGTGGTACAGCATGGTCGTTTTGCGAATTTGAAGAGCAGCCATTTTTGAAAGATATCGAAAAATTAACGGCACAGTCTATTCCAAGAATAGAGGATCATCCTTATCATGTTGAACTAAGGCCTTTTTCGGGAACTGCCGCAGGGCAGGGCAAAAAACCTCAGGGGAAACCTGCAAATTCGCGACCTTCTTCAAAGCAAAGAAAAAGGGCTAAAGCTTATTAAAAACTAAAAGGGAGAAGCCGAGGCTTCTCCCTTTTAGTTTACAAGGTATTTTATTTCGCTTTCGCAAATTGAAGTTTGAGGTCTATCTCAACTTCTTTTCCTAAAGTTGCACCGCCCGCCTCAGTAAGTGAGTTATATTTTAAGCCGTAATCAAACCTGTTGATCGCTCCTTTTGCCTTAAATCCGGCTTTAATATTTCCATAGCCGTCTTTTGCGGTACCTCCGTAGGTTACATCAAACTTAGCTGGTTTAGTTATACCATGAATAGTTAAGTTTCCATTTAGTACATATTTATTCCCGGAAACTTTTTTGAAAGAGGTGCTTTTAAATGTCATTTTAGGATATTTCGCGGCATCAAAAAAATCAGGAGCAATTAAGTGCTTGTCTCTCATGTCGTTGTCGGTATCAATGCTGTTTACATCGATAGCAAAATCAATCACGGCATCTGTCAGGTCGGGTTTTGCGGCACTGATACTGCCCTCATATGTTTTAAATTTCCCCTCAACTTCAGAAATAACGAGGTGTTCGATATTAAAGTTAACAGATGAATGTACAGGGTCTATTACCCATTTTGTTTGCGCGTTTAGAGCGAAAGTTGATGCTGAAAGAGCAGCTGCGATTAGTAATGTTTTCATTTTTTTTGGATTTTTTTGGTTGAATGGATATTCTTTATTGCCAGGTGTAGCCTGGCTATTTTGTATATTTTTGATTAAAATGACAGGAAGAATTTATGCTTCGGAGTTCTTACTTTGGGCAGGCTTACCAGCCAATCCTGACTCACATCACGGTAGCCAAGGGGTAAGATGCTAACGCTTTTTAATCCTTTTTCACGGAGTCCTAAGAGCTTATCCAATGCTTTCGCATTAAAACCCTCCATCGGGGTAGCGTCAACTTCTTGCGATGCGGCAGCGATTAATCCGGTGCCTAAAGCAATGTATGCCTGACGTGCGGCCCAATTAAAGTTTTGCTCGGGAGTGTTTTTTGTTAAGCCTTGCAAAAAAACCTTCATTGAGCCTAATGATTCTAATGTTACCTTTCGTTCCTGAGCTATCAGATTTAGATATTCATCAATAGACTCTTCGGTTACATTGGCCCAAGCCGCAAAAACCAGTAGATGTGAGGCTTCGGTAATTTGAGTCTGATTATTCGCGATAGGTTTGATCTGTTCTAACCTTATCGGGTTTTCGATAACAATTACCCGATAAGGTTGCAGCCCGATTGAAGAGGCGGATAGCCTGATGCTTTCAAGGATTATTTCAATTTTTTCCTGAGGAACTTTTTTTCCGGTCATCCGCTTTGCGGCATATCTCCAGTTTAATAATGATAGTATGTCCATGATTTTTTACAATAGTTACTTTTAATAACTCAAAATTATTAAGTAACTTAGTACCGGACAATATGGCACAAAGTAATCACTCAGTTATATGAAAGTAACCATTGGGAATCCAAAGCCTGAGGGCACACAGGAAAACGCGATTCATCATTTTTCTGACAATCGTACAACAAATCATTACTGTCCGGTAACAGATGTTATCGACAGAATAAGCGATAAATGGTCCGTTCACGCTATAATAATGCTGGGCCGAAATGAAAAACTTCGTTTTGGCGAGCTGAAAAAAGGAATTCAGGGTATTTCTCAGCGCATGCTGACAGTAACTCTTAAACATTTAGAGCAAGACGGGTTGCTTACCCGAACTGTTTTTCCGCAGATTCCGCCCAAAGTCGAATATCAGCTCACCGAACTTGGCCGCAGCTTGCTCGGGCAGTTGATTCAACTGTCAGAATGGGCCTCTGAGAATATGAACCATATTTTGAGGGCACGCGAAGAACATATATTAAAAAGTGATAGATAAGACGTACATCTTAAACCTGTGAATGCAGCTTAGTAAGATTCTAAAAACCCCCATATCATGATAGAACCAAGACACCCTTTGCCTCCTTTTAACCACGAAACAGCAACACAAAAAGTTCAGGCTGCCGAAAATGCCTGGAATACCAAAGATGCCGAGAAAGTAAGCCTGGCTTATACTATTGACACCGAATGGAGAAACCGTACCGAATTTCTGAAAGGGAGAGAAGAAGTAAAAGCCTTTTTAACCAAAAAGTGGGAAAAGGAAATCGATTATAAGCTTAGAAAAGAGCTTTGGGCCTTTAGCGAAAATAAAATAGGCGTTCGTTTTGAATACGAATGGCGGGATACCGAAGGACAATGGTATCGTTCGTATGGTAATGAGATGTGGGAGTTTGATGCGAATGGTTACATGGAGAAACGATTTGCCAGTATAAACGATTTAGAAATCGGAGATGAAGAAAGACGGCTGTTTTGAAAAAAAAGTCCTGCTTGTGTTGGCACTGCGGGACTTTTTCGAAATCGTTTAATCTTAGCTAAGTCTTAGCTTGTTAGCATTAATGAGATAGGTGTAAACCTTAGATACCGAGTTACATCCTGAGGCTTTAATTGCACTTTTGATAGTTTCTTTTGAAACTCCCCACTTAAGTGCCCAGTAATTCAATTCATCCTCGGCAAAGACGCTGATCAAATCCCTGTTTGTTTTCTCAAAAAATTTAGACCTGTTCATAAGAATTGGCTTTTATAAAATACAAATCAGTTTAAGTTTGGTTTTACTTTAAGCAGAGCTTCTTTAAATTTCTATTTCCCTATAAATCTACCATATCATCGCCGAATAGATGTTTTTATTATAAAATGTTTTTATTACGAAATCGTAAAGAAAGTTAATTCTTAGGCTTGTAATATCAGGCATTTAACTAATTTTGCGCCTCAATAAAGCAGGTGTATTCCTGTTATGAGTTTTATTCACTAATTGAATTTCCATGGTATTATACATATATGGATCTTCTTAGTATAAAGGATTAAATAAAAACGTTATGAGAGCATGCGTCAAGGAGTAGACAAATGCCATTATAGCTTCATAACCATTAAAAAAAATATTCTAAAATGAAGATTTTAAAGTTTGGAGGTACATCAGTAGGAAGTCCGGATAGGATGAAGAGTTTGTTAAATATCGTTAACCCGAAGGAAAAGCAAATTGTTGTATTGTCTGCGGTATCCGGAACTACAAATAGCCTTGTAGCAATATCTCAGGCTTTTTTAGATGGTGATAAGAAAAAAGCGAAAGAGCTTTCAGATGCTCTTTACGAAAAGTATAAAACTTTCGTGAAGGAGCTTTTTACTACCGAAGAGGGTTTGAAAAACGGCCGTGATCTGATTGATTATCATTTTACATTGATTGGCTCTTATGCTTCCGAATTATTTACTCCGGTAGAAGAGAAAATTATACTTGCGCAAGGAGAGCTGTTGTCTACAGCTTTATATCATTTTTACTTATCGGAAATAGGAGTTAAGTCTGTTTTGCTCCCTGCACTCGACTTCATGAAAATAGATGAAGATAACGAGCCATTAGTAGAATATATCGGATCGCATCTGCAACATTTATTAGACCTGCATCCCGATAAAACCTTATTTATCACTCAAGGCTATATCTGTAGAAATGCGTTTGGCGAGATCGATAACCTTCGTCGTGGGGGAAGTGATTATACTGCATCCTTAATAGGTGCGGCAATACGTGCGGAGGAAGTGCAGATTTGGACGGATATAGATGGTATGCATAACAACGATCCGCGGATTGTTAAAGGGACGAAACCAATCGCGCAACTGTCTTTTGAAGAAGCTGCCGAGCTTGCGTATTTCGGTGCCAAGATTTTGCATCCTCAAAGTGTATTCCCGGCCCAGAAGTATAAAATACCCGTAAGGTTATTAAATACGATGGAGCCTACAGCTAAGGGCACTTTAATAACTCATGAAAGCGAGAAAAACCAGATAAAATCTATCGCCGCAAAAGACGGAATCACCGCTATCAGAATCCAATCGAGCCGTATGCTTTTGGCTTATGGTTTTTTGAGGAAAGTATTCGAAATTTTTGAGCGTTATAAAACGCCGATAGATATGATTACTACTTCTGAAGTAGCTGTATCGGTTACCATTGATGATACTCGTTATTTGCCTGAGATTATTAAGGCACTGGAAGATTTCGGCAGCGTAGATGTAAGCGGCGATCAAAGTATTATCTGTGTGGTAGGAGATTTTTCTTACGAATCGCATGGTTATGCTGCCCGAGTATTTGAGGCTATAAAGCATATTTCTATCCGTATGATTTCGTATGGCGCAAGTCATTATAACATTTCGGTACTGGTAGATACCGCCGATAAAACTGAAGCTTTAAGAAGTTTGCATAGCAGATTATTTTAATTTGCTGCCTGGATTGTTATGGCACAAAGGTAGCGTCATGCCGGGGGAGTAATTTTTTCAAACACTGAAAGGCTTAATGGCGGTTGGTTATATCAAAAAAGGTAGCGTCAATGCTAGTCTGTCGAAGCATAAAGCGGGTTAGTGAAGCCCATTGCACGACCCTTCGACAGGCTCAGGGTGACTGGCAGCCACGTCATAAGAGGCCTCGAAGCATAGAGCGGGTTCAAATAACATGATACTAGCTTTTTCTAATATTAATACTTGATTAAATGTTCAATTCTGATACCCTAAGTCGTTTCCAATCTGTAGAAACACCTTTTTATTATTACGACCTAAACCTTCTGCAGCACACATTAGCTGCGTGCAAGGCGGCGGCTGATAAATATGATTTCCATGTGCACTACGCCATGAAAGCAAACTTTAATCAAAAGGTAATTGAAAGAGTACAAGAAGCGGGTTTTGGTGCCGATTGTGTAAGCGGTAACGAAGTTAAAAAGGCAATTGAGGTAGGCTTCTCGCCTGATAAAGTTGTTTTTGCCGGAGTAGGTAAATCAGACCGGGAAATAATTGAAGCATTAGAACAAAATATTTTTTGCTTCAATGTAGAATCTATCCAGGAACTCGAAGTGATTAATGCCTTGGCTGCCAATGTTGGTAAAATAGCCCGGGTGGCAATCAGAATAAATCCAAATGTTGATGCTTATACGCATCATAACATTACCACCGGCTTGGAAGAAAATAAATTTGGTGTAAACCAGTGGGATTTGCCCGCTTGCGCTGATGTTTTGAAAAAGTCGGCCAATCTTAATTTTACGGGTATTCATTTTCATATCGGCTCACAAATCACCAATCTTAATGCATTTAAAAGTCTTTGCATCAAGGTTAATGAAATAAAGGCATGGTTTGAAGAGCGTGGTTTTATACTTAACGTTCTGAATGTTGGAGGAGGTTTGGGTGTAGATTATCATACCACGGAAGAAACTCCGATTGCCGATTTCGACGCTTATTTTCAAATTTTTGACGAATTTCTGGAACGTAAAACTGGTCAGGAAATTCATTTTGAGTTGGGAAGAGCATTGGTAGCCCATTCCGGAAGCCTTATAAGCAGAGTTCTGTACGTTAAAAACGGTATTAAGAAACATTTTCTGGTACTTGATGCCGGCATGACGGAATTAATGCGACCTGCGCTGTATCAGGCATATCATAAAATAGAAAACATTTCACGTCCTGAAGCTGGAATTTCTGAAGATTTGAAATATGATATTGTAGGCCCTATTTGCGAGTCTACCGATTGCTTTGGAAAAGAAGTTGAAATGCCCGAATCGTTTAGAGGTGATTTAATCGCGATAAGAACTGCGGGTGCTTACGGCGAAGTTATGGCTTCGAAGTATAACCTGCGCGAACAGATTGTGAGTATTTATTCGGAAAGTTGAGCCGCCGACAGGTCATTTACAAACCTTGGTAAATAATCTGTTTCAATTACGTGGTCAACTACCGTTTTAAAGATGGCGGCTTTAGGCATAAAGTCTACTTCAGCGGTTTCCGGACTTTCTACTATGGTTAACCCTCCGGTATTCGCGATAGTTAGAATTCCTTCGGCACCATCCGAGTTAGCTCCTGATAATAATAAGCCCGCAAGCGATTGCTCATAAATCTCGGCGGCAGATACAAAAGTAACGTCGATACTGGGCCTGGAATATTGAACTTTTTCCGAGTAATCAAGGGAAAACGTTCGGTCGCGCTCAATCAGAAGATGATAATTGGCCGGAGCAAGATAAATTCGGCCCGGTAAAATTTCTTCTTTTTCGTTTGCTTCTGTAATTTCAATCGCCGAGCGTCTGTTAAAAAGCTTTGTTAGGCTCGAATCTGAAGTGCTTTTTCGATGTACAATTATAATAATAGCAATTGACAGGTCTTTCTTTAAGTCCTGTAGAATCTTTAGTATTACGTCAATACTCCCCGCCGATCCGCCAATTACTAATACTTCAATTCCTTTTAAATTACCCGCTTCTCTTATATACCTCATTCGAGCTTATCTAAACTGTTCAGCCTTATACGTAAAGATACCTCATTTTCGTTGCGCTTTTTCCCATGATGAACTTTGTTTTTTTCTGAAATAGCGAAGCAGGCCGGCAAATACCGCATAATTCATCACACAAAAATAATAAGGAATGAATAAAGCTTTAACCCGCAGCTGTCGTTGTTCTAAAAAAAAGCCAATACTTGCAAGGATATAAAAAAGACATTGCGCCGCAAACATCAACTGGTATACAATACTATCAGGTTGAAATGCTAAAAGAATATTAAGGATGAACGCAAGCACCAAAAGAAAAGGCGTTATGGTCCATCGTAACACCCGGTGACTTATATATTGAAAGCTTAAAGTTCCGTATTTAAGAATATTGAGCAGGTTTTTAAGCCATATAACCGACTGAATTCCACCTGCCGCAATTCTCACTTTTCGCTTCAATTCTTCTGTTACGTTTGCCGAAGCTGTTTCGGTAGCATAAGCGTCTGGTTCGTATATAATTCGATAACCCTGTTCTGCGATGCGCATGGAGATCATAAAGTCATCCAGTATGCTGTCTTCACTAACCGGCTGATACAAATCTCGCCTTACACTAAACAGCTCGCCAGCGGCACCTACAACCGAGTAGAGTTCCGAATCCCATTTTTTAAGTGCGGATTCATATTTCCAGTAAAACCCTTCACCAGCTGCGCTTGCATCGGCCTGCTTATCAACAAGTACCCGTTTCTCTCCCGCAACGGCACCCACTTTCGGGTCGGCATAATGCCTGCAGATATTAATCAGGGCATCTTTATTTAGAAATGTATTGGCATCAGTAAACACGATAACTTCGGTGTTTACCTGTTTTACCGCACGGTGTACAGCGGCTATTTTGCCGTTCCGGGAATCTTCATGAAGTAGTTTTATTTGCGGATATCCGCGTATAATTTCAGGCGTTTTATCATTGGATCCGTCGGTAACAAATAAAAGCTGAAGCTTTCCTTCCGGATAATTTAAGGCGAGTGTATCAGTTATTTTTTCAGTTATAAAACCTTCCTCATTATAAGCCGCAACCACCAAAGTGCAATCTGGCAAAATCTCGTTGCTTACCAGGGGAGGTTTGCGTTTTCCTTTAAAAATCCGCCGAATTTTTACCAGAACATAAAGAATAAGGCCATAACCCAGATAGGTGTAAACAATGATAAATATGGAGAGCCAAAAAAGAGTTTTCATGAAATTTTTCGAATTGGATAGCCCAGGTCTTCACTATCTGTTTTATGGCTTAAATTCCACCATATCGCATTAAATAATTGTTTCAAAAGATCTGTTCGCCCTTCTTTTAAATAGATAATTATGTTTCGGGGAACAACCAGCAGGCCGAAATGGCAGTAAAAAGTGAGTTTTGCTAACAAAGGAGCATTTCGCCTTATAAATAAAATCCGGTTTCGGTTCATAAAGAACTCTTTTAACGCGCTTTTTTTGCCAACAGACATAGATTCTTTATGATAGATTTCCGCTTTTGGTTCAACCCATATGCTGTAACCGGCTTTTTTAACCTTTTCGCACCAGTCCATTTCTTCATAGTACAAAAAGAAATTCTCTGCCATTAAGCCGGCTTTCTCTACAGCCTCTCTACTAACCATCATGGCCGCGCCATGAATAAAGCCGGTTGGTCCGGTAGAATCGTTGTATTGCCCCGCGTCTTTTTCCATGTACCCCAGGCAGGTGTTTCGGGCGGTGAAATAATTCATGGGGCTAAAGCCCGCATATTGCAAAGTGTCGGGCATCTCGTAGAATTTTATTTTTGGCGATACCATTCCAACTTCTGGCTGAAGTTCCAGAATACATACCAGCTTGTCTATAAGGCCGTTTGTAACTTCGGTATCGTTATTTATGAGAAAGAGAAATTCACCTCCTGCGGCCTCTATTCCCAGATTGTTTCCACCGGCAAAACCTAAATTGATTTCGGAACGTATAAAGCAAACGTGTGGGAATTTAATTTTCCATTCGGGAACAGGATTTACAGTGCTGCCATTATCTACAACTATAATCTCTGTTTCGGGATAATTATTTTTTAAGGAAAGCGATTTTAGTAAATCTTCGGTAATAAGTGCCTGATTGAAGTTTACAGTAATAACAGAAACTTTCCTCATGTTATTTATTCGGTGTTTAATGCGGGGAATATACAACAAAAAATAAAGCAAGATTGGAAAAAAGAAAGTCACTTGATGAGGAAATAAAAAATTTCCAAATGCTCGATCAGGCTAAGATCTCTATCGAGGAGAAGCTTGATGAGTTACTTGACTTGCTGGAAACCAGTAATCTTGACAGTGAGGCTGTTAATAAAATAAAGACTAAATTTAACCTTGCTGTAACCCGGGTTGAGTTTTCATCAAAGAGTTTAAAAGAATTCGAACAACTTGATGATTTGAGCGCAAGCCGGTTAGAATTGGCGGAGAATCTCGAACACCTTCTGTCGCAATATCAATTAGATAGCAAGGTGTCGAAAAAGATAGTGATTATGGATAAGCTTGTAAAAGTATCTGTAATCATAATTGCGCTGATATTAATTACACTGGGGTTTGGAATGATTATAATGCCGGCGCCCCCGTATTTCGAAATGTTTACCATTTTTTGGTTCTCATTAGACGACGGTGTTACTTTAATGGATTTAATCGCCCTGTTAATTGTTTTTAGCGGAGTATATTTGTTCATTACTTCACTCATGAAAATAAACAAGTTGGAACATGTCAAATAAATTCAAAAAGATCTTACTTCTGGATGATGAGGGATTTATTCTTCAGGTAATATCCAAAGCGTTAGCTAAGGAGGGTTTTGAATGCATGATGGCTAATTCTGTAGTGCAGGCTATAGATATTTTACAACGGGAAACGCCTGATATTATCCTTTCTGATTATCAGATGCCCATTATTAACGGATTTGAATTCAGGGAAATAGTATTGCGCGATAAGAGGTGGCGTACCATTCCTTTTGTGTTTTTTACTTCGGTTACAGACCTTGAACATATGCAAAAGGGCTTGGATATGGAGGTGGTAGATTATATAAACAAGGATACACCTATACCAATGTTGGTATCGAAAATAAATAATATCATTCATACCATTCGGCGGCAGCACGAAAAATCGATACAGGAAATAAGAATTGCCGCCGAAGCACTGAATTTGAGATCAGTACCCGCCCAAACGCCCGAAATAGACGGGTATCAGTTAAGGTTTTTATATCAGTCGTTTGAGGATTATCCCGGCGGAGATTTTATTGATTTTATTCAGATTGACGACAAATACACCTTTGTAATTCTGGGAGATGTAATGGGTAAAAAATGGGGGGCCTGGTTCTTCTCTTTTAATTTCCTCAGTTATATCCGTTCGGCAATACGTTTATGTGTATTCGACGGAAATTTTTCTACCGCCAGTATTATTGAGAAAATAAATAAAGTAATTGTTCTGGATACCGTTTTGGGCGACGTGCTGTCTACCTTATCCTTACTTATGATAGAACATGAAACCGGCAAGGTACATTACTCGGGGGCCGGAGACCTTCCGGTTATCTGGTACAAAGAATCGGAGCGGAGGTGTATTGCTGTCGAGTCGTCGGGACTATTGCTTGGTGTAATGCAAAACGGGCAGTATAATGAGAAAATCATCCAATTAAAAAGGGGCGACCAATTAATTATTGTGTCGGACGGGATGATTGATTTTGAAACCCAAGACGGGAAGAAAAGCGACTACGATTTATTCCTTAAAAAAATGAAAATTGTTGTTGGGCAGATAGACAGTTTTGAGTTGATAAAAAATGTAACCTTTTCTTCCGAATACAGTAAAGGGTTTGTAGACGATTGCAGCTTAATTTTTATAGAAAAAAGTTAAAAACACCACCACTATGATTGAAACACACGCCAAAAACGGATATCTTTTAGTTAAAATTAAAGCCAAAGAAGCCAATCTTGATGTGGCAGATCTGTTTAAAACTAAAATGTATGAACTGATAGATCAGGGCAATGCAACTTTAATGGTAAGTTTTAGCGAGGTGGCTTATGTGGATAGCTCCTTTCTGGGGGCTCTGGTTTCAATTTTAAAGTATGCGATGTCTAAACAGGGCGATGTATCGGTAGTAGATTTAAATAAGGATATCAATAATCTTTTTAGTTTAATAAGAATGAACAAGGTATTCAAAGTTTATAATACGGAGCCCGATGTTTTTGCATAAAGATACCCTAGCCACTATGACTGAAATAAAAAAAGAATTTATATTCAGTAACGATTCTTTAGCAATGTATCCATTGCTGAATGAAATCATATCCTTTTTGAAAATTCATCTCCCGTCTGAGCAATATGCTTTTAAAATAAGCAATTGCAAACAGATTCTTATCGAACTTTTAACTAATGCCGTTAAGCATTCGCACGCAGATACTACCGTAATATCAGTATGTATAAATGGCCGTGCGATTGAAATTACCAAAAGCGATAAAGGGCGTAAATTCTATCTTAACAACTACACAAGCTGGCCTCCTTTAAGCTGGCCGTTAGAAAAGAAATATATCGGCGAGAAAATTAAGATTTACGAAGACGATATTTCAAATCTTTACGCGATTATTAAAAGCGAGAACCGTATTGTATTTGAGATAGAAGAATATCCTATAACCAAGGTAACCAGCAGTTCTAATCTGTTAGAGCATTACGGGCTACTTATTATGGCGAAATTTTCAAACGAGTTTTTTTACTTGTATAATCCTGAAACAAATCTTAATCAGTTTACCACTATAATAAACGTATAGGGCGGGCCTTGTAAGTTGTTTATTTATTGCCTCTTAACGTCGTTTTGAAGCTTTAAAAGGATTCTTTTTTTGTCTTTAACTCGATGGGTTTAACGGATTTTTAGAATTCGGAACCTTTTTATAACTGCCGAAACTTTCCATTGCTTTATCCATGTTATCACAATTATTTAAGGCGATCAATTCGGGGGGCGTTTTGTTGAAAGAAAAGTATAGATCAGCTAAAATTATCAGTATATTAGTAATGTGCGCTGTAAGGGGATTTTATCCGGCTATCCGGCCGTTTGAAATAGGTGTCACGTTTTTTGATGGGTTTTAAAATTACAGGAATGCATTTCGGGAAAATTGTAAAAGGGGTAGCGTACGCTCAAAATTTATCAGCTAATGATTTCGCGTTATTAGTTGGACGCAACGAGAAAGATATATTAGAGCTTTACGAGCAGGAAGAGTGGACTTCGGGCAATATTAAAGCTGCTTCAATTGCTTTGGAGCATAATTTCGGAAAGTATTTAGATAATACACTTCCGTTCGATTTTTTGAATTCCTCTTCAACCACCGACAAGAGCGAGTACCTAATCACGGTAAAATATCCGAAAGGAAAAGAGCAATTATTAAAGACATGGCTTAGCAAAATGGCTATGATCGCCAAAGCTATAGGGCTGGAAATAGGCCGTTAAATACCCGAACCTATGAGGTTTTTAAAAACCTTATAGGTTTATTACTTCCTTCCTTCCGCAAAGCGGATTTTTCTACTAACTTCATTTTTTCAATTTTAATACTATGTCTACAGAAGTAAAGTGTCCGGGATGCGGCCATACCTTTCCTATTGAAGAGGCTATGACCGAAGAGTATAAGAAAGAATTACGTGAAAAAATGGTCTCTTTTACCAAACAGAAAGAGGAAGAATTTCAAAAGAAGTTAGAAGAGTTTAATAGCCGCGAATTGCAGCAGAAGCAGGACTTTGATAAGAAGCTTCAGCAGGAGAAACAGGCTTTACAGCTTTCGCTGGAAGAGAATCTCCGTAAAACCATCGCCCAGGATTTTCAAAATAAAGTACAGCTGCTGGAAACAGCAAATAAAGAAGGCGAAGAAAAATTGAAACTGGCCCGTCAGCAGGAACTCGAGTTTCTTAAACGAGAGCAGCTTCTAAAAACTAAAGAAGAAGAACTGGAGATCCAGCTTCAGCGAAAGCTGCAAGAGCAACGTAATGAACTTGTTGAGCAAATAAGGAAACAGGAGCAGGAGAAAAATACCATTAAAGAAACCGAGTTTCAGCTGAAAGTGCGTGAACTGGAAAAGCAGCTCGACGATCAGAAGAAGCTGGCAGAAGAGATGAAGCGTAAAGCCGAACAAGGCTCCATGCAGTTACAAGGAGAGGTTCAGGAGTTAATTCTTGAGGACTTATTACGTACAAATTTTCCTTTTGATGTCATATCAGAAGTGGGTAAGGGAGTGAGAGGGGCCGATTGTATCCAAACTGTTCGAAATCAATATGGACAGGAGTGCGGCCGCATCATCTTCGAAAGCAAGCGCACTAAAGACTTTTCAAACGACTGGATCGAAAAACTCAAAAGAGACATGAGAGGGGTTGGAGTTGATGTGGCTGTTATTGTAACTCAATGTTATCCCAAAGGAATGGATTGTTTCGGAGAGAAAGACGGGGTGTGGATTTGTTCTTTTGATGAAGTGAAAGCTGTCGCTTTCGTACTTCGCGATAGCATCATTAAACTCTATAATGTCTCCAAATCGCAGGATAATAAAGGCGATAAAATGAGTATGATGTATGATTATCTTACCAGCTCGGAGTTTAACGAACAATGGAAAGCTATACGTGAGGGCTTTATGAGTATGCGTTTATCCATTCAAAAAGAGCGCGAAGCGATGGAAAGGCTGTGGAAATCGCGAGAGAAACAGTTAGATAAGGTGCTTTTAAATGCGGCGCACATTCGCGGGTCTGTTGAAGGGATAGCTGGTAGTGATACGATACAGATGAATCTGTTGGATGAGACGGATTTGTTGTTGGAGTAGTGATTTTGGCGTAAATAGATTGACAAATTCAAAATTTGTCAAATCTTAACTCAGTTGAAGGGATTGCAGGTAGTGATACGATTCAGATGAATCTGCTGGATGAGACGGATTTGTTGTTGGAATAGTTCAGCCAATATTTATTTTTCTTATTTAATGTTAACGTATGTTAACAGATCGAATTGGTTTTCTTTTTCTTTTCGACATTCGCTGAAGAAATTTAATATATGAAAAAGAAACTGATCGGTATCTCCATTGTCATAGCCCTAGTGATGCTCGGGATTATTTACTCCCAGATCGACTGGGTTTACAGAACTAACAAAGCGAATGTTGGGAAGCTTAGCAACGATGCTGATGCTGCGATGATCAAAGCCTTAAAACGATATTCTGAAGAAGTTAATTCGAACATCGACTCCCAGTTGCTAGCTGTGCTTACTTCCTCCTACGACACCGTTACCATTGAACGCAATTCTAGCGTGGATTCAGTCAAGATAATTTTGAAGGATAGGGAATCTCTTAAATCTACTCAAAGTACTAAATCCTTTCCGGTGGGGCTGATAACAGTTATGTTCCCAAATAGAGAACAGCTTCCTGCAGATACTAAAACAGTCGGTTTTCTATATAATCTATTTCCCAATCCAGATAGGCTGTGCAAGCCTTACTATTTCCAAGCCGACAGTGCAAAGATCACACAATATTTTAAGGAAGAGCTCACTAAGTCTGGAATGGATATGCTTCTGCCTCACCTTCAAATGATATACGTCTGCAGTGAAGGATTTCTTCCAGAAAAATTTAAAAAAGGGGGCACTGCTCATCCTACAGCTGCAGGAACCGCTTATCATGAGTACAAATCCAGCAATTTAGCAGCCTACATCGCCCCAGACCGGCGCGTAGTGATGGCCTATTTTCATTCAGACTCCGAATACACATGGCCACGGTTAAGGGCTCATATTGCTGTTTCAGCCTTATTGATTACTATTTCCATTGCGTCATTTATCTACCTCTTTTTCATTATCATCCGGCAGAAACGCCTCGCCGAAATGAAAGACGATTTTATCAACAACATGACCCACGAGTTGAAAACCCCCATCGCCATTATTTCAGCCGCAGTGGAAGGGATGCAAAACTTTAACGCTTTAGACGACAAAGAAAAAACCAAACGTTACCTCGAAACTTCCCGTAAAGAGTTAAACCGGCTTAATGATCTGGTTACAAAGGTGCTTCATGTTGCTTCTTATCAAAAAAACGATATTCAGCTTTTTAAGGAAAGGATAGACATAGATGAACTTATGAAGGAAGTAATTACATCTTTCGAAAGCCATACAGATAAAGCTTTAAACATTAGGTTTGAGAACACATCAAATCTGAACTACCTTGAAGCCGATCCCATCCATTTCAGAAATGCTGTTTCGAATCTTGTGGATAATGCGATTAAATATTCAGGCGAGCAAGCGGATTTAATAATTAATTGCTTTACCAAGGATAAATGCCTGAATATTTCCATTGCCGATAAGGGCATCGGGATTCCATCTTCTCAACTAAACCAAATCTTTGAAAAATTCCATCGCGTTTCTACAGGTAATCTTCATAATGTAAAAGGAACCGGTTTAGGATTAAGCTATGTGAAATATGTTATTGAAATGCATGGCGGTATAGTGGCCGTTAAGAGCGAATTGAATAAAGGAAGTGAGTTCATCATTTCAATACCTTACCGGGCATGAGCAAAGCACGAGTATTATTGGCCGAGGATGAACTTGCTTTGGCTCATATTGTGAGAGAAAGCCTTGAAGAGAGGAACTTCGATGTGGTGATTTGCAACAATGGAGAGGCCGCGATAAAAGAGTATGAGAGGAGACGGCCAGATATTTTAGTTTTAGATATTATGATGCCTCTAATGGATGGATTTGCTGTTGCGGACAGCATTAGGAAAGCCGACAAGCAAACGCCTATTATCTTCCTCACCGCCCGTTCGCAGCCTAAAGATGTGGTAGCCGGATTTGAAGCCGGTGCAAACGATTATTTAAAAAAGCCTTTTAGCGTTGAAGAACTAATTGTAAGAATTCAGGTGTTATTAAGTAAAGACCGACTGCTTTCACCGCTTTCAACAGCCCCCGTTGAGGTTTTTTTAATTTCCAGCTTAACATTCAATTCTCAAAAAAACTTCATTGTGCAGGGAGTTCAGGTGATAGCTTTAACTTCCCGCGAAAGCGAGATCTTAAAGCTTTTGTGCCTGCATAAGCAAGAAGTGTTGAAACGGGAAGTTTTGCTTAAAAAACTTTGGGGTAATGATAACTTTTTTAACGCACGGAGTCTGGATGTTTTTATAACGAAGTTACGGAAGCACCTGGCTATAGATCCCGAGGTGCAAATTATTAATGTAAGAGGAGTGGGATACAAGCTTGTGTATTAAATCGGTGAAACAAACAAGTTGATTTGTCAATAGTTGTATACTATTAATTGTTACGATATGCGTATTGGAATCCCAACCGAAATTAAAAATAATGAAAATCGAGTAGCCATGACTCCTGCCGGCGTTGTGCACCTTGTAAGTTCTGCGCATCAAGTTTTTATTCAGAAAGGTGCAGGATTAGGTTCCGGGTTTTCCGATGATGCTTATTTGAAGGCTGGGGCCACTTTAGTAGGTACTGCGGCTGAAGCCTGGAATATGGATATGGTAATGAAGGTAAAAGAACCAATTGCCACAGAGTATCAATATTTTAAAGAGGGCTTGATTCTATTCACATACCTGCACCTGGCACCCGAACCTGCCTTAACAAAAGCTCTGATCGACAAAAAAGTAATCGGTATAGCTTATGAAACAGTTCAGCTTCCCAACGGCTCCCTTCCTTTATTAACACCCATGAGCGAAGTTGCCGGACGTATGTCTGCCCAAATTGGCGCTCAGTTTCTTGAAAAGCCCGAGGGGGGCAAAGGAATTCTTCTTTCGGGTGTACCCGGAGTAAGGCGGGGCAAGGTAACTATCATCGGTGGCGGCGTTGCAGGAACCAACGCAGCGAAAATAGCCCTCGGTTTGGGTGCTGAAGTCACCATTATAGATTCAAATTCTGATCGTCTCCGCCAGTTGGACGATATCTTCGGATACCAGGTATCAACCTTAATGTCAAACCCGCTCAATATTGCAGAGGCGGTAAAGGAGTCTGATCTCTTAATCGGAGCCGTCTTGATTCCGGGGGCGAAAGCCCCGAAGTTGGTTACCGAGGACATGGTAAGGTCAATGGAACCCGGATCGGTTATTGTCGACATCGCGATTGATCAGGGAGGTTGTATAGAAACCATAGATCGGGCAACCACGCATGATATTCCCACCTATGTAAAGCATGATGTAGTGCATTATTCGGTAGCAAATATGCCTGGAGCAGTGCCGCGTACCTCTACCATTGCGTTAACAAACGTTACCGTTCCATATGCTTTGCAAATTGCGAACAAAGGATATAAAGAGGCCTGTTTGGAAAATGATGCCTTATGTAGAGGCATTAATACATTAAACGGATATGTAACGTATAAAGCTGTGGCTGATGCGCATGGCTTGGATCATGAGGAAACAAAAATATTATTGAATAAGGATTTTATGGAGATCTAGATCAAATCCTTCTTTTTGCCTTTTTTAAGCTCATTTTCCGACTTCAGAACCTTATTCCCTTTTTCCTGTTTTAATAAATAAGCTGGGGTGTCTTTACTGGCTTTTTGTTTCACTTCAGTGCCCTTAATCTTCTTCTTTACTGGTTCTGTAAATTTTTCTTGTATTTTTCCTTCGGCCTCAAACTTCCCCCAGTTCCAGTGTACTGTTTCTCCTTTTTTCATGACGGAGTTATTTCAATTTACTCGCAAATCTGGTGCCGCTTGTAAAGATTAAGTCACCTTCCGGGCTTTTAATCGTTAACCTTTAACCTTTCACCTCTTAACCTTTCGCCTTTTCATCATATCTTCTTAATTTCACCCTTTCGTTATGGCTTTATCATACAAACGCATAATTATTAAGATCGGCTCCAATGTGCTAACCAAAGAAAACGGTTTGCCCGATTTCGAGCGTATGGCGCATTTGGTTGAGCAGATCGCTGCTATAAAAAAACAAGGTAAGGAAGTTATTCTGGTATCATCAGGAGCTGTTGCTTCAGGTAAAAGCCTTTTAACGGTTTCCGATAAATTTGATGCGGTAGCTACACGCCAGCTTTTTGCTTCAATTGGCCAGGTAAAACTCATCAACAAATATTCAGAACTTTTCGAAAAGCACGATCTGGTATGTGCCCAGGTATTAGTAACAAAGGAGGATTTTCGCGACAGGCTGCATTACCTGAATATGAAAAATTGCTTTAGCATTCTTTTGCAGCACAATGTAATCCCTATCGTTAACGAAAATGATGTTATTTCGGTAACCGAGTTAATGTTTACCGATAATGATGAGCTTGCGGGCCTTATCGCTTCGATGCTGAATGCTGATGCGTTGATTATTTTAAGCAATGTAGATGGTATTTACAATGGCGACCCTAAAGACAGTAAATCTGAAGTGATTCGTGAAGTAAGTTCTTCAATGACTGGCTTTTCATCTTTTATCACTACCCAAAAATCTCAATTTGGAAGGGGAGGGATGATAACTAAGTCTAATATGGCTCACAAAGTAGCTCAATTAGGTATAGCGGTACATATCGCCAATGGCAAAAAAGAGAATATACTCCCTGATGTATTAAATGAAACAGCTGTTAACACCCGCTTCGTTCCTCAAAAAACAGCATCGGGCAAAAAGAAGTGGTTGGCGCATTCAGAAAATTATGCTAAGGGTATTGTACAAATAAATGAAGGCGCACGGGCAGCCTTAACATCGTCAAAGGCTAGCAGCCTTCTTCCCGTAGGGGTAATCAGGATTAATGAAGACTTCCAAAAGGGAGATGTCATCAAATTAATTGATGAAAAGGGCAAACAGGTAGGTTTAGGTATAGCCGAATATGGTTCTGATAAAGCTGCCGAGCGGATGGGCCAGAAGAAACAAAAGCCGCTTGTTCATTACGATTACTTATTTTTAAATTCCGACATTACATAATATGAACCAGTATATATTTCAAAGCGTTCAAAAAGCCAGCCGCTCGTTAGCACTACTGGCGGCGGAAACGGTGAATACCGTTCTTAATGATCTGGCTGATGAAGCTGTTCGCCAGATAGATGCGCTTATTGCCGAAAATCAAAAAGATTTAGACAGAATGGATCCTGAAGATCCTAAATACGATCGTTTGAAGCTTACCGACAAGCGGATTCAGGATATCGCCTCTGATATCAGGAACGTTGCCGGTTTACCCACTCCGCTTGGCAAAGTTTCTCTGGAAAAGGAGTTAGATAATGGCTTGAAAATCAAAAAAGTCAGCGTTCCGATGGGGGTTATCGGCGTTATTTACGAAGCCCGTCCGAATGTTAGTTTTGATGTTTTTTCGCTTTGTTTTAAAACAGGTAACGCCTGTGTGTTAAAAGGAGGTAGCGACGCTTCTTATTCAAACGCAGCGATTATCTCCATCATTCATAGCGTATTAAAAAGGCATAACATCGACCCAAATGTTGCGGCACTTTTATCGCCAGACAGAGCTGCCACAGAGGCTCTTTTAAACGCAGTGGGGTACGTTGATGTAATTATTCCACGCGGCAGTCAGGGCCTGATTGACTTTGTGCGCCAAAATGCAAAAGTTCCGGTGATTGAAACTGGAGCGGGCATAGTGCATACTTATTTTGATGCGAGTGCCGACCTGGAAAAGGGCAAAGCAATTGTAAATAACAGCAAAACACGCAGGGTAAGTGTTTGTAATGCACTCGACTGCCTTATTATACACGAGAGCCGCCTACCTGATCTGGCTGCTATTGCAGAGCCCTTGATCACGTCTGATGTGGAAATTTTTGCTGATGCCAGGGCTTACGATTCATTAACTAACAAGTACCCCGAAAAGCTATTAAAAGTGGCCTCAAACGAACATTTCGGTACAGAATTTTTAGCTTATAAAATGTCGGTTAAAACTGTAAAAGATCTTGATGAGGCCTTGAACCATATCGCTAACTATAGTTCAAAGCATAGTGAGGCTATTGTATCAGAAGATTCAGAGTCGATAGAGAAATTTTTGAATGCTGTGGATGCGGCGGCAGTCTATGCCAACGCTTCTACCGCTTTTACGGATGGTGCCCAATTTGGCCTGGGTGCCGAAATTGGTATCAGTACGCAAAAATTACATGCACGTGGGCCGATGGGGCTGGAAGAACTAACCAGTTACAAGTGGATAGTTAAAGGTGACGGACAAATTCGTGCTTAAAAAAAGGCTCCCGAAACTTTTGGAAGTATTAAACTTTCCAAATTTAGGTTCAGGATTGCGAAAACTTTTTATCCTGAAAAAAACTTTTTTCCTTTATTTCCTTTTATCATCATACAAAGAAAACTCCTAAATTGAGTTTCTTTAACTGATACAATGAGAGAAATGCCTTTAACCGTTCGTCGGTCTATCGAATTATTAGGATTGATACTCCTTGGATATCTATTGGTTTGGGGTAAAGATTTGATAATGCCGGTGCTGATGGCTTTTTTTATCAGCATAATGCTATTGCCTGTACACAATTTTTTCAGGCGGAAAAAAGTTCCGGAAGTATTATCGATCATGCTTTCAATCTTGCTTCTCGTAATCGTTGTCGGTTTAGTGGTATGGTTTTTTTCTTCCCAGGTATCTTCTTTAATAGCCGACTTTCCTCTCATCCGGAAAAACGTAACCAAACATCTTAATTCATTAAGTAACTGGATTAGCCAGATAAGCAGTTTTTCAACTCAAGAGCAGGCAAAGCTTATCGACCAGCAAGCCAATAAGCTCTTGAATTTTGGCGGAAGTTTACTTAGCGGGGCGGCCGGCTCAGTTTCATCCACTCTTGTTTTTATAGGGTTAATGCCTATTTATATCTATCTGATTTTATTTTACAAAAATCTTTTATTGCGTTTTGTGTTTTTATGGTTCCCCGAAGAAAACCACCAAAAAGTACGTGAAGCTATGCTTGAAACTAAAGTGATTATTAAAAGCTATTTGTTAGGTTTATTGATCCAAATTAGTTACGTAACCGTTCTTCTGGGAGGATTACTCCTTATTATAGGGATTAAACACGCTTTGTTAATTGCCGTTATTTTTGCTTTTCTTAACCTCATTCCATATATCGGCGCGCTTTTCGGAAACTTAATAGGAGTGCTTTTAACACTTAGTTCCTCATCAGAGGTATGGCCCATCTTCGCCGTTTTAGGAACTATAGCCTTTGTTCAGTTTCTGGATAATAATATTTTAATGCCCCGAATTGTGGGTTCAAAGGTTAAGATCAATGCACTGGCCGCTATTCTTGGTGTATTTTTGGCCGGAACACTTGCGGGTATATCGGGTATGTTTCTATCACTTCCTATCATCGCCATTCTTAAAGTTACCTTTGATCGTTCCACTATCTTTAAGCATTGGGGTGTGTTATTGGGCGATGAACTTCCACCGGAAAGTCCGATAAGTACTCCCGAGATGAGGGTACAAACCGATGAGGTTAAAACGCAACTTGAGATTGACAACGATATTGAACCCACTAATACGAAGTAGGCTGCCTGTTAATTCTTAAATACCACAACGCCCACATATCACTACACTTTGTCTGTTTTTAAAACAAGGCTTAATTAGTTAATTTAAGTTTCCTGATAATATTTCTTTGTGCTTGAACGTGATTTGCGCTGGAGGGTCACGAACCCCTACTACCGGGTTAAAAAATTATAATTCTTATATCAGGTAGTTTTTGGCTCTGTATTGGCAAAAGTACGTGGAATTATAGCCTGAAAAACATGTGCAATAATAAAACCGATCCAACGGATAAGCCGCAATCTGCCGAATACCAGGTAGAGAAGCTGATTGTTCCGGTAATGGAAGAACAACTTACAATAGATAAGAAAGAAATTGAGACGGGGAAAGTAACTGTTTCGAAAAAAGTCCACAGCGAACAGCAGGTTATAGACATTCCGGTAGTTGAGGAAGAAGTTGATGTACAACGCATTCCATTTAATCAGTATATCCAAAATACCCCACCCGCAGTGCGGTATGAAGGTGAAAAAACTATTATCCCTATTTTGAAAGAGGTTCTTGTAGTAGAAAAGAAGCTTGTTCTGGTAGAAGAGGTTCATATAACCAGAAAACAGAAACACAGTAATGTATCGCAACAGGAAACTCTAAAACAAGAGGAGGTAATTGTAAGCCGGGTTGACCTCAACTCAGCATCTATCTAATAATAATCTATCTAAATTTAAGGAGAAACATTATGTCACAAACAGTAATCGGAATTTTCGAAAACGAAAATGAAGCACAACAAGCCGTACAAAAACTGGTAAATCAGGGTTTTAACAGAGAAGATGTAGATATTGCAAGCCGCAATTCATCTCAAGCCACAAGCGATAGTACAAACAATGACGATGAGGGCTTTGGAAGCAGCATCAGTAATTTTTTTAGTTCTCTATTCGGAAGTGATGATGACAGAACGAGTCGTTACTCTGAAGTTGCTAAGCGCGGATGTACCATTACAGTTCATGCGCGTTCAGAATCAGAAGCCGAGCGTGCCGCAGATATTCTTGATGAATACGGTGCGGTAGATATTGACGAGAAAGCAAGCCAATATGGTAGCAGCAATAACGATTCAAGTTTAACCGGAAGTGATTATAGCACTGGATTTAATGATTCGGATTCAGTAACAGATCGTGATAATATTTCTGACTATAATCGCAACGATAGCGACCGTTCTATTCCAATAATCGAAGAAAATTTAGAAGTAGGTAAACAAGAAGTTGAAAGTGGTGGCGCGCGCCTTCGCAGCAGGATTGTAGAAAAGCCAGTTGAAGAAACCGTTAGATTGCGTTCTGAACATGTTAATATAGAGCGTAATCCGGTTAATCGTGAGGCAACAGAATCAGATTTTAATGCTTTTAAGGAAGGTACCCTAGAAATGCGTGAGCATAAAGAAGTGCCTGTTGTTGGAAAAGAAGCTTGGGTAAAGGAAGAAGTTTCGTTAAATAAAGAGGTGGAAGAAAATGAGGAAACCATCCGCGATACTGTTAGACGTACCGAAGTTGACGTAGAGAAACTTGATGAGGATGAGAGAATTCGGAATTCAAGGTCGGATTCGTACAACGATGATGCAGACGACGATAGCTCCTTTAACAGAGATCGGGATCGTAATTTATAGTTTTTTAAAGCGGCAGGTAAGCTGCCGCTTTAAATGCTTTGCTGGATTTCAGACTCCTGGTATTGTAATGCATCTAATAAAGCCTGGCAAGCAACGTAATCTTCTTTTGCTTCCAGCGATTTCAATGCTTTTTCAACCATCCTGATCCGGCCGTTTCTAATATCTGTATCTGCCCCGATTCTAAATACAATATAATGGTTGGTAGCTCTTATATCTTGTAAGTTCATTATATACCTCCGTTGCGTTTCCTTTACGGCATTTAGAAAAAAATGTTGCTGAAAAGAGAAATATTTTTTAGGAGTAAATGATTGTATTACAGTGAACTTTGAACAAGCGGAATGATTTTTGCAAGTAACCCGAAACAAAGCCTGACAGTAATTGTAAATATATTAATGCTCTTTTAAAAAACTGATGAAGCGAATTTTAGTATGTGATGACGATCTGGATATCCTGGATATACTTGATTATGCCTTAACAGACTCCGGATGGGAAGTCGTTAAAAGCTATACCGTAGATAATATTATCGATAAAGTAAAAAGTGCTGATCCTTCGGTTATAATAATGGATAACTGGATTCCGGGGGTAGGAGGAATTGAAGCTACACAAACCATAAAACGGCATCCTGTGTTTAATAAAATTCCTGTAATCTATTTAACCGCAAATAACGATATTGAAACCCTTGCGGCACAAGCAGGTGCTGACTTGGCATTACCCAAGCCATTCGATTTGGATAATTTAACCCGATTAGTTGAAAAAGCATATAAATTAAAAACAGCCTGAATCGTTAGGCAGCAAGTTGATTACTTACAATCTCTACAAGGTTATTAATGTCAAACGGTTTTGAAATAACCTCGTCGGCACATAGTTCCTTAATAGTTGCGTAAACAGTAGGGTGGGTAGACAAAACAATTAATGGGATATGGTTGATGGCTTTTGTTGATTTTATCGCCTTGCACAGTTCTGTATCCTCAATTCCGGGTACAATGATATCAAGTAAAATAGCGTGAGGCTGGTAACTTTCAATTTCAGAAATTAAGCCCTCCGCCGATCTCAAACTATGAACGTCGTATCCCTCTTCTGTTAACAAATATGAAATAATAGTAAGGATTTCTTTATCATTCTCTACAACAAGTATCTTTTTCTTCATAATATTAGTAAACAGCTGATTTCGGAGTGTTTTCTCCCTGGTGATTCAAATCACAAGATATGCAAATCTTTATTGATTATTTCGTTAAACGCTTATTTACGTAATCTATTATTTATTAATAGAAATATGTAACTTGCTTTAACCCTAACCCTAGTAAAGCCTGATCTTGAAATGAATAACTATGTTTTAACGGCCGAAATAAGTGTGCCAGGTATTAATGTTGCGTTAGTTGACCTCGATACTAACTTTGTTGTACCCCGCACTGCTGTTTTTACAGAAGTAAACACACATGATACCGCAGAGAATTTGATAAAGGGCTGGTCGGAAGCTATTGAACTGTGTGCTGAACAAAATAATTTCCCCGTTTATAAAATCGCGCTGGCTATGACCGGCCCATGCGATTATGAGAAGGGCCTGGCATTAATGAAGAATCAGAATAAATTTGAGGCATTGTACCAATTAAATATCAAAGAACTTCTGGCCGCACAATTGGGCATATCACCGAAAAATATTTTAATGAAAAATAATACAGCCTGTTTATTACAAGGCGAGGTTTTTTCTGGTTGTGCCCAGGTTGGTTTTACAAATGTATTAGGGTTTTCGTTAAATATGGGATTTGGTACGGCGAGGTATTTTGAGGGCGAAAGCCGGGATATGCAACTCTGGAACCTTCCCTTTAAGGAGGGGATTGCTGAAAATTACCTGGGTATAGGATGGATTACTAACAGGTATGAAGAGTTTACCGGATTTAAAGTTTCTACAATTAAAGAGCTGGTTGCGTTAACCAAACAAGATGACGGAATAGGCCAATTGGTTTTCAACGAATATGCTGAAAACTATGTTAAGTTTTTGCTTCAGCTAATTAAAGACTATCAACCCCAATTGATTGTGATGGGAGGAATTAAGGAGGCTTGGGGTTTTATTATCACGCATGTAAAAGACCGGCTTAGCGAAAAAAATATTAAAATTCCGGTTCGATTAGCGGCTTTAGGGCCAGATGCTACCTTAATTGGAGCGGCTCATTTGTGGGATTAATAAAAAAAATAAGACTGTCTCAAATCGGCGACATTTAGATTACTGCGGCAGGCTGATCGGCAGGTTAGCGATTGAATCGTAGCAAAAATCTTTCGACGTGCCATCTATAATCGGTGTGGTGAATTTCACCCTGAGTACTTCGACAGGCTCAACAAAGGCTCTGTCGAAGGGGGTTTTAGAAGAGCGAACTATTATCGAAACCCACTCTGTGCTTCTAAAGGCTGCTATTCGAAGCTTTTTAAGTATTTTGTCATATCGAATAGATAACGACAATGAATTTAAGACAGCCTCTTTTTTTATAAGGGGTTATTTATTTCTTTTCGGGAGGAGTGTCTGTTATTTCCCCGAACTCATTAACATAGGCCATCATGTTTTCTAAATCGCCCCCGTTTGAATTTTGCTTCCGCTCAAGCTTCCTTTGTTCTTTATCTTCTTTTTTCTTCTGCCTGTTTTTCTCCAGTTGTTTTTTCATGAAAGTAGCCTGAGACTTCGCCATAGTATTGAATTTATTACTCTTCTGTACTGATTCCTTATTGTGATGAATTCCTCTTGAAGAAAAACTGAATCTGGAACAACATTCGGCCGCAACGGCTAAGCAACCGGATAATTTTTAATCAAATGACTGATTAACAGGATGGAAGAATAGTGTTTAATATTCCGTTTCTGCAAAGGTATGAAATTAAAATAAGAGCAGCTAATTTTCGTCTCCGGCTGTTTATAATTTAATACGGATATTTGAGGGTTATTTATGAAGGTGTATTTTATCAGCGGATTAGCCGCCGACCGAAAAATTTTCTCTAAAATTGAATTACCTGAGCATTGTTCTGCTGTTTATTTAGACTGGATTCCGGTGCTTAAAGGTGAGTCTTTAACACAATACTCTCTCCGCCTGGCTCAAAAAATTGATACAAAAGAAGAATTCAGCATCATAGGTTTGTCTTTTGGCGGTGTGGTAGCTACCGAAATAAATAAACTATATAAACCCTTTAAGCTGATTTTGATTTCGAGCGTTCCTGATAAAAATTACATCCCGCTTGTTTACCGTATGCTAGGAAGGCTCGAATCGGAGAAGGCCTTATTTCCGTGGATGTTAAACCGGCTTAGACCGATCCTCAAGTGGTTCTTTGGCCCTTTGAGCTTAGATACAGAAAACCTGGTGGACGAATACCTGAATAATGCAGATTTTCGACTTTTAAAATGGTCATTAGGGCAAATAGGCCGCTGGAAAAATGATAAACTTCCCGAAAATTTTATTCAGATCCACGGTTCGGATGATAGAATTTTTCCGGCTTCCTTTTCTTCGGTAAATTATATTGTAAAGGGCGGACATCTCTGCGTTTATGATAATAGCAATCAGGTGAACGCAGTTTTGCGAAACGTTTTAGGCTAATCTCCCGAAAGTAATTTTTCTTTACTTTCCTGTAAAGAGTCACTTTCTTTTTCTTCTAAAACAGGATATTTCGGATCTATCGCTTTTAACGTGTCTACAATTATTTTACAAATGGCAACCCTGGCAAACCATTTCTTGTCTGCCGGAATAATAAACCACCGCGATTCGTCGGTACTTGTCGCTTCGAATACATCCTCATACGCCTTCATATAGTTTTCCCATTGCTCTCTCTCAATCAAATCGGAGGAAGAGAACTTCCAGTTTTTCGCGGGATCTTCAATGCGTTTCAAAAAGCGTTTCTTTTGTTCTTCTTTAGAAATATTGAGGAAAAACTTAATTACCGTAGTGCCGCTTGCGTTTAAATGCTCCTCGAAATTTCTTATGCTCTTATATCTCGACTTCCAAAATTTATCATTTATTTGAGATAAGGGAACCTGACTTTCGTTGGAAGCGAAAGTCGGGTGTACCTTGCATACCAATACATTTTCATAATGCGAGCGGTTGTGAATGCCAATGCGGCCCCGTTCGGGTAATGCTTTATAATGCCGCCACAAAAAATCATGATCCAGTTCTTCAGAAGTGGGCTGCTTAAAACTGTATACCTGGCAACCTTGCGGATTTAGTCCGCTCATTACATGTTTTATCGCACTATCTTTTCCGGCAGCGTCCATTGCCTGAAAAATAATTAGTAAAGAATGTTTGTTTTCGGCATATAATTTCTCCTGAAGTTGGAACATCTCATATTTCAACCGGGCCAGAAGATCAGTGGCTTGTATTTTATCGATACCCTCGTTTAATTCTGTAGGCACGTCCGAAAGCTTTATTTTCGATTGGTCGGTTACCCGGAATATTTCTGTACTAAACTCCATACTGTTTTCTACAAAGTACTTTTTTTTTGTGGCTTTTGTTTTCTTTTTTGGTTTTATGAGTGCTGTTTTTAGCGCTTTGGACTGGTTTTTGAAATACCTTATGTAAGACGTTCTTTCTAAACTCTAACTAACAATAATAAGGGTTAAAGACCGACGTTAAAATTATACACACACACACGAACACTTAAATAATAATACTATGAAAAGAATGGTAGCCGTTTTTGCGTTAGCCGCAACATTTGCAGCTTGCAATAACAACTCGACAACGAGTTCGCAATTAAAAGCCGAAGCTTACAAACAGATTCGCGATAGTTTAAAACTAGACAGCTTTCAGCGCGCTGAGGCTAAGGAAATTGAAATAGCTGAAGAACGAGAGAGGATTCTTGCTTTGCAACAAGCCGCACCAGTTAGAGAAAGAGTGATATATGCCTCAAATTCTGCTCCGAGAAGAAGAACCTATGTGAAAGGAGTTTCAGAATCATATACTTATTCGCAACCACAGCCTGTTAGAAAAAAAGGCTGGAGCCATGCCGCTAAGGGTGCCGCTATTGGTGCCGGAGCAGGTGCTATTACCGGAGTTTTGGTTGATAAAAAAGATGCCAGAGGTGCTATTATTGGTGGCGTAATTGGTGCGGGTACTGGTTATGCAATAGGCAGAGCCAAAGATCGCCGGACGGGCAGAATTCAATAATCTACAAGTAAATTGATATTCGAAAGCCTCTTCCAGTTTTTTGGGAGAGGCTTTCGTGTTTTATAACTTTCATAATTTACCTCGACTTTTTAAATAAAATTTTGATGTTTTGATAAAAAAACATACCTTTAAGAACCAAACTATCCAAATATGACCTAAAGCCTCCGTCTATCCGACGGAGGCTTTTTTGCTTTACGTAACATTTAGATTACAATATTATTAACTTGATAATTTTTTGAAATATTCTTTGATATTTTGATAATTTATCTATCTTTGTGTTAGGTTTATAATTGGTTAGTTAAAAGGTCTTCATTCTCCCCGTTTGAAGATCTTTTCTTTTTAAGCCTTTCTATCCGTTTCAAATCCTCAGATACTTAATCTTTAAAATAAAAAAGGCACAGCGTTAAAACCGTGCCTTCGTTTTAGGGAAAGTAAATCCTACTTCTGAAAATCACGAAGCAGCTTAATTCTATCGTGCGAAGCTCTTAGTGCTTGTTTTTGTTGCGAAAGTAAGGCTTGAACATCCGAGGGTAGGTTTCCGGCAGCTAAAGCAGTATCGTAGGCTTTTTGGGCGGCATCTTCACCAAATTCGCAATTCTCTAAAACTGCTTTACGGTCGTGTCCGGTAAAAACAGCTTTTACGTCCATCCATACTCTATATATTTTACCGCTATTAGTTGTGTCATTGTCGGGATTGGCACCAGCCGATACCAATTGAGATTTATATCCCGTACTTTCATGGATCATTCCCGAAAATAGTTCTTTCAAATCATCATCACCATCTTTTAATTCTTTAACGGCACGTTCGTAGCCCACAATCCGATCGTTATTTATCTGAACTAAGTCGTTCAATACTTCGGTTGTCATTTCGGTAGTTTCCATAATTGATAGATTTTTAATTAATTACGACAACCATAACAATTACTGTTCCAAAGAAATAAGGTGCTATTGGTGTTCTAAAAACCCCAGGTCGGGTTTTTCACCCTTGTACGGAAAGCCAATATCAACACCGGCATCAATCAGATCACTGTTTTTTTTCAGTCGCATAAAATTCACTTCCGGTAAACTTCCATCCGCTTTGCGTGGCTTAACAAGTTCATCTTCATCCAGGCTTAAAAAATCTTTAGCCTCAACTTTTACCCGGAGTGTAAAATAGTTATCGCTGATATCCGATTCTGCGGTATCTAATTTATCCATTTCTTTAGACCGGGCCATAAAACCCAAATTGTTTCGCATTTTATGCCCATAGCCGGGAACATCAGTTTTATTATCCCGTAAACGGCTTAACATGTTAAAGTTAGTGCCGTTGTTATATGCTGAGTTATTATACCAATCGCTGCCCGAAATATGATGGTTTGAGTAAAATCCGCTTGCTTTATTCTTTACCGCAAGGCAAAATCTGATGGTATTTCGGGGGATAGGGTTTGGCAAGGCATCAACTGATCTTCCGCCGTATCCCCCGGCTTTAAATCCGTTTCCATCTGCCAGACTTTTAAATTTAGGTGAATAGCCATTGTACATCGCCCAGCAATTCTCAAAAATAACGGGTTCAAAAGAACTGATGCAATCGTAGCCGTCATCACTATTGAACCAGGCGCGGCAAGCTCTGAAAATATTATTTACATCTCCTTTTTTGCCGTGGCAACCAAAGCCGTCGGTATTGCCGCCTTTTCCACCTTCAGATGTGTAATCATAATTGTTATAGGCGTCGCAGTTCAGGATCAGATTATTGGATCCGGCGAGCAAATAGAAGCCTATGGCCTGACCATCGTGCATGCTTAATTGCTCGTAAATATTGTTACTGCCGTGGTTTTGGAAACATTCTGATTGAGTATGGTTCAGCAAAGTAACTTGTACGCCTACCACTTCAAATCCTTTTAGATGAATGTATGAGCCTGATACATAAAACGCGATTACACGGGTTTGGGGCTTTACATCGGAGTAATTAAAAACGGGTCTTTCGCCCGGATAGGCCCAATACTTAATGCTCGCACCCTCTTTGCCGCTTTTGTTGAGATAGGTTACATACGAATAGATCCCTTGTTTTCTGGCTATCTGAGATTCGGACATGGCGTAATTACCTCCACGGATATAAACCGTATCACCGGCATTAACTACCTCCTGAGATTTTTGTATGCTGGCGAATGGTTCTTTTATCGTACCCGGATTTTTGTCTGACCCATTTACCGCCACAAAGTAAGTTAACGAATAGGATTCCAGTGCCAAAGCAAACAGGAGTGAAAACAGAAGCGCGGCTTTTCTCATCATCAGGTTGTTTATTAAATACAAAGATGTAATAAGCGAGGCAGACCTTTTGTAAAATTGTGCTGACTGGAATTTATTGATTACTGGTTAAACTTGCTTTCAATGTAAAGGTCTTCTACTTTTTTACGAGCCCAGGGTGTTTTACGCAGAAATGTTAAGCTTGATTTTATGCCTGGATTAGTAACAAAGCAGTTAATGCGGATTAGCCGGGCCAATTCTTTCCATCCATAATGTTCCACCAGAGAATTTAGAATCATTTCGAGTGTTTTGCCATGCAGAGGGTTGTTTTTTTGCTCCATATCTAATTTCCGGATGGGGGCAAATAAAAGAAAAATTAAATCAATAAGATATGTTAGTTCTTAAATCGTCATTTGTGTAGGGGATATACTCTGTAATTATTCAACTATTATGCGTCGTGTAAGTTTTTTACCGGTGATAGTTATTGTACTAATAGCTTTATTACTGGATTGGTATGTTTTTCAAGGAGTTAAAGCATTAAGCTTTGCTGAGAGTGATAAAGTACAACGTTTCGTGTACTTAATGTTTTGGACCGGTTCTGTTTCTCTATTGGCAGCTTTCGTATTTAATTTTTACAAAGCAATTCCTACCGGGAAGTTTACGCTATTATTCAACATCGTATTTAATGCCTTCCTCACAATTTTCATCACCAAGCTGGTTTTTGTGTTGGTGCTTTTTTTCGAGGATCTTTATCGCATCGGGGCAAGTGTTCTGGCTTACTATCCTCCACGCTCAACACTGGTTAGTCAGGTTGCTTTACTGCTTGCTGCCATCCCGTTCTTTTCATTTCTTTTTGGTGTTACACGCGGAAAGTATCATTATAAAGTGCGTCGAACAATCGTGTATCTTGACGATTTGCCCTCTAAGTTTGAAGGCTTCACCATTACACAAATTTCGGATGTACATTCGGGTAGCCTAGACAGTGTAAAAGGCGTGCAGCGTGGTATCGATTTGATAAATGCCCAGCAATCAGACCTTTTTGTTTTTACCGGTGATCTGGTAAATAATCAGGCTTCCGAGATCGAGCCCTGGATTGATATTTTCGGGCAGATTAAAGCAAAGGCGGGCAAGTTCTCCATCTTGGGAAACCACGATTACGGCGATTATATGCGCTGGGATAGCCCCGAGGAAAAAGCACAGAACCTTATGCGTTTGAAAGACAACCACCGCAAGCTTGGATTCAGGCTTTTACTGGATGAGAATGTTGTAATCGAAAAAGAGGGGCAGAGCATCGTATTGCTTGGTGTAGAAAACTGGGGCCTTGGCTTCGGCCAGCGCGGTAATTTGAACAAAGCATTGGCTGGCGTACGTACTGATTCGGTTAAACTGCTGCTCTCGCACGATCCCTCACATTGGGATGCGGAAGTGAAGAAACATCCGGCAAAAATTCATCTTACTCTATCAGGGCATACCCACGGAATGCAATTTGGTATTGAACTGTTTGGGTTTAAATGGAGCCCCGTAAAGTACCGGTATCCGAATTGGGCGGGCTTAGCCAGCGAAAACGGCAGGTATTTGTATGTGAACAGGGGTTTTGGATTTTTAGGATTTGCGGGTAGGGTGGGGATTTGGCCTGAGATAACGGTGATAGAATTGAGGAAGGCTGTGGAGTGAAACCTGGGTCGATTATTTTTTTCAAAACCATTTAAATAAGCGATTTGCATCTCCCGTTTCCTGAACTGGAGGTATAGTTTTGGGTAAACCTCATACCCTCTCTGCTTTCGGCATCTCTCCCAAAGGGCGAGAATGCCGACCGCTCCAATGCAAAACGTCATAATCACTCTCCCCGTCATTTAGAATATACAGGAAAAATCCCACTGTAAAATAATCCCCTCAAAGGGTTGATTACGAAATCCCAATATCATACCTTAGTTTTATGAAACACATTTCAATCCTAGTTCCGAAGGGTGCGATTTTGGGAAGCCTTGAAGGTTCGCGGCAATTGTTTACTCAGGTAAATGAGTTTTTTAAAGCGAAGGGGGCACCGGCACTGTTCGATGTGCATTTAGTAGGGCTTACTAAAGAGACACCCTTAAGCGGTGGTTCTTTTACTGCCAACACTAAGTATCTTATTAAGGATGTTAAAAAAACCGACCTCATCATTATTCCGGCTATAGACGGTGATATAGTTGAGGGTATAGAAAAAAATAAAGCGTTTCTTCTCTGGATCGTAGAGCAATACCAGGGTGGGGCAGAAGTGGCCAGCCTTTGCCTCGGTGCTTTTTTGCTGGCTTCAACAGGTTTAATAAACGGACGCAAATGCGCTACACACTGGATGGCTGAGGGGGCTTTCCGGTCGATGTTTCCTGAAGTAACACTGGTTACCGAAAAAGTGATTACCGACGAAAAGGGAATCTACTCCAGCGGCGGAGCATTCTCCTACCTTAACCTGATTCTCTATTTGATTGAAAAATACGCCGGACGTGAAATAGCTATTCTCGCCGCAAAGGTATTCGCCATAGAAATTGAACGCGAAAATCAATTGTCGTTTACTATTTTCCAGGGACAAAAGGGCCATGAAGATGAGCAGATAAGAAAGGCACAGGAGTTTATCGAAAAGAATTTTCACGAAAGAATTACGGTTGACCAACTGGCTTCGATGTTTGCTTTGGGACGGCGAAATCTGGAACGACGTTTTAAAAAGGCTACCTCGAATACAGTAGTTGAATACATTCAACGGGTGAAAATTGAGGCTGCAAAAATGAGCCTCGAATCGTCGAGAGAGAATATTAATGAGGTTATGTATAAAGTTGGTTATACAGACACAAAAGCTTTTCGCAGTACCTTTAAGAAGTTTACCGGACTATCGCCCATTCAATACAAGGGTAAATATAACCGGATGATGAACTGACAAAACCATTTGCTGGTCAATTAATTATACTGAACCGTAATTCTAGACTCCGGTTTAAAAGCTAGGAATCATTGTTTAAGATTGCTTGACCCTGTAAGCCATTGCTTTTGGCTGCATTAATTTGATAAATACACCGTTCTGTCACGTTTTGTAGTTAATTCCTCTCTTTACCTGCCATTTATTTAATTTGGCGGTAACGCGTATGAATCTTAAAGAGAAAATTATTTTACTATTACTTGCGGCGATCAACTTTACCCATATTCTTGATTTTATGATCATGATGCCTTTGGGTAATTACCTTATGCCGTATTTCGACATATCCTCGCAGCAGTTTTCGATGCTGGTTGCCGCTTATACCTTTAGTGCGGGAATTTCCGGATTTCTCGCGGCTTTTTTTGTAGATAATTACGACCGTAAACGAGTGTTGCTGTTTGGCTATATCGGTTTCCTGGTAGGTACTTTATGCTGTGCCCTGGCTCCTTCGTATTTCATTTTGCTGGCATCCAGAATTTTGGCAGGCGTATTCGGGGGATTAATTGGTGCCCAGGTATTATCTATTGTGGCAGATCTGATTCCGTACGAACGACGGGGAACAGCTATGGGAATTATTATGGCAGCCTTTTCGGTTGCGTCTGTATTTGGAGTTCCTTTTTCCCTGTATCTGGCAAATATTTTTAATTGGCACGGTCCGTTTTTCTTTGTTGCCGGACTGGGTGTTCTTCTTGTGCCCTTTTTGATGCGCTATTTACCTAAAATGGATGCTCATACCAGGGAAAGGCAGGGCGGAAAAGTAAATCCGCTGGTGTTATTAAAAGATATTGGTGGTGATAAAAATCAATTACTGGCCCTGGCCTTATCGGCCTCCATTATGCTGGGACACTTTATTATCATCCCGTTTTTAAATCCTTTTATGGAATTCAACATGGGATTCAGCAAAACACAAACACCAATGGTTTACCTCGTAGGCGGCGCGCTTACCTTTTTTACCTCGCCTATGATGGGCGTGGTAGCCGACAAAATAGGGAAGCAACGTTTGTTTGTAACTATGGCTTTATTAGCCATAATTCCAATTGCTATCATTACAAATCTTCCTCCAATCCCTTTTACGTTGGTGCTGTGTGTTACCGGCTTTTGGTTTGTAGTTTCGTCGGGCCGAATGATACCCGCGCAGGCAATGGTGAGTAATGTGGTATCCCCCGAGCGTCGCGGGAGCTTTATGAGTATAAATTCTTCGGTGCAACAGATTTTTGTGGGCTTGGCATCTGTGTTGTCGGGTATTATTGTTGTTAAAACACCTTCAAACGCTATCCTTAATTATGAAGTTACCGGCTATATCAGTATCGCGATTACTTTTGTAAGTATTTTTTTTGTCTCTAAGTTGAATACCAGACTTAAGCGAAAAGAGGTGGCCGTGGTATGATCAGAAAAGAAGTAGGTTTAAAATTATAGTGTACATTAACTCTTTAATTAAACGCCCCAGGCGGTGAGTACAAGGTTCCTTTCCCCACCCTGATTACGATGCTCGCAAAGGTAAATTCCCTGCCATATACCTAAGGCAAATTTCCCCTTGCTTACCGGAATTGTAACCGAACTTCCTAAAAGCGACGCTTTAAGATGGGCAGGCATATCGTCCGATCCTTCATAATCATGCAGGTAATCCGGATCGTTTTCAGAAACGGTTTTGCTGAAATACATCTCAAAGTCGCTTCTCACCGTAGGGTCGGCATTTTCATTTATAGTTAAGGAAGCGGAAGTGTGCTGAATAAATATCTGGCAAAGGCCAATATTAAGTTCTGTAATCTCGGGGAAAGCGTTGATGATCTCGGAAGTAATTAAATGAAAGCCGCGCCTTCTCTCTCTTAGCTGAATAGGTTTTTGATACATTTTCATCGCCAAACTCAAAAACCCTAAGTTACTAATAAGTGAAGAAAAAAAACGGGCTTAGTGACTGTAAACAGGAGCCGGAGACTCCTGTTAAACTTAGGTATATATTGGTATAATGTTTTTATCTTTTTGTAAATGAGGCTGTCTCAAAAGTCGGAAACATTTATATTCTTGGCGTCAGGCTGATCCGCCTTTGGCGTACTCTTGACTTCGTAGAAACAATCTTTCGACAGGCTCAAAGATGGCCACAGCGAATTTGAGACAGCTTCGCTTTAATTAAGCGATATGTTCCAATAGAAACCCTGGGCACCTTTGCTTTTTTGTGCCAGGTAAATGATTTTTCGATTGTTTACAAGAACTTCATCCTTTATAGTGGATACACTATTGTGTTTTGGATCAGGAAGTTTCCGTAAAATAAAGTCGATAGTTTCGGTTAATTCAAGGCTCGATTTTGTAGCACTTTTTCTCATGGGTATTAAAATTGATTTATGTTTTGTATATCTGTTGTTTCTGTAATTGCTCAGCCTTTATCCATTGTAACACAGCAGAAAGCTCTGGTAGATGCTTAAATATTGGTGTTCTTAATGTATTTGTTTGAACGCACACTTAACCGGTATATTTCGTTTTAATAAAAAAATCTTAAATGAATGAGAGGGACTGCGCAGTACAATTAGTTCAGCCTTTTTAAAACCCATGAATACTTCCGATAGCAAAAAGCTTTTCTCTTTCCCATATGGGTAGATAAGCAACAAAAGAATTATTAGAAGGTTTTAAGGAATTTAATTTAATTGATTCGCTTATATTTTCGAGCAAACAATGAGTTTTATTTCTTGTTTAATTAATATACAATGTAACTTTGTAAAGTATAAACCAAAATTCCGAATTTCTTTTCGTTGCACTATTTCCCCGTCGGGGGTATTATAGGATATGTTGTGATTGAACAATAATTCGGATGCTTTTATAAACCGGTAAACCAAAATTTATTGAGCGAATTTTTTCATGGCCCCTTTCTTGTTAAAAGTACCGATTGCATTAAATCAGTCGTTTAGTATCCGTACCGATGTTGGCATATGCTATAGAAATGAATGGCATTACCATTCGGAAATAGAAATACTTTATATCCTTAAAGGGAACGTATCCGGCCGTATAGGGGATACTGTGTACAATATTAAAACTGGCGATTTGTTTTTATTGGGTTCAAACCTCCCGCATATGATAATGGCAGAAGAGCAGGATGGACAGAAAGATGATTTTGAAGCAATAGTAATACATTTTTCTCCTGCCATTTTAAGTGAGTTTTTAAGTTTGCCGGAAAATAGATCACTTGTTGCCCTATTAAAAAAAGAGTCGTTAAGCCTTGATATAAAAGGAAACGCCCGAAGTATAGTGGTAGATTTAATTAAGGCACTGCTCTTTGCTGTAAACACTCAAAGGCTGATATATCTTTTGCAAATTCTGCAAGCTGTCTCAGAGTCTAAACACGATTGTACCCCCATCTCGTCTGCTTCCTTTAAATCCACCCATGCTCATGAAGAACATCGTTTAAACAAAGTATTTAACTATACTGTAGAACATTATTTACATGAAATAAGCCTGAAAGAAATTGCGGAAGTAATACATATGACTCCCCATTCGTTTTGCAGGTATTTTAAATCGCGCACCAATAAAACATATTCGCAGTTACTTATAGAGATGCGTGTAAATCATGCCTGTAAATTATTAAAGGAGACTGAACTGAGCATTGCTGAAGTTTCAATAAATAGCGGATATATGAATTTTTCGAATTTTAACAGGCATTTTAAAGAGCTTGTATCGAAAACTCCAATGGAATATCGAAAATCATACAACTCTTTCAGCAAAACTCCCGCTTCTTAAAGCAGGGTAAACCAGCCGTTTACCAGCCAGGTTGCGTAGCTGTGACGTTTAAAACAGACTCAAGGTATTTGCTCGATACAATTTTCCAATTCGTAAGTTCATCGACAAACTCCGGAGCCTCAAGCTGGCTTTTAAGTGCCGCCTGTGTATAAAAATCCATTTTTGCGGGGTGTGCAGAAGAGCAAGCGTTAAACACATGTCCGAAAGCGTTTTGTTCGATGATTGCCATAGTTATGGCGATACAATCGTTTAGATGAATTAAATTTACCGGAGCTTTTCCGTTCGGGATATTTTTTTTGCCGGAAAAAAACCTTGCCGGATCTCTGCCCGGCCCGATGAGTCCGCCGAAACGCAATATAGTTGTTGAGAAAGCGTCATTCTCTTTCAGTAAATTTTCTGATGCGAGTATTGCTTTTCCCGAAGCCGTTTCAGGCTGCGGAAGCGTATCCTCGGTTACTTCGGTGTTATGGTCGCCGTAAACCGCTGTTGAGCTTATGAATAAAACTCGCTTAACCCCGTGCAAAAGAACTGCTTCTCGTATCTTCTTTATTTTATGTTCATAAAAAGCCGCCTCAACCGTATTTCTTTTAGGTGGGATACTGATAATCAGCAAATCGCAGTAAAAAAAAGCAGACTCGTATAGTTCCTTGTAATTATCAAAAACTACCTCAAACGGCATTATGCCAACCTCCCTAAATCGTGTTAACTTATCTGCTGTAGTAGTAGATCCTTGTACTTTATACCCCGTTTTTACGAGCTTTTGCGCCAAGGCAAACCCGTACCAGCCGCAACCCAAAATGCTTATTGTTTTAATTGTATCCCGAGCCGACATTTATTTCTGTGTTCGGCAAAATTAGCATTAAAAACCCGGGCTTCATATTTCGGATCCGGCGGGCAATTATTTTGTTAACGAATTCGTTACGTTACAAGTGAAAGAACAAATTTCCTTTAATTTAGGCTAACAAACTAATTGTTTTACCATGGCTATTTATAAGCTTCATATTAACGGGCGCAGTTATCAGGCAGATGTTGAACCAGACACTCCACTGCTTTGGGTTTTGCGCGATAACTTCGGATTGGTAGGTACAAAATACAGCTGTGGAATAGGTGCCTGCGGTGCATGTACAGTGCATGTAAACGGACAGGCTATGCGCTCCTGCACACTGCCTGTAGCGGCGGTAGGTACACAAAAAGTGATTACAATCGAGGGACTTTCCGCAAACGGAGATCATCCTGTACAAAAAGCCTGGGACGAAGTGGATGTTGCCCAATGCGGTTACTGCCAGTCGGGGCAAATTATGACGGCCGCCGCATTTCTAAAAAGCAATCCGAAGCCAACAGCAGATCAGATAGATAACGCGATGCACGGAAATATATGCCGTTGCGGCGCCTATCATCGTATTAAAGAGGCAGTTAAATTAGCCAGTACTAAAGCATAAGCCATGGCAAACTCAACCAGCAGACGCGATTTTTTGAAAATAGCAGCAACCGCCGGAGGCGGGTTGATGCTTGGGTTCGATTGGTTCAGCGCAAAGGCCGAAATTACTTCTGTTATTTCTAATGCCGCCTTAGCCGCCGGGAAAACCGAATTCAATAGTTTTCTTTCCATCTCGACAGATAATATCATAACCATCTTTTCTCCTAATCCGGAATTAGGACAAAATATAAAAACTTCATTTCCGATGGTGGTAGCCGAAGAACTCGAAGCCGATTGGTCGAAAGTGAATGTAGTGCAGGCCGCTTTAGATACTAAAAAATTTCAACGCCAAACTACCGGTGGGAGCGGGGCAGTACCCCATTCCTGGATGATTTTGCGAAAAGCAGGTGCTACCGCGAAAGCCATGCTTGTGGAAGCCGGAGCTAAACGCTTTAACGTGCCTTTAGATGAGTGTATGGCCAGCAATGGTTTTGTTGTGCATTCCAAATCTGGTAATAAACTAAGCTTTGGTGATCTGGCCGAAGATGCCTCCAGGCTAACCGTTCCTAAAGAGGTTAAACTCAAGGATCGTAAAGATTTTAAGCTGATAGGTACTTCGGTTAAAAACGTCGAGAATAAAAATATCGTAACAGGGAAACCTCTCTTCGGACTGGATTTTTACCGTGAAGGAATGTTGTTGGCAATGATTCAGCGGCCCGAAGCATTCGGCTTGAAGCTAAAATCTGTAGACGCGGCCGCTGCCAAAACTATGCCCGGAATTGTGGATGTGGTATCGTTCAAAAACAATGTTGCCATAGTAGGTAAGTCTACCTGGCAAATAAACAAGGCGAGAAAGGCCCTGAAAATCGAATATGAGAGGGAAGGGAATTTAGAAAGCTCCGCAGATCATGATAAGATTTTCTCCGAACTGTTAAATGGTAACAACACACAGGTGAGGAGGAAAGAAGGTGATGTTGAGGCGGCTTTTAAGAATGCGGCCAAAGTAATAACGAGCGAATATCAGTGTCCTTTTCTTCCTCATAACGCCATGGAGCCGATGAATTTCTTTGCTCATGTTCGTGCGGACGGAGTAGAGTTGGTTGGCCCTACGCAAACACCTGCCAGTGCCCGATCAGCAGTTTCAAAATTGCTCAATATTCCCGAGGGTAAGATTACAGTAGAGATTACCCGTTTGGGTGGTGGCTTTGGGCGTAGATTAATGACGGATTATGCTCTTGAGGCGGCCGAATTATCCAATATCATTAAAGCTCCGGTAAAAGTGATCTGGACACGTGAGGATGATATGGCTGGTGGTTTATACCGCCCCGCAGTGCGCTACCGTTTCGAAGCCGCGCTTGATACTGACGGAAATATGGTGGGTTATAAATTGCGCGGAGTTGGAATGAATGAGCGAAACCCAACCCGGGAGAATAACTTTCCTTCGGGCGCGGTAGATAATTTGCTTATCGAATCAGCAGAGCATAGAACCCCGATTACAACCGCTCCCTGGAGGGCACCTATAACGAACTTTTTGGGTTATGCCGAGCAGGCTTTTTTGGATGAGGTTGCCACTGCCGCAAAAAAGGACCCTGTACAATTCAGGCTGGATTTGTTGAATAGAGCGAAAACCTCGCCCGCAGGAGCTGTGCGTTATGATGTAGACAGGATGATCGGGGTAATTAAGCTGGCCGCCGAAAAATCCGGTTGGGGAACAAAGAAAGACGTGTCGCAGGGCTTCAGCGTTTATTTTTCACACGCCTCTTATGTCGCTCAGGTGGCAGAAGTGGTGATGAAAGCCGGAAAGCCGGTAGTGAAAAAGATTTATGCCGCGGTTGATTGCGGTGAGGTGATTAATTTAAGCGGCGCAAAACAACAGGTGATGGGTGGAATAGTAGATGGTATGGGGCATGCCATGTACGGAAATTTAACATTTAAGAATGGTTCCCCCGAGCAGAATAATTACAATAAGTACCGGTTAATAAGGATGAAAGAAATTCCCGAAGTGGAGGTGTTTTTTGTGAATAACGGAATATCGCCTACCGGCTTAGGAGAACCCGCACTCCCTCCCACCGGCGGTGCTATTGCTAATGCGATTTTTAAAGCCACCGGTAAAAGAGTAAAGGCTCAGCCATTTGTACTGGAAGAGCCCTTTAAGATAAAGGCAGTATAACGCGGGTAGATTTGATCTGGCTGGAACCGGGAATATTACCTGCTATCGGGCAAAAAAGTGTGAAAGCTTTTGAGTTGGGAGCCGAAGATTATATCACAAAACTTTCAGCCCAAACGAACTGATTGTGAGAATTAAGCGGTTGAAACTTTAATTAGATAACCCGCTCTTTCTTAACCATATTCTAATAAAACAATTTATATCCCAATAGGTTAATATACTGTTTTGTTAATCTAATCTGCCCATGAATTTCATCGCATCTCAAAATCCAGACGGAACCCCGGTTAATTTATATTATGAAGACTGGGGCACGGGAAGCCCAGTTGTATTTATCCATGGCTGGCCCTTAGATCACCAAATGTGGGAACATCAAACACGTTCGTTACCCGAAATGGGTTTGCGCTGTATTGCTTATGATCGCCGCGGGTTCGGTAAATCTGATAAGCCCTGGGATGGATATGATTACGATACATTCGCCGACGATTTAAAAGCGGTACTCGACCAGTTAGATCTGCAAGATGTAACCCTTGTCGGATTTTCTATGGGCGGCGGTGAGGTAGTAAGATATTTCAGCCGCCACGGCGGTAAAAGAGTTTCGAAGGTTGTACTCCTCGCATCCATAACACCATTTACGTTACAAACCCAAAGTAATCCTCAAGGCGTGCCTATGGAAGTATTGCACGAAATGATAGGAAATATTCAGGAAGACAGGGCCTCTTTTCTCACGGGGTTTTCAAAAATGTTTTACGGTGTAAATCTCATAAGCCACCAGGTAAGTCAGTCTACACTCGACTGGAATTTGGTGTTGGCTATGCAGGCCTCGCCTAAAGCAACAATAGATTGTATTCATGCGTTTGGCGAAACCGACTTCAGAACAGAGATGCATACTATTAATGTTCCGACACTTATAATACACGGCGAAAGTGATAAAATCGTACCTATAGAGGCAACTGGCGAACAAGCAGCCAGATTAATTCCGGGGTCGAAATACATTGTTTACGAGGATGCTCCCCACGGCCTCTTTGTTACTAATAAGGAAGAACTTAACGCAGATTTGCTCGAATTTATAGGAGCTAAGGATATTCCTGCTAAAACAGCTTCTAATTATAAGTCGCTTTAATTTGTTAATCTTGTTTCGGTAAACTATATTTGAATCACATGAGACAAATACTATATATTATTTCAGTCATTGCGGTCGCTATTGCGTGCTGACGGGGATTTTATATTAAAATCATAAATTAAAACCCGTCCGAATGGCCGGGTTTTTTCATTAGAATATAATTGTTTTTTAATGGTTATGAAGCTATCATGAGCATTTTAATCTCGGTTTATGAGCGGTATGCTCATGATGGTTTCATTTAATCAATTTATAATGCAAGTTTTCAATCCGTATCTAACTAAATCAGCAGTCATTTCAATTCTTGTCGTGGTGGGTTTACCCTGGCGGGATAGATTGTTATGAGCTAAGTACTTATAATTTATCAGCCTCCCGCCAAAAGCAGGAGGCTTTTTTTTTACATAATAAATTAAATAATGACTACAACAACTTACCAAAACAGTATGGCCCGGCGCGTACATGGGGTGCCCCAATCTTTTATCCGTGAAATTTTAAAAGCCGCTTCAAATCCGGGGATGATATCTTTTGCCGGCGGGCTGCCCAACCCCGGCCTGTTTCCGGTAAAAGAACTGGAAGCTTGCACCACTATGGTATTTCAAAAACATGGATTGAAGGCTTTGCAGTATGCCGAAACAGAAGGATTCTATCCTTTGAGAGAGTATATTTCTAAGCGGTATAAGCAAAGAAATAACCTTGATATTTCTCCTGATCAGATTTTAATCACCAATGGTTCGCAACAGGCTCTCGATTTGATAGGCAAATTATTCATCAATCCGGGCGATAAAGTTTTGGTCGAGCGTCCCGCATATTTGGGAGCTTTGCAATGTTTTGCCATGTATGAAGCTGCATTTCTCGAAGCGGAACTTGAAGAAGATGGAATTAATACTACCGAGCTTCAAGACAATTTAATTAATCACGATATAAAACTGTTTTATGGGGTGCCAAACTTCCAAAATCCAACAGGAATAAGCTATAGTGCCGAAAAGCGGAAAAAAATCGCTGAAATTTTAGCAGCTTATGAAACCATTTTTGTGGAGGATGACCCTTACGGTGAAATTTCGTTTACTAACAGGATTGAGAAATCAGTGTACTCATATTTGCCCCGGCAAACTATCTTATTGGGATCCTTCTCAAAAATTATAGCACCCGGATTGCGCTTGGGCTGGATGGTAGCTAATCCTGAAATTATTAAAAAGGCAACTATTCTTAAGCAAGCCTCAGATCTGCATTCGGGCAACTTAACGCAGTATATTTTGTATGAATTTTTAAAGAGGAATGATATAGATAAACATATTGGTTCGATAGCGAGCCATTATCATCATCAAAGAAATATTATGCTCGATGCCCTGCATCATTATTTCCCATCTTCGGTGCAATACACCCAGCCGCAAGGAGGGATGTTTTGCTGGTTGAAGTTGCCCGACCCTCTAGCAGCCCGGGATTTATTAAATAAAGCTTTACAAGAAAAAATCATTTTTGTACCTGGTGATACGTTTTATGCTTTAAATCCCGATCAGCACACGCTGCGCCTCAATTTTTCTAACGTTGAAGAGTTGGTTATGGTGAGCGGGCTTAAGAAATTGGGCAGTTTGATTTGATCTTGATATGCGATGATTTATAAAAAACTGATAGTTTTAATTATTGAAATGAGTTCGATTAATAATATTGAACACACCCCTAAGGAAGGTTTCTGCCGACCGAAAAACGGAATTTCCTCCTCTCGAGAGGAGAATTTAATGCTTTTTTATTATGTTCTGTCTTTACATAGGGGTGTGTTGTTAATCCTTTTAATATGCTTTTTTAATCGAACTCAGATTACTAAAATGCTAACATGGAAAGTGAAATTTTATTCGTTGAAACGCAAAAATTCAATAAATGGCTTTTGATGATTCTTTTACCGGTAAACGGATTGTTTTTGTTGGGAGTGTATACCCAGGTTTTTAACGGCCTGCCATTCGGCGATAAACCATTGAGCAACACTGGTTTGATAATAACAACATGTTTTGTAATGCTGTTAAGCATCGTTTTATTCAACTCTAGATTGGAAACTCAAATCCGTCAGGATGGAATTTATGTAAAATTCTTTCCGGTTCATATTAAGTTCAGGCATTTTAAATGGGATGCGATTTCTAAATTGTATGTACGACAATATAACCCCATTGCCGAGTTTGGCGGTTGGGGTATCAGAATGGGTTTTTGGGGTAAAGGGAAAGCGTATAATGCCTCTGGAAATAAGGGCTTGCAAATTGAATTCAGTAACCAAAAACGACTGCTTATCGGAACCCAGCAACTTGAGCGTCTGAAAGAAGTTCTGATTGCGATAAAACGATACAGGGAGTGACGGCCCGTCACCCTGAGTACTTCGTCGGGCTCAGTACAGGCTTTGTCGAAGGGTCGTGAGGCGGGGCAACCCGCTCTATGCTTCGACAAGTTCAGCATGACGCTACCTTTTTTCCTCAACCTGACGCCAAGAATCTAAATGTTGCCGAATTTGAGACAGCTTCATGTTGATGATTAAATTATCGAATCTAAAAAGCACTGTTCATTTGATATGCTAACGCAATTTTTGATCTGTCGGAGTCTATAGTTCTGTCTATGCGGCTAAGATAATCCGATGTTTCAGAATAGAACTTCTGGATGTAATTTCTATATTCTTCGATATTGTTCTTTGGTAGTTTGGCTATTATAAAGCTCTGGAATAAGGCATAATCAATAACCGAATCTTTCCAGTCTCTGTATTGTGCATGCCCTCTGTGTATGCCTACGGCTGATGTCGGCCTTTTACCAGCAACTTTCATCCCGAATAAATTGTGGTTCTCCTTAAATATATCGGAAGTAAAGTTTCCGGTTTCTAATCGGGCCTGAGCCAGAACCGTTTCCGGGTACTTAATTTTAAGTTCTTTCATAAAAGAAAGCAAAGCTTCTTCTGAGAATCGTTCGGCATTCACCTGGCTCTTGGCATGTTCACTGGCGGTAACAGCCCTTACCGGCGAAAAATAGTTTCCTATACCGTAGCTTATAGAAACAATCAGAGCATAATACAAGACTTTTCTTTTGCTTACTTTTTTTAGACCTTCAAATTTTTTCATAAGAATATAATTGTTTTTTAATGGTTATGAAGCTATCATGAGCATATCATCTGGGTTTGTGTGCGGTATGCTCATGATGGTTTCATAAGATGTTTTTTACTGGAATATTTGTTTTTCACTCACCATATTGCGGCAGACAATATGATTTGCAGGATTGTTTGAATCTTAAACGGGTGCTATTTTTATTTATTTTAATCTTTATTATCGGGTAGATAATATTCCCTTAGCCCGGTTTTTTTATAAAAAACCTTACTGCACATCGGTTTTAAGCCTTTAAAAGGCTTAAAGGCAACTTATCACTAAAAGCTTTTGTATAGAAAACCAGATTTTATATTAAAACGTGAATGTTATTTAGTTCTAAAAAGACATTTTTATTACAAATTGTACAATTATCAGGGCACTGCAATTTGTAAATGCAGATGTATTATTATATTTGATAAGGCTTTCCTAAGCCTTGATGATGAGTTAACACAAAACCTATAACCAAAATGGCGGATTTTAATCAGGCGTATCTTATAACTATGCAAAATGAAGGCGGCTACGCGAACGACCCTCAGGATAGGGGTGGCGAAACTTGGAAAGGTATCGCACGTAATTTTTGGCCCCAATGGAAAGGCTGGGTAATTGTTGATACTATTAAAGCAACAAATCCGCCGGTTTTGAATAAGGCCTTAGCAGCTCAAACAGACCTTAATAATATGGTACTGCAGTTTTATAAATCTAATTACTGGGATATAAACAAGCTGGATCAGATCAATTCTCAGCAGGTTGCCAACCAATTATTTGATATTGCGGTAAATATGGGAGTGGGGCGGGCCTCCAAGTTCTTACAGCAAGCCATCTCTCCGCAAATTACTGTTGATGGTGTAATTGGTCCAAAAACCGTCGCTGGAGCCAATGCCATGGAACCAAAGCAATTATATGACGCGATAAATGTTCTTCGGACAGAAAAATACAATCAGATAATCGCGGCAAATCCATCGCAGGCTAAGTTTAAAAATAGCTGGTTTAGCAGGATTAAACCTTATGATTCATCTCTGCCTTCGTAGTACCTATCGGTACACCACGTTTTTTATTAGTTTGTAAACCCAGGCAAAGAAATACTGTTAATTGCTTTATGATTGATGATCCGTATAGGAAACGATTATTTGAAATGCGGCTGATTGACATCCATACCAAATATTCGTGGTTAAGTGATGAACTGTCTGACAAGGATTTTATAAAACTCTTTCCGGTATTTTATAAACGAGGGAAGCCGGTGCTGCCCGACAGGCCCGCAGGCTACGACCTCGACAGGCAGGTTTTTCTTGAAGTTCTTGTTGCCTTTAGGCAATCGTTTAGTTAATTCAATATAAATTTTAAAGAACTATTCCGAAATTAGGCTGTTAAGTCTTTATTGTATTCTCAATCTAAACGTGAGAAACTTTAATTTATATCATCCACTTAACATAACAATATCATGAAAAATTACAAGGAATTATTAAGCGATGCTGAATCTCTTTTTAAAGATGTTACACACAGCAACACAAAACACAGCAGCAGTGATGAAACTGCCAAATTGATTGCTGTAGCGGCAATAGGATTAGCCGTGGGAGGTTTATTAGGAATACTATTCGCCCCTTCAGCCGGTTCTGAAACCAGGAGTACTATCGCCGATTCTGTAAACGGCTTTAGCGGTACTGTACGTGACAAAGCCAGACAAGGAATTGATAAACTTGCCGATTTAAAAAACCAGGCGGTTGACACTGTTAAAACCAGAGTTAATGGTTCTGCCGAAACAGAACCTGCGGTTTAGTTTCGGTTTTACATATACGAGAAGAGGCCGTCTCATAAGCAATTATGAGACGGTTTTTTTATGCTTTGATTTTGAAGATTCCACGTCGATGGCATTTTCGTTATTAGTGTTAGCTAATGTTATTCTGGTAAGTTTTATAGGCTGGCGGCAGAGCAAAAGA
>JACMJM010000046.1 GCA_014380615.1 Sphingobacteriaceae bacterium
TGAGAAGTTCTTATCTCTGGTGGCGCAATCCAATCCTCATTCTGAAAACTGCGAAGCTGCTACTGTAAGCTACTTTGCCAACAAGCTTTCTGTACATCCAAACTACCTGAGTACGGTGGTAAAAAATATTTCCGGCTGCAATGCCCTTTGTTTCATCCATGAACTGAGCATAGAAACGATTAAAAGCCACCGAAAAAATATAATCGCAAATGCAGGTGCGGCTAATATGGCCGCAGCGATTAACTTATTGGCGAAACAAAGCTAGGGTTGCGTCGAAAGAACTTCGAAGAGAAAACTCCGACCGGTTTCAGCTTGATTAAATTCATTAATAGCTATTTACTCTGTGCCAGCAGTTTTTCAATTTCAACCTTAAAATTATGCATCTCGAAATCATCATTTAACACCTGCCCTTCTTTGTTAATTACAATATAGCGTGGTATGCCGTTAAACTTAAACAATTGGCGTAAATACAGGTACTCGTCTGATGATAAGCGGTAGGTATTTACAAGCTCATTTTCATTTACAAAATCGGTGTACCGAGGTTCGGGCGACTCCGAATCTGAGGTTATAAACACAAATTCCAGATCTTTACTACCCTTATACTTCTCTCTGACATCCTTGTTGGCTTTTATTGATGCAATGCAAGGGCCGCAAAATATAGCCCAGAAATCTACAAACACAATTTTTCCTTTATATTGATCTATGATCTTTTTAAAGATATCAGTCCCTTTGCCGCGAGGTAAATCATATGCCGCCTTTGGAACCAGCGGATACGCTTTCCGGAACATGATTTCAGCCTCTTGCATTACAGCAGCATTTGCGATACCTTTTTCCAGGGATGTTAAAAAAGTGCGGGCCTGATCTTTATCGTTTTTCATCACCCGATCGAACAAAAACTTTAAAGTTCTTACCTTGGCAATTTCGATGATTAAACCTGGTTGAATCTTTAACGAGTTTATTAAAGTAGCATTTGTAGCATCCCATTCCCGAAGCATGCTGGCACTGTTGGGGTATAATTCTTCTTTTTCCGGATACTTCTTCTTGTAAAGCTCAAACTGCGTAGCATATTTTTTATAAAAAGGGTCGGCTTTTAGTCCGTGTTGTTTCAAAAGCTCATCAGCTTCTTTCTGTCCTATTTCAGCCTCAAACTTCTTTTCCAATTCTTTAGTAGCAGCAATGTAACTCAAATCATCCTTCGTTGGTTTAAGCAACAACTCTTTAAATAAGTATGCTTCGAATGGAATTCTGCGGTTATCAGGAGCATTCCGTTTCGACGCCATTATGGGTTCTGAAAACTCAAATCGATTAATAAAAGTCGAGAAATGTGACGAAATCAACAGACTTTGATCATTTTGCGGGATACGCTGTAAAAAATCGTAAAATGATGAATCTGGTTTTACCCGTGAGGCTTTGAAAGCCGGATTATTCCTGGCTTCTGATTGCTGTCGCATCACATAATCAAAATGATAGCTTGCACCAGATAATAGGATCTGATTTTTTAGAATAGTTTTAGTTTGCTCAGTAAAGTCCCTGCCTTTTAAATCGTGTTCAAGCTTTTCTTCACGATTTTTTAAAACAGCCAACTGACTGGCCTTAAAATCGTTTGGATTTTGAGTTTTTACATATTTCTCCAATTCCTGATAATCGTTTGGATTAATCGATACAGACATTAGTTCCTGATTGATGCGGGCAGCCGGACCCATAAACTGAATATCTTTATATTTATGATTATAATGATCGGCGGTTAAAAGCTCTTCCCAACTTAATACAATAGCCAGTGTTTGGCCGGGCTCCAAATAATAGTTTACCGAATTATCTTTCAATATCAGGTAGTGATAACGGGGATAATTCATGGGTATGCTAGCTTGAAATCTACCGTCAGGCTCGATACTAACCACCATTGGAGAGTCATCATTTGATATTTCATTGCTCGCATAAACAATTCCGGTTGAAAAACCAAGTCGGCGGTCATAGCCTTTAATATATCCGATAACCCTCGCCGTATCTGTGTTAAAAAACTGCGGAGAAGTATAGTTTACCAGGGTATTGTTTTTTGATTTTGCCAACTCGGCATCGAGCCAGGCATTTACATTAGCAGGTACTTCATGCGATCTGCTTTGCTGTTTTTTCGGATCCAGCGAAAGTCCGAAAATAATAGTCCTGTCTTTTTCGCCAAAGTTTATTTTGGTTGTTGCTTTCTTAACAGCAGGAAAAATCAGCACAAAACTGGAATCGCCCGAAGCAGGCATATAAATCTGCTTATCAATTTCACCCCCTCGCATGGCTTTTATGAAAAGCTTTTCACCCGTATCTGGGTTTTCAATAAATGTACTTTTAAGAAACCTGATCCATAAGTTGGGCTTGAACTTGCAGTGAACAAACAGGCGTGTTTCTTTGCTGCTCAATTCAATTTTAGAAATATTATAGATGCCGGATGTTCGAACTTCATACGGTGGATTTACAACAACCTTGTTTTTTGCATTCGAATTAAGAGCAAGGGCCAGCAGGATATAGGTGAGGAAAAATTTCATTATGAAGGTTTTTGATAGCTTATTTAGGCGATGTTTATGGTTTAAATATAAAAAATTTAGTCTAAACTCAAATCTAAACAACAATACATTCAAAATCCATGATCCTTATTATGCCAGATTATTGAAGGCTTCGCTAACAATTCCTTACTGAGAAGGATAAAAAATGTTAGTTGGACAGCTAATTGAAGCGTAGCACTTATGTAGTATAAAAAACGATATAAAGTGGAAATCCAATTATAAAGGACATAGATCCGGCTAAACTGGCTGAATCTGAGAAAACTTGCCAAAAGTTTTGGAACTTTTGGCAAGTTAGTTTGGTAAAGTAAAAACGGCTAACCTACTGTTTTAGATTTATTGGTGTTATTCAAAATAACAGATGCGACTATTACCACAGAAGTTATTAAAACTCCGGCAACAGCTTTTTTAACAAATGTTTCCCTGTTGTACTTCCACTCTGCGGTCCAGCCGCGCTCAACAAACCAGTTGGGAACATGTCCGTTTTAAAGTCATCTACGATTCCTTCAAAAACGTTTATTCGGCCTGCAAACATAAGCGGCAACCAATGCCCGTAACTAGATTCGCTGTATTTAAAGACGTAACGGCGAATTTTACCACTCAGGCCCGAAGGCGGTACAGAAGTTCCGAAATGCTGCGGTAATGTTGGGCCGCTCAACCGAATTCAACACTTCTACTTCAACCGGCTGTTAAGAGGTGCGTTCTCAGTATCCTGTTATTATAATTACTGAGCGAGAGCTTTAGTTCAGTTTGGTTATCAATCAACAATCTCAAAGTGTATGTTTGTACCCTTAAATGAGAAATATTCTCCGGCTATACCTTCAGTCCTACAAGGGCTTATCTACATCCGCATGGATTTTGGCACTTATTATGCTCATCAATCGAAGCGGAGCGATGGTAATTCCGTTTTTAGGAGTATACCTTACGCAGGCTTTACACTTCACACTAAAGGACACAGGTATTATTCTGGGCTGCTTCGGCATAGGTTCTGTATGCGGATCCTGGCTGGGCGGATGGTTAACCGATAAGGCGGGGCATTTTAAAGTGCAGCTATTTTGTCTGATGCTTTGTGTGCCGGTGCTTTGTATTTTACCTGAATTAAGAACAGCTTATGAGTTGTCGGTGGGCGTGTTTTTTCTGGGATTAATTACCGAAACATTCCGCCCGGCTAATTCGGTTTCTATGGCTTCGTATACCAATCCGGAAAATCTCACAAAAGCTTTTTCTTTAAACCGGATGGCAATAAATCTGGGCTTTTCTATTGGCCCTGCGTTGGGTGGCTTTCTTGCCGGATTTTCGTATCAATCCTTATTCTACTGCAATGCCTTGAGCAGTGCGGTAGCCGCACTTGTTTTCTTCTTTTATTTTAGAAAACGCGAATCTGTTACACAAGATATAAAGCCAGTGGCGGCAGCTTCTGTTATTGAAGACAAATCTCCAATGAAGGATAGACACTTTATTTATTTCACCTTCTTCTGCGGCCTGTACGGTATTTGTTTCTTTCAGCTGCTCAACACCATCCCGCTTTTTTACCGGTCGGTGCATCAGCTTAGCGAATGGAACATCGGTTTAATCATCTCATATAGCGGATTTATCGTTTTTTCGCTTGAAATGCTTCTGGTACATTTTGCTGAGCGAAGGTTTCGGGCCTCCACGGTGATTATTGCAGGAACGATTTTGTGTGCTGCTTCCTTTTTCATGCTTTTGCTTCCGGGTAAATATCTGGTGCTGTATGCTTCTATGTTTATTCTTTGTATTTCTGAAATACTAGCCATGCCGTTTATGGCAACCGTAACCATGCAAAGGGCCTCTACTACCAAACAAGGCGCTTATATGGGTATGAATGCCATTGCGTTTTCTGCGGCACATATCTTATCGCCTGTATTGGGAACACATATAGCAGAGTATTATGGCTTTGGGGTATTATGGATTTCTACAGGAATTCTTTGCAGCCTTACAGCAATGGGCTTTTGGTGGATAATGAACAGAATGCGTGTAAAACCAGCATAAGCTAGTTTCGAATCTTGTTTAGCTCTAATATGCTCCTGTCTTGCGATTACAGTACAGGAAGCATATTGAATGCCTACTTAAAAGTCGAAAAAATCATCCAGAAAAGATTTCTTCTTATGCTGCGGATGCTTCTTAAAATCCTGATCATATCCGTAACGCTTATGATCCGATTCATAATTTTCTCTCTTAGAATAATGCTCGGCGGATCGTTCGATGATTTTTTCCAGTTCTCCGCGATCTAACCATATTCCCCGGCACTCCGGGCAATAATCAATTTCAACATCTTTTTTATCGGCTATTAATAAGGTTGCCTGGCAGTTGGGACATTTCATAATTTGAATTTATAGAATAAGCAATTAAAATACTTAGCAGTTTTTAAAAAAATCAAATCTGGCGGCTACCAGAGTGGGCATGAGGCGTTTTATCGTTAACCATAATCTCCGGCGAAAAACTCTGCTATAAAACTCACCGCTCTAAAAGCGTTGTTTACCGAAAACTTGCCCTAACTAACCTAATTAGCGTTTGCGGGCATTTAATCTCATCCTACTTTTGATTCAACAAAACGAAACAAATCATTAAAAAACAACAAACATGAAAACTTTAAAAACTCTTGCAGCAACTCTTTTAACAGTATTATCTTTTAGCGCATTCGCAGCCGAAGACCTGACAAATTACAAACATCAGATGGATTACACGATTAAAACCTACGTTGATGCCGTAGCGCATGGTAAACTTAAAGGCGTTGCCGAAGTACTCGATTCGGAGGTAAAGTACACTCTTACCCGGGGCGATAAAATTCTGAATTACGGAAACAGGAAATTTTAAAATCGTTAAAAGCCACGGAGAATACAGATCAGAATTGCACAACCGAATCAACTGTAATTGAAAGGACGCCGACACAAACAATTGTAAAGATTACAATGAAGTACGAGGGTTTTTCGCGGGTAAACTACCTGAGCCTGGCAAATACCAAAACAGGATGGAAAATTACTAATATTACAAGTACTTTCAATTAATAAGTATCCACTGATAAAATAGAAAAAGGCATGTGAGGCCTTTTTCTATTTACTGAAACTTCACCGAACCATAATTTGAACTGATCTGCACACGCGAGTTTGAATCTTTACCGAAATTGCCTTTATAGTTTCTGGTGAATTGAATACCGTTACCATCCTCGGGAGTTTTGCTGGTTATGTTAACCCGGCTTCTGGGATATTGAAAGCCCCCCATATGAACAGTTACGTCGAAATCAAAATTTGCTGAAGGGGAAATCCCTATTTGCACCGAGCCTTTATCAGCGCTAATGATCAGATTCTTCACATTGTCATCCAGCTCATCTATCTTTAAACTTCCGTATCTGTTTTCCAGATTGCCTCCGTTTATAACCCTTCCGATCTTAGTTGATCCGTATCTTACATCAGCATTAACCTGATTCGCACTTGAAATACTCAAACTCCCGTAAGAAACTTTAATGCTTCCGGTGGTGAATTTTCCAATACTCGCCGAACCATAACTTACTTCAATTACATTTGAAGAATGATTTAAATCTGCGGCGGATAAAGAGCCATAACTATTTTTGATGCTTACCTGACCATCAAAGTCCGGCAAACTTATACTCCCAAATTTATTATTGACAGCCAATGAATTACGCGATGGCATATAAACAATATAATCAACTAAAACTCCCCGATCATCCCGCCCGTTCCCTCGTTGAATCCCGCCATTTGATTGCTTATCGATATGTGTTTTAAAGTGTATCAGATCACCCTTTTTACTTTCTTCTATCCTCACCCCATCTAATAGAGCCTGAGCCTTATCATCAGATCCTTCGAAAGCTCGTATTTCCACATCCACTTTTATCTCATTCTTAGCCCAAACATTAATTACAACCTTCCCAAACTGGTTTGCAATGGATAGCTTGTCTTTTCCATCGACAGGATATGATTTACTGATCCTTTTAACTTTTTCAACCAGATTGCCGCTCATTGCAAAATTTTCAGGCTGCTGCCTATTAGGGAATGACAGGCTTTTAAAGTCTTCAAGGTCGCCGAGATCTTTAAGAGCGGCATCAAGCCTGACATTAACTTCATTGTTAATCCTTGCGCTTAGATCACTCAATTTTGTATTCAGCTCTGAGAGTCTGACATCCAACTCAGTTTGGTTTAAAGCTTTAGGCACATTAGGCTTTTCCGCAGGCGATGGAACGGGCGGAACTGGCGGCTCCTGAGCCAGTGTAATCTGCGATAGGATGAACAGAAACGCGAACACCATCTTACTATATACTTTGTACTGCATTTTTTTCCTGTTTTTTAAATTTGTTTACTTGTTCAATTATCTGTAATTGTTGGTTAAGTACCTGGATCTGAACCTGCAGATTCTTCACCATCGCCTTAACTGTCTCCTCCTGATTAGGACTGGTTGATAATTCTCTTTTTAATTTTTGATAATTCTCATCCATAACCTTAATCTCGGATGAAAATTCGCGGTATAAATGAGGGTTTTCCTTCTCAACTTCTTTCAACTCATTTCTTTTCTCCTCAATTTGCGACGCATATATAAATTGTTGTTTAGCAAGCTGCGGGTCAATACTGCTAATATCTGTAGCCGATTTTTTCTGATAATAAAAGAATAGCAAGCCGGCACTCAGCGTAATGATCAGCAGTGCTGCCACCTTTAAAATAAATTGACTTTGATGATACGAGATTTTTATCGACTTTATTTTATCCTGCTCATTAAGTTTTTCTTCAATTTTATCCCATATTCCAGCAGGAGGTTCGGAGAGGTTAAACTGTTTTCTGTTATTCCTGATAAAATTTTCTAATCGTTCACTCATCTCTTCTACTTATTAATATTCATTCCCTGATTCTTTAGAATCGCAATTAATTTTCTCTTCGCCCTTAATAGCTGGCTCCTTGAGGTATTCTCGGTTATTTTAAGAATATGGCCAATCTCTTCATGATCATAACCTTCTAACAAATAAAGCGAGATTACTATTCTATAATTATCGGGAAGTAAGTGTATTCCATCTTTAACCCGCTGTACCTGGTAGTTTACCTCTTCCTGATCCGTAAATTCTGTATCAGGTATATCCTCTACACCGCCCTCATCAAGTGGAATAAAGTCGAATTTGCGTTTCCTGTATGCGCTAATAGCCTTATTTACTACTATCTGTTTCATCCACCAGCCAAATGTAGACTCGTGCCTAAAATCCACGATACGTGTAAAAGCATGTATAAACGAATCTTGTAAAACATCCGCGGCCTCATCTTCATCGTTTACAATTCGCAGGGCAACGTTATACATCCCTTTTGAAAAAAGATTGTACAATTCGTACTGTGCTTTCCTGTTTCCTTTTTTGCATTCAACCACCAGGTTGTAATGCGGATCTTCATAAAGGGTTTCCAATATCCTTAGCTTTCGTAACAATAGACGCCGCATTTTTGCCAGCGTTGCAGGTTGATTTTTTTGACGCTACTTTTTTTTTAAAAAATTACACGTAGGGATTTATTTTTCAATACGTATTATTATCTTTGTGTAAAACATTTATACCATGGACACTAAAGTTACATTAAGCTTTAACGATGAAGTAATTAATCGCGCCAAGAAATATGCCGCTGATAACAACATTAGCTTATCAAGGCTTATAGAGTTTCTTTTAAGTAAAGTAACCTCAAACAATTACAGGTCACTCGAAGATTTCCCCATCTCAGATTGGGTTAATCAGGTTGCCGAAGGCGAAGCAACATACCTTACCAAACGAACCCGTAAGGCTACAAAAAAGGAATTTTTCGCTTCAAAAAAATGAATATATTTCTGGATGCGAATATTCTGGTTTCGGTACTTAATAAAGAATACCCCCTATTTCCATTTACATCACGAATTTTAAGTCTTGCTGATAATAAAAGGTTTAAGATTTATACCTCGCCACTATGTCTGGCTATCGCGTTTTACTTCGCCGAAAAGAAGCACCGTACGGTTAAAGCCAAAGAAAAAATCAGCGTTCTAAGTAAACATCTGAAAATTGCGGGCAATACTGCCGATGGGGTTCTTAAAACTTTGGACAATAAAAAGATTCATGACTTTGAAGACGGGCTGGAATACTACGCCGCCGCAGAACAGAATTGTTCTTGCATTATTACAGAAGACAAAAGTGATTTCTATTTCTCCGATCTGGAGATATTAAACAGTACAGAGTTTTGTTCAAAATATTTGAATTCTCTCTATACTAAATAAGTTTTAGGGATTTTAATCTTCGATCAACAGAACCTACGATAGGCTTCGCAATTAAAAATATAGAAGAGCTACAATCCCCTTAACAATCAATACTTAAGTTTCATAATATACACTTGCCTACTCCCTGTATGGGTAGAATTAAAACCAATCATATCACCATTAGGGCTCCAACGGCAATGAATATCACATCGCCAGCCTGCATTAAATTCAGCAGGTTCAGGGTATCTGCCCAGCGGAAGCACCGCTTCGGTTTTCATGTCCATCAGGTAAATCTTTTGCTCGCGCATCCCACCAGTCGGGTAAGTATCGGTAACCATCCATTTTCCATCAGGCGAAAAAGTACCATGCCCGTCGTAATCCAGTAAACCGTTTCCAAGGCGCTTAAAGTTGGTTTGTCCGGGTGTAAACAGAATGTGGGCATCTTGTTTCCCTTCGTATTTAGCAGTAATCATCAGGTCCCTGTCGTCAAGCCAGTCGAAATGAGAACCACCCCAATTATCAGGAAAACTTCGCAGCAGATTCGATCCGTCTTTATTAATCGTGAATGAAGTGGTATTCCAGGTCGGCACCGCCCTTGCCAGGAAAAATAACTTTGTCCCTCCCCTGCTAAACAGCACATGACCGATATATTCGATCCCCTTCGCATCACTTATCTCGGGCACCATAGGTTTTAATTTGGCATACGACACGATCAGCTTTGCTTTACCCGTTTTCAGATCAATTAAAAACAATCCGTCGTCTTCCGGAAACTGAACATCTGGCTGCGCTACCTGCCCCGGGCCGTCGTAACCATAATCGGTTCGTGTTAGGCGCAGTCGCGAAAAGTTGATACTAATGGCCTCTTTCCCATCCGGCGAGACCGCAGCTATGGGGTAAGGCAATTCTTTAATTTCTTTTCGGCTCAAAACGTTTAAAATAACCGACACAAATTTGCCTTTACGATAATCGTTGTAAATAACCAAAGAATCCGGATTGGTAGCCAGCCAATGCGCCATACACCCTTGCTGCAGGTTCCAAGCCGTTGTTTTAGCAACCGGAATGAATTTATTCGTTCGTAAATCGATCAAACCAAGTGTGGCTGTATCCAGAGCCGTTGGAATACTAACCCTCACATCTGTCTCAAGCACCGTAACATAGCGTTGATTTTTACTCCATGAGTTAATGCCGTAATAGCTGGCAAAAAGATGTTCTTTACCGTTCGACGTTATTTGAACAGGTGCGCTTACCTGCGGGAACTTTATATTTTGAGCCTGAGCAAAACCCGTAATAAAAAGAGTGGCAAAAATAAATTGAAGGCGGTTCATGGTTTAATGCAGTATATGATAGCAAATGTATTGTTTTCCAAGCAATCAAAAAAGATGATTAGTAAACGGATGGACAGTGCTGCTATCTTCTGCCGCCCTGCTGTACGCGGCAAGTCCTCTCCCGAAGAAAAATCGGGATGCGGGCTTTATGCTGCCATCAGGTTTAAGGTTGAAGTGCTGTTCCGTTTTTGGAAAAAACATCCAAGTGATTCAATTTTCATTTAAAAAAATCTTTCAGTCCAAAGTCCTCTCACATTGATTTACCTGAAGCTGAGCTATAGCAGCAAGTACTGGCCAGGAGATAAATGAATCATTTTACGATAGAACCGAATGATAGTTTTTGATCAAACTCTTAGACATATCTATCATAATACCGCCCGAAACCCGTCTATTAATTACATTTCAGACAATGTACCGTTGGTAAATGCACAAACAAAATGAAACACACGTATTACCTCACACTATTGACATTGCTTATTTTAACCGGCTGCACTAAAAAGCTTGCGACAGCCGATCCTAAAGCAACCAAAGAAACCATCGCCTTATTCAAATCAATGTGGAACCTGCAACAAAAAGGGGTAATGTATGGCCATCAGGATGATTTAATGTATGGCAGAACATGGTGGCATGAAAAAGACAGATCAGACACAAAAGACTTTACCGGCGATTATCCTGCCATTGCGGGCTTCGAGCTGGGCGACCTGGAACTTGGCAAACAGCGAAGCCTGGATTCAGTAGATTTTTCACAAATCGCGGAACAAATAAAAGCTCATTATAAAAGAGGGGGAATTATCACGCTCAGTTGGCACTTAAACAACCCATTAACCATTCAGCTGCCCGAAAACGCCCGTAAAAGCAAGCCAACTTCCTGGGATGTATCATCAGATAAGGTTGTCGCCTCGATACTTCCTGCCGGTGAAAACCATGTATTATTTAATTCATGGCTGGATAAGTTATCGGCTTTCTTCTCAAACTTAAAAGATGATCGCGGGAAACCAATTCCCTTTATTTTCAGGCCATATCACGAACATTCGGGCAACTTTTTCTGGTGGGGAGATTCTCTTGCTACCGATGAAGAGTATGCGGCGCTGTGGTGCTATACCGTTAGCTATTTGAGAGAAAAGGGCTTTCACAATATTTTATACGCCTACAATACCGACCGAACTACCAGTTTGCAGCAATATTTAAAGGGTTATCCGGGTGATGATATCGTCGATATGTTATCATTTGATATGTACGACCGCGGCCCTCAATTCAACGCCGAATTAGATAGCGCTCTTAATTATGTTACAAAAACCGCTATAGCAAGGAGAAAACTTACCGCACTAAGCGAAACCGGTCCGAGACGCGGTATGGAGAATTGGTGGTCATCGGTATTATTGCCCATTTTGAGTAAATATCCTGTGGGATATACGCTAACCTGGCGGCATACCTACAACCGCAGAGCAGCACAGTCTCCCAATCCTCCGAAACCCTTCGCCGCAGATTTTATAAATTTCTACAATAGCCCTAAAACCCTATTTTTGAAAGACATTCAAGAAGCTGATGTTTATAAATTGAAAGGAAGGAAATAATACATGGAAAATCAAAATAGCGGCAAATTGGTGGAAGTATTTTCGGGAGAATTATGGCAGGTTACCATGATGCAAAACATTCTGGCAGACAACCAGATCCAGTCGTACCTCGAAAATTCTTTAATGAGTACCATAGAGCCATGGGTAGTTACAGCAGGTGGATTTAAAACCGTTAAACTTATTGTATCTGATAAGGATTATGCTAAATCGTTAAATTTAATTGAGGAATACAATCGAAGCGAACCGCTTGAAGACACAGATGAGTGATTATTGAAGCTTAACAGAATTTAACAATTTAGGGCAAATTCGCTTGCGTATATTTAAGGATGCAAAGGCATCTCATATTCCTACTTCTTTTATCTTCTAATTTTTGTGCGGCCCAGGGTCAATCTAGTTTCAATTTTAAACTCTCAGAAGCCGCAATCTCCTTAACCCGCCAACACATTACCTACGACCCCGCCTATTACAATATCCCCTACCCCAACGGCGATGTCCCTGCGGGTAAAGGCGTATGCACAGATGTGGTGATAAGGGCCTACCGAAAACTGGGCATCGATCTTCAAAAAGAGGTACATGAAGACATGAAGGCCAACTTTTCTAAATACCCTAACAACTGGGGGCGAACATCTACCGATAGAAATATTGATCACCGAAGGGTTCCAAACCTCATGGTTTTCTTTAAACGCCATGGCAGCGTAAAACCAATATCACGAAAAGCGCAAGATTATTCGCCCGGTGATATTGTTTGCTGGAACTTAAGCGGCGGGCTTACACATATCGGAATTGTTGTGAACAGAGTTTCAATAGATCGAAAAAGATATTTGATTGTTCACAATATTGGCGGCGGACAGGTTCTGGAAGATTGCTTATTTAAGTATAAGGTTATCGGACACTATAGTTATCGCCCTCATCTTTGATTCCCTCCCCAAGTTGGCACAAGAGCTAATTAGATTTGACAACTTTCTAAAAGTTGTCAAACCTCCGATCAACTACTATTTTGATTTCAAAACGACATTTCCATCCACTAAGCCCTTCCCTTTTACCAACAGCTTTATATCGCCTGCACTTGTACCAGATTGAACAAGTACTACTAATTTCCCGCTAAATAACTTCATGCTTGGTACGTGAAACTGCTCGAGCGAAGTTGCGTCGCCATTACATGCGGCACGATAACTTCCGTTTCCGGTAACGGTAAACTGCAGCTGGTTAGTAGCAGTAGGACAAGGATTTCCCTTTTCATCAACCACTGATACGGTTACAAATGAGATGTCCTTTCCATCGGCCTTAATTTCTGTACGATCGGGATCGAGTACCAATTTGTAAGATTTTCCAGCTGTTACAACAGTTTTCTCAGCAGCTGTTTTACCATTTTTATCGTATGCCACTACTCTTACCGTACCCGGCTCATACTTTACATCCATCCACATCAAACGGTATTTGCTCTGTGCGGTTGAAGGATTTTTTTTCTGCACACCCATGCTTTTACCATTGATAAACAGCTCGGCACTATCGTAATTGGTATATACAAATACCGGTGCAACCTGGCCTTCTCTGCCATGCCAGTTCCAATGCGGTAGAATGTGAAGTGTTTCTGAACTGGTGTTCCATTTACTGCGATATAAATAATACCTGTCTTTAGGAATCCCCGCCAAATCTACCATACCGAAATACGAGCTCCGTGCAGGCCATAAGTTATCATAAGGAGTTGGTTCTCCTAAATAGTCGAAACCGGTCCAAACAAATTGTCCCATAACCCAGGGTTTGGTATCCTCCAGAATAAAATCATCTTCCGGAAGGTTCGACCAACTGCAATACTCAAGGTCGTAGGAAGAACATTGGTGATCGGGGTATTGCTTCTCAATTGCCTTCACCACCGGAAATTTATACACTCCTCTTGAACTTACGGTAGAAGCCGTTTCAGAACCCAGAATAAAACCTTGCGGAAAAGCTTTGAAAGCATCTTCGTAAAGATGAGTACGATAGTTGAGTCCCGGAATATCAAGCAAGGCGCCGAAACCTGATGCCATAGTGGCTTTAACCTGGTCCATTCCTACGGTAACGGGCCGGGTTGGATCTTCACGGTGGAAGATATCTTGTAACCACTTAGCCCTTTTTACTCCCTCCGCACCCCACTGATCGGGAACTTCATTTCCTGAACTCCACATTATAATACTGGGATGATTACGTGTAGCGTGGATTAGATTTACCACATCTTTTTCAGCATCGGTATTAAAGAAGCGGTTGTAACCGTTTTTTACTTTAGGTTTCGCCCATTCGTCGAAAGTTTCTGCCAGAAACATAAAGCCCATTTCATCGCATAATTCAAGCTGCTCGATAGAGGGCATATTATGCGAGCTTCTTATCGCGTCAACGCCCATATCCTTTAAAATACGCAGTTGCCTGCGCAAGGCAGATACGTTAATTGCCGAACCAAGCGGACCCAAATCATGATGAAGGCAAACACCTTTAAATTTACGTACTTTACCATTCAGGCTAAAGCCAACATTGGGTTTATAGCTTATTTCCCTGATTCCGAAACGTGTGCTTGTTTCATCTTTAAGTTCATTCCCTTCATACAACTGTGTTACCGCAGTGTATAGATAAGGCGTTTCTGGACTCCATAACTGAGGATTAGATACCGCTATATTTTGCTCGAACTGGTTTCCAAACAAGGCTTGTGTTTTGTCGGAGGCTATAGTATCTCCTTTAGCATTTAAAATATAGGTTTGCACACGCGGATTGATTCCCGAAATCTTTGTTTTGATATTAACTTTTGCTGTTGTAGCCGAAATAAACGGCGTGGTGATGTAAGTTCCCCATTGATCGACGCTGGTAGGGTTCTTCACAATTATTCTCACCTTGCGATACAATCCGGCTCCCGGATACCAACGTGACGATAAGCCCACATTATTCAACTGGACAGCTAGTGTATTTTCCTTTCCGACTGATACTGCATTAGTGATATCAAAATAAAAATAGTTGTAGCCATAATTCCATTCGCCAACTTTCTGGCCATTTAGAAATACCCGGGGTTCGCTCATAGCTCCTTCAAATACAATAAGCACTTTTTGGCCTGCTTTATATTGAGGAAGCGTGAACGATTTCCGGTACCAACCCTGGCCAATGTACGGAAGGGCACCGGTTCTGCCCGTTTTTTCGCTGGCAACCTTCTCGCCGTTTTGCTCAATGGCTACCACTTGTTTGTCAACTTCCTTGTCGAAAGGGCCATAAATAGCCCAGTCGTGAGGAACAGACACGGTTTGCCACTTTTTATCATTGAACACCTTTTGCCAGGCCAAATCATTTGATCCCTTTTGAAATTTCCAATTATCGGCGAGTTCGATCTCTGTGCGTGGTTGAGAAAAGGCCAGTTGAGATAGAAATACTAAGGATAGAAATAAAGCTTTTCGTTTTGTGAGCATTTTGATATTCTTAATTCTGTGTATGTTATTTTTTAAGCCAGATCGATTCGATCTGCAGGTTATAGGGTTTGTTTATTAGAGATGAAATTACACCTGAGCCGATGGTTACCTCCAGCCTTTCGATCTCATTTATCTTTAAAGGAGATCTTGTATCATATCTGTACCAAAGCGGCATAAAGTCGGGATAGGGCCTCGGCAATAAAAGAAAAGCTCCTGGTTTAAATTGAGACAGAGGTAGTTCAATATCTTGAAATTCATTGCTTAAGGATACATTAGTTTCGTACGATGCGGCATCCTTATTAATTAAAGCGATCCGGGCGGTAGCGGCACCTGCAATGCTTCTCGCACGAATTACAATTTTATTAAATGAGGCGAGTTCATTTGCACTGCCTTTTACCTTATCAGCAAAGAAATGCTGCATGCCCATTACTTGCTCTTTAGGAAGCTTACCGGCTGAAATACTCCAAATTAATTGTTGTGGTTTTGAAGCACTTGTGTAGCTGGCTTTAACATCGCCACCCCAGGTTGATGGGTATGCGCGCACGTTCCTATCAGTATTCGGATTAAAAATTTCGAGCACGTTATTTTGGGCAGCTACATAGGTATGCCAATTTTCATTGATATAGTTATCCCATGCAAATGGATTGCCTTTGTGATTACCGGGAAACACACTGTAATCATTTCCTTGTTGAACCACAATTAGATAATTGAGCATGCCCGGAGTGATAATTTCTGCTGGAATTTCCGCAGTATAGTCGTATGCTGATTCACGAATCATTTGAATGGTTTTGTATTGGCTTGCCAGGTTATTAGCATAGAGCGTAACTTTAGTACCGGCATCAACTCCAACCAATATCGCATGAATTTTCAGCGACTCACCCGCTGTTATTTCGGCAAAAGGCTGATGCGATAGAAACACTTCTGCGCTAAGAGGTTTCGGTGCAACAAACTCATTTAACCCGAGAGCGCCAACCAACTTGTCCGCGGTCCATTTGCCAGCACTTTTACCTTTCCTGCTCAGCAAATAAGTGCCGGGAAACACGTTAAATTGGGCAGCATTTGCGGTTGAGGTAAAATCGTTTCCGCTATTCAAAGCCTTTATGGCAAAACTATTCCCAAGATCAGGAAGGATGATTTGAATAGCCTGATTCTCGAATTGAATGCGGGTAACTTCTTTTTTAAGCGACGCTTTTTCAAAAGGATCACGAATAAGGATAGCATCCGGCATTACCTCCAGCCGCCAGATTCCGTCTTCAAGCTTGTCGAGAAAATAGGCGCCATAACCTTTATACGTTACAATTGGGGAGCTTCCCACCCCTGCAATTTTTTTCAAAACTTTAACGTTTACCGGCTTCGTTCTGGTGCTGTTGGAATAGTAGAATTCTTCGGCACTGTTCATTTCGCTTAACGACTCTTTGTGGCTTACGCGGAACACATCGAAAATACTGTCGGCAGGATAAGTACCGTAATTTTTTAACCTTGGAAGTTTATGAAAAGCTTTAGACGCTATCATCAAGCTGATTGCTTTTGAAGGCGTATAAGCCAGATTCATATAGTGGGTTTGATATTCTGTATTGGCATACGCAATTGCCATAGGATCGTAAGCAAACTGCGTGGCCCATTGAAATCCCGCTTTACGGAAGCTACGTGCTATCGCGGGATAAATGTTCGATTGCATGATGTCGGCAGCATCAAATTCATAAACCATTTTCGGCTTATTTTTATAAGCCGGAATAGTATCATACGGTATAGCGTATTGATCTACATGAGGAAGGAAATTGCCTTTAATCTCCCGGTTGGCTACGAGGCCTACCGGGTACCATTGAAAAGTAAAGCCGTTAACGTCCGATTTTGCTACCGCATCGGCATAATAAGGTGTTTGGCTGATGTTGTAAAATATTGGCTTTGTGTAGCCTGTATTTCGGATAGCTTTATTTAACCTGTTAATATATTCTGTTACAGCTTGCTTGGGCCCCGAATGACTTGGCTCGTTGTTTATCTCAGCAGCTATAATATCAGGATCATCGCAATAAGTTAAACCGGTGTAGGGATTTACATGTTTAAAAAACTGATCGAGGTATCTTTCCTGCGCAATAATCGCCTTTTCTGTTACCAACACCTTCCCTTTGTTGTAGATACTCGAAAAGCCCGCTGTTTTTTCATCACGCTCAGGATAGCCATTACCCCAAAAAGCAATTGGTGTAATGAAGGTTTTGATGTTCCGCTTTTTAAGTTCCGCTATTAAAAAATCGAATAAACGCAAGTGATCGTTATTCAGGATGTTCCCTACAGAATCGGTTATTTCAGTATCCCACACATGGACTCGAAAGGCATCAAATCCCAAACGAGCAATATGATATACATCTTGTTTAATGGCGTTTTCAAGATCTGCGTTAAGCACCTTATGAGCACGAAAGGCGTAAGCAAATGGCGCGGTATAATTTACCCCAAAAAATGCCGCCTCTTTATTGCTCGATTCCCATCGCAACACTCCGGATTTATCCACATAAATACCATTTTTATCTGTTGGCGCAACCTTTTGAGCACCAGCGGGTAATGATGTAACCAAACATGAAAACAGTATCAGAATTCTTAAAGATTTCATCCGCTCAAGTTAGAACCTTTTACATTAATCAAGAAATGCGTCGAGAGCAATAGTTGCCTTGCCTATAAAGGCGAATATATTGGGGCCTGGCTTTTAATAATTCTGTTAAATAAAAAATTTAATATTCGCCCTGCAAATCTCTTTCCTTACTTAGGTAATACGATTGTGTAAAAGGGGATACGCAGCAAATGAGGGGATGTTTTGGATTTGGCTAAAAAACGTTCAGTTTTTTGCCAAGTGTGATTTTTTACATGTTGCGTGTTATCCTGACCACAAAGGTGCAGAATAGCTTATTGCTTTATTATATTCATTTTACGCTTACTTTCACGTATTTCAAACACTACAGATTCCTGCGCCTTTTGGGTTAAATCAATGCGGTGCAAGTCCTGAAGAACACGAAAATCCACGTTAAAAACATTGGTGTTTATCTTCACATTATACGTATCAGCCGGGAGGTTAAGAAAAAAAGCCCCTTCATCGTCCGTTAAGGTAGAGAAAGATTCTCCCTTTGAGCTTATAGCCGTAATTCTGATATTAGATGGGTCAAAACGCAGCTTGCTGAACGGATCTTTTACCACGTTTAACTGCCCGGATAAGAATTTACTTTCACAAAAAGGAATAAACCAGTCGAGGCTTTTATCAAAGTTCAGCACCTGCTTTAAGCCATTTGCGGGCACCCATCCTTTTGAATTCACACGGCTCAGATCTAACTGATATTTACCTTTACTGATGTTTTTATAAACTGCCTCGCCAAGCACATTCGTTCTAAAATACTGGCTTCTGATTTGAATATTAGCATCAGGAAGGGGCTCATCCGCAGAATCAAATTTTCCGTCATTATTGTGGTCTTTGAAAAGCACCACCTTCATGATATGGTATTTCTGCAATCCGGGCAAGGGCACATTGAAATTTTTCCTGAGACTTATATTCATCGAATTTAAACGACTATCGCGGTTTAAATTATGATTATTGTAAAATCTGAGCGACAGGCCACGCTTATTAAGATTAACGTTGAGGTCTATTCTGGCGATATAGGTTTCATAACGGTTAGCGATATCTCTGGCATAGTTTAATTCTGCCCGGGCATTTACCTGTGATTTGAAAAAGTCGCATTCGGCATACGGGGCGAACTGGAAACGGCTGATTTTTGAACCGTCGGTTTCAAACGCCCTCAGTTCCGCATAGTAAAACGGGCCCTGATCCAATCTAAAACTAAGGCCCGCGTTTTTGTTTTGAAGAGTGCCGTATGCGTTAAGGCTGTACACCGCTTTACTATTTAAGTTCTCAACCATGCGGCTTTTGGCGAGATTTGCCGACAACATAAAATACAACGATCTGGAAAACGCCAGACCCGTATTTACATTTATTTTATGTGATTTGAAGGGTATTTTACTGCTACTGTCTTGTAACTGATTTACGATGCTGGCCGTCAAAACCACATTGTTTTGTCCCTTATTAAATCCCGAGCGCAAGCCATATTCGCTTGAACGGCCTCCGAACATATAGAGCAACCTGTCGGTCTCAAAGTAACCGGCTGTACGGCTATTATAATCGCCTACCGCTCCTGCGAAGTAATTTTTTTTAAATAGAATACGTACTTCATTGGTTGATCTGGCTACTCCGCGTTCCATTCCCGGAAAGTTCTTGCTGCTGAAATTATTCGCCGAACGAATTATAACTCTTCTGGAATTAAGATCATACCGAACTCCTAAGCTGTGCCCGTTGGTGTTTACCCTCGATGAAAGTAATTCTGCAGATTCAAGGCCAAGCCCGGCACCAATTATCAGGCTGTTTGATTTACCGATATTCCAATCGTATTCTGTGAGGTTAATATAACTGTTAATTCGCCGCGCAACATCTAAATTTAACACAGTTTCGTTTAAAATTTTATTTTTTCCAGTTTGCAGCTGCTGCTCAAAACAGAACTGATTAGCATTCCCTAACCGACTTTTTACGCCTACCGCATTAAAGCTATAGCCATTATTTGCTTTATAAGACACACGGGCACCCAAACCGTCGAACAGGAAACTGTTAAATTCAATCTGATCGCCTACCGACAGATCTAATTTTTTTGTATGATAAGTAATGTTGGCGTAACGTGTTGAGGCCGTATTATCAATATAGTAATCATTAGAACGAAAATTGAACGACAGCGAACGTTCTTTGTCCAGTTTAAGGTCTCCCGCACTGTTAATGTAATACAGCTGCTCTTGTTTTGATGCGAGATTTTGAGATACAAACTCTACGAAAAGCGGAACCCGATACCATCGGGAGGGATTTTCTAAAAAAACTGTATTGTTACTATACACCCTTTGAGTGAGATACTGACGGTCTTTATTCTTATTTATGATCTCGATAGCAATCCCTTGAGGTTTAAATTCCGATAAATGCCTGAGGGAAGTTATAATTCCTACCTGAACAACCGTATCAGAGCCTGCGCCCAGCTTTACATATACTTCCCTGGGTTGGGTCAACTCTAAACCTGTATTGAAACGTACCGTTAGATCTTCCGCAACGTTCCCTGTATTAGATAAAATAATTCGGAAATTGGTTTCTTTATTTAGCCTGTCGAGTTTAAGTTCGGGGGTCATTAAAACCGCCTTCCATTTAGAATTGGGCCTCAATCCCGCAAAAAAAGTACGGGTATTTTTAGTTGAGATTCCTTCTTTTTTTACCAACAGGTGAATAGGATAAAATTTATCACTGGATGCGTCGGACGAAGCCGTGATGCGGATAGGGAGTTCTATGGTTTCATTAGGAGACAGTTGGAATAGCTTTCGGTTATCAAAAAGCGATTGCCAGTTTTCAGGAATGCTTAATTCCAGGCCAAATACCTGCTTAACCGACGAAGAGTTAGTAACACTCGCACGATTAAAGCTAAAAGAATTTCCATTTTGAAAAATTGTGTCTTTTAAAAAAACAATGTTGATATCACCATTTTGTGGTGTCTGAGCTCTGGTTTGCAGAGGTAATAAGAAAAAACAAAACTTGCAGTAAAGAATTGCGGCAAGCCCTAAACGATATGTTTTTGCTTTCACCAAAGTTGTGGAAAAAGAAAGGCGAGGTTAAGGGCGGTATAAGAACTTATTCTCCGGTTAAACAGGCAGGGGCCCGTTAAGATCGGAAATGTATATTCTCCCCCTTTAGATAAGTAAAACTTATAGAAATCAAAACCCACAACCGTACCTGTTATCTGGAAAATTTTCAATTCGGGTGTGAATTTAACAAAAGTAGCTATGAACATATTGTCCACAGCTACCTGTAAAATTGATTAACGTGTAATAACCTTTCTTTTAAGGAGCGGGTATTAATGAGAGCGTTGTCCTTAAAAAGAAAGGCAAAGATTATTATTGAACTGATAAAGTATAAACCACTGTAATGGCATAATCAATCGCCGGATCGTAGGTTAATCCTGGAACAACCTTATAATCTAAATTAAAGTTTCCGGTACCACGTGGCTGTGATGTAGAAAAATCAATCGGAGTTGTGCCCGTTAATGCTGCGAATATACCTCCGGTTTTTCTGAACTGAATTACAGTTGAAGGCATCGGAGTACCCGACGTTCCGCTAAAATTAGCGGTAGAGGCATGGATACTAATCTTTGTAATTTTATTGGATTTGTATGCCAGATTTACCGCACTAGTCTGGGTTATACCATTTTCCAACTCTGAAGTAGTAGTGAAGTCGAATGGAACCAAGGCGGTATTATCTGCTACTAATTCAGTTATCGCATTAATTTTCACTGCGATATTGCTGTTCGCGGTTACTTGTGCGGTTGCAGTATTAGACTTTAATACAAAAAAAGCGCAAATCGCGGAAAGGAATAGAATTTTTTTCATCAATTGTTCAATTAAAGGTTAATTTATCTCAAACGAAATTACATTATGTATCTAATTTCGTTTGAGATAATTACAAAAGACAAGCCACAATGGAAATAAGCTAAAAGAGATACAAAAAGAGGGTTTTTTAAAAAGATAGCCAAACCCGGATGGGTATAATGATTCCCATTTGGGTTAAATTTTACACATAATAATTTCCCGGCGCAGAAAATCAGCTTTATTATTGGCAGATGTATTAAGCTAAAACATTAGCCCGTTCGGTTTAATTTAATTTTTCTTATCAGTTAAGCGTTGTTGTATATATAAGTTTGGTCAGGAGTTGATCCTGATTGTTTTGTCCCGACTTTATCATTGTAATCTCAGTATTCACATTCACCATCCATTTCTGATTCGAAATTACATTCGCAGCTACAGTATGTTTTTTATCTATCGTTCTATAGTCATTCAGCATCGCGGCACTATCTATCCGTGTTTTATTATCCGGAAGATTAATAAACGAGAAAGGAGCTATACGAACCTGAATACGCGTAACTGCTGTCGGCCTGTTTTGACAAACGCCTGTTAACGCCGCACTCATGCAAATTATCAACATAAAAAATTTCAACATCGAGATTCCCCCCTTAGCGATTTAGGAGAGCATTAATTATAGGAGAGCGGTAACCGGAGAGCGTTACTAAAGAGAGCGTAGTGTGATTACTAATACGCACAGTATCTCAGCAGGTTTCATAAACACAGCTAAAAATTTCAGAAAAAAAAGAAACTAAAGATTGCTGATAGTGAAGAGAATGTCGAGAGAATAATCAAGTGCCGGTTCATAAACAAAACCGGGATTCATGAAATAATCAACTCCAATGGTACTGGTGCCGCGTAGGTTTTTGGCACCGGTTGTGCCGCTTAATGAAAGCGGGGAATTTGACAGGGGCGCATAAGTTCCGCCGACATTTTTTTTAAACTGCAAAACAGAGGCAGGCATAGTGCCCTGCCCACCCGAGAAATTGGCTGCAACCGACTGTATAGTTACAAACCATGCCTGGTTAGATCGATAAGTTAATGTAGTGGCAGTCAAAAGTTCGATACCGTTGTCGAGCTTGGTGCTGGTGTCGAAAATAAAGTTCAAAGACGATCCGGAGCTAAGCTGCAGATCTAACACCGTTGGAATTGTTATGGATACAGTTTTGGTAAGATAACGGGTTTGAGCCCTTAGAGATGCCGTACCAAGCAGTATCGCGCATAAAAAAAGAAATTTAAAACAGCGGCTCTCCATAAATCAGTATTGACAGAAACGGATATGAAGAGTTAGCACATGCCCTCCGGGAGCCTGTGTAAATGTGTTAAGAGCATTCCGGGTAATAGTAAGTACATGATTTCGTCCGTTAGTACTTGCACCCTGGGCAATCTGAAGATAAGTATCAGCAAGAGTAATTGTGGCCGGAGACGTTGTTCCCCGGTTTGTAGCCGATACCGTGAAAGTATTAATAGGTATAATGGTGTTGGTTGATGAACCTATTTGAGAAGTGATAACTCCGGCAATATATAATTTATACCGGGCCGACGATTTTACATTTACCGTGATTCCGCTTAGAGCTTCAGAAGTTCCGAAACTGGTTAGATCGGGAAAAGTAAAGGTGGTATTGCCGGTAACTGTCATATTATTTTGATTTGAATTACCGTTATTTAAGCAAGGTGAGGGCCATGATGGCTCCTGTGCGGTTGCTTTAAGGAAGGTAAGGATCAGAAATAAAATCAAAAAACAGGCATTCTTCACTGTTACAGTTTATAATTTAAAAAATGTGTCAAAGTTGATAATTCGGAGCTTAACTTATAAGGTTTGAAGTTACTAAATAATATGAGTTCTAAAAATCTATTCAGTTATCCATATATTGTACCCTTATTTATCGCATTTAAACGTAAATTAACATAACGGGGTAATGCCTGGTTTCGCTAAAAGCTAAACAAATGAACTTAACTCAATATAAACGTTTTAACACAAGTTTGCTGCTCTGCCTTTTGCTGTACACCACGGCCTACGGGCAGCGCCTGAACGTAAACCCGACTATTCTTAGCTTTAATTTAAGCGATGCCGGTGCGGTTTCCACACAAACTATAACGGTTACTAATTTATCGGACAAAAAACAGACCTATCAACTCTCCTTAGGCGACTGGATTCGCGACAGCATTGGCGCACATCGCTATTATGCGCCAGGGGCCATGAGCCGCTCTTGCGCCCGTTGGATAACCTTCGATAACCCAACGGTTGAAATTGAATCACAGCAATCGCGTGATGTGCGGGTAACCCTGCAAGCACCTGCTGACCAGAACGCCCTGAAAGAGATGAAATGGGCCATGATATTTATCCAAAACGTGCTTGAGCAAACCGGCAATGAGGGTGCTGCCCCAAAAATGAAAGCTACTATACGCGAAGTGTTTAGAATCGGGCTGCATGTTTACCAAACTCCAGTCACGGTAACCGAAAAGTCTGCTAAAGCGATAGCTGTAACACAAAGCAAGTCTGAGCCCAACGTGTATAATTTTTCGATGGTAAATACCGGAAAAGTGATGCTTGAATGTAAGATTAAATCTGTGTTGACAAATCTTGTGAGCGGAGATGAAATTAAACTGGAAGAGTACGAGATCCCTGTATTTCCCGGTGCCGATCGAATTTTAAAGCTGGCCATACCTCCTACTGTACCCAAAGGGAAATATTCTATGTTAACGGTATTGGATTACGATGCTGACAAGCCACTGGAAGCTGTTGAAACGAATATTGTTGTTCAATAGGCCATCCATAGGCAGCTATTTAATCAAACGGGCCGGGTGAAAGAAACCTTTTCCCCGGCACATTAAAGTCTTACATAGTACTATCTCTAAACCGATCAGTACTTCGGCCAACTCTCACCAGAGAAAATTCTTCTCCAAATCAATAGAATAGATGCTGGAGCCTCAGAAATTATCTGACAACCGATTGAAGTACCGGTGAATTTTTTATATCATAATTTTTAACATCGCTAAACCGTACCGAACTGATACCATCTTGCGAAGGTGCCCGGAACTTATCAATTTCAAGTCCATCCACATCGCTGCAGATCATCGCCGGCCTAAAATCGGGCTTTATTGTTTCAAACACGATATTATCAAGTTTCAAACCTTTAACATGACGCACAAAAATTCCGAATGCCGGGTTCATCCCCAATAAGAACGGCTCCGGGTACCCTCGTTCAAGCTCGGGAAATAATCGCTCGCCCTGCTCTTTTGTACCACCACCTTTGTAGCTGATTTTAATATTACTCAATCGTATATCCTCCACATAGTAACCCGGCGTACCGGTTATCTGTATGCCGCTTAAAGAATCAGCATTTTTTACAATGATGTTGCTAATTGAAATATTTTTAACAGTACCCATGCCGGTTATTGCTTTAGGGCCCCTGTTTCTTCTTCCAAGAGTGATGTATATGGGATAATGAGATACATCTTCCATGATGATGTTGTTAACAATAATATTCTCCATTATCCCGCCGTCAACTTCTTCCAGAGCCAGTCCGTTGCTGTTTTTAAAAACACAGTTTGATACAACACAATTCCTGAAACCACCGTTCGACTCGGTTCCGAACTTAATCCGCCCGTTAGACCATCCGGCTTTCGCGGGGATGCGTGTTCCGTCTAATAAAGTACCCTCTTTAAATCCTGATACCTGACAATTGGTGATGATCAAATTTTCTGTAATAACTTTTCTCCCTAAAGCGAAAGAACTTTTAGGGCAGATCGCATCATCATTCGGACAGTTCACACGGCAGTTTGATACCACCGTATTGGTACAGCAATCAATGTCGATACCGTCGCGGTTGGTATCAATAGTTAAATTGTCGAGTGTCATCAAATCGCAGCCCGTAGCGATAATGGCGAAGTGCCCACCATGAAAAATAGTAATATCTCTTATTAGTATATTCCTGCACAGCTTCAAAGCAATAGCTTTATCGCCTGTGCCAATCGAACCACCGGTAGGATCTCCCAGGTGTTCCTTATCCTTACTGGTTAATCCGCCGCCATTAATCATTCCGCGCCCGGTAATGGAAATATTTTTTAAATTTTCTCCCCAAATTAGCGAGTTGTGAAAATAGGTGTGCCCGCCATCCTGGTAAGCGGTATCAGGAAAAGATTCTGATGGATCGTAAGCATTCATTTCTGCGGGGGCACCCAAAATAACGGCACCAGCATCAATGTAAAGGTTGATGTTACTTTTTAAACGGATACTGCCGCATAAATAAGTTCCGGGCGGAACAACAACGGTTCCCCCTCCTGCTTGCGCACATGCCTCTATCGCCTTATTAATTGCTTTATGATCCAGCTTTTTACCGGTTCCAACCGCTCCGTAATCCCTGATGTTATAGACAGTTTTCGGGGCTAAAACCTGTGCCTTTAACGTTAGAGACAGGGAAATTAATAAAATGAATACGGTAAATGTGGTAAAAATCTGACGCATAATTTTAGTTATGAATTTTACTTTTCTTTATAAACCAGAAGGATTCAGGCCATAAAGGCCCACAAGTTAATAAATTAACGGAATTGTTTTAAAGAGAGGAATTGAAAAGAAAATTTCCATTTGATTTTTCCAACGTTCCAAAACTTTGGCAGATTTTCTCGAAAGGCTTGGGATGAAAAATGATGGTTAAAAAGCCGCAACAGGATTTAAGTTAACATAGAGTATTGAGCGGAAAGATATTCCGTATGCGCTTGACACGGAATATTTTTATAAAATGAGTACTCCTACTCTTCTGATTCGTTTGCCAGTTCCTTAAGGTTTGTTTCAAGAGCCGAAATTTTCTTAAAGTACTTCTCTCTGTAATACAGGTGGTTGAAGAGAAATGTGAGAGCTGTTACGCCCGCCGACAGAAACATTAAATTATCTTTCCCTAAATCTAAAGGCCCTAGAATCATCTTTAGAATTATAAAGAATGTAACGGGAAACAAAAAGAGATAAATTAAATTCATCCGCACATAAAACCTTCTGAACCGGAGGGTTGCTTTCGCTAAAGTATCTTTGAGGGCATGCGTAGTGTCGAAATCAAATATCGCGGCCTGGTACCTAAATACCCTGATCGTGATAACGGCATATAGTGCTAAAAACGCGATTTCAATTAAATTATATCCCGGCGGATTAAATCGGGCGGGTAAAATAATATGCAATAAAATATTTACCGCCAATACACCAAGCAAAATCCCGCAGGAAACATCGCCCATTTTCTTCCAATACAAGTTCTTTGCCTGTAATTCATTTACCGTGCTTATAGTTTTCATAATTATTTCATTTAGTTTTTCTGCTGTTTGGGCCCGAAATTCAAATTCGGGCCCTTTACCGTCCTGCCAGTACCTTTTAAATTCGTCTAGTTCCATTTTTTACTTCTTTATAAGTATGCGCAGCTTAGTTTTTATTTTATTTAATTTAAACCCAATGTTAGATTCAGAAATCCCCAGTATTTCCGACATCTCTTTGTAACTGCAATCGTCAAGGTAAAGCATGGTTAACGCCCGTTCCACTTCAGAGAGTTTTTTAATAGCCTCATACATCTTAGTCAGTCTCTCTTCCTCGGGGCTTTCTACAAAGGCGGCGAAATTGCAGGTTCCATCACTTAATTCTTCAAATTTCTCCCGCCTGCTCTCCTTTCTAATCCGGGTTATAGCTGTATTTAGCGCAACTCGATACATCCAGGTAGATATTTTTGAATCGCCCTTGAATCCGGGATACGCTTTCCATAGCTGGAGAATAATATCCTGAAAAAGGTCCTCTATATCTTCTTTACCCCGGCAATAGAGATTGCATACCTTAAAAATTAAGCCCTCATTTTCTGAAATTATCTTTACAAATTGCTCTTTCAAGATTTAGTTTTACCAATTAGTCGGCATTGTGAATAAAAACTTAGAGTTTTGAGAATATTTTTTTTTAACAATATGTGGGATAGATACGGGCCATTAATTATTCTAATTACTTGAGCATCTTGATCGAATATAATAAAATGGCCTCAATTATACCTGAATCATGAAATACTCTACGCATTATTTACTCTGTATTTTACTTGTGTGCTGTCCGTTCTACGGCTTTCGCCCAGACCGGAAGCCCACACTTTTCATTATCGGAAACTCTCATGCCAGGAACGGTTCATTGGCTAACGGAGGCTTCGGCCAATGGGGATGGGGAAGCTTTATCCATAATCTCTTAGATACCACCAAAATATCAATACAAAACAGGGCGATGGGCGGAAGCAGTTCCACGAGTTATATCCAGACTGGCTTATGGGACAAAGTGCTGGCCGTTTTAAAACCAGGTGATTTTGTATTGATACAATTTGATAAATCCGAAAAGTATATTCAAGATAGCAAATCCAAGGGGGCCACTCCGTTTATCTGTTCGCCCGGTGTTCGAAACGTTTGGATAAATAATAAAATAAACCGAAGGAATACCCGAAACGTCGAAGCGATGAAGGAGCAATATAAACTAAGCAAGGTTCCTTTTATCGACCTCTACACCCCCCTTTGCGATCATTACGATAAAATGGGACAAGATTATGTTTCGAGTATTTATTTCGGTATAGATTCCGTTCATACTATCGAGGGGGGTGCTAAAATGTCGGCCAGCCTGATTGCAGGAGGATTGAGAAATTTAAAAAAGAATCCGCTAAAAAAGTATCTCCTGAGGAAACCCCGGGACATGAAAAACTGGAAATACGCACCTAGTCCGGACCCTCGAAAGCTCTAATAACGGCTTTATTTCGCTGCCGTTTGATACGCTGACAGTCCGGTTACTTCCTGAAAAATTATTTACAGATCATCCCAGATTACCTGAAAACAAAATTTAACCTGAGGCCAATTTTGAGCTGCCTGTGCCGATCCGTCGACTGCCATAATTAACACCTAAAATATCAACTGATGTTCGAATATAGGGTTCTCACTCTTTAAATCCATTTTCACTTCTTTATTGCCAGGAAAATCGCTTTTAAATAGAATTTCAAGCTATGCAATGAACGTCAGACTGCGTTTAGACACTGTCTGACGTTCATTTCGAGATATTAAGCCATAACATAACAGCATCGTATATCTCATTCCATTACCCTGCTTCGCAATACATCTCCACATCATGTGTTAGTCCGTCGTCAACCAATTGCAGTACATTTCCTTCTGTTTTAATACTTCCGGTTTTACTATATGAGCTTCCCTCGTTTAACTGAAAGACCGTGATTTTATAAACCGTGCGCCCATACTTGTAAATCACGTTAACCGATGGCCAGCTGAGAGGGAAACAAGGTTTGAAAATTAAATTATTATGCCGCAGTTCAATACCGAGTAAAGAGCCGGTTATAAACTGGTACATCCACCCTGCCGAACCGGTGTACCAGGTCCAACCGCCACGGCCTTTATGCGATTCATTGGCATATACATCCGCAGCCATTACATAGGGCTCTACTTTATACACCTGAACGGCATCGGCGTCTAAAGCATGGTTTAGAGGCTGAACAAGGTTAAATAACTCGTAAACTTTTTTGCGCTGGCCCAAAGCCGCGAAAGCCATAAGCGTCCAGATAGCGGCATGAGAATATTGTCCGCCGTTTTCACGAACGCCGGGAACGTAGCCACGGATATAACCCGGATTAGGCCCTTTCGAATCAAAAGGAGGATCGAGCAACTGGATTAGCTTTAAATCGGTTTTTACCAGATACTTGTTAAGAGAGGCCATACCCTGCGCCCTGCGCCCTTCATTAGCCGCACCAGATAATACAGACCAGCTTTGAGCGATAGCATCAATGCGGCACTCCACGTTTTGGGCAGACCCTAAAGGACTTCCGTCGTCAAAATAGGCACGCCGGTACCATTCGCCGTCCCATCCCGATTCTTCAATATTGGTTTGCAATTTCAGAGCCTCTGCCTGGCACCTTTCGGCGAAAATAGTATCCCCGAAACCTTCTGCCACGGAAGTAAACTTCGACAGTACATCATACAGAAAGAAGGCAAGCCATACACTTTCACCCTTGCCCCTCAGGCCAACCTGATCCATCCCGTCGTTCCAATCGCCGGCACCGATAAATGGCAGGCCATGCGTACCGAATCGTAAACTAACCATAATAGCACGTTTACAATGTTCATATAAAGAAGCCTGCATGCCGGCACTTACCGGTAAATCATATAATGTTTCTTCGTCTTCAAAAAGAGTACGGCTTTCTAAAAATCCTACCGAGGAATTTAATATTGCGGTATCGCCGGTCGCCGAAACATACCTCGATACTACAAAAGGCAGCCAAAGCATGTCGTCCGAACAGCGGGTTCGCACTCCCCTGCCCTCAGGCGGGTGCCACCAGTGCTGAACGTCGCCTTCGGCAAACTGGCGCGAGGCACTTAATAAAATTTGCTCGCGGGCCATATCAGGCCGGTTGTGCAACAACGCAAGAACATCCTGCAGCTGATCTCTGAAACCAAAAGCTCCGCCCGATTGATAGAATCCGCTTCGGGCAAACATACGGCAGGCCATTGTTTGATATGTCAACCAGCCGTTGGCCAGTACATTCAAGGCCATATCGGGTGTATTTACCTGTACTTTTCCTAAAGTATCATTCCAGTATTCCTTTACTTCCCGCAAGGCTTCGATAACCATTTCGCGGACAGTAAACTTCCTTATCAGGGCACTGGCAGCCTGGGTATTTTCTCCATTGCCCAGCATGAAAATAATCTCTTTTTCGGCACCGTCAAGCAAATCAAATTTTACCTGTAAAGCCGCACAGGGATCTACGGCAGCACCGGTTTTTCCGGAAAGCCTTTTTCGGTACATGGCCTGAGGCTCGTGTAATGTGCGATTACGGCCGATAAATTCTGTGCGATCTGCGGTATAACTAAAATTCACTCCGCCGTCTACCTTGAAGAAAGTAACGCGTTCGGCGAAAGCAGAGTTATAACGGTTTCTCAATAACACCGCTCCGGTATTGGGGTCTTGTTCGGAAACGATGTGCATATGGGTTTTCGACCGAACATCACCCAAAACAGCCTCTATAAACCCAGTGGCAGAAAATTTACCTTCGCGGCCCGATTGGTTTTTAATTGTGAGAACGATAAATTTAACCGGTAGCTCTTTATGCGCAAACACGCACATTTCTGTGGCAATACCATTTTCAATATGCTCGAAAGTAGAATAACCAAAGCCATGAGTAATGATATAAGGAGATGAGCCGTTTGCGGGAAATGCCGAAGGCGACCAAAAATCCCCTGTTTCCTCATCTCGTAAATAGAAGGCTTCGCCGCCGGTGTCGCTTACTGGATCGTTGCTCCATGGCGTAATGCGGTATTCGTGGGCATTTACCGCCCAGGTATAGGCCGATCCGCTCTCCGAAATTACCGTACCGAAGCCCGGGTTAGCAATAACGTTTACCCATGGTGCCGGAGTAGTTTGACTGCCATTTACAGTAATCTTGTATTCCTTACCATCGGGTGTAAACCCGCCGGTACCATTAAAGAACAACAGTCCGTCCGGCAGGGCCAGGGTTTGTGATACGGGCTGGTTGATAATTATTTTAGGTTCGATAAGAGCAGGAAGCACCCTGTCTGATTGTCGGGAGTTTACCTGCTCGGATAAGGTACCGCGATTATCATAGATAATTACCCTTGCTACACTCTCAAAAAGAATGCGGTCTTCTGAAGACAGCTGGTCGACCGATTTTACATAAATAGTACCCGGGGTGTTATGAGTAAGGTTTGTATTTACTTCGGCGGTTATTAAACCGAGAATCTGATCCTGCAATACCTGACGATAGGTTCCGTGGTCTTCATTCCAGATTACCAGGTCGACAGCGAGGCCTTTTAAACGCCAATACGCATGGGCCTGCACCATCTGCCTCACCAGTTCCATACTCTCCGCATCGTAAATATGAAGTAGTACGATGGGTAAATCACCGGATACAGAATGGCTCCAAAGCCAGGACTGCCCGCGGAAATTATTTTGAATAACCGAAGCCTCTGCCCGTAAATTAGCGTTGCCGTAAATTACAGACGAAGCCAGCCTGCCGTAAAGCTGGGCATCGCCTTCGGTAGCGTTAATCTGTCGTAACAAAACCTGGCTATGGGTCCAGGAAAGTTCAAACGCACGGTTCTTTAGGTGCCTGTCGTGGTATTTGTACATCAGGGCGATACAAGCATCTTTCGTTTCGCTGATACCGTAAATAAGGTCGAAAGTGATAGTTTGATTGGGCCTGATAGTTACCCTGTAACGGATAGATAGAATAGGATCCAAAACCGAACCCTGCTTGCCCGAAAGCGAACTGGTATCCATTGCCTGAGGATGGGCAAGCGTTTTACCCCGACCAGTAAACTGCATCCTGTCTGTTTCGAATGAGATGGCTTCGGCAGCGGCACCCCTCACATCCATCATGTGGAACATCCAGGGCGGAGTTTCGCCTTCAGATCTGGGGCGGCGCGTACAGAGCACCGCATTCTGCTCTTCCATTATTTCTGTCTGCACAAAGAGATTACTGAAAGCGGGATGCGCTTCATCCGACGGCTGGCTCGCCATAACTATTTCGGCATAGCTGGTTACCTCCAACACCTTTACTACTTGGCCTTTATTAGTAATCCTGATACGCCTCATCTCGGTATCATCTTCGGGAGATACCACAATCTCGGTGCGAGTATCTATTCCGAAATCATTTCTGCGAAACTCTACGTGCCCCTGAGAAAACGTCGCCTCATAATTTTTTGCCGGATGAAGGGTCGGCTGGTAAGTATTTGACCAGAAAACACCGCTTTTAACATCTTTTATATAGCAAAATATTCCGCGGTCGTCTTTAGTAGTATCTTCTCTCCAGCGGGTAACCGCGATATTTCGCCAGCGGCTATACCCCCCGCCCGAATTACTTATCATTACCTGGTAATTACCATTGCTTAACAGCTGAATTTCGGGTACTGGCGTATTAGGTGTGCGGATATTACGCACCTGTATATTGCTTTCGGTGGTATGGGTTTCGATAATATCAGCCGTATGGGCATAAAACAGAGTGGTTCGTGGAATGCGCTCCTGTAAAAGCAATAAGGTAGCCTGAAACCTTAGCTCGGCCGCAAAGCGTTGCTGCATGGGTTTATTAAGCAGCACATAAGCCAGTGAAAGAAAACCCATTCCCTGGTGATGCACCATATAAGAACGTACAATACTATTGGTTTTTCCCCGGGGTAAACGGCTAGCGGTGTAATCTATGGCTTCAAAAAAGCCATGTTCGCCTTCAAAACCCTCTCTTGATAAAAGCTGCAAATTGGCGCATGCCTTAACAGGAGAAACCATTAAGGCCAGCATAGTTGCGTAGGGTGCAATAACCAGGTCTTCTTCAAGTCCGCGCTTTAAGCCTAGGCCCGGTACACCAAAAGCCCGGTACTGATAATTCAAATTCGCGTCTACGGTATTATACCCCGATTCTGAGATACCCCAGGGCACTCCCCTTTGGGTAGCGTATTCTATCTGGCGCTTAACAGTGGCTTTACTTGTTTGGTGAAGCAGCGTATTTTCATACGATGGCATTACCAGCTGCGGCATAAGGTATTCGAACATTGAACCGCTCCAGGATAAAAGAATGGGATCTCCGCCTGAGTTGGTAAGTAAGCGGCCTAAAGCGAACCAGCTTTCCTGAGGAAGCTTACCCTGGGCTATGGCCACAAAAATACCCAGCCGGGCCTCGGAAGCAAGCAGATCATAGAAACTGTCATCTTTTCGCTGATCGTCAACGTTGTACCCGATACGCAGCAGGTTGGTAGATTTATCATAAAGAAAATCGTACTCAATTTCACTAAGCTCTTCGCATTGCCCTGAAAGTTTTTCGAGGAGCAGGATTTGGCTTTCAGCATATCTGCCGCCGGTTTCTAATAAAGTCGCGAATTTGGTTAACCATTCTATATTCGTTTCTCCAGCTTTCTTAAAACCTTCAATTACAACATCAGATTGAACACCTTTAATATCTGACAAAGAGGGGATTACATCTAAATAAGTTAAATTATCGGGCAAAGGCATCTCTAACCACGGCACCAATTTAAGCAGATCATTGAGGATATAATTTACCTGGTCAGACAGACGAACCGCCCACTTATACAGTTCGGATTCGGCATCTTCTTGTTCAACAAGCTTCCCGCTGAGTAGGGCAAGATTTGAAAGATCTTTTTTTACGGAACTAAGGGTTGCATTTTCAGACAGCAAGGCGGTATCCAATAAGGCCTGGATCTCCTCAATCAAACCGTTTTCATGAGGATTACTTAGGCCCTGTATTATTTCGGTAGTAGTTATAAACCCGTGGAATACCTGCTTGCTGAAAATGGGCTGCCAGGGAACAGCCAAAAGCCCCTGACGCAGGGTGAGTAAATGCCCGGCAAGATTTCCGCTATCAACCGTAGAAACATAACGCGGATGAAGAGGGGTTAAACTTAAGGTATCATACCAATTGTAAAAATGCCCTTTATAACGTTCCAGCGCAAGCATCGACCGAAGTGTATTATCGCATCGAGAGGCAAGTTGTGAAGCTGTGATATAACCAAAATCATACGCTCCAAGATTGGCAAGCAAGGCCAGACCCATATTGGTTGGCGAAGTACGGTGGGCGATAACAGCTGCGGGGTGTTCCTGAAAATTATCAGGCGGAAGCCAGTTTTCCTGTGCGCTTACAAAATTCTCAAAAAACGACCATGTTTTGCGGGCCGACTGATGAAGGAAGGTTAACTGTTCTGGCGAGAAATCGGGACTTTCCTCCTTCTCGGGCTTACTAAGCAGCCAGGCGATTGCTGGAGCAAAAAACCAGAGAATAAGTATTGGAGAAGCAACTATAACCGCATTAGAATTAATTAAAGAAAGAATTACCAGGCCAGCTACTGAAAGGAAGGGGGTAATCCACATGGTTTGATACTCAAACCAGACCGTATAATTTAATGGGGCAGATATTGTAGCCGAGGGTGTCCATTGCAAAAGTTTTTTACCTGAAACAAACATGCGCCAGTTGGTACGAACAATTGCGTCGAGATTTTTAAAAGCTTCGTAAGGCAGTACGGCCAAACCAAAAACAAAACGGATAATAAGATCTCGTAATGTAATACCTACTTCGACAAGATGGGCGTTTAGAGTTAGTTCAATAGGTTTATTTAATAGCTGCCAGCATGCGGCGATTATAACGGGTAACAATACAATAATAGTTACCATTAGTGTCCAAAACCAGGGAAGCGGCAGCACCGACCAGCCAAGCATCAGAAGCAGAATTAGTGAAACCGGAAGAATACTTCTTCGCAGGTTATCCAGAATTTTCCAGCGCGACAAAGCAGATATCGGATTTGACCTGAGACCGCCCTCCCCTCCGATTATAAATGGCAACATCCAGGCTGCTATCTGCCAGTCGCCCCTTATCCAGCGATGATGGCGCCTGATATCCGCGCTGTATTGCGCCGGACCGTCTTCGTATAATAAAACATCGCTTATTAAACCCGACCTGGTATAGCAACCCTCGAGTAAATCGTGACTCAAAATGCGATTTTCAGGAAAAACCCCGTGAACGGCACGCTCAAAAACGTCTACATCATAAATACCTTTACCTATAAACGATCCCTCTTCAAAAACATCCTGATACACGTCTGAGGATACGCGGGTATAAGGGTCAATTCCGGTAACGTTGCCCTGCATACGCAGATATAAGGAAGTAGCCGTTTTGGGAATACTGGACGCAACACGAGGCTGAAGAATACCATAGCCTTCGGTTACCCGCTTTTTAGAAACATTAAATACCGCCTGATTAAGCGGATGCGCCATGGTAGCTATAAATTTCCAGGCGGCATCCCTCGGCAACTGCGTATCTGAGTCGAGCGTTATAACGTATTTTACATTGCTTAAAAGAATAGTATTTCCAACCACGGCCGAAAATTCATTCGTACCACGGCCTCTTAAAAAGGCGTTCAGAGCTGATAGCTTTCCTCTTTTACGTTCATATCCCATCCATACTTTTTCGGATGGATTAAACGTACGAGGGCGGTGAAAAAGGAAAAAGGTATCGCCTTCGGAGGGGTTATATTTTTGATTGAGTGCCTCTATGCTCTTTGTGGCGGCCGCTACCAGGTCATCGTCGCCGGGCATGGTTTCGCTTTTGGCGTCTGTAAAATCTGTAAGGAGGGCAAAATGCAAGTTCTCTTCTTTATTTGCCAGAAAACGGATCTCCAGGCCTTCTATCAGTTCTTCAACATAGCTCAGGCTTGAAAGCATAGTCGGAATTACTACCATGCTTCGGTATTCGGTAGGAATTCCTTCCGAAAAATCCATCCGCGGTAAAAGGAAAGGCCTTACCCATATAGTAGAAAACCAGTTCACTAAAGAAACCGCCAGTTGCGAAGATCCGATAAAAGCGAGAATAGCCACTACAGATAACATCGCCCAGCCCTGGGCACCATTTATATAGGCTAATGCCCACATTGCTACGGCTCCTGATACGGCTAGAATAACTATAGCAAAAAAATAAAGGAATACGGGAAACTCCCGGAGCGTACGGTTGAGCTTTTTCTTGATGGTGTAGCGCATTTTAGACGCTCGTTCGGCTTCCTTAAGGCCCTTATCAACCAAATAATAACCCAAATGCTTTTTCCGCCCACCCATTTCGGCAGATTCATGGGGCTTTTCGGTAAGGTTGAGTACTATTTGCGCAACTTCTGTTTCTGAGAATAAAGAATTTTTAGAAATAGACTCTACAACATGCCGATACCTGTCGCGTGTGGCAAAGTCCATCAGCGGATAAACGCCTGTTGTATCCTGTCGTAAAACCTGTTCAACGCTGCTAAGTGTTTCTACAAATTCGCGCCAGTCGTTAGCCCCGATAAAACGAAGGGTGCCGATACTATTACGCACCGAAACTTGGTCTGAAGCTTGTTTTTGTGTTTCCTGGCGGATAAGATCGCTGCTGCTTACACCCAATGCGGATAGCTGTTGTTCCATCCAACTTAAAGGAAGTGCCAACGCAGGCCCTTTTCCCTGTAGCGCACGGGTAAAACCAGCAACAAATGCTGAATTCAGTATAGGTTTAGACCTTGCCATATCCGCAATACTGAGAATTAGATTCCCGGGCTGTTCCTTAACGGTTGTAAGCATATTCCCCGCCCAGTAGTCGGCCATGTTCTGGTCAATCATATCTAATGCGATCAAACCCGCTACTCTCCTAAGATTTTCGATTATGGCAAGGCGCACCATAATGGGGATAGCCCATAATTCGCCCAGGGTAAGAATAGTATGTGTTTGATAAGCGGCGATAAAACTACTCAGGCTGTTTACATCAACGCGGCCATCGCTGTGCGAGATAAGCTCGAGTACAATATCATAAACGCGTGGTATACCGGTTCCCAGATAAGGCAAGCCTTCGCTATACCCCTTAGGTAAATGCTTCCTGGCTATAACAACCTGCTCTTCAATAAGATAAAAATTATCGAGCAGCCATTCGGCACCTGGCGTAATATCACTACCCTGCCTGATTCCCTCTACAAGCATATTTCGCACGTCGAGTAATGATTTCTCATTGGCGTCGAGCCTTTTCAGCAACTGATCTGAGGATATCCTTTTTTGAAGTTTATGTGAGCGAGCTACCGATTTTGCGTGGAGTTCCATCTGGCCCGAACTAAAGAGTTCTGAATGGAAGCGCAGATCATCATCACTGGTTCTCATAGTATCGTCTTTTTGAAAGGTACTGCGAAGGCCTGATAACATGTCGAAAACGGTGGTGGTGATGTCTTTCATAAAAACAAACTGATATTTATCACGGGATTATGATAAAATATCTGGAATTATTAATGCCTGAATACAGATAATGTTTTAGAGGATAGTGTTAACAAACCCGTTTGGCCAGAAAAACCAGCCTAATTTACAATGGCAAAGTAATAGCTTAAAGATAGGATATTAATAGGCATTTACAGTAATACAAGTATTTTACCCGGTTTTTTTTTCGGATTATAGGAAACGTCATCATAGCCAACCTGTTAGCGAAGTTTATAAATTCATAATTAAACCGAGGGGGGGGAGGTACGGTGCTATAATTAGAATTCGAAAGTTCTTAAATAAAATATATTCAGCACTTAAACTTTTTCATAAACCTTCGATTCGGGAAGGCTTACAAGTTCAACATCCTGCTCTTCGTTTTGATTTACCCGCCTCGAATTTAAAAACAGGTAATAATATGCCATAACCAACACACCCGACACAAAGAATACGGTTGCGTAAGGCCTTGTTGTATCATCGTAGAAAAATTCGCCGATCATCCAAACGCTATTGGCGCATACCCAGCAACAAACCGCTATGTTATGAAATAGCTCTGTAATAATTTTCCTGGTACGCCAGGTGATAAAAAACGCCACCAGAATGGTAGGAAGGATCATAAAAACACCCAAAATCTGGAAGTCCATCACCCAGCAACTATCTTTTAGCAACCACAAAAAAATATGAACATTTTCTACTCTACGAACCGATTTCATTTAATACGCTATAACTATTGGGAACATTCTACGAATACTCAATACAAGAATTTCTAAATATTGAAGGTTTGAATATACAAAAAATCCTAATACACGACAGGAAATTTAAGAGTTTACCAAAACCACTTTAAATAATATTTTGCTTACACCCAACATATCCTTCCGGTATATCAGAGAAATCGCTTTTAAACTTTTATAGAACGTCAGACAGCGTTGGAAACAACTGTCTGACGTTGCTTTTTCTTTAAACAGTTCGCACGGTTTTCAAAAGCGATTTCCCTGTCGGGTATATGGGTGAAATTAATTTAAACCTTAGCCACCGGATCGGCCCGCAATTCTTTAAGATCCTCTTTTTTCCCAGGATTCATCATCTCCATTAACTTCAAGCCAAGCATCCCTTCTATGGCGGAACCATTACCACCATTTGCGCCAATCAGCACATCCGGAATTAGCTTTATATTTCCTTTTGAAAGCTCCTCAGTAATTTTGTAACGGGTAAAGTTTTCGCCACCTAAAGCCTTAACCGCTAATTGATAAGCTTCGGCAGTAGATTTGCCTACAGCAAGTATTTTACCTGCGTCGGCTGTACCTGTTAATGATATTTGTTCGGCCTCGGCTGATGCACGAAGTTTAATCGCTTCAGACTCTGCTACCGCTCTGGCTTTTGTAGCCTCGGCTTCGGCATGTGCCCGCATTTTGGTGGCTTCCGCCTCGGCCCCTACAGCTAGTTTAACACCTGCGGCATCTCCTTCAGATTTTTTAACGGTTGCGCTAGCTGTTTTTTCGGCTATTTCAACACTCTGTTGTGCCTTAACAATATCCTTTTGCATATCCGCAATAGCGGTTTCTTTTTCCATACCCTGCCTTTGTTCCTGAGCTTGTTTTTGAGTGTCGTAAGTTACTCGCTGCTCCTCCGCGATTTTTCGGTCGGTTAAAGTTTTCATAAGCGATTCGGGCGGAACAATATCCCCTATCAGCGTATCTACGGCATTTACATTATATTCATCCAGCACCTTTCTGATGTGTTCACGGGCCGACTCTTGTCTTTCTTTACGGGTGCTTAAGAAAGCGATTACATCACTGTCCTGTGCAGAATTTCGGAAATAGTTACCAATGGTGGGTTCGAGAACCTGCGAAACAAGGTTAACCATGTTCCCGAAACGGGCAATAACTTTCGGAGCCTCGGTGGTAGGTACGTGAATAATCTGCGCCACATCGAGGTTGAACGGAAAACCATCTTTTGATCGAACAGTTATAGTAGACAAGTTCTTATCCAGGTTATGAGCTTCACTTCTTGCGGCTGCCCAGTTCAATACAAGATTGGTGGTAGGAACTAATTCTACTTTCATAGTGTATTTGTTGATGGGATATTTACCCGGGCCGAGTGGCTGAAGCCAAACACCTTTTGAACCTTTCTCAACAATATTTCCATGCTTAAAATCATCTCCTGTAAGATCCGGGCCGTCATGTCCGATGTACGAAATCACCACCCCGACAAACCCTATAGGGATTTCTGTCATTGGAGTTTCTTCCAATTGAATGGCCCATGGATTAAGATTGTACGAACCCGCTAAAATTACCTGAGGCTGCAATCCGCGGTTACCCCCGTTTAAAATGAATTTATCAAAGTCCTGAAAGTTATTATGGCCTTCTACCAGCTTACCTGCAATCTGTCCGGCTTCAATGGGTAAACCGTCTAAAGTGGTAACAATACCTACCATACTTTCCTGAATTCTGATCATATCGGTAACCGACACTTGAAACAGCATGGTATTGATACGGTATGAGCCGGATGTTATATAGGATGTTTGCCGTCCTCTCTGTCCGCCGTTTTCCAGAAATTTTACCGCATCCTGAAAGTTATCAGAGTCGACATTTTTTCCGAGTATATTGCCGGTTGGTATTTCTGAACCGTCTTTCGCAAGTACTAACCCGATTTTACCTTCCGGTATTACTGTAAAAAGCTCCATGGTTACATCAAACTGCCAGAACCACATCCAGAAATAAATTCCGGGAGCGAGTGTTCTGCCCTGAAAACCTGCCTCACCCAGTGTGGCAATAATGCGCCCGTCGGGCAATTCTTTATTTTTTCCGAACAGAACAAATTTTTTGGTTACCAAACCTATTTTATCCTCTGGCACTATGACCATTCCGAATAAAAATCTTAGAACGAATTTGTACAACACGATAACAACGATGAGTGCAAGCACCCACCAATAATGTAACATTGGATTTTCCATGATTTGTGATTTTAAGTTTATTTTTATAGGGTTTAGAAAGCTTTTTATCAGCTATTAAGAAAGCTGGTGTCGTGTTGTTGTACTATATCAGCCTGGGCGGAGTTGAAGCCCAAACGAATTACCCTTCGACAGAGCCTGTACTGAGCTTTACGAAGTACTTATGGCCACAATCAACACGACTTTTTATCGTTAACCCGCCCCTAAGGCGAATCCTGAAATCCTGAATAAACGATTACATCGCCAACTTGTAATTGCGTGACCTCGTAAGTATTTGTCATGGGATGAAAGTGGCTAAAAAAGCCTGGTTTTAAATAGGAAACGACCACTTCTTTATTAACCAGATTCTTCGTCAAAGTGTCTGAATTTAATCCCATACTATCCGCTTGAGCGATAGAATACACTCCTCGGGTGTTATAAAAAGACAGCACTAAATTATTTAATCCACCCTGCTTCACACCTGTCGCGATTGCTGTAAAAACGATGCTGTTTTGCCTGGTAACCGGCAAGGGCTTAATAATGAAGAATATTACGACTATAAATATTAAGCCGGTAGTTATGGGCCAAAAGTATTTTAAAAATTTATACATGTCAATCGTATCTAAATTTTAAGAGCCTGCTAAAATTATAAGTACTATCCTATCCTCTTCAACTGTATTCTTTTGGTATGGTCGATAATTAAGGGAACCTTTTCTACCGCTACAGAGCTTAAATCGAGGCCAAAGTTCTTTTCATCAGACAGGCTTAACTTTTTAAGCATTTGGTGATAAATTATAATTGATCGCTCGATAAATCCCAGACTGGCCGAATTAGTTATTACCTTTTCGATAACCACAAACCTAAAGTCTCCGGCGATATTAAATTCTCTTAGCGATGGGTAGTTACTTAGAATCTCTACCTCCGATTCCTTAACCAAATCTTCTACAACCGTTCGAAAGAGGATATTGATTCTTTGATCTGCCTTAAATCCCAATTTAAAATCGACCCTGATAAGCTGCTTAGGGATAAATGAAGTTACTTTATACTCCATGGTATAAGGTTCGTCGGTAACATCAACATGCAAAAGCCAGTAAACATCTGCCCTTTTTGGGTTTTTTTGAATTATTGAGTAGATAATGGATTGCTCGATTTCGCTTTTAAAGTTAGCACTGGTAAGGTATACCAAATGCGAGGCATATTTAGGAACCGTGGTATCTTTGCTGAGTTTACTTATTACGGGGAAGTATTTATCAATCTCCACGAACTTCATATAGCGGTTTCTGATTTGGCGGCCGTTAGACCATGCCCACATAACCGAAAATAAAATTGCGCCCAGAATAACGGTAAACCAGCCACCATGCAATATTCTGGGGAGATTACCGGCCAGGAAGGTTAACTCGATTATGCCGTAAATGATGAGAAACATAACAACAAGATATAGGGGATAGTGCTTTCGGCGGAGGAAAACCGCTACCAGAATAGTTGTCATTAACATGGTGATAGTAATAGACAAACCGTAGGCATGTTCCATACTATCAGAGTCGCGAAAAATAAACAACACCACCATACAGCCAACCCACAAAATCCAGTTCATTGAAGGGACATAGATTTGGCCTTTTTGCAGCGAGGGAAAGTTAATTTTTACTTTGGGCCAAAGGTTTAACCTTACCGCTTCCGCAATCAAAGTAAACGAACCCGATATCAAGGCCTGGCTTGCGATGATAGCCGCAAGAGTGGCTACCGCGATTCCGTATATTAAGAACCAATGAGGCATTATGCTGTAAAATGGAACTCTGCCTTCCAAATAGTGGCCCTGTTGCTGCCAAAGCCAAACTCCCTGTCCAAAATAATTAAGCAACAGGCAGGTTTTAACATAAATCCAGCTGATTCTGATATTGGCCCGTCCGCAATGCCCTAAGTCAGAATATAAGGCCTCCGCTCCAGTTGTACAAAGAAATACCCCGCCGATAATAAGAAATGCCTGAGGGTGAGTTGTGAGGGTATGATAGGCGTAATAAGGGTTAATACTTTTCAGGATTCCGGGAAACTGCGTTAAGTAAGAGAGCCCTAAAACCGCAATCATTGTAAACCAAATCCACATGATAGGCCCGAATGCTTTTCCAATAATAGAGGTTCCAAACTGTTGAACAATGAAGATAACCGAGAGAATTATGATTACGATAGGTATGGTAGGGATATTCGGATACCGAAGGGCAAGTCCTTCTATAGCGGCCGAAACTGTAAACGGAGGTGTAATTATACCATCGGCCAAAAGAGCCGCACCACCAACAGCCGCCGGAATTATCAGCCATTTACCCTTATTTTTAACCAGCGAGAAAAGTGAAAATATTCCGCCTTCACCCTTATTGTCGGCCTGAAGTGTTATGATAACGTACTTTATGGTTGTTTGTAGGGTAAGCGTCCAAAACACGCACGATAATCCGCCCAGTATAAGTTCGGGTGTTATCAGCCTGGGGCCGATTATAGATTTGAATACATATAGAGGAGAAGTGCCGATATCTCCGTAAATAATACCTAAGCTAATTAATAGGCCGGCGGCTGATAATTTATGTACATGTTTATGAGTACCCATTTTTATAATTATGTTATAGCAGTGTTATGATAAGCCTAAACCGGCCGATCGAAATCTATTTATGCTGTTATTAAGTTTTGATATTTAAATTTCATTAGTTATTCTTTTCGAGATCGGGATAATGAAACCGAAAGTGCTTCCTTCTCCCACTTTGCTTTTCAGAAAAATGCGGCCCTTTTGCGCTTCAATAAAATCTTTTGAGATGGCCAGCCCTAAGCCCGTGCCGGTTTTTTGCTTTTCGTGGGAAGGCACCTGAAAGTACCTGTCAAAAATTCGCTTCTGATACTTTTCTTCAATTCCCGGCCCTGCATCGGTAACCAAAAATTCCACTACATCCTCGCCCGACTTCAGGTGTAAAAAAATTGTTCCGTAATCGGGACTGTAGCGCAACGCATTTGATAAAAAATTCACCAATACCCAGGCGGTCTTTTCCTCATCTGCGACAACATTGGGCAGGTTTTCATCGCACTTAACGTCGATAACAACATTCTTCTGGCTTGCCTGAAATTGAACGGTATTTTTGGCATATTCCACTATCGCCATCGGAGCAGCTTCATTCAAATTCAAATGGATATTGCCGCTTTCCACCTGAGATAAATCAAGAAGTTCGCCGGTAATTCGTAAAAGCCGGGAGGTATCTTCCTTAATATTTTTAATTAGCGACCGCTGCTCGGTATTAACCAATCCAACACGCTCGTCTTCTAACAATTTCAGGCATAGCTTTATCGATGAAATAGGTGTTTTTAACTCGTGAGATATGGTAGCTATGAAATTTGTTTTAGCCGCGTCCAGCTCATGGAACCGGGTGATATTTTTCAGGATAATTACCTTTCCCAAGGCCTCGTCGTTATTTCTTACCTCTATTGTCTCTTTAGTGAAATACCTTTCACCCGACTTGCTTTTAAATGCTATTTCCTTATTATTCTCGCGTGTAAGGGCCTGCCTGAACAAACCATTAGTTAAAGCGATGTCGGGTGCGTAAACACCAATCAGCCGGGTACTATCCAAGCCGAAAAGCTCGGCCGAAACCGTATTTATAAAGAGGATATTTTGTTGCTCATCTAAGCCCACGATAGCATCGTTCATGCTATCAATAAGGGTTTCTATTCTTCTTTTCTCAGATAATATCTGTGCCAGATTAATACTTTCGAACTCTTTTAATTTAATGGCCATGGCGTTAAAAGCCCGGGCCAATTCTCCGAGTTCGTCGTTGGTTTCAATATTAAGTTGTTGATTATACTCCTTATTTGAAATTGCTTTAATACCTGATAAAAGTTCATGAAGCGGGTCGGCGATATAGCCCGGAAAGTTGACCATGAAACTAAAGCCTATTAAAAGGCAAAACACCGTAAGTATTCCCAGCGTAAAAGACGCGTTTTTTGCTACTCGCTGCGTTTTAACGTTTTTCGAATACACAGACGCTAAGTTTAGATCCTGTACTTTGTCTAAAATATTTTGAATATCGATGATAAGCGATGGTTTCAATTGCTCATTTTTAGGATCTTTAAGCATATTGAAGCTGTTTCGTAGCTGTCCTGTAAGTTCCGCTTCCCCGGGTTCGGTTATATTAACTTCCTGCAGGTGCAAATACTTCTCGAACGATGCGATTTCCCTGTTACTGAAATTATCCGAATTATGGAGCAGAGTATTAAGCTTCCTGGTGTATTGAAGGCTTTTGTAATTCTCAGAAAGAATAGACTTAGAATTATCGGATAATCGTTGCAAATAAAGGCTGGCAAAAATCCCGACAATTAAATTAAGTAAAAAAAGCAGGCCGATTCCTAACCGAAGTTTGCTTTTAATGTTCATCAGAGTATACCGTTTAAAGAGTAAGAAACCTGCCTGTGCTTTTTATGGCCCCGGCCATAAGGAGCGAGTTATAAACTCATGCAGGATTCATTAATTTTTTATGGTACGCTAATGGTGTGCCGAAAACAGAAAGTGCCCTTAATTTGCATTAAGGGCACTGTTACTAAAAATAAGGGATACGTTTTTATCAAAATGAAAAATTAATTTTTCATTTTGGGGTTTTACAAAATCTGGTACTCATCAATTTTTCGGTATAAAGTAGTTAAACCTATGTTGAGAATTTTAGCAGCTTCGGCCTTATTTCCCTGGGTAATTATCAAAACTTTTTGAATATGTGCTTTTTCAATGCTGTTTAAACTAAGGCCCGGGTTTGCTTCATTTGATTCCAGGCGATAATCAATCGGGAGGTCATCTTCCGAAAGGATTCCCCCGTTAGCCAGAATCACCATTCTTTCCATTACATTTTTAAGTTCTCTCACATTCCCTCTCCAATTCAGTTCTTTCATTTTGCTTAACAATCCTCCGCTTAACTCGCTAACCTTGCCATTACATTTCAAATTAAATTCCTCCAGATAATAGCCCGCCAGTATAGCAATGTCTTCTTTTCGGTCGCGCAGGGGCGGTAATGTTATTTTGAACGTAGAAAGCCTGTAATACAAATCTTCTCTAAAGTGTCCTGTTTTAATCTCCTCCAGTAAAGTTCGGTTGGTGGCGGCAATCAGGCGCATATCAACTTTCGAGCTTTTTGTTTCGCCCACTTTTATAAATTCTCCCGATTCGAGTACCCTTAACAGCTTTGCCTGCAGGTCGGGGCTCATTTCACCGATTTCATCGAGGAAAAGCGTACCTCCGTCGGCTTCTTCTAACAGGCCCCTCTTATCTTTCACCGCACCCGTAAACGCCCCGGCTTTGTGGCCAAATAGCTCACTTTCCAAAATCTCCCTCGAAAACGCACTGCAATTTATCGCGACAAACGACTTGTCGGCACGCTTACTTTCGTGATGAATAGACTGAGCAAACACCTCCTTCCCTGTTCCGGTTTCGCCGGTTAGTAAAACGGTGGCATCAGTTTTTGCAACCTTCCGGGCCAATTCTATTGCCTGCTTTATGGCGGCAGATTCGCCCGTGATTTTATCGAAGCTATATTTTCGCGAAACTTTATGCTCCAGCTCTTTGATACGGGCATGAAGCTTAATTTTTTCGAAAGCCTTGCTGGTTAAAGGAATTATTCTTTCGTTATCATCGCCTTTAGTTAAGTAGTCAAAAGCTCCGTTTTGCATGGCTTTTACACCGTCGGAGATGGTGCCGTAAGCCGTTAATACAATCACTTCAATAGCCGGATAACGGCTTTTAATAATTTTACAAAAGTCGACCCCGTTGCCATCGGGTAAGCGGACATCACTTAAAACCAGATTGACTTCTTCCTTTTGCAGGATAAATTCGGCCGATTTAACAGACTCCGCTTCCAATATCCGATAGCCTTCAAGCTTTAATATTCTGGCTAAAAGCTCTCGCAACTTTGGTTCGTCGTCTATAATAAGAATGGATTGCATAATACCACTAAGGTGAAAAAAGAATTTTGCTTTTTTGATACTAAATTCGGCCCGGAATTAAATATGAGGTGTGTATCAGATTATATCACAATTCCTTTAGAAAGTGCTTCCTCTGCCGACTGACAGGCACGCTCATCTGGTTGTCCATAATCAAATAACCGCCATCCGCCTTCTTAAACGACTCAACCCGGCTTTTGTTAATGAGCCAGGATTGGTGGATGCGGATGAATCCGTACATACTGAGAATCTGCTCATATTCGGAAATTGGCTTTGAGACAATGATCGGTTTACTTTCGTTATTGAGATAAAAGCTGGTATAGCTATTGTCGGAACCGCAGCAGACGATATTTTCGATTAGCACATACCTAATCTCGTTCTGATCTGCCAATGCTATTCGTTTCTGCGTGTTAAAATGCTGTTGCTGGTATGATTGAAGAAGCATATCAACCTGTTCTGTATGCCGATTTTTATTTTGCAGGCTTACCTTGTGTACCGCGGCAATTAATTCTTCCGGCACTACCGGTTTTAGCAGGTAATCTGTTGCGGAAAATTTGATGGCCTGTATGCCGTACTCATCGTGTGCTGTAACAAATATCAGGTGCGATGAATTTCCCGGGAGGAGCTTTAAGAGATCAAAACCTGATTCCTGTTTCATCTTAATATCTAGGAATAAGATGTCGACCGCATTGGCTTTCATAAATCCGAGCGCAGGTTCAACTCCGTTGGCACTACCAGCAACTGTTAAAAAAGGGCAATACCGTTCAATCAGGGCAATAAGCGTTTTAACCGCACCCGGCTCATCGTCTACGATAAAACAGCTAAGATTATTCATGCAAACCAGTTTCGAAAAGTAAATTTAGTAATTGTTCCGCTTCCGGGATGGCAGTTTATCGCCATATGGATAGCCATTCCCTCTAGCTTTTCGTTATAAACGGCGATGCGCTTTCTAGTTAATGATAAGCCATGGCCCTCCCTCACCCCATCAGCATTCCACACGGTGCTGCCGTTATCGGTAACCTTAACGCAAAGACTATTACTGTCTCTGGTAACCTCTATGCTTAACGCAGGATGGTAAAGTTCGTCTTTAAACGCATGTCGGATACTGTTTTCGAGTACAGGCTGCACTAACAGGGGTGGAAAATCGATTAACGAGGGCTCGAGACCCGGCGCAATGGATATATTATAGGAAAAAGCCCTTCGTTCCTGTTCGAGTTTTAAATAATCCTCTTCAAGCTTTAGTTCTTCCTTCAAGGATACAAATTCCTTCCGGCCATTGTCCATCACATCGCGCATAAAACCCGCTACATTGCCAATATAGGTATTTGCCTTTTCGGGATTACTGCTGTTGATAGTGCCCTGTATGGCGTTTAGTGAATTGAAAAGAAAATGGGGATTGAGTTGGCCGCTAAGTAATGAAAGGCGGGTTTCTACATCTTCATTTTTGCGTTTCATCGCCGCAAGCTTTTGCTTATTTCGTCTGTTCCAGAGATAAAAACCGATACTTCCTGCTGCTAACAAAAAGATACTGATAGCA
>JACMJM010000047.1 GCA_014380615.1 Sphingobacteriaceae bacterium
TCGCGTCCTAGTCCCGCCCATTTCTTACTCACTTTAGCCAATGCAAAATTACCCTGTGTAAAATTAAATTCCCAACTGCTCCATTTCCCTTTAAGCATACATAAGGTTTGTCCCATGGTGTCCTGTACCTCAAATTTTCCGCCTATAGAAAGCATGCGTTGGCGAAATCGGCCTATTAGTACCTCCTTCTCATCAAATACCTCAACTACAGATCTGAATAGGGTAAATCCACGGGTAACCCGGAGAATACCAATGCCCTTTCCACCACTCAAAACCCTGCTGATACAAGAACTTTTTCCGGCACTTACGGAATTCACGGTCTTCGTAGGTTGAGGAACTAATAAATTGTACGGTTTCGGGATGCCTAAGCTCCCTGTATCCACACCACTTCAAATATTGTATCGAATTTGACACAGATCACCGTACCTTAAGCTTTTCACAGGCATATTTGCATTATTGTCAGTAGCTTACGGTCATAGGTTATATAGGATGACATATAAGATTTTACAATGTTTATCCAACGACTCAACCTTTTCTTTTTAATAAGCCTGATTCTTCTACTACTATCTTCAGTAAGCTCATTAATTACAGTACAAAAACAATCGGATGTAAACCTGACAGTCCAGATTCATCAAACGGCGTTGCAGAAACTCGAATCCCTTTCATCGGAGATTAAACAAGCAGAAACTTCCGTAAGAGGATATGTTATTACAGGCGAGAAATCCTACCTGCGAAAATATCCTGTGGCGCGTATTAAGGCCTGGAATGTATATACAGAAATTAAAAAGCTAGATGTAAGAGCATCTGATCCTAAAAGGTTAGAACTTTTGAAAAACCTGATTCATCAGCGATTCATTACTCTAAATAAAGGGATTGGGGCAAAGAATTCTGCTAAAAAGTTCCCCGATTCGTTAATAAAAGCGGGAGATAGAATCACTAACCAAATCATTGATCAAACCGAAGGCATAAAAAATGACCGGAGAGCAGAACTTTACAAAAATTTAGAACACTTAGAGACACTATCAACCTATTCGAAAGTGTTAAATGTTTCAGTGGCTTTGATAGCCCTTGTAGTGGCCTGTGTTTTTTGGAAAAAATTGAGAGATATTTACTTCAAAAGCAACCGTCAACTGGCCATAATTAACGCCCTGCCCGCCAACGTAGCAATAATTAATAAGGCCGGTGTAATAACATCGGTTAATGACAGTTGGAAAAAACATACTCTTCGAAATGGGCTTTCAGGAAAAAGTTACGGAGTGGGCGATAATTATATTGAGGCGTCAAATAGGGCCGAAAATGCCGGAGCTCGGGAATTTGTACTTGGCGTTAACGCTGTAGTTAAGGGAGAGGCCGATTCGTTTGCGTTAGAATATCCTTGCAGTTCAAAGCACGGCGAAAGATGGTTTAGGGTAATAGTGGCTCCGATTAACCTCATTGAATGCAACGAATACGTAATAATGCATGTAGACATTTCGGAACTTAAGTTATCGGAAAAACAAACATTGATGGCCAATGAACGCTTTGAACTGATATCAAAGGCAACGCATGACGGAATATGGGATTGGAATATTACGGAGAATAGCTTGTTTTTGAGCGAAGGTGTTGAGAAAATTTTAGGTATGCCGATTTTGGACGAGGATACATGGTCGCAATTTATTCATCCCGACGATCGGGAAAGGGTACTGAGTACTTTAAATGATGTAATTATTGATCCTGATAAAAACACCTGGAATGAGACTTACAGATTTTGCAGGCCCGACGGAAGTTTTATCCACATCAAAGACGATGCGTTTATTGCCAGAGATCAGCATAGAAAAGCCGTTAGAATGGTTGGAGCCAAGCAGGATATTACCGAGTTAATAGATCAACAGTTAAAAATCCTGAAGAAAAACCAGAGGTTGCGAGAAATAGCGGTAATAAATTCGCATCAGATCCGCAAGCCTTTAGCCAACATCCTGGGGATTTTGGAAGTAATAAAATATACCGATAGCCGAAACCTTCAGGAACTACTGTGTCTGCTCGCCAAGAGTGCTGATGAATTAGATGAAATGCTGCTTAAAATAGCAGAGATTTCGTACGACGAGTTTGTATAAGTTGACAAAATACCAGGTTTTCTTCCACCATCAACCATATTACTTTTTCCGGTACTTACGGCCTTCGTAGGTTGAGGAACTAATAAATTGTACGGTTTCGGGTTGCCTAAGGCCCCCTCTATCCACACCAAAATGCCTCACGCCGGACCGGCCTCAGAGGGTTGAGCGTTAAAAAAGATTGAAAGAAGGCATAGATAACCGGAACATTCACGACGAAAGGGAAACAATCCGGAGAAGTGTAGCAGTACCTTACATACAGCACTGCAGGAACCCACGGCTTGGATTGTAGATAAGCCTTCTTTCAATCTTTTAGCTCAATACTCGAAAGCCTTGATTTTTGCCCAACTTTTTATCAAGAAAAAGTTGGATGCCCAGCGGCATAGAGCGAGAAAGCGTTCATGATTTCCTTTCGTCGCCCTCATTGCCCACGAAGGCTCTTCCTTTCAGTGCGGAAAGGACCAAACGCTTGTGAATCCCGAAGGTGCCTTTGGCTCAAAGCCTTGCGCTCAGTTCTTGCATCAACGTGCAGGGCTATGTCTGGCTCCTCCAACGCTAAGGCCTGCGCTTGAGATACCAGCCAATGCCCTCTTTCCTTCCACTTGGTACTGCTTATACCAGACCAATTTTCCGCAGTACTTTTCGTTGCGCCCACTGGTAACAGAATGTCGGGGGGGGATTATTCTAAACTATCTTATTTTTAAAACTTCTTCCCTTACCATTTTAAACTTTTCTTTAGTAAAAGGCTTACTTTCAAAACCGCTTAACAGACTGTATTGGGTAGCCTTGGTTCTATCACTTTCCGACACAGAAGAGGTTAACATTAAGATATAGATCTGTTTTTTAAACTGCATTAAGCCCATGCGATCTAGAACCTGAAAGCCATCGAGCTGAGGCATGTTTATGTCAAGCAAAATAATGTCTGGTAACTGTGCCCGATTCGCTTGATGAAGGTTAAGGTACTCTACCGCAAGTTGAGGGTTAAGAAAAGCCGTTACCATGCAATTGTGGTCACAGTTGTGGATTATTTTCTTGCAAATAAGCTGAGCGATGGGGTCGTCGTCAATAACTACAACACTAAGTTGTTCCATTTCATTGTTTCGTTAAAACACTGGTTAAATTCGTCCTATGGTTAAACCATAAATCTGCCTTTTTTCAGGCAATGAAAAGTTGGTGGAAAGAGATACAGGAACTGATGAACCGGACAGTTTGCTATAAAATTTGTTCACTGTTCCTTCCGATACAAAGGTGGGTTAGGAAACGCTGCTGCCGATAACAAAAATCAAACGATGAATGACAAAAATCAAATCTTCAGCTTCTTTCTGAATTGGGTAGGAGTTAGGCCGATGTACTTTTTAAAAAAAGCACCGAAATGAGTTGGCTCATTAAAGGAAAGTTCATAAGAAATCTCTTTGATACTCATATTTGATTGTGCCAAATAAGTTTTTGCCACATTCAGGATTCGTTCATGGATGAAACAAAGGGCGTTGCAGCCGGAAATATTTTTTACCACCGTACTCAGGTAGTTTGGATGTACAGAAAGCTTGTTGGCAAAGTAGCTTACAGTAGCAGCTTCGCAGTTTTCAGAATGAGGATTGGATTGCGCCACCAGAGATAAGAACTTCTCA
>JACMJM010000048.1 GCA_014380615.1 Sphingobacteriaceae bacterium
CATTACGTCTCATGGCATTTATCACTGCCTCAAATGTCGGGTATTTGGACTCATTATCCCCTTTGATCAAATAATTAAGCTTACCGCCGGCAAAAGCTTTTTTCGCTTCATCTATCCACCAAACCAGCTCATTATTAAGAGTGTCCAGAACTGGGATTCCCGGTTGCACTACTTTTTCCTGCTGACTAAGAGGTAGATTCAATAACTGCTTCAAGCCTGCAAAAGGAACGCCAATAATAGGTGTAGTTTTGAAACTTGCCATCTCTGCAGCAGTTAACCCAAGATTTCTGCTTTTATTAAGTCCCTCTATTATTACCCCTAATTTGTCTTTATCGTTTGGAGAAGAAATATTCAAATACACTTTGCTTAATGGATCAATTGTAATCAACACGGCATTCTCTTCTTTCAACATTTTAGAAGAAACAGAATTTGGCGTTTCTACTTTGACAGGCTCCGCAGGTTTAAATTTTGTAGCCATAATGAAAAAGGACAGGATGAGGAAAGCGATATCCACAAAGGGAGTCATATCCGTATCCGTACTTTTCCGGGCCATTTTTATATGAGGCATATCTTACTTGTTTTATAATGAGATGAAAATCTTCGCAAATTCCATACGTCAATTAGCGCCAGTCTTGCTAATTTAATATTATTTATATAGCGAAGCAAAACTTTGAGTCAGGGTAAAGCCTGATTCATCAATGCCGTAAGTAATTGAGTCTATTTTAGTTGTAAATATGTTATACATGATCAATGATAGGGCAGATGTACCGATACCCAATGCTGTATTGTATAAGGCCTCAGAAATACCTATCGCCAGGGCGGTTGAATCACTTCCACCACCAGATGTACCTAAAGCTGCGAAGGATTTGATCATTCCTATAACAGTACCCAACAAGGCGACCAGGGTACCTACCGAAGTGATAGTAGAAAGGAATACCAGGTTTTTTTGAAGCATAGGTATCTCAAGTGCAGTTGCTTCTTCTACTTCTTTCTGGATAGAAATCACTTTTTGCTCCGTATCAATTCCACCTTCGTTGATCATTTCTTTGTAACGGCGGAGGCCGGCTTTCATTACATTAGCAACAGAACCGCGTTGTTTGTCACACTCAGAAAGGGCGGCATCTACATTGCGGTTAGCAAGGTGATACTGCACTTTACGGATAAAGTCGGAAATAGAACCATTACCCATCGCTTTGCGGATAGTCAGAAACCTTTCAATTGAAAATACTATTACCATTAATAACATACCAATCAACAGAGGAACGATGATACCACCTTCATAAATTCTGTGTAATGCATCTTTAGGCACTTTATGCTCAGGCCAGAAACCGCCTTCAGCCGAAGGTTGTTCAAATCCATTTGAAGCACCTAAAATAAAACGCCAGATAGCATACCCTGCAACAACGCATAAAACAGGAGCAATCCACGAAATGGAGTTACTGCTTCTCTTTGCCTGTACAGAAGTAGCCTTAACTGATGCGGATGCAGTTGGTTTAGTCTCAGCCATGATCTTAATTTTTTAGTGTTTTTTAAATGTTAATGAGCCTTAATTTGCGGCTACAATTCTAATGAAAAAGTTTATACAAAAATCTTCCTGTGATTGTTTTTTTATCACAGGGGTTCAAGTTAAGGATTTTTTTAAAAGCA
>JACMJM010000049.1 GCA_014380615.1 Sphingobacteriaceae bacterium
AAGCAATTTTGCATTCATTTCACCCAAATTAATACCTTCTTTAGCCACCTGTGCTGCAGAAGGAATTTCAGGAAGGCGCTTATTTTCGTTGATAAATTGTTCGGTAGATTTTAAGTCGAGTAGTTTATAAGATTTTTCAAAAACGTAATCTGGCCATGGGAGAGCCTCTACTTTTATTTCTGTGGCACGTATTTTACCGGCTACGGCGAGTTTGTAGCCTTGGGGGTTTGTGGTACCAATAGCAATATTACCATCTTTATTAACTGCCATTCTAATAGGACTACCACTGGTAGTCATGTCCCTAATTGCGAAGGCCATTCCATTTACTTCATCTATATACTCTGAACCAATCTCCCATTTTCTTGGATCCGACGCCCTAGTTCCATTAAAATACATTCTTGGTTCACTCTCGAATAATTCCAATTTAGCACCAGGGTTCGCTGTCCCAATACCTACATTGCCATCTGATGTAATTCGAAATCGCTCAATATCGCCGCCGGCCCTTAGTGCTATAAAACCTGGAGTTTCTACATAAAAATCACTCTGATTTGCAAACACATATGCTCCAATATTTGCAGGCGAACCAAGAATGAGAGATCCTCCACCACCCCCTCTTATATCAAGGCCCGTATAACCCGATCCTGCTACCACGGGAGTTGTTGTACCAATACCTACATGTCCTTGGTGATTGATAAACATTTTACTACTGAATACATTATTTGCATCGTTTATAGTTCTGAATTCCAAACCCTCATAGCCGCTCGCACTAATAGCTCTAATATCCCATTTTTGCTTATCAGGGCTCCCGTTCGTACTGTTTAATCTAAGGAATGCGTCAGGGCTAACCAAGTTTACTGTTCCCGCACTTGCCGTACCTTGTGCATTAAAAGTTGCTAATGTTCCGGTTAATGCACCATTTACATTTATTATGCCTTGTAAATCTACACCACCTTGATTAGCTACTATTCTGTATGCTCCATTAGCAGCGTCGGCTCTGAATACCTCACCTGTTGTTGCAACTACTTCAAGTTTAGCATTGTTAGCAGACACTCCGATGCCAAGGTTGCCTTGATTATTTATGCTAATACTGTTTGACCGACTTCCTTTTCCCCAATTCAGACCGAGAGCGTCACTCCAGATATATCCATAAACACTACCATTGCGATAGAATTGGACCTCCTGATCATTTGAAGTTAGATGAATAAACTGACTGAACCGTGAAGTGCCATTTACATCCAGTTTATAGGAGGGAGTAGGGGTTCCGATACCAACGTTGCCGTCACTAGGGAACGTATTAGTTTGCGAATACCCACAAACAGCAACTATCGTTGCAAAGGCAGTTGTAATAATTTTTTTCATTATGATAAGTTTTTAGTTTGAGCCAAATGTAAAAAAATCAATACATTATATAGAACCGTCCTGATTAAGGAATATTCTAAAAACAAACAACAAAGAGACAACATCCACTTCCCCAAAAAACCAAAAACAAAATACCCACTTTTAGGTATTCTCCGCTGCCACGGAAATCCTGTATATTAGCCGGACAATAAATCCATAAGTAACTATGAAAAGAATCTTACTTTTTGCGATGGCTGGTGCCATCATTTTTACTGCCTGTAAAAAGAAAACACCCGGAGAAGAAAAACCAGAGGAAGTAGTCGAAGTACCAATCGTGCATCCCCCTGTAGATCTGCCTTACTCTAACTTAACAACCGAGGAGCACAAGCAAAATTTGGAGGACGCAGGAATTGATTTTGTTCAAAAGATCAATACTCTTCCCGACGAACAATTTGTTGATGTATTAAGCTTTCTGGCCGACTTAGGTTCAGATGTTTCTTCAACATCTGTTTCATCTGTTTTATCAATTGGCCACGCTGCCGGCAAAAAAGACATTCGCGGTATTTTCCGTGCTGTAACCTCAGCGGCAACAACAGAGAGTAAACTAAGTGAAGTTTATGGAATCTACACCTGGAACAAAACTACCGAAGAGTGGGATGAAACTACTTCTACTTCTAAACTGGAATATAGGTTCCCTTCCAGCGACTTGTCGAATACAAACGATGCTACTTTGACATTCTCATACGTTGCGTCTAATGTAAAAGCAACAGTTGACGGTGAAACGGCCGAGCTTCCGGCATCTGCAACCGTTGTTTTGAAAAAGGCAACTACAGAACTTCTTAAATTAACTTCGACGTACGCATACCATACAGACGGAACCCCGACCGCAACGAATATTAATCTGGTACTGGGTTCATTCTCTTTACTTACCCAGGTTAATAATACTACTAAAAACCTCGAAGCTGAATTCAGCATAAAAAAAGGTGCCGAGGTTTTACTTAGCCTGACTACCGCTGCTGTAGGAAATATGTCGGTTACTAGCGGCAACAGTGCTGATTCGTTTAGCGAATTCATCAAAAGTGCTAACGCGACTTTCCAGATCATGAATATTAAACTGGTGGGAGTTGTTGATTTTAAAGCTATTGACGACGCCACCAGCGCTAACAACCTTTCAGACTCGCTTAGAAACGTTAAAGAAGCCCAGGCATTAAATACTCATGCTAAATTTATTGCCATGAGGAAAAATGACAATTCGGTAATCGCTAAAATAATATTCGTTCCGATTTCAGATCGCGAATGCTATTCTAATTATAACGGTTATAACTGGGTTCAAAATTGTTATACCGATTATTATCTTGATCCTCGTTTGGTATTCAAGGACGGCTCGAAGAAAACATTTGAAGTATTTACTGATGAGGGCTTTTCTCAGCTAATAGACGACCTGGACGAGTTTGCCAATAAATTTTAATAAAAACATATCACTATCATAACAGAGAAGGCCGCCCACAAGCGGCCTTCTCTGTTTGTTTAAAGACAAAAGGGGCTGCAATTACTACGGCAAAGCCTTGATCTGATATTGAAAGGAACCATACCCGCACCAGATCCCTATCCCGGCTCCCCTGATATTTGATTTAATCCTTCCGGTTGAACCGATAAGCGGATTGGAAGAGTTTAAAATCTCATCCTGAAAAGAGCTCCAGAACTCATACCCTTCTTTCGGGATACTTGAGAATTTCACCATTACGGTTTCGCCTTTCGCGAAATAAGGATCGTTCTTTATGGTAAGGTTATTCACCGGACCGCGATTAGCCTGTATAATTAATTCCTTCCCGTTAAAATACTTATCGTCCTGATTGGATAAAAGAGTGGGTGTATATCTTTTTGTTGAACCTGTTTTTGTATAAAGCTTGTAATAGTTTTTCTGGTTGGGATTATCCCTGAATTTCACAAAAAGCTGGGCCTTTTCGTTATTATCTCCCTTGGCAATAAACCAAAGGGAATCGAGTGCAACCCTCGGCGGGATGGTGGTTGTAGAAACAAGCACTTTGCCCTCGAATTCGATTTGAAGGGTATAGGTTTTACCCGCTTCGCCCCGTATTTCCGAACCTCGGTAAATATATGGGGGGAAGTAATTAGTGTCACGCTTAGATGTTAAAATCTCGGTCTGTGTACCATCGCTTACGCTGACTTTGGCGTGTCTTATCACAAAATTACTTAGCTGCGCAGAGTCCATGGCCGAGAAAAAAGGAATGTTTCGGGTAAGGATTACATAAGGATAGTCGCCCTGCTCTATCCAGCCTTCTACTACAACCTTGGGTTTATAACCTCCCGATGTTGTAGAAGGCTCTTTCTTGCAGCCAAAAAAACCGCAAAGAAATAATAAAAGAAATATCGCCTCTAACTTTCTCATCAGTTTTGTTTTAAAAATAGCCGGTAATTTATGGAGGGTAGCACAGGCAGTATGGCGACAGACTTTGAGGATACGGCAATCCGCTGCTCCTTCAAATTTCCCTCGGCCTGAAAGTATAGGTATATCGGATTTTGCCTGTTGTAAATATTATAAACAGAAAAACTAAGTTCAGTTCTATAGCGTTTCTTCGGCCTGAATTTGTACGTAGCCGACAAATCCATACGGTGATAAGCGGGCATCCGGCTTCCGTTAAAATCGCCGTATTCGTTTACAACATTCCCGGATATAAGATACCTGCTTATTGGACTGGTGTAGGCACTGCCCGTTGCGTAAGTAAATGACCCCGAAAAGCTCCAGCCCCGATTAAGGCTATAACTGGACACTACAGAAAGATCGTGCCGCCTGTCGTACTTCGCCGGAAATTCCCTTCCATTGTTTATATCATCAAAATTTCGGCTGCTTTTTGCTAGGGTATAACCCACCCATCCGGTTAATTTTCCGGTTTTCTTCTTTATAAAAAACTCGATGCCATACGCTTCTCCCGAACCAAACAGTAAATTATTCTCAATTTTAAGATTATCGATCAGGTTCATAATCCCGCCCGAGAATTCCACCAGCCCCTGCATATTTTTATAATAAACATCGATATACGACTCATATTTCCTTCCGAAATTTTTAAAATATCCTGCAGAGATTTGATTTCCGGTTTCGACCGGCACAGAGCTTAAAGAGGGCATCCAAAAGTCGGCGGGGAAATTAACGGCTGTTACAGATATCAGGTGCAAGGGCTGCACATTTCTGGAATACGATAACTTAAGGGAAGAGCTGTTAGTGAGCGACTGCCGCAAAGTAAAAGATGGTTCTATGAAATTGAACGACGATATGACTGATCCTGAGCCGAAGCTGTTTTCTGTTTTATCTTCATTCACAAGTGTATATGGCCCTTTGTGCCGGTATCGCGTTAAGCGAGCACCCGCATAAATCCCTGTACGGTCTGAGATTTGAAATTCGTCACTTATAAAAACAGCAGCCTCATCGGTATAATAGGTATTCGGGGTTCCGAACTCATAAGCAAGTCCGAAAGAAGTTATGTAAGGCGTATTGGGCCTGAATTTATGATCGGTGTATTGAATACCCGCCTTTAAATAGTGTTTGTTAAGATAAACGGAGGCGATACTCTTTAAATTATAGTCTTTTATGTCAGAAGAAATACCGGCAAGAAAATTATCCTGCTGAAGTCCGAAATTGAAATGATAACCCGAATAACTGGCGGTGGTATTTACCATTACATTATCGCCGATAAGCGACTTCCATGTTAAAGAGGATGCTGTATTTTGCCAATCCATGGTATTGTTCACGTTGATTCTGGCATTAAAGCCGAAGTCATCCCCACCGTTGTAGGCCGAAAAATACAGGTAATTGCTCTTCCCGATTCGCAAGTTTGAGTTAAGGTTTAAATCGAAAAAATCGTATCTGATGTTATTAAACGTTCGGGCGCTTAAACCCAGGCCGCTTAATTGTGGCCAAACGGTATAGTTCATAAAGGTTTTTCGAACCGATGAAGAAACCGACCAGTTGGATGTAATCGGCACTTCTACATTGACCGATGCGGCGAGGATACTCACATCACCTTCGGCGGAAACAGAATCAACCACTTTTTTACTGCTGTTCACTTCGATAATTGAAGACAGCCTTCCCCCGTACTCGGCAGGGATAGCTGATTTATACATTTTAATTTCGCTAACCGACGAACTATTGAATATGGAAAAGAAACCCAGCAGGTGCGAGGGGTTATAAATAACCGCATCGTTAAATACCGTAAGATTTTGGCCCGAGGTGCCTCCGCGTACATACAGCCCCGCATTCCCGTCGCCACCTTTTCCAGAGCCGGGAAGTGCCTGCAAGGCCTTTAGCGGATCGCGCTGCCCCAAAAATGCGGGCATTTTTTCGATATCTTTTTTTGTAAGAGTTTGCGGCGAAGGAGCCAAAGTATTCGAGTTTCCGGCTTTTGCCGAAACGGTAACCTCAGACATGACAGCGGATTTTTTCGATAGCTCCAGGCGAAGCAGCTTATTCCCTTCAATCCTGATCTTATAATGCAAGGTATCGTATGCTAAGTGGGTAACGCTTAGAATATACTCCCCCGCAGGTAACTTTAAACTAAAATACCCTTTTTCGTCGCTTGTAGATTTGGCGGCATCATTCACTTTTACAGCCGCATCGGGCACGGATTGCTGGCTCACCGCATCATATAAATATCCCTCCAGTATATACCGTTCCTGACAATAAACCCTTTGAACCAGTAATACAAGCGAAAGCACGAAGAAGGATTTGAGCCACCGGCCACGAAATAGTATTCCAATAATGCTATAAAGAACTGTAGATGTGTAGAAATGCAAAATAATCCCCCCGGTATAAACAGTAAATATAATCAATCTCCCACATTGGAGGCAATGGAATTACATCTTTAACATACTATAAATGGCACAGACCTTTCTCGGTTTATGGAAAAATGTGAGTCGCACATTACATTTGTAAAATTTCCATTCTAAGCCCGGGTTGAAATAAAAACTTACCTTGCAATTTCTTTATTTATTAACCTACTAACACCACTATTATGTTTACCGTATATGTACTTTATTCTACGGTATATAAAAAAATCTACATCAATCATACTGCCGATTTAGAAAACAGGCTTCGGTCGCATAACGCCCTGGCTACTAAAGAGCATCCTATTCAATATCGCACCTGGGAACTTTTTTACTTTGAAGAATACGTAACAAAAGAGGAAGCTCTTGTCCGGGAAGAAGAACTTAAAACCAAAGAAGGCCGCGAATATCTTTGGGAGATGATCAGGAACAGGCCGAGGATTATGTAGTAAAGCTTAAGATCGTGATTTCATCGGGGTGAGTGGAGTGGCCAGCTTGTTTGGCCAATTCTACATCCGGGATTTACATAATTCTCAACCCACAGAGTCCCGAGAAGGAGACTCTGTGGAAAAGAACCGGGCGTGTGAAAAGATCTATCCACTCTACGTGGTACAGGTGATAAAATATGTTTGTTACTGATTGGTGATGTAGTATTTGTCGCTTGACATGTGATTAATATACGTCCAAATATTAATAAATGCCGAACATGAGGTTTATCGGGCGACTGGAGATGACAAATCGCCTTTTTGAACAAGGTTAATATAAACTTAAGCTTGAGTTAACTGAAGCTCCTTGTATCTACCTCCCAAACCGGTCTCAAATTTCCGGAAGGGAAACTAAAAAGCACTACTACAATTCCCTGATCCAGATATTTCTAAAGCTTACGGGATTACGATGATCCTGCAACAACAAGGGTTCTTTTAAAGCGTGCTTTTCATACTTAGGCACCCCTATAAATTGTGTAGCCCCCCATAGCGTTACATTATTTAGTATCAACACCCCGTTATGCAAAGCTGTCATCCTTGCCGGCGATTTCAAGGCCCCGCTTTCAAAAAACTGAGGTGCGGTAAAGATAATATCATAAACCTGCCACTGACCCGGAGCCCGGGAGGCATTAACCATTGGGATATGCTGCTTATAGATACTGCCGGCCTGACCGTTTGAATAAGTGCTATTGTTGTACGAATCTAAAACCTGTAGCTCGTATCTTCCCATGAGGAAAATTCCGCTGTTGCCCCTCCCCTGTCCTTCGCCGCTTACAACAGCTGGTGTGCGCCATTCGATATGCAACTGGCAATCGCCGAAACTTTGTTTGGTTTTGATATCGCCACCAAGAGATGGTATAGTTAACATGTTATCGGCAACCTTCCAAGAGTGTGGTTTATCGTCTTTAGTTTGCCATTGCGAAGCATCTTTTCCATTGAACAAAATGATGGCATCAGAAGGTGCATCTAAACTTGTATACCCGGGTGCGACCACAGCCGGTACCGGACTCCATAATTCAGTTAATGCCGGGTCGCCACGTTGTGCTCTACAGAAAATCGCTGTTAGGAGGAGACACTTGATTATAAACAGTTTCTTCATTTGACAAGATATGAGACTTGAGATGTGAGATATAAGAGTTTAACTATTTTCATAGGATGTTTAATTGGTTTAGTAATGCCCGAAATGGTTATCCTTTACAGCTCTCTAATCTTTACGTTCTTATAAAAAATCTCCGAGAACTCTGATTGCAATAAAATTCTCCCTGATTTTGTACTGGCATTTTCCCCGGCGTTTACAATAACTCCGTTTACAATGTGTACGCATCTGCCGTTATAGGAAACCACTTCAACTGTATTCCATTCGCCGGTAGGCTTTTCATTATCTTTTTTCTTAACTATTTGAGTATGATTTGCAGGAACATTCCTCTTTCCGTTAACTTCTATGGTGGCTCGGCTTAGCAGCCAGAAATCGCCGGTATCGCCTTCCTGAATCTGGCATTCAATAGATTGCGGCCAGATTGAATCGGGTTCTGAAGGCGGAATATTGTAGCAGATCCCGGCATCACGCTTGTTATTTTCACGTGGCGGCCATTTTTTTTCGCCCCATTTAAAATCAACTTTAAAATGGTAATTGCTATAGCTCTTATCAGTAATGGCATAACCTAAATCTTTACCTATTACGTGCAGCATTCCATCTTCAATCCTAAAGTTTTTATTCGGATCGGCATTTACGCCTATGTTTCGCAAGTAAGTATGCCATCCGGACAGATCTTTTCCATTGAAAAGCGTTGTAAAACGTTCGTCCTTAACCGGTACGATGTTTTTAGCCAAGAACATATAATCGTTATAATCACCATTTTTGGCTTCTTCAAAACACACCAGGTAAGTATTGGGCATTAGTTTTCCGGTTTTGTCTTTAACGGGATAGATGCGTGTTGCATGTACAGCATCAGTAGGATGTAAAGCCATATTCCATACATCTTCTGAATAGCCCGAATGAGTGGGTCCGGTGGCGTAAAAACCAAAGGCTGCGGTACCGGGATCAAAAGAAGGGCTGCCTGAAGCTATGGAGGGGAATAAAACCTGATGCTCGGTGTATTTCCCGCTTTTGGCTAATACTCCAGCCTGATGTTTTACCGGGGACTGTTTTGTGTTGGTGTAATATCCGAAAGGAAGTTCAAAGTCTGGTGAATAGCGGGCAACAGGAATCATTTCAACTTTTCCAGCTCCGGCTTTTCTGAACAAGGCAGAGGCAATTTCATCCCCCTGCAAGGCAGGCAGGCAATTGTTGGCTAGCTTGGTCCAGCCGGGATCAATTTTATATCCAAGTGCCTCTATCACTCTGGACAGGGGGGCTTCGTTTTCTCCTTCAAGGCCATTTGTAGAAAGGCCGGTCAGTGCAATGGATCTTACTGTTTTTCCTGCGGGATTGTTCAACTCAAGTATAGCATTTTGGATGCCTACAAAACTTGCTGAAGGCGCATATTCTAACACCACGTTGCCACTCTTGCCAGAAGATGTAATGGATGATAGAATCTTAAAGTTCTCTTTATCCGGTCCGCTGAGTTTAACAGAAGCTACAGGCGATCCCTTTTTAAAAGGAATTATCACCGTGCCGGGTTTACTAACTTTTCCCTTTATAGAAGAGAAAATAAGGATATTGTCCGATGTGGTACTTTGGCTATAAAGCTGTAAAGCTGATCCGAAAAGTGCACATAGTAAAAGAAGGATACTTTTCATGTTAATGGGTTTTTGTGGTTAGTGGTGGCAAGGGTACCCCTACTGAACCCTTTTTGCGGAACAAATAAATCAAACTAAAAATCAGCACCAAAACGGCGGGCATTATGGCAACTTTAAGAAAAGTAGATGAACCAGCAATTGCATCGGCCTGTAAAGAATTTATACCTGTTTTTAATGCCTCGGATTTGAAGCCATCATACCATCCGCCCATGGCGGGAAGAATCAGGGAGACTGACAACATCCCTGCTCCGCCCATTAACGATAGGCCCAATGCCCCGGTTTTAGGCAAGTACTCTGACACAAAACCAAGCATTGTTGGCCAGAAAAAACAAACTCCTACAGCAAAAACAAAAGCAGCGCCGAAAGCATAGTACCCTGTTGCATGACTTAACAATACCAGCCCTATTGCAGCAAAAAATGCTGAAAATATAAGCATCCCGGTGGGATTAAATTTGTGTACAATCGGACCAGCCATTGCACGACCCAACGCCATTAATCCGTTTATAAATACCAATATCAATATTCCTGAAACCTGTACTCCCTGTAACAATGCCTGGATCCATGAACCTGTACCCAGCTCGGTTGCGGCAGTAAGAAACATGCAAAAGATCATGAGTAAAAAAAGCGGACTAAGGCATGCTTTAAACATTTCGGCAGTACTCACTCCCCTTTCAACACGTTCGGTCTTAGGGAATTTGAGGCCAAAAAACAAAACCCCGTAAGCAATTACCGGCAGCAGCAATATGCCCACCATAATGTGCCAGTCTATATGTAATTGCCCGATAAATAAATATGCTACAAGCCCTCCTATTACAATACCTCCGGGAAACCAAACATGGAAGCGGTTCAACATGGTGGTTTTATTTTCGGGGTACATGGCGGTAATTAACGGATTGCAGGCTGCTTCAACCATCCCGTTGCCAATACCAATGCAAACACTGCCGGCAAATAGCATGGTGGCATTGCCGGCAAAAATGTAAAGCAATATCCCCGAAAGGTGTCCAACAAAAGCCAGGCCTATCAAACGTTTCATTCCTAAAACATCACATAACGGTCCGCCGAAAATCATAGCCAGCGTGAAGCCCCAAAATGCAGGGCTGAAAATCCAGCCTAATTCCTCTTTGGTTAAATTATATTCCTGGCCCCAAACACCTTCAAGTGCTGCACGGAAGGCAAAAGTCATGGATGTGACGATAAGAGCTATACAGCTGGCAAAGAATAAAGGGTTTTTGTGGATAAGGTTTGTAGGTTGCATCTAAATTATAAAAAATTGCTCAAAAGTGCTTAGCACTAAATCACAGGTTTAATTAATTGGATTTGGTTACATGAAAGTACAAGAAACAACACAGCGCAACTTCTACAATATTGATCTAAAGTGATGAAATATTTGCAAGTATTTAACTTTATGATGATTAACTTGCAAAATCGAACGTATTCTTGTTGATTTTTCAATTAAAATATTTTACGTTTATACAACGGATGAAACCTGTACAAGCCGAAATAACCAATAGCAGAGCTAACGACAGTATTGCACTCATCAGAGAATATATTGCTCCCAACTTTGCGCCCGAGTTTCATTTCCATGAGGAATGTCAGTTGGTGTACATCGTTAAAGGATCTGGCAAAAGAATAATTGGCGATTCGGTAGATAATTTTGAGGAAAATGAATTGGTATTTATCGGATCTAATATTCCACATGTATGGTCAAATGCTCCTAACAAAAATCCAGAATCACAATCTATTTCCTTATCGCTTTTTTTGTCGCCCAAGCCCTTTATCGAACGCTTAAAAGCCTTCGGAGATCTTCAAAAAACGGAGCTTTTATTTGATAAGGCTCGCCGGGGGATGTACATAACCGGTGCCACAAAAACACGTCTCATCAACTTATTAAACAAAGCATCTACCCAAAACGGAATCAAACACTTAATTACCTTATTAAAAATTATATACATTTTAAGTACTACCGAAGAATATTACTACTTAGCAAGTAGTAACTACGTTGACAACTTCCAATTTCGGGAGAACGACCGCATGAACCGTGTATACCGGTTTTTACTTGAAAACTTTAAGAATGAAATCCCGCTATCGCATGTTGCCGATATCGCAGGTATGAATCCTCATGCGTTTTGCCGGTTTTTCAAATCCCGCACGCAAAAGCCGCTTACACAATTTATAAATGAAATTAGAATAGGGCATGCTTGTAAATTGCTGAGGGATAAGAATGAAAGCATTACTCAAATAGCTTTTGAAAGTGGTTTTAATAATGTATCTAACTTTAACCGCTTTTTTAAAATGATAAAAAAGATTAGTCCCCGGGAATATAGAAATCAGCTCAATCTAAATTAACACATGCACAAAAAATTACGTTTAGGGATGGTAGGCGGCGGTCGCGGTGCCTTTATAGGTGCAGTGCATCGTATTGCAGCAAGAATGGATAATGAATATGATCTTGTTTGCGGAGTATTTAGCAGCAACGCCGAAACATCGGTATTAAGTGGCCAGGAAATCGGAATATCCGCTTCAAGGATTTATTCTTCCTACCAGCAATTGATTGAAAAAGAGAAAGCCATGTCCGCAGAAATGCGGATGGAAGTACTTTCTATTGTTACCCCCAATCACCTGCATTTTGAGCCCGCTAAAATGGCTATGGAAAATGGGTTCCATGTAATTATGGATAAACCGATGACGCTCACACTCGAAGAAGCGAAAGAACTCGAAAAAGTTGCTGCCAAAACAAGGATGTTATTTTGCCTTACTCATACTTACACTGGCTACCCAATGGTGAAAGAGGCTAAACAGCTTATAGCAAACGGCAAGTTGGGAACCATCCGTAAAGTATATGTAGAATACCCGCAGGGCTGGCTAAGCACGGCCCTTGAAAATACAGGCAACAAACAGGCAGAATGGCGCTCTGATCCAAAAAGAAACGGCATTGGAGGCGCCATGGGCGATATTGGCACCCATGCTTTTAATATGGCCGAATACATCAGCGGTTTAAAAGTTACTCAAGTCTGCGCCGACATTAACATTGTGGTGCCTAACCGGAAATTGGACGATGATGGCAACATCCTTTTGAAATTTAACAACGGGGCGAGCGGAGTTTTATTTGCGACACAGATTGCTGCTGGCGAAGAAAACAATATCAAGATACGGGTTTATGGAGAAAAAGGCGGGATTGAATGGCAGCAAAATGATGCAAACACTTTGTTAATTAAATGGCTGGATAAACCTGCCGAAATACGTAGAGCAGGTGGGAATGTTGGATACCTTAGCTCATTTGCTCTGCATAATTGCCGCACTCCGGGCGGACATCCCGAAGGTTATTTAGAGGCTTTTGCCAATCATTACCGCAATTTTGCTTTAACTTTAAAAGCCAAACAGGAAGGGGTAGCGGCAAAACCCGAATGGCTGGATTATCCCGGAATTGAAGAAGGTGTAAGAGGTATGGCTTTTATTGAAACTGCCATTGCATCGGGACTTTCAGCACAAAAGTGGCTGGAACTTAATGTCTAGTTTTTTGAGAAGTCAACATTAAAAAGTCAAAATCGGCTTAACATAAATAAGTATGAATACGATCAAAGGTCCGGGTATTTTTCTGGCCCAGTTTATGAGCGATAGCGCTCCATTTAATACGTTAGAATCGATCTGCAAATGGGCAGCGGGATTAGGCTTTAAAGGTGTTCAAATCCCAACATGGGACAGTCGCTGCATTGACCTTGAAAAAGCTGCTACAAGCCAGACTTATGCCGACGAAATTAAGGGGATTGTAAACGCCTGCGGCATGGAAATAACCGAACTTTCGACACATTTGCAGGGCCAGTTAATTGCGGTAAATCCTGCTTACGATAGTTTATTCGACAGTTTTGCACCTGCAAGCGTTCATGGCAACTCAAAAGCCAGACAGGAATGGGCGGTTCAGCAATTAAAATTTGCAGCTAAGGCTTCAAAAAATTTAGGATTGAATGCCCACGCAACATTTAGCGGAGCCTTATTATGGCCAATGGTGTACCCTTGGCCGCAGCGTCCGGCAGGATTGGTGGAAACCGGATTTAAAGAACTTGGCAGCAGATGGCTTCCCATACTTAACTATTTTGACGAACAGGGGGTAGACGTTTGTTATGAGATCCATCCGGGAGAAGACTTGCATGATGGCATCAGTTATGAGCTATTTTTAAAGGAAGTGAACAACCACTCGCGGGCCTGCCTGCTGTACGACCCGAGCCATTTTGTACTGCAATGCATGGATTACCTGGCTTACATTGACCATTACCATGAGCGAATAAAGATGTTTCACGTAAAAGACGCCGAGTTTAACCCTACCGGGAAACAGGGAGTTTACGGAGGCTATCAGAACTGGGTAGACCGGGCAGGCAGGTTCCGGTCTCTGGGTGATGGACAAATAGATTTTCAGGCGATCTTTAGCAAGTTAACGGCTTATGATTTTAAAGGATGGGCAGTAATGGAATGGGAATGCTGCCTTAAACATCCTGAAGACGGAGCTGCCGAAGGTGCAATTTTTATTAAAGATAATATCATCCGGGTAACCGAAAAAGCATTTGATGATTTTGCCGGAGGGGGTAGTGATGAGGGGTATAATCGGAAGTTGCTGGGGATTTAAAGGAGTGGGGGTCTGCTAAGAAGAGCGCTTGAGTTAGCCACAAAGACGCAAAGGCACTAAGATTGAGCCTCACCCGCCTTTGCGCTCCGGGCTTCACACCCTCTCCTGCAGGAGAGGAGTTTAAAACTCGAGCTTAGACGTGCAAGACTCTGGATTATCCTTATTTGATCTCTTCTTTTACGTCTCCTACATCGTCCTCGTTTGTAACCTACTGTGTACCCACATCTATAGCCAGCTTCCAGCCATAAAAGATTGAGGCAAATTTATCTAAACCTCTTTTAAGCACAATTATTCCAGGTGGACCTTGAGAATCATAGCCCTTCCATCCCCC
>JACMJM010000004.1 GCA_014380615.1 Sphingobacteriaceae bacterium
AAATCGTTGCTGCCTGAAAGTAATACCGGGATTGCTTGTTCCTGGATTGGTGTAGGATTTTCAAATCCTAATTCAGCGATGGCACTAACAACATCATGACGGATCCCCAAGGTACTAAATGGGTTCATGATAATTATAAAAACTCCGGCTTTATTGCCAGAAGCGGCAAAGATAGGCTTTATTTTTTAGAGATTGAGGGGGTAATTTAAATGAGGGGTTGCAAGAGGTGAGATTCAAGAGCCTTGAAATTTGAGTGTTACAAGATTCCAGTATCAAACAACTCGAAATGTCTGGCACTTGATTTCCGTTAAGCCTTAAATTATTTTTAGAAAATCAACTTCGTCTTCGTATTATCCCGCAGCGCCTCCTATCGTTTTACAGTCAAATAATACCACACTGTAACATCCTCGCCAACAGGAAAAATCACCTTTCCATTCTCAACGGTTCTTGTTATACTTCTTAAAGGATTTCCGGCACCATCCAGGGGTTCAATTATCAGGCTTTTTGCACCAGCTAATCCCGACAAAGAAATTTCTCCGCTCACCACTTCGATGGTAGTAGGCCGGCCACCGCGTTCAAGAAGCTTCGTCTGTCCTTCTGTCCACTTCATTCCCTTCATGCCGGCCCTTGCTGTAGTTACAAGCAATATTTTTTCTGCGCTATGCAAGGCTTTACCATCCAGCGATGTAATCGTAATTGAGCCAAAATCATTTTTGAGTTTTGCCTGAAGGTGTTTCAGATTTGGGCTTTGAGGCAGGAAGCCAATTAAGGCCTCACTATTGGGGGTTGAAACTTCGACAAAGCTGTTGTTGTACTTATTATGCCAGGTTAGCTCACCGGTTTCGGAAGTTATTTTGGTTTCATCCTTAATCTTTGGAAAATCATTAATCTGCTCTGTAAAGGATGCTATACGTGTTTTTTGAATTAGAGGTGTTAACTGGTTGAAATTTTTGGTATAAAAAGGCATAGCAGAAAGAGTGTCTCTCAAACCTTCGATCATATCATTCTGATTGTAACCGCGAAGTACTGTAGAACCTGATGGCTGTATATCGCTACGCCTGTACATTAAACCAGAAGATGCCATATTGGCCATACGGATTGGATCTACCACCAAATCCAGGCCACCGGGATAGAAGGTGTTCCAGTTGTTGGCTGAAGTATGCGAAAGGGTAAAGTAAAAAACACCGTCCCAATCCTGTAAGGCAGAATAAGCACCGGTTAGCGGAACGCCTTCTGAATAGTAATCGTTATAATTTCCGTTATTTATTTCGGAAACCGTATATGGCTTTCCCTGGACTGCAGACCTCGATAATTTAACCGGATTACTCATTTGAGGTAACGTCACCATAGGGATATTATCTTTTCGGCCATACAGCTCTTTACCGCTATCATCATAAATGTGCCAGTAGGCATGGCCGTCTATATAATCGAATTTTGACAGGTTAGAAAGCAGCGCATAGCCGTTATAATAGTGGTCGCAATCGCTATTTGCTGCAATCAGGGATTTAACTCCCAATTCTCTTTTAAGGTAATCGTACATCTCTGTATAAAAGTCTCCCTCCGTCTGCACGAGGAATTTTGCTTCGGTATGAAAACGGAGTTTAGATGCAGCACCAAACTCAGATGGCTTAAGAAGTGAAAGATTTTTACCCGGTGTCACTCGTCCCTCTTTTTCAAGAGCTTTTATTTCAATTTTGGATAATGTTTTTCTTGCCCATTGCGTGTATTTGGCATTTAACTCATTTATGTAAATTAGTGGTACATTCGTCCAGGAACTTGCTCTC
>JACMJM010000050.1 GCA_014380615.1 Sphingobacteriaceae bacterium
ACCAGTTCTTCCAGGCTGGGTGGAAGCAATTGCAACTGATCGGAATCGTAGGGCTTAAAAACAGGCGTGGTTCCCATGCCTTTAAAATACAAAAACCGCTTGAAATAAAAAAGAGGCTATCCTTTTGAGACAGCCTCTTTTCGTTTAGTCTGTTGTTGGTTTTGTTGTTGGTTGGTTTAGGAGACGTTATTCGATTGATATTAAATACTGTTTTGTAAGCGCAGCGAATTCCTCCCATAATATCTTACAATTTATGAATTCCTGGAGTTTCTCGGATTTGTATTTTTGCTTTAAAGCGCTAGTTTCCCAGCGATTTTGAGTGTCCCACTCAGCTATTTTTTTTAGCTCCAGCTCGTTATTCACGTAATCGGCATTTAGCTTCATGAATTGTGTATGCAATCTTTCCTGATCTTCGAGCTTAAAGGATAGTTGCAATAAGTATGTCTCAGCCCAACTCTTGTATCGAATAAGCTGGGATATCAACGCGTAACCCTTATCTAATATTAGGGGGTTATTAACCAATAGGATCATTTTAGACGAAGATTTATTTACTTCCTTGAAATAAAGATTCAACTCAGAGATTTCATTGTACAGTTTAGGTAGTGTTGAAAAATGAAATGACTCAATGGGAATTTCAAAGATGGTGAACATCCAATGTGTATATGCTTCGTAAAACTGTATCAGGGCCACCCTTTCTTCATTTCTATGTGAACTATGAATAGATACTAAGTGGGTAAGTTTGTGTTGGACCTCCGCACTCTCTTTTGTGTATAAGATTTTAACAGATTCGATTTCATTGGTAATCTTCCCAATGTCGTCAATAATTGCTCTGTTTTTCCCTTTCTCCATAAAGTACGCTGGTAAATACTTGGAAACTAGCAATGCTAACGTCAAAAAAAACAATACACTTATTACTTCCCCGAATGTCATTGTCGACAAGTTGATCATTTAAACTTATTTGATAAGGTTTTAGTTAACCAAATCTAAATGAAATACTTTGGAATTAAATGGCGGTATCTATAACGTTTAAATAAAGCAGCCGGATTTTCGCTAAAAACCTGAAAACGACCGTCGATAAGTTTGAAATGTTGGGACGTTGTCATATCTAAAAAACGATAAAAACGGCAAAAAGTGCGTTAGAGGATACAAAAACGCTATGTTGATAACTTATCCACTTATTAACATTTAAGTATTTGTCAACATTGTGTGTTTTTAGTATTACCGTTTATTACCTTTGGTATACAGAAACAAAAAAGCCAGACTCGCGATCTGGCATCTGTTTAGGAAGTACTTAAAATCTCTTGGCAGATCTAAAAAGGTCCAATCTTTTTAGAGTAATAGTTTTTCGTATCGGGCGGTCCTTCCATAAGGTCGCCTTTCCTTTTTTACTGCTGTTCCATCTGTTGCTGTTGCTGTGGAAGTCGCAGTTGCTGTTGAACTGTACAAATATAAACTTTTGTTTATAGAACTTGCAACGGCTTGCAATATTATTTTTAAGATTGTTTTATTGCTCCCTATGCTACCATTAACGCGTCTATTACCTTTCGGTTGTCGTTAAACCAATAAGGTTGTTTTTCTCTGCCGGCCTTAGTAGTCGTAGGTTGCGTCCGTTGTATCTTTCCCATTTGAGCATGGGCGGTCATAGGAGTGTAGCATCTTATGGGAGTATACTTGGCCAGGTGAGGCACTGGATGCCGTTGCCTGGGGAGCCTAAAGGATAAGTATGGAATTTATAAAATTAATAGTTCAATATTGGGCTCAATTCACCCTAATTCTCGGTGCGATCACCAGCGCTCTTAGTTTGCTGCCAGGCATACGTAACCATATCCATAGCCAAATAGTCCAACTCTGATTTAATGACTCGTTTAACTCTATCAAAAAATGCGTCCAGCTCCTTTCGGATATCAGCCTCGGTAAACATTGGTGTGAGTTTAAACTTCATAAAATGAAGTTACAGAGAAGGGGAAAGTCGAGGGAATTGTAAGTATTTACTTTGCGCAAACCAAAGACTACACAGCCCGCGGTGGCAATGATTTAAGGGAAATTAGTGGGCATGAGCTCCCAAGTGAAAATGATCCGAATCGCTAAGTGCTTGCAGACGCTATATCCAGAGATATACAAGGAATTAAATGATCGGGCTGTTGCTCATTTCACCTGTACGGATCTAATTCCTCCGATGTGTGAGTATTATTGTTTGCACTACACCAATGATGAATGGCAGCATAAACGATTATTCATTGCCGTGATATTACAATTGTATTGTCCCGAGTCGCTGTATCTCGGGTTCCGAGTAAACAATAGAGTATGTTCTAAACTAACCATAACGTTTGGGTATCGGGATAAGCAAAGCGTATCAAATATGAAAGGGGCGCTGAGCTCAATAATCAAGCAACCAGCGTTTAGGAAAACGGTCGAAAGGATAGCGAACGACATCAAAATAAGGTTTAGCGAAGAAGAGTTTTTGCAGAGGGTATAATCCTCTTAGGATTATATATAATAGCTTCTACAGTATTAAATTTGCTGTTTTTTATTTTTAGTTGTCGCCTGTTGTTGCCGTATTGTCAATTTAGTGAATGCAAGCTGCGCTCGGGCACTAAAATGGGTATAACCAGGACGCCGCTACGTGTGAGTTTCTAATGAGTTTCTCTTTCTTTATTTCTGCTCTATCATAAATACCATTTATTTTTGTCTTTTTATTGTGTGTCAAGATGTACTTATTGGATTTACCGATTATTATTATGTCACCCCTCACTGAGAGCGAATCGCCGCTTTTAAAATAAATCACTGAACCTTCATAAATACTAGTTTTTTGAAGTTCCTTTGCTCTGAAAGTGGTAATTGCAGTGGTAATACTCATCGATAAGGCGATAAGCGTTAAGTTTACGATGGGTACTGAATATTTACTTAGGATTTTTTCATCTTGAGGAGATTTTTCGATATGATTCTTTTCCCATCGGTCAATAAGTAAGAGTACCGTTAACACTTCTATTATTGCAGTGTAGATGGCGAAGTACGTCCATCTCCTTCCGCTAAAATAGCTATTAAGTCCTAGAGCTATCGGACTTAATGCTCCTATTAAAAGTAAATAGACTACGGCAGGTTTAGACACTTTAGAGTTATCTAGTCTTGCCTTTGCTATTTGACGAAATCTAACGAGGATGGTGATTTTGAAAATTAAAAAAGCTATTAATGAGGGTAATATGAGATCCTTTAAAGAGAAAGTAAATATTTCTGTTGCGTCGAAATAGGGCTGTGGATTGAGGGAAAATACGTTATAAAATATTAGCAGATTTATTTGGCTTAGTAAGGACAACACAAAACCAATCCCTATGAACTTCTTTATATCAGCTAAATAGTTTGAGTCTTCCATATAATCTTAAAAGCCTATAAAGTATTTTTACATCTACCTATCATCGTCCTTTTGGGAAGGACGGCCCAATTTTAGGAAAATCTTTTAATTGAAACAATAGTTTATATCTGATTGGCTAGTTATTCTTTGCTTTAAGATAATGATTAAAAAACCACACTACCTAATAGTGTGGCCTTGAATCACTTACCAAAGTGATATCCATCGGAATGGACTTTCAATTTTAAGAAAATTTATTTAATCAAACATATTTTGTCCCTATCTCTTAATAAACCTTTCTTCAACTGTCAGATACCCGGCCTCAATGGCAGCGTTCCAGGCTCAAAAAATTATAAGGGTTTTTACCGACGTTTTGCAACAGCAAAAAGATTCTCAGAAATTATTGGAGACAAGAATACTTCTTTCAGGAATTACTTTAAGCCGGGCAAATCCCGGCTTTTTAAACCAACCGCCTACCACAACCGACAACACTTCAATACTACTGCCCTCCTTTGTGAACTAAGTCGGTTTTTAGTAATCCTGTTGGGTGTACGAACCCTCTTTACATTGCGTAGAGAGGGTTTCTTGTTTTATAAAAATTTCGATGTAGGCTTATTGTTTAAAAATGGCATTTTGGGTTCGACTCCAGCTTGGTTAACTCGAAATAGCATACATAGTTTATGTTAAGCAGCGCTATCGCTGCATTATCGAAAAGTCGTTAATATAAATAAGTTGCGGTACGATCTGTAAGCTTTTGTTATCTCGGTTCCTATTTGTTATGTTCAGTGTCTAACGTTCAAGTTGAACCCAACGCCCAAATTACTATGCTTTTTCATTTTTCCCTGGCTGGCGGGTTTGACATATGTGCCTCCAGAAAGCAGACCTACGGAAAGAACTAATACTTCGCCTTTTCCGGGCTCTGTTTCATTCTTCACCCACTCTAACGAAATCATAACATCATCAGACAAAACAATATCATAAGGCTTAAGATCTGTAGAAATCAATCCTTTTTGCTTTGCATCAATGGGGATTAAAATATTCTCAGATAAGATATTTTTAGACGGTTTCCCATTTTCCATGTCATAAATATTCAATCGAAACCAGACCTTGGTATTTAAGGTATTATAAGATATATTGAAATTAAAGGCATCAACAAAGGTGGGCTGCCTTCTGATTGGAATTTTGATACCTATTTCTGCCCCTAGCCGATTATTAAATGGGGTACCTAAGAACTTAGAAGTCGTTTTATTGCCAAGGATCTTCGACTTGTTTTTTTTAAAACTGACTACCACTTCTTTAAGCTGTTGGATATCCTTTTCCAATTTTATAGTAACTCCGGCTTTTTGATTTAGCAGGTCTTTTATCTCAAAGATCTGAGCCTTGTATCCTATCATAGAAATTCGAAGAGTATCATCGATAGAGCCATTCTTTAGGTTGATTTTGAATTGCCCCCTCTCATCGGTTATTGTACCGAGTTCATTATTTATTACTCCAACGTTCACGTAGGGCAGTGGGTTTCCTGAACTATCAAAAACAGTTCCTGTAAGAACAGCCGTAATTGTATTTAGCTTTTTAACATCAGTTGGGTTAGCGTCTATATTTTTAGAACTTTTCAACTCATTATAATAATCAATAAACCCTTCTTTATTACTTAGCATTTGGTTAAAAAATAATAGCGAGCTTTTTACAACAGCATTATAGGTGTCGATTGAATTACGTGACGACTTTAGCAAAAATGGAATACAGGTGAAATCTTCGTGGCGACTGCCTGTAAAGCTTAAATAATATTTGGGTACCTGCACTTTCTCAAAGTAACTATATCTGTCAGAAGGAGTGCTGTTAGGGCTATTGTCACTCGTCAGATATAAATACGAGATGTCTTTTATATCCTCATTCAGTAGTCCAGAATTATCAATTTCCTTCAAATTCTTATCATCATCTTCACTCTCTCCGAAAGTATGATTCTCAGTTCCATCGAGTGAAACTAAAGCTTTGATTTTAAAGCTTCTATTAATTAAAACGGCTGCACTCATTCCTCCCCAGCTACATCCAATTACACCAATCTTTTCAAAATCAATTTTAATTTCTTTTTGATCTTTAAGTACTTTAATTGCTGATTCTGCATCATAAACTTGCTCCATCATATCTGCCTTTTTATTTGTCATATCGCCGGGATATTGACCAATAGATGAAATCGAGACGACAACGTATCCGTTTTGGGCAAGATTTTCCAGTAGGGCATAATTTTCAAAGCTCATTCCATTCAAGCCAGCCATATACAGAATTAAAGGCTTCTTTTCTCTTAGAGGAATTGAGTTTCTATAGCTATTAGTTGCTATTGTTAATAGCCTTTTGCCATTCTCTGGTTTTAAACCAGACTCGACTGCGAATTGCAACGCGAGTTCTTCTGTTATTCCAGTATAATTTTTCTTGTCTTGATACTTGTTAGCCCGTTGTTCAAACAGTTTAAATAAGTCACCGAAAGCTAAACCAGGGCCAGTCATTTTCAAAGATGGGTACCAAATATCAAGGTCAAGAGGCCTGAAATGTAACCGGTTATTTATAGATGTATTAAGCTTATAAAGCCTGGATGAATCTACTATTGTCATTGTTCTATACCCAGCTACATACGATTCTCCTGACTTAACTTGGCTAGTGGCTTTAAAAAGGCATGCAGTGAAAATAATGAAATGTAAAGCTGGTCTCATTGCGATAAGTAATCTAAAAACTGCACTAAACTAAGTGGAAATGAATGCATCTCTGATGGTTTAACAATCTTTAACAAAACCAATAACTATTGATGTCGTCTTTTAGATTGTTTTACCTGTACTTAAATGAAAGATAATGGATTTGAAGCAACAGATCAGCTTAAGCGTAGGGGCAAGCAATTTCGAGGTTGGCAAACTAAAGAAATTGGTTTTCAAGAGTAAGAACTAACTGATGGGTGTACATTAGAAAGACGATTGAAAAGGCTGTTCATTTTTTTTATATTCTTTCGTATTTTTAGAAAAAAATCCAAAATGAGTATATCTAAAACTTTTTTAGTTGCCGCTCTCTGCATAATTTGTTTTAGCGCGCAAACAAATGCCCAGGGTATAAAAATGCCGCAGGCAAGTTCAACCCAAACCCTTAGTCAAGACTTTGGCCTCGGAAAAATAACCTTAACCTACTCACGGCCAGATGTAAGGGAACGTGTAATTTTCGGAGGGCTTGTTCCTTATGACGCGGTTTGGCGTACGGGTGCTAATAACGCTACCGTTATCGTCTTTACAGATGAGGTGAAGATTGAGGGAAACACTATTCCTGCCGGCGAATACGGTTTATTCACCATTCCGGGAAAAAACGAGTGGACCGTAATTATCAGCAAAGGATCGAAACAGTGGGGAGCCTACGCTTACAAAGAGGCTGATGATTTATTGCGTATAAAAGTAAAACCGCTTACTCTTAAAGATAAAGTCGAAACCTTCACAATTCAGTTAGCCAACGTTTATCCAACCTCTGCAACACTGCAATTAATGTGGGAGAAAACTTCTGTATCGGTAAACCTGACCACAGATATTGACACCCGAGTGATGGCAAGCATTGATGAAGCAATGAAAGGTGAAAAAAAGCCCTACTTCCAGGCTGCCCAGTATTATTTTAACAACGGTAAAGACATCAACAAAGCATTACAGTGGATGAATGCCGCTGAAGAAGGAAGCCCTAAAGCTCCGCATGTTAAATATTGGAAAGCCAGAGTGCAATTAAAAGCAGGCGACAAGAAGGGTGCGGCAATTACAGCAGCGGCCGGACTTGCCCTCGCTCAGGAAGTAAAGAATGAAGAATATGTGCGTTTAAATAGTGCTATTCTCGCGGAAGCGAAAAAATAATAGAAATTAAATATTCCTTATACAGCCGTTGACTCATCCTCAGCGGCTTTTTTTATAATCAGCTCAAACAGCAGTGCTAATATCACCACGGTTAAACAACCAATCACATTGAGCCATAAATAAGCTACCACCTCATAATATCCACAAATACATACTATTATCTCTGTACACACCGCCGAATAAAACACGGCTCTGCCTCCCACACGTTTAAGGTAAAACGCTACCAAAAAAACACCCAGTATGGTTCCGTAAATATAAGAGCCCAGTTTATTAACCGCCTCAATCAGATTGCCCATTTTGCTGGCATAAAGGGCCATAACGATACAAACGGCTCCCCAGCCAATAGTCGACAAACGCGAAGCCAGAAGATAATTTTTATCCGAAGCTTCTTTGTTAATCAGCCGTTTATACACATCAATAACTGTTGTAGAAGCCAGTGAGTTTAAGGCACTTGCGGTCGAACCCATCGATGCCAGGAAAATTATTGCTATCAATAATCCAATTAATCCTTTTGGAAGATATTGGGTAACAAAGCTCAAAAAAATATAATTATTGTCGTTAATCTCGGCGTCGGGATCGTTTTTCTGCATCAGCCCGGTAAGCTTTCCGCGCAGGGCTTTAGTTTTTTCATCCGCTACCCTGAGTTCGCTTCTACTTTGATCTATTGCCTGCGTATCCTCATTATTCAGAGCCTTACTAAGTTCCGAAACCTGTTTTTGCTTATCGCTGAAAGCCTGATTATATTCCAGTTTAATCTGATTTAATTCACTACTGTAGCCGCTTTTTTCTAACTTATTAAGTTCATAACTATTAAAGAAAAGGGGAGGCTTTTCATACTGATAAAAAGTAAACACCAGAACGCCTATCAGCAAGATTAAAAACTGCATCGGGATTTTAACCAGGCCGTTCATCAATAAACCCAATCTGCTTTCTGACACGGATGAACCCGTTAAATATCTTCCTACCTGGCTTTGATCTGTTCCAAAATAGGAGAGTTGTAAAAAAAAACCGCCAATTATACCGCTCCAAACAGTGTATTGATTGTCCCAATCGAACGAGAAGTCAATCGCATTCGTTCTTCCCATTTTACCCGCCATGCTAATCGCTTTAACAAAGCCTACGTCATCAGGAAGCAGGTAAACTACCATAGCTCCGGCGATAAAAAGGCCCGAGAAAATAATGCTCATTTGAAGTAGCTGAGTATACGAAACCGCCTTGGTACCACCATATACGGTGTAGAAAATCACCAGTCCGCCAATGAAAATGGTAGTGTAGGTGGTGTCGATATTTAAAATGGTTGATAAAATTATGGATGGAGCATAAATGGTGATGCCGGTAGACAGGCCGCGTTGTATCAGAAACAGAAAGGCAGTTAGTACCCTGGTTTTCAAATTGAAACGCTGTTCCAGAAATTCATAAGCAGTGTAGACTTTAAGCCGGTGAAAAATAGGCACGAAGGTGATACAAAGCACAATCATAGCCAGTGGTAAGCCAAAGTAAAACTGCACAAAACTCATCCCCGACGAATAAGCCAATCCCGGAGCTGATAAAAAGGTGATGGCACTTGCCTGCGTAGCCATCACCGATAGGCAAACATGATACCATGGGAGAGATTGGTTTCCAAGAAGGAATTCTTTTATATCCTGATTGCCCCTGCTTTTGTAAATGCCGTAACTTACAATGCCGGTAAGTGTGAAGATTAAAACGCCCCAGTCAAGTATACTCATCCGAAATACCAGGTAAAACAGTAAAATGCCACGATGAGCAGAATTAACCAGCCAATCAATAAAAGATAAAACTGATTCCAGCTTTTCACAAAAGGCGGAAGGTCTGGATTGCGGTTTTTCATCAGGCTTACTTAGAAAGTAAATTTACAAATAATCTGTATGCTCCGGGTACGCCTGCCGGCAGTTGGCGGAAGAAAGACAGAGAGGTATAAACAAACTTTCCTTTGCCAAAATCTGATACCAGTAACGAGCCAGTATTTGCTTTCTCTCCGGTATCGTTCATACTCAAAATTTGGCTGTAAGCCGGGTCTGCTTCCGACGTGAAGTATAATCCTCTTTCCTGAACCCAACCTTCAAAATCTTTTTCAGTAATTTTATTAGGATAGTTTAGAATACGATGCTCAGGGTTTACAAAACCTACTTCAGCAGTTTCTTCGCTAACCCGATCACGGCTCAGCTTAAAAGGGTAGGGGCCAATGTTTGATAGCAGTAAGTTGGTATTTACGTTGTACTGAACGAGTAATACACCGCCTTTTGACACATAATCCAATAATCGGGCTTGCATCATTTTTACTTGCTGATTAGTGTTATACAATCGAACACCCGTTACAATTGCGTCAAAAGAAGACAGGTTTGCGGTAGATACCTGCTCGGTTGAGAGATTGGTTACCTCGTATCCTATTTGCTTTAGTGATTCGGCCACCAGATCTCCTGCCCCTGCAATATATCCGATTTTCTTTCCGGTGGTTTTAATGTCCAGCTTTTCCAGCCGTGCTTCGGCGCGGGGAAAAAGCACCTGAGCTGGAATATGATCGTATTTTATTTCTCTGAAGCCTTGTTGAAATGTTTGATCTCCCACTTTAATATTAATAACAAGATTGCCTCCGCTGCTCTGCCCGGGTGTAATATTAAATTCTCTTGTTTCTATCGAACCCTTTCGGGGGATATTAAAATTTATACTTTTCGGAGAGATTACCCAGCCTGCCGGTACCTGCGGATGAAGAATTCCCGAGGTATTGTCGCTGAAACTTTGAAGCTGAACGCTTATTTTTTGAGCTTTGTTCCCATCGAAAATGTATCCCTTATCCGATAAAGTAGCGGTTACCGGTGGTGCTATAGCGATGTGTTGGTAAACTTCGCCCCGAACCTGATCTGTATATTTGTAAACTACCGGCCTACTAACTTTTATCTCCTGATCGCCGATCCTGACGGTAAAATGCGCACTAAACAGAGCTTTATTTTCCGACAAACCAATTTCATCAGGATTATCTACAGAATAGTAACCTAATGCGTTTTGACTGCGCAGCCAGTAAGGTTGGCTTATTAGTTTTTTTGAAAAAAGAATTTTACTGTTGATCGAAATGCCTTTGTTGGGCTCCAGAATAATATCCCTTTGATTTGATAAGGATTCGCTTATTGCAATTTGATGTTTGAAATCTTTCGGCAGGCGTGAAATGGCCTGCAAATGAACCGGGATTGAGTCTCCGATGGCGTAGTATGGCTCTATGCTATTCATCTCAAACCAAATTCCTGCACATGCAAGGATCAGTGCGTCTGCTTCTGCAAATTTGATTGTTTGACCGGTTTCTTCGATTAATCTTTTGATTTTTAATAATGGCTTAATGGATTTGTAAGGAGCATTGGCATCAAATTGTTTTTCTGTTTGGCTTATCAGGACTGAAATAATTTTTCCGCCCTTAAACTTGTCCCAAGTCAAATTTATATCTTCAAATAAGTCGGCTTGAGCGCGGCTTCCGGCAGTATGATTAAAAAATTCGGTGAAATCGCCCCGCTGACTCGCACTGCCAAAAGCCTGACTTTTATGATTAGTCCTGCTCTGCGCCGCTATCTCACCATAGCTTTTACCCAATAAAGGATTGTAAAGTCCGACGTTGATTTTTAGTTGCTCCGGCGAAGTAGAGTTATTTCCCCCGCCGAAATTAGATGTGTTCCAAACTATCCGTTTGGCCTGCCAGGTTTGTACTTTAGCAAGTTGCGAAGTAAATCGCCTGGGGTCTGCGGCTGCCACAAATGCTTCCCTGGCAAGAATTGCCGATGCGGCATGCTGGCCGTGGCCTGCTCTTGCGTCTTCTGGAAAACGGGTGATAATAACATCAGGCTTAAAATTTCTGATCACCCAAACTATATCTTCAAGTATTTGCTCTTTGCCCCAGAATTTTAATGATTCTTCTGCCGATTTGGAGAAACCGAAATCGTTTGCCCGTGTAAAAAATTGTTCGGCGCCGTCTATCTTGCGTGCGGCTAAAAGTTCCTGAGTTCGGATTAGGCCTAAAAGCTCGGCCTGTTCGCTTCCAATTAAATTCTGTCCGCCATCTCCGCGGGTAATAGAAAGATAACCGGTTCTGAGTTTTTTTTCTTTTGCCAAATAAGCCAGCAATCGTGTGTTTTCATCATCAGGATGTGCGGCGATATATAATACGCTGCCCACTACATTTAATTTTTGTAAGGCAAGTTTTATTTCAGCAGCGTTCAATTGAGTAAATTCTTGCGATTGTGCGGAGAACGATAGCAAGAAAAAGAAAAGAATTATATACCGGCAACTAGTCATGTTCAGTGATTAGGCCGAAAAATAAACTAAAAAATCTTTATTGCAACATGAGTAATAATGAAATTACTAACTAGCAGAAACAAAAAAAGCCCCGACAAATTTATCAGGGCTTTACGAGGCGTCTTGTTTAACTAAGACGAATATTGTTGTTCCAAACTTTGGACGTTTTTCAAACACTCGCTAATATCCGAGCGCTGGGAGCTTAATGTTTTCCGCATTTCTTGCGACAAGTTGGTGTCTGTTAAAACCTTATCATAAGCTTCAACAGCAGCTTTTTCACCAGTTATGCAGGCATCAAGAATTGCATGGTTATCGTTACCGGTAACAGCTGTTTTGATATCCATCCATACACGGTGAATGGCCCCTAATGGTCCGCCGCTCTCATTGTCAGAATCTGCACCCAATTGCCGCAATAGGCTCTTTAGTTCCATTTCAAATTCAGAACGTTGAATCGAATAAGTTGTAAAAAGTGCTTTAAGTTCTGCCGAGTCTGCATCTTCTGCAGCGGTTTTATATCCTTCTTTGCCATCATTAGCAATGTGCAAAAGGTGTTTTAATCCGTCAATTAAATCTTCATTTCTGACTTCCATAGTATTCAAATTTTATTCTTTTTCTGCTTTAGCCGATTCGTTAACAAAACTTTCGGCTATTTGAGTTAACTTAATGTCTGTGTTTTTCTCTTCTTCTAAGGTTTCTTCAAGTAAAGCCGCCGCTTCACTAAGCCCTAAGGTATTGGCAAGCGTTCTTAAAGTTCCGTAAGATGCGATTTCGTAATGCTCAATTTTTTGAGAAGAAGAAATTATAGCAGCATCACGGGTAAGGCTTCCGGTTTCTGTATCTTCCATCATTTCTTTACCTTCCTCTACAAGGCCTTCCATCGCTTCGCATTTTTTTGCTGTAACTTTTTCGCCAACCAGTTCAAATACCTGCTCAAGTCGCTTAATTTGGTTCTCTGTTTCGGTTGCGTGAAGTTCAATAGATGAGCGTAACTCTTCAGAAGTAGCACCTTTAGCCATTTTCGGAAGTGCTTTAAGGAGATGTTTCTCTGCCCAAAGAATATCTTTCAGTTCATCGATAAATAGGGTTTTAAGTCCAGACTCCTCAATGTTGCCTTCAGTTGATGTTGTTTTTGAAACTTGCTTTTTCATAGTATTTTAGTTTAAAGTGGTTGCTTTAACCAGTGGTTTATGTAAAGTATTACGATTTTAACACTCTCGGTTGGAAAGGGTTTTATTAAATTTTCAATTCACCTAAATAGTAATACCTTAGGGTGCTTAAAGTTTGAAACCATTTTTCTCTTACCTCGTAAGAGTCAATAAATTATAATCTATTATAGCTCTAAATGCAAAAAATTACATTTAAACAGTTAGTACTTACTGGCTTTATCGCAACTACAGCCTGCGTTTTTATCCTGGGAATTTCGTCGTATTTAAGTATTACAGATCTGCAGGAAACAGATAAAAAAGTCTCTCATACCGAGAAGGTTTTATCCCAAAGTAAAGATGTTTATCAGCAATTACTTGATGCCGAAAGCAGCGAGCGAGGGTATGTATTAACAGGAAAAAAGGATTTTCTTTCGCGTTATAAATATGCTGTTAGCCTGGTGGTTCCTCGGGTTGAGCATTTAAAACAGCTGGTGGCCGAGAATCCTGTTCAGCTCAAAAATGCCGATTCTTTAAGCTTTTATGTTACACAGAAAGTTGCCGAGATGCAGGCTATTATTGACGCTCACGATAAAAGCGGAGTGGAAGCATCTTCGAGCTTGTTAAAAACCAGTCGTGCTAAAGCAGAAATGGACATGGTTAGGGTCTATGTTAGTAAAATCGGAGAAATTGAGGGTCAATCGCTTGTACGCGCCAAAGCACAAAACGAAAGAAGCGTATTGCGCACCTTCTTCATTATATTGGGTGGTACACTGGTAATTTTATGTTTAGTGATTCTTTTATCCTCGTTGATAAGAAGAACATTTAGAGCCCAGAAAAAAATTGAAGAGGAGATGATCGAAACGCATGATCAACTGGCTTTGGTATCGAAAGAAAGCGAGAGGCAGAATTGGCTGCTCGAGGGTGCGGTTATGATGGACGCCGCCATGCGGGGGGCGCAAACCCTTGATGAGCGGTGCGAATGTATTATAAACGAAATGTCTAAATATGTTAAAGCTGATTTAGGCGCAATATATATTACCGATTCACGGGGGCAGGCTCTTCATTTAAGGGCTGCTTACGGGTTTCCGAAATCATTAGGAAAAAAGACCGTTAAAATAGATGAAGGCTGGACCGGCCTGTCTATTTCCCAGAAAAAGAATATGATTTTTTCTGACGTGCCCGACGATTATACCAAGGTGACCTCAGGTTTAGGAGATTCGGTGCCTAAATCAATTTTTATCCAGCCAATCTTTTTCCAGGATACTGTAAAAGGAGTTATAGAACTTGCTTTTGCTGGCGAGGTGCACGAAGATACAGGTCCTTTCTTCGAAAAAGTAGTACATAGCATAGGTGTTAGTATCAACGCTGCCGAAGCAAGAGTACAAATGCAGGAACTTGTTGAAAAAACGCAACAGCAGGCCGAAGAACTTGAAACACAGCACGAAGAACTAAGAGCTACCAACGAAGAGTTAATTCGTAAAACTCAATTGCTTCAGGTTTCTGAAGAGGAGTTAATGGTTCAGCAGGAAGAGCTTAAACAAACTAATGCAGAAATAGAAGAAAAGGCGCAACTGCTCGAAGAGAAAAACAAAGCTATTGAACTGGCAAAAGAAGCCATTGCTCTTAAAGCCGAAGAATTAGAATTAAGCAGTAAGTACAAATCCGACTTTTTGGCCAATATGAGCCACGAGTTACGCACGCCGTTAAATAGTATTCTTATTCTGGCGAAAATATTAAAAGAAAACAAGCTGCAAAATCTTTCTGAGGAGCAAATTAAATATGCCGGGGTAATTCATAACGCAGGCAGTGATTTGCTGTCTCTTATTAACGATATTTTGGATTTATCTAAAATAGAATCGGGTAAGGTTGATTTAACAATCGAAGAAGTTGCCTTAAGCGAGATTCGGGTTGATATTGAAATGCTGTTTAAGGAAGTTGCCAATAGTAAGAAGATCAAATTCGGTTATAACATCGAGGCGGGTATACCAGCCGCAATTAATTCGGATAGGATGCGGGTAGAGCAAATTCTAAAGAATCTGTTATCAAACGCCTTTAAATTTACGCCAGAAAATGGTACTGTATCGCTCGACGTTTCACTAGCCGAACCGGGACATCATTATTACACCGATCAATTAAAAAACGACGACATATCAGTCCTCGCCTTCAAAGTAAAAGACTCAGGAATCGGGATACCGGAGGAAAAGCAGAGAGTTATTTTTGAAGCCTTTCAGCAAGCCGACGGCTCCACAAGCCGTAAGTACGGGGGCACTGGCCTTGGTCTTTCAATTAGCAGGCAGTTGGCTAACTTATTGGGCGGCGAAATTCAGGTTGAAAGTGTGGTTAACCAGGGAAGCGCGTTTACGCTTTATCTTCCTATCGCACAGTTTGTTAAGTCGGAGGTTGACGCAAACGCACCGGCGAACGCAGAGCTTACACCAGCTCCTGTTGCGGTTGCCGCATTCAAAGCAGACACACATATTGATGTTCCGGCCGAAGCCTTAAAACTTCCCGATCCGAATAAGGAATACACTCTCTTAATCGTTGAAGACGATACCTATTTCGCGGATATTCTAAAAGATTATGCCGAAGACAGAGGGTTCAAAACCTTAATCGCTTATCAGGGCGATACAGGTTTTGAGATGGCTAAAAAGTACAAGCCAGACGCCATTGTGCTTGATATTATGCTCCCGGTTCTCGACGGTTGGGCCATTTTAAAGAAGCTGAAAGAAGACGAAGAAACATGCGATATCCCTGTTCATCTAATGTCGGCTAAGGATGAGAAAATTTCAAAAGCGAAAGAGGAAGGAGCCTTAGGTTTCTTAAGAAAGCCGGTAGAGAAAGAAGAATTGCAAGGTGCCTTCGATCTCTTGATAAAAGAGACCGGAAGCGTTAAAATTTCACGGGTATTGTTAGTTGAAGATCAGCAGATACAGAGCGACAACCTTACACTTCAGTTAAAAGCGAAGAATATTAAAGTAGAGCAATCTTTTGATGGCGCGCAAACTATGAGTATTCTTTCCACCGACACTGCTTTTGATTGTATCATCCTTGATTTAAAACTGCCTGATATTTCAGGCTTAGACCTGCTCGAAAAAATTAAAGCGGATGAACGTCTGGTTAAAATTCCGGTGGTTATAAACACCGCGATGGAGTTGGATAAAACAAGTATGTCGCGCGTTCTTAAGCACACCGATGTAATGGTTCTTAAGAACAATAAGTCTAACGACCGGATTTTGGATGAAGTGAACCTGTTCATGAATAAAATCAGAACAGACGAGCCGGTACCTACCAAACCACTACCTTATCAGGTTCAGGGTAAAACCTCGACCGATATAACAACCATAGAAAAAGCCTTGAAAAATAGATCAGTTTTAGTTGTAGATGATGATATGCGTAATATCTTTGCCTTAACAAGTGCTTTACAAGAATATGATTTGAATATCCAGATAGCTAATAACGGTATTGAGGCCTTAAAAAAATTAGATGAATTCCCCGATACTGATATTGTACTGATGGATATTATGATGCCTGAAATGGATGGCTATGATGCTATGCAGGCAATCAGGAAGCAAAGTCGGTTCACAAAGCTCCCTATTATAGCATTAACCGCTAAGGCCATGAAAGCCGATAGGGAAAAATGTATTGAGGCCGGTGCCAATGATTATGTTTCGAAGCCGGTAGATATGGATAAGTTATTGTCTATGATGAGAGTATGGTTAAGTTAATTTTTATATGAAAGATTCTGTGGTAGATGTAATATCATTTGAACAGGTTGAAGAAATAATCGAGTGGGTTAATAAAATTCATGGTTTTGATTTCAGCGGTTATTCCAGGGCTTCATTAAAAAGGCGGATTACCCGTATCATGCAGCTTCAGCAGCTTTCCATGTATGAACTGAAATCGTTACTGGTTAATAATCCCGCGTTTTTTGAAGAGTTTTTGATCGAAGTGACGGTAAACGTTACCGAAATGTTTCGTGACCCTACTTTCTTTAAAGGCGTTAGAGAAAAAGTTTTACCGTATTTGTCGTCCTTCCAGAGAATTAAGGTTTGGAATGCGGGATGCTCTACAGGAGAAGAATTGTATTCTTTCGCAATATTATTAGATCAGGAAAATTTATATAACCGATCTTTTTTATATGGCACGGATATTAACCGAAATGTTCTGAATACAGCAAAAAAGGGGATTTATAATTTAAAGCTGATGAAACAGTATTCGGAGAATTATATGTTAACAGGAGCCGCGGGCTCTCTCTCTGATTACTATGTAGCAAAATACGACGCTGCTACTATTGTAAATAATTTAAGAAAAAATATTCTTTTCTCAGTCCATAACCTCGTATCAGATGGTGTGTTTAACGAATTTCAGTTAATTTCATGCCGCAATGTGATGATATATTTTGACGTAGAATTGCAGAATAAGGTTATTAACCTTTTCTATGAAAGTTTATGTCCATTGGGGTTTTTATGCCTTGGATCGAAAGAAAGCCTTCGTAATGCCGAGTTGGCGAAAAAATTCAGGGTAATTGACAGGGTAGAAAATATTTATCAAAAAATTGGCTGAACTTAGTTTGCATAACGACAATAGAGTTTCAAAGGCAAAAGTTGTTGTTATAGGCTGCTCTGCCGGGGGATTTACACTGGTTTTTGACATCATATCAAAATTACCAAGAAACTTTCCGCTTCCGGTTATAGTAGTTATCCATCGCAGTCGCAAACATAAGTCGTCGATAGAAGAAATATTAAATAGTAAATCAAAAGTAATGGTAAGAGTAGCCGGTGATAAAGATCAGTTGATAAAAGGGAATGTATATTTCGCTCCTTCTGATTATCATCTCCTGTTAGAGCCGGATGAATCTTTAACTTTAGACTGTTCAGAGCCGGTATTGTACTCTCGCCCCTCCATCGACGTTACTTTTCAAAGTGTTGCCGATGTGTATAATGAGAAAGTGATAGCTATTCTTTTATCGGGAGCCAATACAGATGGGGCGAACGGAATTTGCTATATTCATGCGAAAAAAGGATTTACCGTAGTTCAGGATCCTGAAAGCGCAGAAGTTAGAACAATGCCGGAAGCAGCGATAAGTCAATGTAGTGCGGATTTAATTTTGTCGAACTTAGAAATTTTTTCATTTATGGATAATCTCGCAAGTACCATAAACCAAAAATCATGACGGAGCAGGTTAACATACTGATAGTTGATGATAAAATCGAGAATATAATAGCTCTTGAAGCTCTTATACAGCGCGATGATATTAAAATCATAACAACTACCTCTCCTAATGAAGCGTTGCGAATATGCTGGCAGAATGAAATCTCGATAGCACTGGTTGACGTGCAGATGCCCGAAATGGACGGTTTTGAACTGGTCGACCTTATTAAAAGTAATCCTAAAACCCGCGATATTCTGGTTGTGTTCGTTACGGCGATTTCAACCGAAACCAAATATGCCGTAAAAGGACTTTCTACCGGGGCGGTAGATTATTTATACAAACCGCTCGATCCATATATTACTAATGCCAAAGTCGATTCGCTGATTAATCTTGTACGTACCCAGTTAGAGATCAAACATAAAAACATTGAACTCGAAAGATACCAGGAAGAATTAATTGAGGCCCGCGATCAGGCAGAAAAGGGAAAGAAAATAAAAGAACGTTTTCTCGCTAACATGAGTCACGAGATTCGTACTCCTCTTAACGGTATTCTTGGCCTGGCGCATTTGTTAAAAAACACCGAACTCGATGCAGAACAAACCCGCATGCTGGATTTGTTAAAGCTATCATCCGAAGCACTCTTAGGGGTTATTAACGATATTCTGGATATTTCTAAAATTGAAGCCGGTAAATTTAAGATAGTAAGAACCGAAACTAATATCGCCAATTTGTGCAAGTCGGTTATCGATTTGCTAAAATACAAAGCCGAAGAAAAAGGGATTGACATAAAAGCCGAAATTGATGAGCAGATTCCTCATTTAATTATGGCCGATTCCATGCGGTTAAATCAAATTCTTCTCAATCTGCTCTCAAACGCTATCAAATTTACAGATGTAGGTTCGATTGTTTTAAGCCTGCAATTGCTCGAAACAGAGGAAAATAAAGTTAAATTAAGATTTAGTGTAATAGATTCGGGAATAGGGATCCCGGAAAATAAAATAGACAAGATTTTCGAATCATTTGAACAGGCAGATGATGATACCGACCATAAATATGGTGGTACCGGACTTGGATTATCAATTGTTAAAAAGCTCGTGGATTTAAAAGGAGGGGTAATTGATGTTTCAAGTATTCCCGGTACCGGTAGCACCTTCTCGGTAACTAACTGGTACGAAATCGCCGCCAATCAAAAACAGGTTACAAAGGTAAACCCTGCCGATCTGGCGAAGTTTGAAAACGTGTCGGTATTAGTAGCCGAGGATAATACCATTAATCAGTTCATGATCAAGAAAATTTTAACAAGCTGGAATTTAAAAGTTACCATAGTAGAAAATGGTGAGCTTTGTCTCGAAAGCCTGAAGAATAATACGTTCGATATAATTTTAATGGATACCCACATGCCGGTATTGGGAGGGTTCGAAACCACCCGCAGAATCCGTTCTGATGTACGCGATGGCGTAAATAATATTCCTATTATTTCCCTTTCCGCCGCTGTTTTGGAGGAAGAGTTGCAGGAAGCTTATGAGGCCGGTGTAAACGATATTGTAAGTAAACCTTTTGATTTAAGTGTGCTGCATCATAAAATTCAAAAGCTGGTTAATCAGTATCGTGAAGAATTCGGTACGGTAAAATAATATTAACTCTCTGGTATCCTTTGCAATAGAGAGAAATCGAAAATTACCTCAAAAAAATGTTTTGATTTGTCGATAGAAACCTTACTTTTGCAGTCCTATTGACATCCTAATGCGGAAGTGGCGTAATTGGTAGCCGCACCAGACTTAGGATCTGGCGCTTCACGGCGTGGGGGTTCGAGTCCCTTCTTCCGCACACCACATTCCCTCCGAGAGATCGGGGGGAATTTTTGTATAAATACAAACGCAAATAAAACAACAATGAATATTACTCAGGAGAAAATCAATAAGCTTAATTCGGTTGTTACTGTAAAAATCCAGCCGGAAGATTATCGTGAACGTGTTGAGAAAGCGATTAAAACCCAGGCGAAAAAAGCTAAGCTTCCCGGATTCAGGCCTGGTATGGTTCCGTCATCACACATAAAAAGAATGTATGGAAAAAGCATTCTTGTTGATGAGATTAATAACCTGTTAAGCGATTCATTAACCAATTATATCAACGAAAACAAGCTTGAAGTTTTAGGCCAGCCACTGCCTAAAGTAGACGAGAGCAAAGAATTTAATTGGGATTACAATGATGAGTTTGAATTTAATTACGAACTCGGGCTTGCTCCCGAATTTGAGTTGAACTTTTCATCAGCCGATAAACTTACTTACTATCAGATAAAAATTGATGCCGAAACCCTTGAGTCGAGAACTAAAAATCTTCGTAAAAGTTATGGCAAAATGACAAACCCGGAAGTTTCGGCAGATGATGACGTATTATATGCCGAATTAGTACAATTATCTCCAGATGGCTCCGTTTTTGAAGATGGAATTGCTAATACAGCTTCTGTAAGGTTAGATTCTGTTAAAGACGATTCTATCAGAAAATCTTTAACAGGTTTGAAAGCTGGGGATAGTGTTGATGTAGATATTCAACAGGCATTTGATAAAAATGCCGCGGCTATAGCCAAACTTTTGAATCTTTCTGAAGCTGATGCGAATGATTTACAATCGCGGTTCCGTTTAACGGTAAAAAACATTAACCGTTTAGAGGAAGCTGATTTGAATCAGGAGTTCTTTGATAAGATTTTTCCAGGTGGCGAGGTGACTAGCGAAGCAGAGTTTGAAGCGAAAATTACCGAAGAACTTGAAGGGATGATGGAGCAAAATGCCGATCAGAAGCTTAATAACGATTTAATCAAATTCGGCCTTGACAAAGTTAAGTTAGACTTGCCGGATGATTTTCTGAAACGCTGGTTAAAAGAAACCAACCAGAATATTTCTCAGGAAGAACTGGAAAACGGATATGGCGATTTCGCTCAAAACCTTAAATGGACCCTCATTGAAAACAGGATCATTAAACAAAATCAGATAGAAATTAAGTACGAAGATGTACTGGCATCGGCAAAACAAAAACTGGACTCACAATTCCGGATGTATAGCCCTCAGGCTATACCCGATGAGCAATTAACCCAATACACCGTTCAGTTTTTGCAAAACAAAGAAAACGCCAACAGAACGTTTGAAGAAGTAAAAGGACAGAAAGTATTTGAATACCTGAAAAGTGTTATTACTTTAGATAAAAAAGAAATAGAGTATAATAAATTTATAGAGTTGAATTAGTGGCGATTTTTGCGAAAGGTGATAGGTTCTTCCTGTAATTTATTGAACTAAAATTAAACTTTCCACTAATAAAACTGTATAACTATTGACTATGAATATTGATAAAAAAGAGTTTCGTAATTACGCGGTAAAACATCACCGCATAGGCAGCCAGCATGTAGATAAATTCATTGGCAGGGTAGAAGCTAATTACCCCAGCTCAATGACTCCATATATTATTGAAGAACGCCAGCTGAACGTAGCTCAAATGGATGTGTTTTCTCGTTTGATGATGGATCGTATCATCTTTTTAGGCGATGCAATTTATGATCAAAACGCTAATATTATTCAGGCACAGCTACTGTTTCTTCAGTCGACGGATACTAAGCGTGATATCCAGATTTACATAAACTCACCGGGTGGTTCGGTATATGCCGGTTTAGGTATATACGATACTATTCAGTATATTACACCTGATGTAGCTACAATTTGTACAGGTATGGCCGCTTCAATGGGTGCGGTTCTGTTGTGTGCGGGCGCAGAAGGTAAAAGAGCGGCCTTACCGCATTCGAGGGTGATGATTCATCAGCCATCAGGCGGGGCTCAGGGAGTTGCATCGGATATGGAAATCAACCTGAGAGAAATGCTCAAGTTGAAAAAAGAATTGTATGATATATTATCTAAGCATTCCGGACAATCGTATGAATGGGTAGAAAAGGCATCAGACAGAGATTACTGGATGATAGCCAGCGAAGCCAAAGAGTACGGTATGATTGACGAAGTGCTTGGAGCAAGCGGAAGCAAAGAATAGAAATGAGTAAAAGTAAAGATATCAAATGCTCTTTTTGCGGTTCCGGTAAGCAGGATACTCTAATGCTTATCGCAGGTTTGGACGCCCATATCTGTGATAAGTGTGTTGCCCAGGCAAATCAGATCTTATCTGAAGAGTTATCTACCCGGAAGAACAAAACAGCGCAATCGGCCTTAACGCTGATGAAGCCAATGGAAATAAAAAGCCATTTGGATCAATACGTTATTGGCCAGGACGACGCGAAAAAAGTATTGTCTGTAGCGGTTTATAATCACTACAAACGCTTGAATCAGAAAGTCGAAAAGGATGAGATTGAGATTGAAAAATCAAATATCATCATGGTTGGAGAAACCGGTACCGGTAAAACTCTTCTGGCTAAAACTATCGCTAAAGTGTTACATGTACCTTTTTGTATTTGCGATGCTACGGTATTAACCGAAGCCGGATACGTGGGCGAAGATGTTGAAAGTATTTTAACACGTCTGCTTCAAGCTGCTGATTATGACGTTGCCGCCGCCGAACGTGGTATTGTATACATTGATGAGGTGGATAAAATCGCCCGTAAAAGCGATAACCCATCAATTACCCGCGATGTTTCTGGCGAAGGCGTTCAGCAGGCTTTATTGAAGATTTTGGAAGGAACCATGGTTAACGTACCCCCTCAGGGCGGCCGTAAGCATCCTGATCAAAAAATGATTGCTGTTAATACCAACAACATCCTTTTTATTTGCGGAGGAGCATTCGATGGTATCGAAAAGAAAATCGCCAACCGTTTGAAAACTCAAACCGTAGGGTATCGGGTAAACAATGATGATATGAATATAGACATGAAAAACCTATATAAATACATCACTCCTCAGGATTTGCGTTCATTCGGTCTGATCCCTGAATTAATTGGACGTTTGCCTGTAATCACAAGCTTAAATCCTTTAGACAGAGAGGCATTGTTAAATATTCTTACCGAACCTAAAAATTCATTAAGCCGCCAGTACACGAAACTATTTGAGTACGAGGGTGTAAAACTTGAATTTGAAAAAGAAGTCTTAGGATTTATTGTTGATAAAGCAATGGAATTCAAACTGGGAGCCCGTGGTTTACGTTCTATCTGCGAAGCGATTATGATTGATGCCATGTTCGAAATGCCTTCAGAGAAGCATCATGATAAAGAGCTTTATATAACGCTCGATTATGCGATGGATAAATTTGCTAAATCCGATATTAAAAAATTAAAAGTAGCATAACAGAAGCCCTCCGCATTAAACGGAGGGTTTTTTGTTTTATATTAGATTTATGAATGAAGAAAAAGAGGTTAAACAAGATCCGGATGTTGTTAAAAGTTCTAAGAAAATAAAGGAGGTTAACTCTCCTGTAAAGAAAGGACTTAAAACGAAAGAAGAGATTGTTAAAAACTGGCTTCCCCGATATACTGGCCGTCCTCTGGATCAATTCACAGATTTTATATTACTCACTAACTTTTCTAAGTACCTCCAGCTTTTCTCCGAATGGAATAGCGATGCTCCGATTATGGGCCTCGATAAACCTATGCAAAGTGTATCGGCCGGGGGAATTACCATCATTAACTTCGGAATGGGCAGCCCTTTGGCGGCCACTATGATGGATTTGCTTTCGTCTATAAACCCAAAAGCCGTGCTATTTCTTGGCAAATGCGGCGGACTAAAGAAAAACAACAATATCGGCGATCTTGTACTTCCCATAGCAGCAATAAGAGGTGAGGGTACCTCGAACGATTATTTTCCGCCCGAAGTGCCTGCGTTGCCTTCGTTTGCCTTGCAAAAAGCTATTTCCACTACAATAAGAGATCATTCGCGCGATTATTGGACAGGTACGGTTTATACCACGAACAGAAGAGTTTGGGAGCATGATAAGGCCTTTAAAAAATATTTAAAATCTCTTAGGGCAATGGCTATAGATATGGAAACAGCCACTATATTTACTACAGGTTTTGCTAATAAAATTCCTACGGGTGCCTTATTGCTGATTTCTGATCAGCCGATGATACCTGAAGGGGTTAAAACCGCCGAAAGTGATTCGAAGGTTACCGAACAGTATGTAGAAACCCATTTGCGGGTAGGCATCGAATCCTTAAAGCAATTAATAAACAATGGCCTAACTGTTAAACATTTAAAATTTTAATACAGAAACTAGTTCAATGTGGTATAACAACATTCTTGAAACTATCGGTAATACCCCTTTGGTTAAACTTAATAGGATAACGAAAGATATTAAGGCAACCGTTCTGGCTAAAATTGAAACTACCAATCCTGGCAATTCTATTAAAGACAGAATGGCCCTGCAGATGATAGTTGATGCTGAAAGGGAAGGGAAATTAAAACCAGGCGGAACCATTATCGAAGGGACGTCAGGGAATACAGGTATGGGTTTAGCTATAGCCGCCGCAATTAAAGGCTATAGATGTATTTTCACAACTACTGATAAGCAGTCGAAAGAAAAGTTCGATGCTTTGCGGGCCTTTGGTGCTGAGGTGATTGTTTGCCCAACCAATGTTGAGCCGGAAGATCCCAGGTCCTATTATTCTGTCGCCTCGCGCCTCGAAAGGGAGATCCCTAATTCATGGAAAGCAAATCAATACGACAATCTGTCGAATACAAAAGCTAATTATGAACAAACCGGGCCGGAAATATGGGAACAGACTGAAGGAAAAATAACCCATTTGGTAGTGGGTGTTGGAACAGGTGGCACGATATCCGGAGCGGGTAAATATTTAAAAGAAAAAAACCCGAATATTAAGTGCTGGGGAATTGACACATACGGCTCGGTATTTAAAAAATATAAAGAAACCGGGGTGTTCGACAAGAACGAGATCTATCCCTACATAACAGAGGGGATAGGCGAGGATTTTTTACCTAAAAATGTCGACTTTTCTATAATCGATCATTTTGAGAAGGTAACGGATAAAGATGCGGCTTTAATGACCAGAGAGATTGCTCTTAAAGAGGGTATTTTCGCTGGTAACTCTTCTGGGGCGGCTGTAGCCGGATTGCTTCAATTAAAAGCGCAGCTTACAGAGAATGATCTGGTTGTAGTGATTTTTCACGATCATGGAACCCGTTATCTCGGTAAAATGTATAATGAAGACTGGTTAAGGGAACGCGGGTTTCTTAAAGATGAAAAGCTGACTGCCAGAAGCATACTAAACAAAAGGGCTCATCAGGAAATGGTAACGATTGAGGCCGGAACAACTGTTCTTGAGGCCATCACCACACTCAAAAACTTAAATATCTCTCAGCTTCCGGTGGTAAGAAATCAAATGATTGTGGGTAAGATTACAGAAGGCGATATTTTTACCTGCCTGTTTGATAACCCCTTAATAACATCCAGCCCCATTAGTGAAATTATGACCAAGCCATTCCCCATAGTTGAACTAGATACTTCTATTGATAAAATATCTTCTTTAATTAATAAGGAAAGTACTGCTGTAATGGTGGTTGATGAGTATAATAAACTGGAAATTATTACTCAGTTTGATATTATAAATGCGATATCGGTTTGAGAAAATCCGAAAACTGTTTAAATTGTTGGAAGAACTTATAAGATTTCCATGTTCAAGTTTTTAAAGGGGGTACTGATACTTTTATTTTTATTACTTCAGTTCCTAAATTTAAAGGCACAAACAAACGCTGGTGCGAGGAAAGTTCCATTACTCCAGAAAGACTCTTTAATTCAAGACCTTATCTTTCTTAAAGGGGTTCTCGAGGAGGCACATCCAAGCCTATACAGATACGTATCAAAAGATTCGATGGAAGTATTATTTAACTCTATTGAAAAGAAAATTGAGCCTCAAACTTTACGCGATTTTAGAATATTACTTCAAAAGTACGTAGCTTCTATCCATTCCGGCCATACTTATATCAGTCCTTCTCCATCATCCTATAGCGGTGCAACTCATTTCTACTTTCCCTTTTTAGTAGCTGTTCGGAACGAAAGATTGATGATATATAGAGCACTTGAAAAAAGCTATGACAAGTATGTAGGATATGAAATTTCAGCTATTCAGGGCGAGCCTGCAACGTCTGTTTTAGAAAATGTACGACATACTATCTCAGGAGAGGGACACAGTACCAAATACCAGGATTATAAAATAGAAAGAACCATGGCGTTTATCAACGTTCTATATGGTATGCATGCTGCAATCGGGAAATATAATCTTGAACTTAGAGACAATAAAGGAAATATAATAAAGGAAACAGTGCCTAATTATTTTTATAAAAGGGTTGACACCTCTTTCGCTAGCTATATCCCTAAAGAATTAAATAAGTTTGAAGAAATGGTGAAAGTAAGTTACCCCGATAGCTTATCATCATCCGCTTTATTAGTATTAAAAGGTTTTGCTTATAACTATCGTGAATCAAAAAGCCTACTTGCAGAAACTTTTAAAGTCTTAAAATCTCGTAAAATCAGTAATCTGATCATCGATGTGAGGGGCAATAAAGGTGGTTCACTTGGTAGCACTATTGAGGTATTAAGATACCTGATCCCTGAAAGTTTTTATGCTGAATTTGATAGTTATGCACCCGTTGCTGTTCCCTCATTTTCTCCGCATATTTTCAAGGGTACCGGTTATGCTTTGGATAAAGTGCCTTTTGAAAAAAGAAAGGATGGTGGATATACTCTTAAGAGCAGTTCCAGCGGTAAAATACCACCCTATAAAGACCTTGTTTTTAATGGTAAAGTATATCTTTTAACTGATGGAGGTACCTTCTCGGCGGGATCTCTGTTTGCTTCTTGTCTAAAATCCAACAGAAAGGTTATAAGTATTGGAAGTGAAACCGGTGGAATGGAATCAGGACTCGATACCAGCCCTTTTCTTGACGTTCAGTTGCCTTATAGCAAGCTTGTGCTTCACTATCCTGTATTTTATACTACCATAAAACAAGGAGAAAACAAGGGGTTCGGGGTGGTTCCTGATATAGAGGTTGAGCCAACACCATTTGAGTTATTTTTCAAATCCGATCCTGTGCTTAGAAGAGTTAAACAAATGATCAATGGCACTCAGTGAGCAGTTTCAACAAAGTTAAAACGGTAATAAGAATTGAAAGAGCCTGTCTCTAAAGCCGCTGAAGTCGTCTTGATCCTGTCGAAAGATTGTTACTACGAAGTCAAAGAGTTTGCCAAGTGGCGGATCAGCCTGACGCCAAGAATCTAAATGTTGCCAACTTTTGTGACAGCCTCTTTTTTGATGTTAGTGCGATTTTGGCATTGCGTCAATTCTCTTAATATCGGCACCAAGGGCTCTCAGTCGGATATCTATATCCTGATAACCACGTTCTATTTGTTCGATTGCATGAATAATCGAGGTTCCGCTTGCCGAAAGGGCAGCAATTAACAACGAAACACCCGCCCGGATATCAGGCGAAGTCATATCAATTCCACGCAGTTTTACCTGTTTGTTTAAGCCCATTACAGTAGCTCTGTGAGGATCACAAAGAATAATTTGGGCTCCCATATCTATCAGTTTATCCACAAAAAACAAACGGCTTTCAAACATCTTCTGGTGGATCATCACATTTCCTTTCGCCTGTGTAGCAACTACCAGGATGATAGAAAGTAAATCGGGTGTAAAGCCCGGCCATGGAGCGTCTGCGATGGTTAATATGGAACCGTCGATGAAGGTGTCTATTTCATAATGCGATTGAGAAGGAATGTAGATATCATCACCACGCAATTCGAAGTTGATGCCAAGCCTTCTGAAAACGTTCGGTATAATTCCAAGTTCCTCAAAATGTACGTCTTTAATGGTAATTTCCGATTCTGTCATCGCCGCAAGGCCAATAAACGAACCGATTTCTATCATATCGGGAAGGAGGCGATGTTCTGTACCACCCAGTTCCGAAACGCCCTCGATTGTAAGTAAATTAGAACCTATTCCCGAAATTTTAGCACCCATGCGGTTAAGCATTTTGCATAACTGCTGTAAATAAGGTTCGCAAGCGGCGTTGTAAAGAGTGGTAGTTCCTTTAGCCAATACAGCCGCCATTACAACGTTTGCCGTACCAGTTACTGAGGCTTCATCCAAAAGAATATAAGTTCCCTGAAGGTTAGTGGCATCTACATTAAAAAAGCTTGTTTCCGGATTGTAATTAAACTTTGCACCCAGTTTTTCGAACCCCAGGAAGTGTGTGTCAAGTCGTCTTCTTCCAATTTTATCGCCACCAGGTTTGGGAATCGCCGCTTTGCCAAAGCGTGCCAAAAGCGGCCCCACAATCATGATAGATCCTCTTAAACTCCCGCCTTTAGATTTAAATTGCTGAGACTGAAAAAACTCAAGATTAATGTTTTTTGCTTCGAAAGTATAGGTGTCTTTGTTTAGGCGTTCGATTGTAACACCCAAATCACCTAAAAGGGCGATTAATTTATTTACATCTACTATATCAGGGATATTACTTATCGTTACTTTCTCGGGTGTAAGAAGAACTGCGGCAAGTACCTGTAAGGCTTCATTTTTGGCTCCCTGTGGGATAATTTCTCCCTTCAGCGGTTTGCCGCCGTGAATTTCAAATGCATTCATGGATTATAAAAGGTTTAGAGCGAAATAAGGTTTGAGTTAATAACGTTTTCCATTGTTTTTCGGACGGTTACCTTGATTCCGGGAAGCATTATTATTATTGTTGTTTTGTCGCGGCTTATTATTATTACTATTGTTATTATTAGTGCTATTGCCGTTTGTAGAGCCGCTTTTTTGCCTTACACCAGGTGCATTTGGCCTTACTTCTATTTTATGCAGATTAAAACTTTCATCTAAAACTAATTCTCCATTCGACAAGGCCGTTAGATCACTGATAATCGTTTCGTCGGCCACCGTATCTTTGTTCCAGGTAACGTAGGCCATTTTCATGAAATTAGCTATCGACTGGATCATAGCTTGTCGGCGTTGAGGATCTTCAACAGCTTTAGCCTTTTTAATCATCAGTTCTACAGTCTTACCGTAGTGCTTAAACCTGATACGCTGTTGCGGATAGGCGAGGGGAGCGGGTTTAAAATGAATGGCGTCTGGTGCCGGTTTCGGGTAATTTGAATCTACATCGATCTGAAAATCAGAGATGATGTGAAGGTGATCCCATAGTTTATGTTTAAAATCAGCTACATCTCGTAAATGAGGATTTAAAAAGCCCATAAGGTCGATCACTACCTGGGCATGTCTGTTGCGTTCCTCTTTTGTGGGTAAAGTGCAGATATACGCCACCATGTTTTGTACATTTCTGCCGTATTCCGCAAGGATTAATTTTTTTCTTGATGTGTTATAATCAAATGTCATGTTTATTATATTTTGCCACGAAGACACAAAGGCACAAAGCAAAATCTAAGTGTTAGGTGTCTTTGAGACTATTTTATTTTAGTCTTTAGCAGCTAAGGTACAAAAACAAAAGTTGCAAAGTTCTTTGTCTTTTACCTGAGTTACTATTAATATTGGAGGGAATATTCCCGGCCGGAATCGCTGTTTCTTAATTTGTGGAATTTACGATACTATGCGAAGTTTTGCAAATTTAAGTAAAAGTTGCTTCTGTCCTAATTCTTTAAAAAATATTGTTGCTTTTATATCCGGTTTGTTTCCTTCCATGTTAATTACTTTACCAAATCCAAACCGCTCATGCTCAACATCCATACCCACCTGAAGGTTTGAGGTATCCGAAGGTGCGAACCCTTCGCTGGGAACATGCGCCTTTGGTAGGATAGAAGTGGTTTTCGGAGCGGTAGCTGGTTTCGGTTTTGAAAAAGTATCACCGCCCGACTGGCTGCTCCATGAACTCCGCTCCTGGTTAAAAAAGGGGTTTTCGGTTTTTTGCTGTGGTTTAAAGTCAAGCTCTAAATACTTCGCGTCTACTTCATCAATAAATCTGCTTGGTTCGCAGCTGGTTAAAGTGCCCCATCTGTAACGCGAAGTGGCGTAAGAAATAGTCAGTTTCTTTTCGGCCCTGGTTATCGCCACATAAAATAAACGCCGTTCTTCCTCAAGGTCGGCTCTTGAGCTTAGCGACATTTGTGAAGGGAAAAGATTTTCTTCTAAACCTACAATACACACGTTTTTAAATTCAAGACCCTTCGCCGAATGGATGGTCATCAAGGATACTGTATCGGCATTTGGATTTTTATCATTATCGTCATTGGTTAAAAGAGCGATATCCTGCATAAAGATATCCAAGCCCTTTTCCTCAATATCCTCGCGCTCGCTAAACTCTTTTATTCCGTTTAAAAGCTCCTGAATGTTTTCATATCGATTTAATCCTTCTACTGATTTGTCATCGTAAAGATCTTTTAAAAGGCCCGAATGCTGGGCGATGTGTAAGGCGCAATCGTATGCGGAATGCGTTTTCGCCAAAACCTGGAAACTTTGAACAATAGTGGCGAAATTACCAACCGATGCTGCGCTGCGGCCATCCAAATACTTAACAGGATCAATAATTACTTCCCATAAGGTGATGTCGTTCTTGTCGGCAGCTATTATTATGCGTTCGACGGTAGTGTCGCCGATACCTCTGCGCGGGTAGTTGATTACACGTTTAAGTGCTTCTTCATCATTAGGATTAAAAGTAAGCCTGAAATAGGCGATAAGATCTTTAATCTCTTTACGCTGATAAAAAGAAAGGCCTCCGTAAATTTTATAGGGAATATTTAGCTTTCGTAATGCCTCTTCCATTGCTCTCGATTGGGCGTTGGTGCGATAGAGAATGGCGAAATCGTTAAAGTTATATCCTTTTACCGCTCTTTCCTGTGCGATTCCTTCGGCAATAATTTTGCCTTCTTCATTGTCGCTAAATGCGCGAAGGATCTTAATTTTATCACCAGCTTCATTTTCAGAAAATACGGTCTTTTTAAGCTGATTCTTGTTATTAGCGATAATGCTATTGGCCGCATTTACAATGTTTTGAGTCGAACGATAATTTTGCTCCAGCTTAAATACTTTTAAATCCGGATAATCTTTCTCGAAGTTTAAAATATTCTGAATATTAGCACCCCGGAAGGCATAGATACTTTGTGCGTCATCTCCTACAACACAGATGTTTTCATTAATCGCAGCCAGCCTTTTTACAATAAGGTATTGCGAAAAGTTAGTATCCTGATACTCGTCTACCATTAAATATTTAAATTTATTCTGGTATTTGTAGAGTACCTCGGGATTGTCTTTCAGAAGCACATTGGTTTTAAACAGGAGATCGTCAAAATCCATGGCTCCGGCTTTAAAACAACGTTGAGTGTAGATCTGATAAATTTCTCCCAGCCTGCCACGGCCGGTAGCAAAATCTTCGGACTGGATATGTTCGTTTTTAAGGTATTCGGCAGGCGAAATCAAATTGTTCTTGGCTGAAGAGATTCTATTATAAACGAAATTAGCGTTATATAGCTTATCGTCTAATTGCTGCTCTTTAAGTATGGCACGCAACAGGCTTTTGCTATCGTCGGTATCATAAATCGTAAAGTTATTTGGGTAGCCTATTTTATTCGCCTCAACCCGTAATATTTTGGCGAAAACTGAGTGGAATGTTCCCATCCAGATGTTTTTTGCCTCGGGGCCAACAGCTTTCATAATCCGCTCGCGCATTTCTTTAGCTGCTTTATTGGTAAAAGTAAGTACCAAAATATTAAAAGGATCCACACCCTTGGTTATCAGGTGTGCTACCCGGCAGGTTATTACACGCGTTTTCCCCGATCCGGCACCCGCCACAATCATTACCGGCCCGCTGGTTTGCTCTACTGCTTCTTTTTGTGAAGGATTTAACCCTATTAAATAGTCCAAAACTTTTCCGTTTTCAATCGTATGTTATCAATTTTTTGGCTGCGAAGCCTGCAACGAAGTAAGATCCCGATTACATGCGGAAGCTAATGCAGGTTCAAGGGGCTAAATTAAAAAATTGTGAAGGATTTTCCGGTCAGGATTTACTTTCTTTATCAACAACTTTTGGTATTAAACCGGAGGCCGAAAGGTTGTGTAGTACATCGTTTATATTGATAATACGATCATCAATCTCGTTTACACATTTGCCAACTTCTTCGATAAATTCTTTATCGTCTATAAGCTTTTCTTTTTCTAAAATCATTAAGCCCTTCATTGTTGCGATAGGGCCTCGAATTTGGTGGGAAAGATGTGAAGAGTACTCAGATAGTTTGCGGTTTTTAATCCGCAGGTCCTTCGTTCGTTCATCAATAATTCGTTCGAGGTTTTGATTTACCTTATTGAGCGTTTCTTTTTGAAGTGAAATTTCCTCGTTCAGGATTTTGAGTTGTTTATTGGTTTTCGCTTTTTTCTTAACGGTTTGAAAGAGTAAAAAGATCAAAATAAAAGCCAGTGTGCAAACAATAATTGAGGCTATCAGGAGAATTTTGTTTTTCTTTTGACGCTCGATAATAAGTTGGTTCTCCTTTTCTTTTTGAATAAATTTCGACTGTTCTTGTAGCAGTTTTATTTGTTCGGATTTGGCATTGTCAAAATCTGCACTGTCAATTGCATAAACCTGAGCAAAATATACAAGTGCGCTTTTGTAATTCTTTCGATGATTTTCCAATTCATAAAATCGCCATACGAAATCCCGTTCAAGTTTATTGTTTTTTGCAAGTTTTGAGTATTTAATTCCTTCCTTGATGGCATATTCAGCTTTTTGAAGCTGTTTGCTGTCGATGTAAATACTTGTAAGTGTAAGGTTTACGCTTGCTACTACTTTATTGAGTTTATTTTCTTTGGCTTTCTTTTTGGCTTCAATAAGTAATTTTTCAGCTTCTTGAATTTGATTCAAAGCCTTGTATACAACTCCTTTATTTTGTAAACAAAGAATTTGGCCAGTCACAATTTTCAACTTGGTAAAAATTTGTAAACTTTTATTAAAATTAGCTATCGCTTCATTATGTTGATCCTTTCGGTGGTAAATAATTCCAATATTTAAATAGGTTCCGCCTATAAGATCTTCCATCTTAGCTTTTAAGGCTAGCTTTAATGAAATCTGGAAATATCGTAGTCCTTCCGCATAATTAATTTCTCTATACAAATTTCCAATATTATTATAAACCCGAGCTTGGCCTTCTATATCATTTAATTGCTTAAAAATTGAAAGAGACTTATCGTATCTAATTAAAGCACTGTCATTTTGATTAAGATTATAATGTCCTATTCCAATCATTCTCAACGATTCAGCAATTTCTTTCTGATACCCCTTTTTTGATGCAATTATCAATGCGTTTTGACCTAAAATAATTGATTTATTTGGGTCAGTTAATCGTATGTCGTAGGCTGATTTATTAAGATTTTCAATAGCAACACTGTCGGCTTTGTAAGAATTATTTTGTGGAAAAATTGCTGTGTTTTTTAGTGTAAAAAAAACGATAAGTGTATATCTTAGTTTCATGCCTGTGTTCAACGAAAGATAGAGAATTTATACGATCCACACTAGTTTCTGTTACAATTTATATTATCACTTCATTTTTAAATTAATTCCATGAGAAAAGTCTTATTAGTATTAGTGGTTGCTCTAGGATTGGCATCCTGCAAGAAAGAAGAAATAGCTAAACCCGCATCATTCGAGAAAACACCCGCGGTAGCGGCAAGAGGCGGAGTAAGCGATATGTCAGAATACGATTAATCACCATTTAAAATTTAATTCCATGAAAAAAGTCTTATTAGTATTAGCGGTTGCTCTAGGATTGGCATCCTGCAAGAAAGAAGAAATTGCTAAACCCGTATCATTTGAGAAAGCACCGGCAGTAGCAGCAAGAGGCGGAGTAAGCGATATGTCAGAATATGATTAATCACTATTAAAAATTAGTTATGAAAAAAGTTACTATTTTAATATTGGTCCTGATAATCGCTAGTGTTGGTATTGTACTCGCTAGAATTTCTACAAAAGAAAATAAAGAAATTCAGAAGGCAGAGAGGTTTAACACTATAGGTGATAAAAATAAAAGCGACCTCACCTCCTGGGACTAATTATTTCCTATCCTGCAATCAAAGTTTTCACAAGTGGGTTATATTTGTGAAAAACGAGACAGATGAAGGATATTAAACAATATGTTGAAGAAAATAAGCAGCGGTTCCTCGACGAACTCTTCGAACTGCTGCGATTTCCTTCTGTAAGTGCGGATCCTAAATATAAGGAAGACGTGCTTAGAACAGCAGATTATGTAGCCGGTAAATTAAAGGCTGCTGGTGCTGATAGTGTAGAGGTTTGTCCTACTGCAGGCTACCCTATTGTGTATGGCGAAAAAATTATTGATGCCTCAAAACCAACGGTTTTAGTGTACGGGCATTACGATGTTCAGCCGGCAGATCCGCTTGAGCTGTGGACATCGCCACCTTTCGAACCCGTTATTAAAGACGAAAAGATTTTCGCAAGGGGTGCATGCGACGATAAAGGCCAGTTTTATATGCACGTAAAGGCATTTGAGCTGATGATGAAACTGGAAACTCTTCCCTGCAATATAAAATTCATGATTGAAGGTGAGGAGGAAGTCGGATCGGATAATTTGGGAGAATTTGTGAAAGCGAATAAAGCGAAATTGAAGGCCGATGTAGTACTCATCTCGGATACGGCGATGATTAGCCTTGAAACCCCTTCGCTGGAGACTGGTTTACGAGGTTTATCATACCTTGAAGTGGAGGTAATTGGGCCAAACCGCGATCTTCATTCGGGTGTATACGGAGGAGCGGTTGCCAATCCGGCGACTATCCTTTGTCAAATGATTGCCTCGCTACATGATGCCAGCAATCACATCACCATTCCTGGCTTTTATGATGATGTAGAAAGCCTTAGCATTGAAGAACGCAAGCAATTAAACGCAGCTCCTTATAACGAAGCGGAGTACAAAGCTGATCTTGGGGTTAACGAGCTTTGGGGAGAATTGGGTTATACTGCCATCGAACATACCGGAATTCGTCCAACGCTGGAGGTTAACGGAATCTGGGGCGGCTATATCGGCGAAGGAGCCAAAACCGTTCTGCCTTCAAAAGCCAGCGCAAAGATTTCTATGCGTCTGGTTCCGAATCAGCAATCGGACAAGATTACCGCGCTTTTTAAGCAGCATTTCGAAAGTATAGCACCAAAAAGTGTTAAGGTGAAAGTTACACCTCATCATGGCGGAGAGCCCGTAGTTACGCCCACCGATAGTATCGCTTTTAAAGCGGCTGAAAAAGCTATAGAAGAAGCATTCGGAATAAAACCGATCCCCACACGGGGAGGAGGAAGTATCCCGATTGTATCCTTATTTGAAAGAGAACTCGGGATTAAAACGGTATTAATGGGGTTTGGCCTTGATAGCGATAATCTCCATTCTCCGAATGAGAAATTCGATATCGCCAATTACTTTAAAGGCATTGAGACGATACCATTATTTCATAAGTATTTCGCAGAATTAAGTAATTAGTAATTATCAAAAAGGCACGATGCACGAAGAAATTCTTTGTGTTTGCGTGCCTTTGCCGTTAAATTAGAAACCTTGCCGGTAAGAAAAAAACGCAAACCAACACGGAAAAAGAAATCTAAAGGCTTATCGCTACAGGTAAAAGCTGTTTTGATCGGCCTGGCTCTTATTTTACTCTCGCCATTTTACTACGGCTACATTTTAAAATTTGCCGCTTCTACCTGGGGTTGGGTAAAAAATATCGGAGATGATCCTGATTACCCATCTTACGAAAGTTATGATATTCGTATTCCTAAAAAATACTCGGTACACGGAATAGATGTTTCTTATTATCAGGGGAAGATAGACTGGCAAAAAGTGAAGTCGATGAACGAGAACGGGGTTCAAATCAGCTTTGCTTTTATAAAAGCTACAGAGGGCGTTATGTTGGTTGATCGTTATTTTCAACGCAATTGGCGGGAGGCGCCAAAGGTGGGGATCCGATGCGGAGCGTATCATTTTTTTCGTCCAAAAAAGTCGGGCCGCTGGCAGGCCAAGTTTTTCCTGCAGACGGTGGATGTGGAAAAGGGAGATTTACCCCCTGTAGTAGATATCGAAGAATTAAATGGTGTTAAGGCATCGAAAATGCGGGAAGAACTGAAAGAATATGTTCGCTATATCGAAAATAAAACCGGAGTGAAGCCCATAATCTATACCGGATTGAGTTTTTACAACGATTATTTAAGGGGCTATTTTGATGATTGCCCCTTATGGATAGCCCATTATTATAAAGCAAAGCTGAAGATAGCTGCGGAAACCAAATGGCATTTCTGGCAGCATTCTGATAAGGCCAGGGTAAATGGTATTAGTCATGTAGTAGATTTTAATGTTTTTAACGGGGATAGTACCGAGTTTAAGAAGTTGTTGATTAGGTGATTCGGATTTTTTTGGGGGTAGTTTTTTTGGCCACAAAGTCACAAAGGTTTCTTAAAAGCCGACAAATGCTGCGAAATACCTTCCCTGCTTTGCGTGTTTTTATCTTTGCGTTCTTTGCGTGAAATAAAACGCATAATAAACTTAGTGTTTAGAGAATTAGTGGCTATGCTAATATTGTTTAGGCCAGGCTCAAAGGCACAAAGTCGGGGTGTTTTTACTTAGTGTCTTCGAGCCTTGTGGCTATTTTTATTTTTGGCCTTGAGGTACAAAGGATTAAAGTTTAATTCTGAACTCAGGTAAAATATTATTTAATTCTTCTTCGTGTCTTAGCGATTTTGTAGCCTCCCTCAAATATTCTACACGCTAAACCTTTCACAATTCTTTAAAAAAGCTTCATCCGCGTCGGCACCGATACCGGGCGTATCATCAATATCTAAAAAATAACCACTGTATCGCACTCCGCCTTTACACGGATCTTCGAGGTGGCCAATCATACAAGTATCTAAATCATAGAACTTAATTTCCGGACAAGCATAAGCGAAATGGAGTTTCGCACTAAGCGCAATCCTGCTTTCTAACATTCCGCCTATCATACAAGGGATTCCCGCTTCTGTGGCGGTGTTGTATATTTTCAAAGATTCGGTGATGCCCCCTGCCTTCGAAAATTTAATGTTGATATAGTCGCATGCCTTATCCTGAATTAATTTACGGGCGTCATGGTGAGTAAAACAGCTTTCGTCGGCCATTATTTTAACCGGTGATATTTCTTTCAAAGCCGGTAGTAAATCATCATACCACGCACTCATGGGTTGTTCGCAAAATTCGATGTTAAGATCTGCCATGGAGGTAAGCGCATAAATTGCATCCTCGAAGCTCCATCCCTGGTTGGCGTCAATGCGCAGAATAATTTCAGAGCCAACGCTTTCGCGGATCTTTGCAATTCGCCGGATATCATCGCCCACATTCTTGCCGAGTTTTACTTTTAAAATTCGCGCTCCAGTTGATTTAAAGTCTGCTGCCTGCTTAACCATCTCATCAATTGAACCTATCCCGATGGTAATGTCGGTTTCTATTTGCCTTTTCAAGCCATTTAAAAATTGATACAAGGGAAGGCCGGCATGCTTTGAGGCGATGTCGAACAAAGCCATGTCGAAGGCACTTTTTATCGTAAAATTATGAGCGGTGTATTTATGCAGTTCGGTAAGTCTTTCTTCAATCTCCAAAGGGTTTTTGTTCTTCCAAAGTGCCGCAAAGTCTTTTGCCATCGCCAGGCAGGTTTCCTGTGTTTCGCCCACAATCATCGGAAAGGCCGAACATTCTCCTACACCATAAATTCCAGTGTCGGTATGCATCCGTATAAAAACGTTCTGTGCGTATTCCATCGTGCCGGTTGCGATAGAAAAAGGCCGCATTTTAATGCTGAAGCGGTAGATGTCTGTATGCGTAATTTTCATCGTGATCGCAATTAAATCTGTTTCAACAATTCGAACAATATAAGAGTTAGAAATAATATTCAGACCATTAACTTTGCGACGAATTATGCCAAATCGACTTAGTAAAGAAACCTCGCCATATTTATTGCAACACGCAAATAATCCTGTAGACTGGTACCCTTGGGGTGCCGAGGCCTTAAGCAAAGCTAAAGCTGAACAGAAGTTGATTTTGGTTAGTGTTGGCTACTCGGCCTGTCATTGGTGCCACGTAATGGAGCATGAAAGCTTTGAGGATGCCGAGGTGGCGGCAATAATGAACGAGCATTTTGTTTGCATTAAAGTAGACAGAGAAGAGCGGCCCGACGTTGACCAGGTTTATATGACCGCTGTACAGTTAATGACCGGACAAGGCGGCTGGCCACTGAATTGCATTTGTTTACCCGACCAGCGGCCGGTATACGGGGGTACTTATTTCGCTAAAAATAACTGGAAAAATTTACTGATGAACCTGGCAGGTTTCTGGAAAGAAAAACCAGGTGAAGCAATTGAATATGCCGATAAACTTACAAATGGAATCAGGCAATCCGAAAACCTTAGCCTATCAGATCAGGCCTTCGAATATTCAAACAGCGATTTGGAAGATATTTTCGCTCCTTTGAAAGGTTCGTTCGATATGGCCGAAGGCGGCTATAACCGAGCCCCTAAGTTTCCATTACCCAACAACTGGCAATTCATCCTTCGTTATGCTCATTTTATGAAAGATGATGCCGCACATTTTTCAGCCCGTTTAACGCTAGAAAAAATGGCTTTCGGTGGGATCTATGATCATATTGGCGGTGGTTTCGCAAGATATTCCGTCGATGGCTTTTGGCATGTGCCGCATTTTGAAAAAATGCTTTACGATAATGCGCAGTTAGTAAGTCTCTATTCCGAGGCGTATCAATATTCGCCAGACGATCTTTATAAAAAAGTTGTTTACGAAACACTTGAATGGGTAGAACGTGAAATGACATCGCCGGAAGGCGGCTTTTACTCGGCCTTAGATGCCGACAGTGAAGGGGTGGAAGGCAAGTTTTACACGTTCACAAAAACTGAAATAACAGAAGTTTTAGGAGATTCGGAACTTTTCTGCTTGTATTATAACATCACCCATGGCGGAAATTGGGAAGAAGAACGAACCAACGTATTGATGCGAACAGAAGATGATGAAACCTTCGCAAAAGACTCGGGTCTGAGTGTTGAAGAACTCCAAATCAGAATACAGGCACAGAAAGAAAAACTTTTTGCTTATCGCGAACAGCGGATCAGGCCGGGACTGGATAATAAAATTCTGGCTTCATGGAACGGAATGATGCTAAAGGGTTTTGCTGACGCATACCGGGTATTTAGCGAGTCTCGATTTCTTCGCATGGCAGAAAATAATGCTGAGTTTATTTTAGAGAATTTAATTACTGAAGGCGGGAGGTTATCTCGGGTTTATAAACAAAATAAAGAAAGTGATTTGCCGGGTGCGGCTTTCCTTGATGATTATGCGTTGGTTATTGACGGGCTGATAAGTTTGTATGAAGCGACCTTTAATGAGAAATGGCTGCTAACCGCCCGAGACTTATGCGAGTATGCCTTGCAAAACTTTTACGATCCTGGAACAGGTATGCTGTTTTATACATCACAGCATGATGATGAGCTGATTGCTCGCAAGTTTGAATTGCTGGATAATGTTATTCCGGCTTCGAATTCGGTTATGGCCAATGTACTGCTAAAACTTGGACATTTTTTTGATGATGAAATGTATCTGGTACAGTCGAAGCAAATGCTTCAAAATATATTCCCCGAGATAAAAACGTACCCTTCAGGCTATTCGAACTGGGCGATATTATTGATGAATGAAGTTTTCGGGCTTTACGAAATAGCTATTACAGGTACCAAAGCAGAGCAGAAAAGACAAGAACTTGAAAATTATTTTATTCCTAATAAAATTCTCTTGGGCGGAACTTCAGGAACATTACCTTTGCTGCAAGATAAATGGCTCGGGCAAACCAAAATATTCGTTTGTAAAAACAGAACTTGTCAGTTGCCCGTTACTGAAATCAATGATGCCTTGAAGCAGGTTTCAGAATACAGTGCTTAGCCCTTGTAGCAGGGTAGAACCTTGATTGTATATTAAGTAAGAGTATCTTCTTTCGGATACTTAATTTTATAAATCGCCGGGAATGCCGGCAAAAATTAATGTAATGAACATTCAACCAAACAGCGTTGTGGCGCTAACGTACGATTTGTACACCACAGAAAATGGTGAAGAAGTATTTGTAGAAAAGGCTAACGAAGATCAGCCTTTGGTATTTCTATATGGCGTAGGAATGATGCTTCCGAAATTTGAAGAAAACCTGAACGGCTTAACTCAGGGAGCAAACTACGATTTTCATTTAGCTGCCGCTGATGCGTATGGCGAAAAAGACGCGAGTGCTGTTGCTGAACTATCTACGGATATGTTTCAGGATATGGAAAAGCCGGAAATAGGTTCGGTATTGCCATTGCAAGACAATCAGGGCAACCAATTCAGAGCAAAAGTAGTTGGCGTTACAGAAGAGAATGTTACTGTTGATTTGAACCACCCGATGGCTGGCCAGGATCTGCATTTCAAAGGAACTATTTTAAGCGTTCGCGAAGCTACTCAGGATGAGTTAGCGCATGGCCACGCTCACGGTGTTGACGGACATTCGGGACACTAATACCCGATTCGTTTTGTCTAAAAAATGAGAGATCTTACTCTTAAGATTTCTCGTTTTTTAGATTTATTAATATTAATTTATTGTTCGTTAGGGTTGTCTATCAGGCCGCTTACTCCTCCCGAAACCACAAACTTCATAGCCGCACTGGCACTCATATTTAAAGGGGTTACTTTTTCGTTCTTTACTATAACCAGCTGTCCGGCAAACGAGTAAGAGAAAGGTAAGTAAACGGCTACTTCACCCGGGAGTTTAATTTTTCGTAAGTTTTTATGAGTAACAAAACCAATTTGCTTAAGGCCGGAGTCATTTAACTCAACCATAACCGGCTCACTGAATTTTTTCTCGTCTCCAACAAAAGCCTCTGTGAAATCTTTAATTGATGAGTAGAAAAAGTTTAATAAGGGAATCCGTTTTATCCATCTGCTAAAGCTTGCCTTTATCGGATCGGTAATAAAGTTTGTAACAACTATGCCCGCAATAAGGATAATTACCACAACAGTCAAAATACCAAGGCCCGGAATTGGCTTACCGTTTACATTGAGCCCCAATATGTCTCCAAAGTTGAGAAGCCGGTCTATGGATGAGATTATCCAATATATTAAAAAAATAGCGGCACCCAGCGGAACAACAACTAATACACCTTTAAAGAAGTAATTTAATAGAACTCCTGCGATTCGTTTCATTACATCAAATGTAAGGTTAATGAATGATTGAAGTTTGAATGAATGAAGATTACTCGTAGAAGTAAACCCGTTTCACCCGTTCAGAAATACCGGTAAGTACTTCGTAGGGTATTGTTTCTATCTGCTCGGCAATTTCTTCAACTCGTATAACCTCATTAAACACTATTACTTCGTCGCCTTCATTCGCGTTTAAACCACCAATATTCAGCATGCACATATCCATGCAGATATTCCCGATAGTAGGCACCACCACTCCGTTTACAAGCATCTTTCCTTTACCATTTCCAAGTCGGCGGCTATAGCCATCGGCATACCCGATTTTAACGGTAGCAACTTTACCGCCGTTAGGTAAAACTCCTTTTCTGTTATAGCCTACGGTATCGCCGGGCTGTAATTTCTTAATTTGTGATATACTGGTTTTTAACGTTGTAACGGTTTGGAGCGGCGATTTTTTGTCTTTAAACGAACTATCTATTCCGTAAAGGCCTATTCCTAATCGCACCATATCGAATTGTGCCTCAGGAATCCGGCTTATGCCGGATGTATTTGAAATATGCCGGAGGAATGTATAACCAACCGATTTTTCGATGCGCTGAGTGATTTCGGTAAACAAATCTATTTGCCCACGGGTAAAATCATCAGAGGCGGGATCTTCACTTGCAACCAGGTGCGAAAAAACACTCTGGATCTTGATGGCCGGGCAGCTTTCAATTTCCCTTAATAATTTATCTATATCGGTGTTCATGAAGCCAAGCCGGTGCATTCCCGTATCGAGTTTAATATGCACGGGGTAATTCTCCCTGTTTTTACGGTTAAGGGCTTCTATAAAATCTTTAAGAATTCTGAAACTGTAAATTTCAGGCTCTAAAGAATGCTCTACCATGGTGTCGAAAGCCATCACGTCTGGGTTCATCACCATAATAGGTAAGGTAATTCCCGCTTTTCGAAGCGTTACACCCTCATCGGCATAAGCCACCGCCAGCCAGTCAATCTTATTAAACTGCAGCAGGTTAGCAATCTCGAAACTTCCACTTCCGTAAGAAAACGCTTTTACCATCACCATTAATTTTACGCCCTTCCTGAGTTGCGACTTATAATAATTCAGGTTGTATTCCAGGGCGTTGAGATTAATTTCGAGCATGGTTTCGTGTACTTTTTTTGTGAGTACGGTACTTACCTTTTCAAAGCCAAAAGCTCTTGCTCCCTTTATCAGGATGGTTTCGTTGAGAAGTTTAAGGGTGCCTAAATTACTTACCAGATCATTGGTGTCTTTAAAGAAAGTCTTTTCTATATTAAACTTATCAGCATGTTTGCTTATCTCTTCGCCTACGCCAATAAAACGGTCCACCTCTTTGCTTTCCAACAGTTTGGCAACCTGCGAGTAAAGCGTATCCGAGTCGATACCAGCTTCAGGAATATCCGACAAGATCAGTGAGCGTTTATGGTGCTGATTTTGTTGTTTCAGGAAATCAAGCGCAATGGCGAGCGAGGAAATGTCGGAACTATAAGAATCATCAATAATTGAACAATTATTAATCCCGTCTTTAAGCTCGAGCCGCATTTTTATGGGATGAAGTTTCTCCAGCCTGAGATCCGCATCCTGGGGAAGATAACCTAAAGCCAAAACGGTGGCCCAGCAGCAAATGGCGTTTTCTACTGATGCCGCATCGGTAAAAGGCACGGCACACTGTACATCCCGGGCCTGGTATTTTCCTCTTATAAAAAGATATTTGTCTTCAAGAACTTCGTCGTCAATTAACCGTAGGTCAGCATCATCATCCTCCCATGACCATGTGAACTTCTTTTTTCCCGGAATTTCGCCAGTATAACCTTTTAAGTATTTGGGTGAGTAGATAAACAAATCGGTGTTTTCAAAAAGAAGCAATTTTTCTCTTATTTTTTCTTCCTTATCGGCGAATCCTTCATTATGAGCCTCGCCAATGGTAGTTAAAATACCGATGGTAGGTTGTATTACCCGGGCAAGATTTATCATCTCTCCGGTGTGAGATACCCCGGCTTCAAAAATCCCCATCGTGTGATCGTCCTGCATTTCCCACACAGAAAGCGGCACGCCGATTTGAGAATTAAAACTTTTCGGGCTCCGTATAATGTGTTTTTCGGGTGCCAGAAGCTGGTAGAGCCATTCTTTAACAATGGTTTTGCCATTGCTTCCGGTTACGGCTATTACCGGGTACTCAAATTGTTTCCGATGGTGGCAGGTAAGCCAATGCAAGGCTTGCAGGGTATCGTTTACCAAAAAAATATTCGCATCATCTTTCTTGTTTAAAAAAGTCGAATTATCTGATATTACGAAGTTGCGGATTCCCTGCTCGTATACCTCCTGCAGATAATCATGCCCGTCTCTGCGGCCTTTAAGAGCGAAAAATAACGCATGCTGAAGATCTGTAAGTTTGCGGCTATCGTACGCAATGGTGCGTATGTGGGCTTCCGGCGCATTTAGAACACCTTCAGCCTTAATCACTTCCTTAATTTCTGTTACGGGGTATAACTTATGCGCCATGAGGGTACTAATTTCTATAAATTTTTAGGATTTGAATGATATTTTTACGAATTGATTCGAAGTAATGGATTCTAACAAAGAAGGCTCGAAACGTTTAGATAAGAAGACCGCAAAAGCAAAACTCGAGCAGTATTGCGCCTACCAGGAACGATCTCAGCAGGAGGCGAGGGATAAATTATACAGTTATGGCCTGCATTCGGCAGAGGTAGAAGATGTGATATGTGATTTAATCGAATCTAATTTTTTGAACGAAGAACGGTTCGCTACAGCTTACGCGCTAGGTAAATTCAGAATAAAGCACTGGGGGAAACTGAAGATTAAACAGGGTTTGAAATTTAAAAGGGTAGGGGATAATCTGATAAAAAAGGCATTGAATCTAATTGATGCCGAAGATTATGAACGGACGCTGATAAGTATTCTGCAGAAAAAGGCTGCTTTATCTAAGGAAAGCGATTCTTTTAAACTGCGACATAAGCTTATTCAGTATGCCATATCCCGTGGATTCGAAAGCGACCTTGTAATTGATTGCCTGAATTCCAGCGATTTAATTTAAAAGCGAAAAAAAATTCAATATTTTATTGACAAGGTTGCTTTTCTGTCTATATTTGCACTCACAAAAACGGTAAACGTTCAGCCGAACTAAACTGTTAAATACCAACGCGAAAGTAGCTCAGTTGGTAGAGCACGACCTTGCCAAGGTCGGGGTCGCGAGTTCGAATCTCGTCTTTCGCTCTAAGTCCCTTTCTGCCAGGAAGGGATTTATTTTTAAATGATGCCATTCCGATTTATTCGGAACATCTGCTCAGATGGTGGAACTGGTAGACACGCAGGACTTAAAATCCTGTTCCCGTTAAAGGAGTGCGGGTTCGATTCCCGCTCTGAGTACAAACCCTCTCTTCAAGCCCGAAGAGAGGGTTTTTTGGTTTTAAGGCTGGCGGGTTGGGATCAGACTCAAAAGTTGTGGACTAGGGTTCAGTGTGACACTAATAATGATATTTTAGAGTCAAGGATAAATTGCCTTCATGAAAATCCGGTAAGAGCGGAATTGGTGAGGAGTGCGCAGGATTATGTCTATTCCTCGGCAATTGACTATTATACTAAAGAGAAGGGTTTGCTTGAGATGGATTTCGTGTGAGCGAGTCAGAGACTCTTTTTTATTTACGAATCCGTAGAGCCCTGCGGAACTCTACACAGAATGGGATTTAAACTGTAGTGAGTAATGTGGAAAGCTTTTGAGTTTGATCGACTAAAAATGTTTGGAATTCTTTATTGAAGCTATTAAATAAAGCGATTAGCTGTTTACCTCAGGTGTAAGGAGAGCTGATCCACCACCTTTTCCCCCTCTTTTAGAAACTATTAAAGGCTTTTCGTTCCGGTTATTCATTTGTTCTATCAACTCCCAGGCCTGCTTGTAGGATATTTTCATTTCGAGAGCAGCTTGTCGGATGGAACCGAATTGTTCAATCTTTTCCAATAATTCAATTTTTCCATATCCAAGGAATGCACCATCCTCCGAATCAATCCAGACTCTTCCGTTTGCCACTAGCTTCATAATTTAAAACTCGACAAAAGTTTTCATTTTAAGAAGTCGGATCCGTTGTTCGAAAATTGGAATTACTTTTTTGACTTGGATAGATTGCTGTGGACTATAGTATACTTTTGATAATCAACCCTAAAATAGCGGCAATAATTATAATGTGTGGCTCCTGTAATTTCTTGACGTAAATCAAAGCCAGCATAGATGCTACCCCTATCAAAGCAGTTGGAATATCAATGATCGACCGGGTTGCTATAATAATTACCGAGCCCACCAAAGCGCCTACAACACAAGCTGTAATACCATCGACAAACGCTTTTATGCTTTGATTTTTAGCAATCTTTTTAAATGAAGGCGCCAAAATTACGGTAAAAAGGAAGCAAGGAAGAAAAGTTGCCAATGCCGCCACCGATGCTCCGGGAAATCCGCCCACTAAATAGCCGATAAAGCCTACAGTGATTACTACAGGACCAGGAGTGATCATAGCTACAGCAACCGAATCTACAAATTGAGCCTCTGTTAACCAGCTGTATTGTTGAACCACTCCGGCATGCAGGAAAGGAACAATGGCCAAACCACTTCCAAACACAAAGGCACCTGCCTTAGCAAAAAAGAGAGCTATCTTAATTAATGTGTTGTTTGAGTATTCCCAAAATCCCAGCCCGGCCAATAGGATTGACTGAACCGTGGTCTGCTTTTTAATCCAGGCTGGCGGAGCCTTCACAAACATGTAGATCAGGCCTGTTGCGATAAAAAGCAAAACCTCTTCCCGTTGGGTTACAACGGTTACCACAATGCCGATCAAATAGAAGACCCAAAGCAGCCAGTTCGACTTTATCGAAGATGCGTTGAGTTTGCCAACTGATTTAATGGTTAACTTATAAGCACTGATGCAAATAATTCCAATCACTGCCGCACCGACCCCATAAAACACCGCTTGCATCCACGACAAACCGCTGTACAGTTTATATGCCATCCCGAGCAATACCACCATAATGAACGAGGGCAATACAAAAGCTAGTCCAACTAAAGTTGCGCCAAGTAATCTATAATGAACAAATCCGATGTATATCCCTAGTTGAGCCGCCAGGGGGCCAGGTGCCAATTGGGCCAATGCCAGCCCTTCTTTATACTCTTCTTCACTTAGCCACTTTTTATCTTCAACCAGATCTCTTTGCATGTACCCAACCAGAGCCACGGGGCCACCAAAGCCCCAGGTCCCTAGTTTCAAAAAGTACAGTACCAAATCCCTCAGCGTATAGGGTATAGTTGTTTGCATTATATCATTTTTAGAAACCTAATCCAAATTGGAAAGCTGCCGTTACCGAGGATGGTTTATCGTTACCAAAACGAACCGGGAGTGGAACTGCTACGAAGAAATTACTGTGCTTGTTTCTACGAACAACCTTATTCAAAATAGGGGTGAACCCGAATCTTCCGGAGGTTTCAAATGCTGCCCGTCCAACAAACGTATAACCTTTTCCTAAAGCCGCAAGCACACCCGGATGAAACAAGAAGTTGCTCATTTTACTCACCCCATTCTCTGTTCTTACAAAAGGCACAGCTTCGAATGAAAATCCGATTTTAGAACTTTTCCAGATGTTGATACCAGTAGGCATTCCTACAGTATAAAACTCTTTAAAATTAGTATGAGTGCCATCACTATCAAAGGTAATAATTGGGTGAATGATACCAACGTATCCGGCTATTCTTGGATAAACATGAACGGGTGCCGGCGTTGCTTGTGGTGAAGGTGTTTGCGCTAGAGCACTAAATGATGCGCTCAAAAGAATGAATAATAATCCAGTAGAATAAAATTTCATAAAAGTGCTGGTTGTTGTATAAATAGAGGTCGGCAAGTACTGCCGACCTTCTAAACATATTTTGATTAGTTTAAGTTCGATAACGCATATTTCAAAGTCAAACCGATCGTTCTCGGTTCTCCAAGCACACCGGCATAGTGACCTGCATTACCACCTGCCGGTAGCAGTTGTTCGAAGTAATCCCTGTTAAATAAATTACGACCCCAAATAAAAGCTGATAATCCGGTTGAAGACTTATAGCCTAGCCTCCCGTTGATAAGTGCATAACCACCAATATTCAGATATTTTGATGGCGACGGACTCGAAGAAAAACTGGAGCGTGTAGATGCATCAATAGCGGTGAAGAATTTAGATTTCCTATTGAAAAACTTCGCTGGGGTTGAGAATTCACCACCCAATGATCCGGCCCATTTTGAAATTCCAGGAAGTTTTGCACCAGAAATATCTTTAAAAGCTACCTGTACATTGTTTACAGTCAGACCTGTTTCTTCAAGAGGAAGGGGTGCATTGACAAAGCGAACATACTTTGCGTCGGTATAGGCACCAGCTCCATAGAATGAAAAATATTTATTGAGTGTGAAATTTCCATCCAACTCAATACCCTTCATAGTCACTTTCTCAGCATTTGCGATATAACCGCGATTAACACCCAATTCTGCCGACTGTACGTTGGTTTGATAGTCTTTTATATCTGAGTTATGAAAAGTTAAATTCAGCATTAAATTATCTAATGGGGTGGATTTAATACCAAGTTCATAATGCTTGGTATCCTCGGGCTTAATCACTGCTAAATCAGTTGCCGGTGCACCATTAATAGTTGGTAAACCAGCTACGTTTACGCCTACAGGTTTAAAACTAGTTGAATAGGTTGCAAAAGCATTAAGTCGTTTACCTGGTTTATAAGATGCAGTTAGAGAATAAGTAAGATTGTCCTCGTCAGCATCGGCTACGTACGACTGACTGCTGTAAACTCCGTTCTTTAGAGCCAGCAATGCAGGATCGGTGGTTTGCAGGCCGCCTCTCGCAACTCGATCATAAACTACATCCTTCTTATCATAATTAAAGCGGATGCCCGGCAATATGTGAAAGCCTTTAGCAAATTCCCAGTCAATGCTGGCGAATGCTGCTGCACTCAGAGAATTGATGGAGGCATCGGTATAAATACCATATCCTTCAAAAAGGCCTGGTGTTCTCCATCTGGCATCGTTAGTTGCTCCGGTTGAACTTTGAGAAAAACGCCACTGGGCAGATCCAGATTCCTCTGTACCATCAATTGTAACTTCCTGATCGATATAAAACAACCCAACTACTCCGCTTAACTTTTCAGACAGCTCACCCGCATAACGAATTTCCTGAGACCAGTTACGGTGTTCTGCAGGATTTTGGGATTTCGCTAGTGCCTGTAAACCTGTAAAATCTCTGTCATTCGATGGATCCCAGTTCCAGTAGCGCCAGGCGGTAGTGGACGTTAATGTACCCGGGCCTATTTTTGTCTCCGCGTTTAAAGAAACACCCCCTAGCTGATTTCCAGAATTCCATGGAGTATCGTGATCGATCTTACGGTCAAAAGCATTTAAACTTGGTAATGTATAATTAAGGTCTGCGGTAATGGCATCGAACTGGCGGTAAGCCGGACGATTAGTTTTCACTACTCCGGCCACTACCTGGGCATAGCCGTTTGGCTTCTGATCGGAAATATCACCGGCAAAGGTAATCGAAGTATGTTCTGAAGGTTTGAATAATAATTGACCACGGAAACCCAGATTGTTAATATCATTGGTGTATTGTCCCGTCCTTACATTCTCAATTACCCCATTACGTTGTGAACCTGAAAACGAGACACGGGCTGCAATTTTCTTACTTAAGGGACCTGTAACCGATGCTTTGGCCTGGAGGTATCCATAATTACCTAAACTGGTTTCGAAATTATAACCAGGTGTAAAACTCGCTTTACGAGTTACGATATTGAAAGCTCCGGCAGTGGTATTCTTACCAAATAGGGTTCCCTGCGGTCCTCGTAATACTTCGATACGATCAAGATCAATAAAGTCGAGAGTGGCTGCTGCCGGACGTGCGTAATAGACTCCATCCACATAGTAACCCACACCCGGATCAAGACCATCATTCGTCAGACCAAATGGTGAGCCTATCCCCCTGATATTAACCCCGGTATTTCTGGGATTTGATGTATACATCTGAACAGAAGGAATCATTTCTTTCACCCTGTTAACGTTGAATGCACCAGCTTCTTCAAGCTTGGCACCACCTATCACCGAGATTGGAATTGGCACGTCCTGTAACACCTCTGATCGCCGTCTGGAGGTAACAACAATTTCCTGGAGCAGAGAATTCTCTATGAGTGTTAGCTGTGTAGGTATACTGTCGAATTTAAGAATCTGAAAATCTTGTGGTTTGTAACCTACATAAGTAACTCTTAGATAAAAAGGGGTCTCGATATTAACGTTCAGGGCGAATTTACCAGCAGTATCTGTCACTGTGGCAAGAGTGGTGCCTCTTACAAGCACATTCGCACCGGGTAAGGCTATTCCTTTACTATCTTTCACTACGCCTGTAAGCAGATGTTGAGCAAAAGAGACATTTGCCAATAAAATAAGTGGCAAGATTGAAAGCAGTGTTTTTTTTAGAAATGAGTTTTTTGAAAATGCTGTGGCTAAAGGAGCTGACCCCAGCTTAGAAGAATTTTGCATATTTTTGAAAAGGGTTAATGTGAATAATAGAAACAGGTGCCAACGCCAATTGAGCCTGATTCATTAATGTTTGATCCTTGGGAAGCACTCTTGCTGCTTCCCTTTTTTTATCTCTGATTACACATGTTGTCCTCCTTCTTACCTAATATTGATCTGATGAATGAATACCTTTTTTCCATGTAAAATTTTCTTTCAATGGCCGACATATCTCCTTCATTACGATTGCCAGCCTCTAAAATCTTCGCCAAATATATAAATTAAAAAAATAGACTACCAAATTTATAGACTAAATAGTTTTTTATTATATTTGCCCCATAAGCATTAAATATGTCAGCAAAAATTATTAATTCTTCTTTAGCGGGTGAAAACAGAATATTGCAATCTCTATGGTTTATTGTACCTGGTGTTTTGATTCTGGGGCTCTTAATCGTGTTGATCGTAAATTATCATAGTAGTTTTTCGATACAGGCGGTTAAGGATGGTTTTGATACAACCTTTCTCATCATTTTACTCATCGGCATTTTTGCCCAGTTGGTAGACGGCACCTTGGGCATGGGTTACGGCGCTACAGCCACTTCGTTTTTATTGTCTTTCGGATTTTCGCCTGCTATTAGTAGCATGGGCGTACATGTGGCGGAAATGTTTACAACTGGAGCCTCAGCTATCTCGCATTATAAGTTTAAAAACATCAATAAAAAACTGGTACTTAACCTATTGATACCGGGAGTTGCTGGTTCAATAACCGGAGCTTATCTACTGTCGGATATTATAGATGGCAATGCAATCAAGCCCTACATTGCTGGTTATATGATTGTTTTGGCCGTGATCATCATTATCAAAGGCCTGAAGAAAACCATTGTAAAGAAAAAAACCAAGCGACTTGGTGCCCTTGCAGTATTTGGAGGATTTATGGATTCAATTGGTGGTGGTGGCTGGGGCCCGATTGTTACCTCAACACTTATGGGGCAAGGACGTAATCCGAGATATACTATAGGATCCGTAAACACCGCCGAATTTGCAATTTCTTTTGCGAGTGGTGTTACGTTTATGATTTTTGAAGGCATTAATGGCTGGCAAGTAATTATCGCATTAATACTTGGAGGTATTGTAGCAGCGCCCGTTAGCGCATTTTTAATTAATAAAATTCCAAGGAAGCCAATTACCATTTTGGTAGGAATCCTACTCATTTGTCTCAGTATAAAAACTTTGGTAAAGTATATTTAGAAAAGACTTTACAGATATTGGCTTACACTTGAAGGATGTTAGTTTGATGCTTTTAATTTGTTTTTGAAGTCATCAACTGCTTCATTTACTTGTTGATCTAAAATTTACATTTCGGTTCGACCTATACGGCTTAGATAATCCTTAATGTGCCATAGGATCACATGAAGCAGATATTCGCTTTAAATCTTCAATAAAGTGGTTCGATAAAAAGGTAGTGTGCAGGAATAAGCTTCTGAATTCATCTTTTGGTCTACTTAGCCCCAATTCATGTAGTACTTTATAAAAAGCATTTTTCTTCTGAAGCTCAGAATAACCATACTTAACGGCTAGCCCTATAATGGATTTGACCGTTTGGGACTTAAAAATGGATAACGCTGAACCTGATAACATAAGCTAAATATAGGTCAGATTTTGCTAGAGACTTGTTGTTTTTATTCCACATCCTCACACGGTTCTTGAACATACTCCTACCTTTTCAAATCCCAAAACTTTCCCCCACCTTTACACTGCCAGCATAGTTGGAGCATTCCAACGATTAGTTTTCTTATCAAAACAGCCCAGGCATACTAGTGTAAGTCTGTAAACTCTTCAGCACTCCAATTTATAACTCCGCAGAGTTCCTGTGGAAAACATTAAGCTTAATTTACATTTAATAAATATTCCGAAGAGCGATGCTCGTGTTTCAGAGGATTTATGACTTACAAACCCTACCCACCCAGCAACCTTCCCTACAAAGCACCTGCCTTCCATTCTAAACCCGATAGAAGCGAATAGCCCGCAACGAAGTTAAGCCTGTGCGTAGCGTGAGACTAGTAGCGCATAGCAGGGCTTCCGGAACATAGCAGCAGCCCAGCACCTTTTCCAAATCCATCCTTCACTGTACGCCCCTCATTTGCATATAAGAGACGGCGTTAGCAAATATTCATGTAAACCGAAGGTGTAAAAAGATTATTCGTCAGTAAACCAATATTGTACAATATAATTTATCGCTTAGGTTAATATTCTATTTGCATCTGTAAATTTTTTATTATTATCTTAGTTTTCCTTTACCATCTATTTGTCCGAAACTCATGACTTTTAACCGTTGCTTGATTATTTATTTCCGCTTCTGCTCTTTTATTGGTAGATATTGCCTAATTCCGATACTTTATAGTTGGTTACCCATTCGCAGGGAAACAAAAAATTCAACAGACAATCTCATACTCCATTGGGCCTATAATTAGTTTATCGTCGGAGTATGTTACTAGTATATTTTGATCATTTGAATGATGGCTGAAGGAAGGTTAATTGTTATTGGCTGTGATAACACAGTTAACCTGTCTTCTATATTGAAAAGTATGGAGGAGACAATGGATCCTTTTAATAATGTTATTTCAGCTACTAGAGTTTCAGACCTTGCCGGGATAGCCAAATCTCTTGACCCTCATTTAATTATTTTATGTTTCAAAAATAATCGCACAGCCTTGAATGAGATTCATTCTCTCGTCAGAAAGCCGGAAATTCCCATCTTATGCTTAATAGAAAAGCACGATAGCCACACCCTTACCTGGAATAAAAACGCAATCGTATTTACTCATCCAATTGAACATATCGATAATAAGGAGTTTCTGCGAATGGCAATAAGTTCGATATTGCTTCTGGGTACCTCATCACTCGAGAGAAGTTCTGAAAGCACATTTGCTGGTACAATTCGTGACAATCATACAAATAATAGAAATTTAAGTCGTTATGTGCTCGAACTTGATAAAAAAGTAGAGGTGCTGGCAAAGGTAAAGAATCGTATTTCCGAACTTTATCCGCGGGTAGATGATCCAACGAGAGCAGAATTAACTGCTATTGTAAACTCCATCAAAGCATCCGCAAATGATGCTAATTTATGGGACGACTTTAAATTATACTTTCAGCAAACCAATCCCCGTTTTTTGAGAGCCCTTGCTCAAAAGCATCCCATGCTTACCTCGATAGACCTAAAATACTGTTGTTATCTTAAAATGAATATGACTAACGACGATATCCGGAGTTTATTGGGTATTAATCAGGAAAGCGTCAGGACTCACAAATATCGGCTTAAAAAGAAAATGTCTCTACCTAAAGAGCAAAACCTGATAACCTATTTAAGGGCAGTTGATTAGTCTTTGTTTACCACAATCTAAGTTCGAGGTGTTTACAACGATTCGATGAAAAACTCATTGAGGATTTTTTTTTAGAAATATCCTGAGGTCTATGGATTGTCTACGATTTCTAATGGAAGTTGACAGACTGTCTATGAAACGTATATACTGTCTACGTTTTTCTAAAATGCTAAGGCCCTATTTTTACATTATCAGTAAGTAACCGCATTTACCAAGTATCCTGATAAAAGAAATTCAATTAATTTAGATGATAAGCAAGGCCTTACAATTTACCAACGAAATTTTGGACCAGTATTTAAAGAACCGGTTTGCCCTTGATGAAAGTAAGGTTGTGCTTAATAATCTGATAGAAAGTAATGGTTCCATACCGGAGATTAATAATAATAAGGTAGTGATGTCCCTGATTAATATCGAGAAGGAAACATCCAAGCCATTTTATATTAGGCACCAAAAGTTACAGGATGGCAATTATGCTGATATGTCTCCAAGCGAACGGTATAATCTGGATGTACTGATAAGCTCGAGCTTTGCTAACTATAGTGAATGTTTGAAGTTTCTGGATGCTGTGATACTGTTCTTCCAGGTTAATATTTGCGTTGATTCAGGGTCGTTCTCGATGCCGGCGGGTTTAGATAAGCTAGAGTTTGAGATTGAAAAAATAAACTATCATCAAATGCAGGGCTTGTGGACCTCGATGGGGGCAAAATATATGCCTTCGGTAATCTATAAGATCAGGCTTGTTAAATTTCAGGGTAACGAAATTGAAGGAGTTACACCTTATGTTGGAAATTCTGGTAATCTGGTTAGTGCATGATGAAAAGTAATTATCAACTCGTTTTAAGCCTTGAGGTTAGCCATTCTTACTACGAGAATAACGCTTGCAGCTGTCTGGAGTTTATCCCGCAGAAAGCAACCGTTGAACTTCAGAAAAAATACGGATTCAGGATGCGTTACAAAACTAATGGATTTGAACTTTACGCAAATACTGCGGGGCCGATAGTCAAGCTGCTTCAATATATCATTTATGTAGCAAATGACGCTTCATTTGAGTATACGATAACTTCTAAGGATTCAAACTTTATGATGTTTACAGAATTGCCCCTTGATCAGCAAGGTTCTTTGTCCTATGATACTGGTTTTGGTCAGAATGTGTACGATAATGAGGTTTTGACTCTTCAAGAGCAAATACTCAATGTCAATACTTCCGCACTCGGAAGCTTAAAAATATCGCTTATTGATATATTGAAGTGCCGGAATATTGCCGGTGCTGCTCAAATGCAGATTAATTATACCGCCAGAGCCACTCAATGGCAATATTATGTGATTAACAAAAGCTCGGTGCAGTTGAATAATCCTGCTGTTGCCGGAACACCTGATATAATTTTTGACGGTCCGGCTGCTGTTACTATTGCTACGGGCCAGGCTGCGTTATTATTTACTTCCGGGAGCAACCTGATACCCTTAACAGACTATCCGAAATACAAGTTTGATCTTGTAAATAACTCCAGCGTGGCATTAGGTACTAAAAGCAGTCAGAGGAAAGCGGGTAAAGTAATTTTTAAGGGTCTGCCAAACCCTCAGCCTAGCCGTATTGGTTCGGTAGTGGTCAACGGAAAAGGGCAGCTTTCATCACCCATCTATTTATACATATAATTTAATAACCCAAATCATAATTTATGAATTTAGCAACAATTAAAACCCCGGGTGTCTACATAAACGAGCTCAACGCTTTCCCCAATTCGGTGGTAGCGGTGGCTACAGCTGTTCCTGCGTTTATAGGCTATACCCCACAGGCAGTATACGAAGGGAAATCGTATACTAATGCTCCGGTTCGGATCACTAGTTTTGCCGATTTTCAGGCCTTCTTTTGCCTTCCGGATCCACCGGCACCGGCCAGTCCGACTAAGCAATATAGTCCGGAGTATTACCTGGTTCAGCAAAAAAGTCAGCCTGTTAAGGGCGATTACCTTCTCCTGGGCGGATCTTATTATTCTATACTCCCTGATCCCAACACCATTTACTACCTCTATAATAGCGTTAAACTATTTTACGAAAATGGTGGCGGAACTGCTTACATCGTTTCGGTTGGACCTTACGGTGCGCCTTCTGGTAAAACAGCAAATCCAGGCGATCAAATTGTAAATCCCAATGTTCAGCTAAATGATCTTTTGGGAGGACTTCAGCTTCTATTAAACGAGCAGGAGCCAACAATGTACATTTGCCCTGAGGCAACCTTGCTGAGTGTTGCAAATAATGGCACGCTGATGGAATCGATGCTATTGCAGTGCACACAAATGCAAACTGCCATGTGCTTATTTGATATTATTGGTGGCAACGCTCCCGATCCTATTCTTTACACTCAGGACATCCAAAACTTCAGAAATAATACCGGCGCAGTGGGATTGAATTATGGTATTGCTTATTATCCGTTTATCGGCACTACCATTATGCAGAATACAGATATAGATTATACCAATTTGTTTGGGGGCGATTTAAAGCAGTTAGCTCCACTTTTAAATCCTGCAGACAATCCAAATCCAACGGTAGCAACCATTATTGCTAATATTCAAAATCCTGCAAGTACTTTGACAGTAAGTCAAAACAACAATGCACTTTTAGTTGCCAGTCCTACTTACGGACAGATTATTAATCATGTTTTGAGTGATGCAAATACGCTTCCTCCAAGCGGTGCTATGGCTGGCGTAATAACCAATACCGATAATATGGTTGGCCCATGGGAGGCACCGGCAAATACGTCTATCGTTGGTGCATCATCGCTTCCGATTAATATCTCAGATACGCAGCAGGCGAATCTTAACATCGATGCTATTTCAGGTAAATCGATTAATGCTATCAGGTTATTTAACGGACTTGGAATTTTAGTATGGGGTGCAAGAACTCTTGATGGAAATAGCCAGGACTGGAGATATGTACCGGTTAGAAGAACCATGATCTTTCTTGAGCAGTCGTGTAAGCTTGCCACTCAGGCCTATGTTTTCCAGCCGAATGATAAAAACACCTGGGAAGCAGTTAAGTCGATGATCGGCAGTTTCTTAACCTCAATTTGGAAACTTGGCGGTTTACAGGGAGCAAGTGCATCTGATGCATTTTCTGTGGCCTGTGGATTAGGAGTTACCATGACCAGTGATGATATCCTGAATGGTTTCATGAATGTTTCTGTGAAAGTAGCAGTGGTTCACCCTGCCGAATTCATCGTTCTTACATTCCAGCAGCAAATGGCTACCTCCAGTTAATTAGAACATTAATTTAAATAAAACATAAAAACATAAAATTATGGCAGCAGATGATGGCAGCGCCCAAGGCGCAACATGGCCCATGCCCAAGTTCAGATTCGAAGTAGATCTTGGTACAGAATTAAAAGGCGTTGCATTCCAGGAAGTTTCGGGAATGGATGTTGAGAATCAGATTATCGAATACCGTAAAAGTAATAGTCCGCTTTTTTCCACTGAGAAAATGCCGGGAATAACAAAGTATGGCAACGTAACCATGAAGAGGGGAGTGTTTGTTAACGACAATACTTTCTGGAACTGGCACCAGCAGATTGTGATGAACACCATTGCAAGACGCACTGTAATCATTAAACTTTTAGATGAGAAGGGTAAAGTAACCATGCAATGGACATTAAATAATGCGTGGCCAACCAAAATTACCAGTACCGATCTAAAGTCTGACGGTAACGAAGTTGCCGTGGATACTATTGAAATAGCACATGAGCAGATGATTATCTCGAATGGCTCTTGATTATCCGGTTGGTTTTTACTTTCAGCTCTCGTTTCAGGGTGATGACGCTGCTTTTCAGGAAGTATCCGGCATTTCGAAAGAGCTCACCGTTGAAGAAGTTGTTAGCGGCGGGGAAAACCGGTTTAAATACCGGCTTCCCACCGTTTCAACCAGCCAGAACCTTGTGCTTAAAAGAGCTCTGGTACCTGTTGGTTCACAGCTTTTAAATTGGTGTTCGAGTATAATAGATCAGGGACTGGCAACAAGTATTCAGCCTCATGATGTGAGACTAAGCTTGCTGGATGCCACAGGCCAGGTGTGCATATTGTGGACATTCCATAATGCCTACCCGATAAAATACGCCGTTTCTGATCTCAAATCGCAAGAGAGTGCGGTTGTTATAGAATCAATAGAACTTGCTTACACTTATTTTGATGTTTCGACTAAAACAGACTTTACCAACTTATTTACCTGAGAATAATGCCGATTGAAATACGCGAAATCATTATAAAAACAGAGATCTCCAATGGTGAGAGAAGTCAAACCGGGAGTTTAAAAGAAAAGGAACTGACTTTACTTAAAAAGCAAGTGATGGAAGAATGCAAAAGAATACTGGTAGCGAATACCAAAAAAAGTGGTTATAAACGCTAAATCTGAAAACTATGGCAAGTCTGGAATTAATGAAGATAACGGGATACACTGATGAGGAATTTCAAACGCCGTTTGCGGGTTCGCCCTATACTGTTATGATCAATCCTGACTCTGTTAAATTGCAACGGAGCATTGAATATAATGAGCAGCAGGCACCTGCCACCAGTTCTGCTTCGCAGAAATATAAAAGTACACCCAGTGATAAGCTGAACTTTGATATTGTGATTGACTGTACCGGAATTGTAGATCCTACACGCACCACAATGTCATCAGAAATTACAGCGCTTCAAAACATTGTGTATGAATATAACGGAAAAATTCACCGGCCCAATTTTGTGATCATACAATGGGGCCAGAATTTCACATTTAATGGAGTACTTACTTCATTTGATATTTCGTATACACTATTTAAACCCGATGGCAGTCCTTTGCGGGCTAAAATCTCCCTGGCTTTCAGCCAGTATATCTCTCCATCTACAGTAACGATGCTTGATGCGCCCGAATCGCCGGACCTGACGCATATTGTTACTGTTGTAAGTGGTGTTACCTTGCCGCAACTCTGTCTTCAGGTTTGGAACGACCAATCGTACTATATTGACGTAGCCAAATTTAATAAGCTTAATAAATTCAGAAACCTGGCGGGAATAGACAAACTTATTTTTCCGCCAATAACTCAATCCGCATAATGGCATCAGAGACAATAGCAAGTGGCAATATCGCAACTTTTGCGGTAATGGTGGGCGGAAGTGCCGTGCCTGATGAATTGAGCGTTTTATCTGTTCATATTGAAAAAAGAGTCAACAGAATTCCGGTGGCCCGGATTGTTATTCTCGATGGCGAACCCAATACCGGTACTTTCCCTGCCAGCTCCTCGGCAACGTTTGTCCCAGGAGCAGAGGTAAGTATTGAAGCAGGCTACGATTCGAACAATACAGTTATTTTTAAAGGGATAATTACAAATCAGAGAATTCGAATTGATTCACTGGTTGGATCAATACTCGAAGTTGAGTGCCGGGATACTGCTATCAAAATGATTGTTGGCAGAAAAAGCCTGACCTATTCAAATCAGAAAGACAGCGATATCATATCGTCTATTATAGGGACATATTCCGGCTTAACCAGCAGTGTTACCGCCACAGGTACACAATGGCCGGAACAGGTACAGTATTATGTTACCGACTGGGATTATATTCTTGCTTTAGCAGAAAATAACGGATTAATAGTAACAGCGATTAACGGTGCCGTAACGGTAGCAGCTCCTGATGCTAGCACAACTTCTGTACTTACTGTTACCTATGGCGATGATTTACTCGAGTTTAATGCGGATCTGAATGCTGTTTCGCAGTTGGCGAATGTTACCACCAGTACCTGGGATTATACAACCCAGGCAGTGACTACAGGGCAGGCGACACCCAATGTTACCGGTCCGGGTAACCTTTCTACCCAAACTCTTTCCGGGGTAGTAGGATTGTCGGCATATCAATTACAAACCTCTGCACCGCTTCAAACAGCTGATCTAACTAACTGGTCGAAGGCGCAGATCATAAAAAGTGAATATTCAAAAATACAGGGCGAAGCTAAGTTCCAGGGCACAAGCCTTGTTGACCCTGCCAAGTACATGACCTTTGCAGGGCTTGGAGATCGCTTTAATGGTGATTATCTGATTTCCGGTGTTGTTCATGATCTTTCGGATGGCAATTGGATTACAGAAGTGTCGCTTGGCATTTCACCTCTTTGGTTTACAGAAGAACCGGATGTTATGTCGCCACCCGCTTCCGGACTTTTACCCGGAGCAAGAGGATTGTTCAACGGAACAGTTAAGCAAATGGCACAAGATCCTGATTCGCAATACCGCATTCTGGTAAACGTGCCATTATTTGATGCAAACGGCGCCGGAATATGGGCCAGGCTTACTAACTTCTATTCTACAAATGGTGCCGGTGTATTTTTCTTACCTGAAGTGGGTGATGAAGTGGTACTGGGTTTTTTAAATGAAGATCCGCGTTACCCAATTATACTTGGAAGTATGTACAGCAGCACTAAACTAAAACCGTTTACAGGGCTTGATCCTCAGGATAGTAATGCTCTGAAAGCTATAGTTTCCAAATCAGGAATCTACATCCAGTTTGATGATGAGAATAAGGTGCTCACCATGACAACTCCCGGTAAGAACACCATTATATTCAGTGATAAAGACAAGAAGATCAGTATTCTGGATGAAAACTCAAATACGATTGTAATGTCTGACAGTGGCATTGCAATGAACAGCAATAAAGACATCAATATTACCGCTAATCAAAACCTGGTTTTGAATGGTGCGCAAGGAGTACAGATTAAATCTTCAGGTGGTGATGTACAACTTAACGGCTTAAATATAAAAGAAACAGCCAGCATGCAGTATTCTGCTGAAGGCGGTCAAGCTGCGCAGGTAAGCGGAGGGATGGAATTAACGCTGAAAGGCGCCATGGTAATGATAAATTAAAGATATGCCACCAGCAGCAAGATTAACAGATTTTCACGAATGCCCGATGCAAACCCCTGCAGTGCCGCCGATTCCGCATGTGGGTGGTCCAATAGTGGGCCCTGGCGAGCCAACCGTTTTGATAGCCGGTTTACCTGCAGCACGGGTGGGAGATATGCTGGTGTGCGTAGGGCCGCCAGATTCAATTGTAAAGGGTTCTTCAACTGTGATGATTGGCGGCGTTCCTGCGGCACGTATGGGCGATCAAACCGCTCATGGCGGACAAATAATGTTAGGTGCATTTAATGTAATGATAGGTGGATAGAGAATTTAGTAAATATGATAACCACTTTTTAGGTTCCGGATGGGCCTTTCCGGTAACCTTCTCAAAAGGAAACCTGAAGGTGGGTACCAGCTCTTACGAGGATAATATTAATGATAGCATCAATATTATTTTGCAAACGCGAAATGGTGAACGCAATATGGAACCTCAATTTGGTTCGGGCTTGCAAAAGTTCTTTTTCAGAAAGATGGACGCCACATTAAAAGGGGAAATTATCGTGGCTATTAAATATGCGCTTTTGAAGAATGAACCGCGCATCAGTGTAAAAGATGTGGTTGTTGAATACACTGATCTTTATAGTGGTTTAGTTGAAATCACTGTAAGCTATGTATACAATCAAACCAATACCCGGCACAATTATGTTTTCCCCTTTCATGTAAAGGAGGGAACGAATCTCGGTTAATATAATGACAGGAATTGACAGAAATAGCGCATTAAAATCATTGGAACTGGCACTGGTGCCGCTTCCGGATTTGATTGATGGCAGAACGGAGTGCGACAAACTCTCGTTTCTGACCAACTTTGCAACGCTGATCAATTTCTACGATAGCGAGAATAATAAGAATGGTAATTGGGCCCCTTTTCTGCTAAAAGACCCGGTTTTTTTACTCGCTCAAATCTCGCAAACCAATTTTGAGAACGTATATGCTATTTACCATACCAGCACGCTAAGGGTTGAAGCCCTGCTGAATCAGAATAATAACAATTCTACAAACCTTGCCATACACCTTAACCGGCTATTTAACCAGATTACCAATGTCTTTATAAAAATAGAGCGTTGGGCCTGGTTTATGCAGCAATCAGATCAACACTATGAGCTCAGGTCTTTTCTCCTGCACCAGGTTAAAAAAACTTATAGCGTTTATTTCTGGGCGCTTCAGTCGTTAAGAGAAGCTGTGCTGAACTCAAAGACGCTCCCGGGAGTTGAACCTGTCCGATTCTACTCGTTTGCCAATTTTGATGAAAAAATCTGGAACGAAAATAAAGATAAGAGCCCTTATTGGGAGATATTAGGCTATAAGATTACCGCTGCCGATCAAAAAAACACTCTTGAGCAGCAAGCGAGTATTACTGCCGCTAATGCCTCAGCATGCTTTAATGCATTAATTCTGTTGGGGGATAAAGTGTTCGGATTTTTACATCAGATTATCCATCACGCATCTTCCGAATACGAAAAGATTAAAGATCTTAAAAGTCCGTTTCCTGATACTACATTATTAAGAACCTTTGTTGATTTGACGAAGATTCACCAGGAGCAACTTAACGCAATTTCTCAGAAACATCTTGATTTTTACTATACCGACATTTTAAAGCAGGGTGAATTGCCCGGGTCGCCTGATACAGCTATCCTGTGTGCCGAGCTCGCAAAGCAAACCGATACATTCAGACTTGCTGCAGGCACTCTGTTTAATGCCGGCTTCGATTTACAAAAAAATACCGTTTTGTTTAGGGCTACAGAAGATGTTAGCCTTAATCCCGCTAGTATAGCAAGTGTAAAGACACTGGCTACCAGCGAAACGGGTGCCTTTTACCTACAGCAGGCAGCAAAAGTTGACACCATTACCAAAGATGAAAACGGAAATGTTCTAAGCTGGCCAACATTTGGCATCGACGGGGGAGAGCCTACTACCAACTTAAATACCGGTATTGCATTTGCTTCTCCGATGTTGTACTTAAAAGAGGGCCAGCGGGATATCTATCTTACCCTAACTTGTATCCCTGCGACAAACGTAATTGATAAGTTTACCAACGCTCAATATTTTCTTAGCACATCAAAGGCCTGGATTCCCGTAACCGGAACCATTTCACCATATAATTCGCCTCTGCCAGACAGCTTAGTCATTCATTTTGGTTTAAAACCAGGAGATCCGGCAATTGAACCTTTTTTGAAAAACCCTGATGGTTTAATAACAGAATGGCCCTTATTAAAGATAGTATTTAATGTGTTGCCTAATCCGGCTGATGTTCCTGTTATCAATACGCTTCGTATTCAGGTAAATGTTACAGGGCTAAGTACCTTTCAATTCAGTAATGACCTGGGACCTCTGAGTACCAAGGGCCCTTTTCCGCCTTTTGGTCCCACTCCCTTAGTTAACAGCAGGTTTATTATTGGCAATGCCGAAATTTTTAGCAAACCTTTTAGCTGGCTTCACCTGGAACTAAACTGGGATACGGTTCCGGCTAATTTCCAGACCTATTATCAGCAGTACAATAACTATCTTTCTCAATTATCTCCGGTAATCGGGGAGCCTGTAAAGCCTGCTCCAGTAGCAGATAAAGGATTTTTTGCAGGGTTAAAAAAATTCGGCTCGAAAATATGGAATGGGATAAAGAATATTTTTTCTACGATTAAAAAGGTTATAACGGCCATCATTAAGTTACCCTTTAAATTAATTGAGGCAATTGCAAAATGGCTGTTTACTAAAGAGAGCTGCGACTGTGTAAAGGACCAACCCGGTCCGTTTAATAATGTGTGTTTCAGGGTCAATTTCGGAATACTGCAACAGCAGGTATGGCAAACACTGACTATGAGCAAAATGAAAACGGTTATTGCGGGAAATGGTAGTAAAACCTTTATGCCATACACCGATGACACCACATGCAAACCGGCTGCTCAAGCCAAGCCAAATACATTACTCTTATTTGATACAAGCGAAGTGATACAAACGGATCCTGTGACGGGTAAACAGGAAGCTATACCCTGCGTTACAGGTCAAAACAGCTGCTTCGAATATGGAACGGCACCTCAAGTGCCGGTTTTGGTTGCTTCCGGAAGTTCTTCTGTTCCAAGCGCTTTACAAAACATAGTGCCCGACCCTGGCATCCAGAATCAGACTGAAACTTACAGTACCACCAGTGCTTCGGGTTTTTTAAAAATGACACTTACGGATCCGACCTATGGTTTTGGGTCCTCAGTTTATTCAAATGTGGTATCTTATATCGCCTTAAAGAATGGCATATATATTTCACGCAAATGCCCCGCATCAAAGCTTATCGCACAGGCGGGTGTACCATTTGCTCCCAAACTACTTACTTTTTCAGCAAGTTATTCAGCCATTCAGACTTATAATCTGTTCGAAACTGGTGAATATCCATTGCAATGCTTTATGTACACGCCTTTTTCCACCCAGATAGTGTATGATAATCAGGTTGTTCCTAATCAGAATAATCAACAGCCGGTTACGGGCTTACCAATTAAACCGGCAACCGAAACTGAAAACAAACAGGATATTGATCAAGGGATTCCGCTTTTCCCATCCTTTGGATTCAACGGAGCTTTATTCATAGAACTTAAGCAATTAATCCCTGCTAATACGCTTAATCTTTACTTTGAGCTCGCCAGAAATTATACAGACAGTACTTTAAGCAGGGAAGTAAGTTTTTATTATCTGGCAGACAATGGCTGGAATCCATTAAAGGTATTCTCGGACGGGACGAATAGCTTTAGCTGTTCTGGCATTATAAAATTGGATATACCGGGCGATATTACCAATGCCGGAACATTGATGCCGGGCACTAACTATTGGATTTCCATAGCAGTAAATGGCGATTTAGTTTCTTTTTCAGGAACTGTATATTTAAAAACCAATGGGTTTGAAGTCCAACGCAGCGGCTCGGCTTTTTTGTCAGACAATGATGTGCCTCAAATCCCTGCGGGCACCATCACCAAATCTCAAACAGCTATTCCACAAATAGCGGCGATTATCCAACCCTTTGCTTCTTATGGAGGAAAAGCGCTGGAAACAAAATCTCTGGTGAATAAACGGGTAAGTAACAGGATTAAAACTAAAGACAGGGCGGTTAGCTCCGACGACTACTTCAGATTGATTAATCAGGAATTTACTGATGTGTATTATTCCAAACCGATTTATAACATAGCCTTAAACTCTACTAATGTTTATCTGGTGAAAGCTGTTACAAGTCCTGCCGACGTAAATGCTTTTGTACCCCTGGTTACTGAATGTTTGGAGACTAAGGTTCAGAAATATCTGCAAGACAGAAGCTCAGCTTTTACAGCCATAACTATATCTCAGTTTGATTTTTATTATCTAATAGTTAATACAGAGATTGAGATAAAATCCAGTTATTCATTTGAGTCGGTAGCGAAACAGCTAAATCAGGCACTAATGGTTTATTTATCGCCCTGGATTAGTAGTGGTTCAGTTCAAATCAATATCGACCAGCCGATTATCAGCGCCCAGGTAGCTGACTTTATTAGAAATCAGGAAGGGGTACTATCGGTTCAAAATATCTCTTTTCAAAGTCCTTCCACGAATATAAAAGGGGATAAACAAGTAATAGTCACGGCTGATACCGCTGCTTTTGATTCTGGTCTCGCTGGCGCCTTATTTATACCTGCGATTCAACACAACATAAAACTAGCCTCGTAGATGAATGTCTCCTATAACATAGTCGATACGCCGCTGCCGGTAAATCAGGACTTTGAGGCCCTGAAGAATGAAGGGCTTGCCTTTATTCAGGAGCACATGGGCTATGAATGGAACAATTTAAATCCCAGCGACCCAGGTGTTACCATTTTAGATCAGGTATGTTTTGCGCTAACTGAGCTAGGCTATTGTAATGATTTTAGTATTGCAGATATCCTGACACGAGCTGATGGATATCTCCAAGTGGATGACCAATTTTATTTACCACAAGAAATTCTTACTACCAACCCGGTAACTATTAAGGATTATATTAAATGTCTAACCGACGGAATCGATGGAGTTGAGAATGCTGTAATACTGCCATTTATAAATACTAATATAAATAATAACTTTAGTAGAATATATCAGGTTTATCTGCAACTAAATCCGGCTTTGAATAAAGATATCCAGGATCAGCTATGCACGGCAGTGTTTTATTACCTTAATAAATACCGGAATCTTGGCGAGCTGTTCTTTAATCCTCAACCCCTTACTTCAGTTCCCTATTTAGTTGGAGGTAGCATTGAGATCGAAAAAGAAGGTGATCTGGCAACAGTTTTGGTTGAAATTCAAAATGTAATCAGGAGTTATATTTTTCCCGCAGTTTCAGCATCAGGGTATAACGAGCTCGCAGAGCATGGTGTAGATACCAACACGATTTTTAATGGCCCTATGCTTCAGCAGGGCTGGGTTGCAGGCGATTCTCTGGGTGAAAAAAGAAATTCACTGCGGGTGTATGAGCTTATTCCTCTAATTGAAGCAGTGTCTGGGGTGACATCAGTTTCTTTATCGGGATTTTATCAATCCGGGAGCGGTGCAACAAACATTACAAATGAAATCAAAAGCGGTGACCCGGAATTATTATTTATTGATGTATTAAATTCTTCAATCCAAGCTCTCACTTTTATCAGCAAAGGCAAAAGGTTATCTCAACCATCGCCAACAACCTGTAGTTTTATTTTAGGCAGGCAGGCTCAACCTGATTCCATTGCCTTATTTGGTGCAAAGCCAGATATTTATTCCACTATTCCCCAAGGCAACTACCGGGATATTAACACCTATTACTCTATTCAAAATACATTTCCGGCCATATTTGCAGTGGGTGAAGATTCGGTCTCTCATACAGCTTCAAAATTTCAGGTTGCACAATCGCGGCAGCTAAAAGGCTATCTCAGCTTGTTTGACCAAATGTTGGCCAATCAATTTTCGCAACTGGCTAATATTAAACAACTTTTTTCATTCAGGAATTCAGTTTACGGTGCTCCTTCTGATATGGAAACTTTTATGGCTTTTAAAGACAAATTTCAGAGAAGTCATGAGGTTTATCCGGTGCCATACAGGGTATTCTCTCCAACTTATTATTATCAGTCGCTTTATAATGTTCCTCACATACGGCCACTGCTTAAAAACGATGATACCTTCAAATTTAGTTCTGAACCGGAGCCTGAAAAAACGTTGGAAGAACAGAGCTGGAAAGACTATCAACAGGATCCCTATAATGCTTACATGCATGGATTGATGGAGTTTATGGAAGATGAAATTACAGCGCTTAATCGCCGGAATGACATTCTGAACCATTTGCTGGCCAGGCATGGCGAATCACCGCTAGTGATGGATGCAGTGATAGAGGGCACTATTTATTCGGGAAGCATCTTAAAAGATAAAGTGATTATAAAAAGCCTTTATCTGCAGAATTTGGGTTTACTATCCTACAACCGTCAGAAAGGATATAACTATTTAGGTGCAAACCAACTTTCCGGTTCTGATAGTTCTGCTTTAGGTGTACTGCCTGAAGTAAAGAACGGTTTTTATGAAAGTATTTTAGACAGCGATACGATTGATTCCATTTTCGATTCAGAAAAGATTGATGGTATTGAAAAGGTCAGGGAGCGTGATTTTATAAACTACTCTGCTATTGAGTTAAAGCTAAGCTTACTGTTTGGGCTTAAAGCGCATTATATTAACTACCTGGTTACCGGCTTTGAGAATTTAAAAGCGGCAGTTCTGTCGGATATTCAGTCGCGCCAGGCCTTGTGGTTTTTGCAGAAACGCCGGGGGCTTATTATGATAGAAATGACGATGCTTCTCAACTGTTTCGGCTTTAATGTTTGTCTTGCCACCAATCTGCAATCCGGACTGTATTACCAGGTGGCTGAAAGTTTAGATTATAAAAGTGCCTTTGCGGTAAATACTGCATTAAGCTCTGAAAGCAAAGAATCTATTGATAATTACATTAGTTCGGGCAGCTTTTCGGTTAATGGATTACATTATAGCCTTAAACAGGTGCCCGAAAGTCTCGGACAGACAGCGGATTATAAAAGCATTAGCAATACACCATATTCCGTTTTGCTAGACATTGTACCTGTAGAAAAGAAGATTTCTTACAAGGATGGCTCACCATATCAGACAGGTATAGAATTGTTCTTCCCCGATTTTTTACCCGAGTTAACTACCGAGGCCTTTAAGAGGCGATTAAATACTTTTCTTCAGGCCGACGTTCCCATAAATCTCCGCTATAATTACCATTTCGTCAGTACGGAGTTGTTAGAAAGCCTTATCGCCAATTTTACCTTATGGCATGAGAGCATGCGGTATAAGCACAGTGATAAGCCAGGAAATACGGATATCAGAACACAGGACCAAAGTGCGTTAACTGCGCAATACGCAAAGAATTTAGTTGAAACTATACAGCAAATCTATAATTCTGAAGCATGAAAGAAATAAACAGTCATATTATTTCAAGTTTCAGGTGGAATACAACCTTCGACCAGAAAGAGAAAGCATCAGAACTGCAGGAGCGATTAAGTGGCTGGAGCAGGTTCAATATGATGCATGAAATTAATGCTGTTTTTGATAGGGTTTGCCCTGCCGATCAGGTTTGGCGGATTCAATCACTCGAGTTGGATCTGGGCATTACCGACTATAACAATCTTGAACTGGAACTGGGGGAAAGGCTTAGACAGCAATTATATGAGAAGTTAATTGAAGCAATATTTTACGCACAAAGAAATGGTTCTCAAAATATTGAGGTGCTGAATACTGAGACCTCACAACTTCAGTTGCTGCGTGATTTCCTATTACATGGGCAACTGTCCTGGAACTATAAGTCACAACAGGGAACCGTTAATGAGTTGATGGCCTATCAATTACAGCATAATCGCCAGAACGCTATCCGGATGATCCGCGAAGCAGGGACAGATTATGCTGATGTAAGAAAGCGGATAGCCTGGCAAATTAATGAACGCAGTATTATTAAAATCATTGAGGGGCTTGAACCCAATCATCACAGGGAGGTGACAGGTTTTTCGGATGAGATGGTCAACTTGCAGGCTCAGGAATCTTTTGTTCAAAGCAGTGTAGAAGGCTTCAAAAAAGAACTCTGGCACTGGATTCTGAATTATTTATTTGCAGAGCGGGGAACACTGTTTAACCGGGTTGCTTTTATGAAAAGCAGTATTCGCCAGATGGCCGGGCATTATAATATAGCCTATCATGAATTACTCACTATGATAAGTGAGGCTGTTGATATCGTGAGTAAGAAAACTTTTGTTACCAAAGGATTTATAGGTACTCTGAAGCTGCTTTCGGAGGGAACTGATTTTACTCCCCGGGAAAGCCAAGTTACAGATTATTGGTACAGACTGGAATGCTTCTTTAATGATAGCTCATTGAGCAACTCCACGGCTAACAGGAATGAGTTTAACGAACTTATTCTGGCACTGAGCAAAGAAAATACTCAGCGGTTTACAGATTTAGTCGCTTCCGGGAACTATTCGCAACTGCATTGGAAGTTGATAATTAATCAGCTTAATAATGCCTCACTGGAAAATGTACTCGCAGTGTTAAGTTCCCGCAATGCACATATCGTTGTAGAGAGTATTTACTTTCTTGATAAGTTATTAAGAGAAGCAAAACTGGCTGTCGCAATAAAAAATCTTTGGGTAAAAGCGTTTGAATATATACTTAAGAATACTTCATCAGCATTTGATAACGCAGCATTTTTGAATCATTGCCTTTCAGGCATTAAGGGGAAAGATATTTCTGAACAAAAACTTTATTCAGAACTGTTAAAATGTTCGATTCCAAGCAAGTTAAAAGGAAACGTGGCACTGGAAGTCTATTCCAGTCTGACTAAAGTATGCTTCGCGAAATTGCCAAAAACCAGCTTGAGTTCTCCGGAAGGTTTGATTAGCTTGATTGATAGTATTGCAGTACAACTTGGATCCGGAGCAGGCAAAGTAAATAGCGGGCTGGAGACGTTGTTTTATAAAAACGTACAATCAAATCCGGGTAAAGTGCTGAAAGCCCTGATTCGCCATCCGGATAGATACCCTGTTAGACAAGTGCTTAATAATACAGTAAATAATTATCTCAGTTATCTCTTAATAAAATCCTCAGGAAGCAGGAATGGAAACGCGATTTTAATGCTACAGGAAGCATTAAATGAACTAAAAATACATCAACAAATTATGTTGCCTTATGGCAAGATTGAAAGTCAGCTATCGCATTCAGGACTTAGATTGATGATTATGCACCCTGGTGTGAGCGTTCCTACATTCCTTGGCCTGCTATTGAAAGATTTAAAGGAGACCATACCTGCCTTAAAAGGAAATACATTTCAGGAACTGATTGAGGCGTTTTTATTAAGTAAGAGGCTTCAACCTGGAATCTCTCCGGGAATAGTTACCGCCCTTAAAACTAAGCTTAATAAATCTGAGGATGGATTTAGTATTGAAAAAGTCATCAGATTTGCCCGTATATATAATCGATCACAATCCCGTATCGGAAATATTCTGCAGAATCAATTCAAGAACGATGAATTTGTACGCCTCAGAAAGGGCAATAGCAATCAAGCCAGTTTTCTTCTTAATCACCTGCTGAGCAATGGTAAAAAGGTGATGGATGATTTCATTAAGGAATACCAAGTCTTGCTTGAGCAACACGTAAAAAACAGTTCAAAGTTATCGCTGGCAGAAACTATTAAAGAGCTTTTCTGGAAATGTATTTTAAACTACCAGTATCACAGAGGGAATTTTTCGGTGTTTAAGGATGCTTTCCGTACCGCCATACTTTATCATTTTCCGGTTTCAAGGCAAAAACTCGTACCAGCCACATTAACGGAACATGTTATTCAAAAATGCTTGTTGAAAAGTGGGACTGAAGTCACCGAAGGAACGCTTTTCTCATTAATAGAAAAAGGTTTGATTGGGGGGGGATCAAGAATTGAACAAAATGGAATTACGTACAAATTAGGTGATTTAGTAGATAAGGGACTGGAGTTAAAGTCGTTTGAGGTAGCCCGAATCTTTGGAAAAATCACTATTTCGTCTAAAACAGTGAGCGTTCTAAAAGCAGACATTTCGTTTTTACGCTTTATTGCCTGGATATTAAACGGGGTGCATGGCGAATTAAAAGAGGGTTTATCGGCAATTCGCTCGCTTTATGAGTTCTTTGATGATATCGCTTCCGGGGTAATGAATGAGAAAATGCTAGAGTTATTTTGGACGAGAACACTGCATCTCATTCGGACAAATAAATGGACAAGCAAGGACCTCGGGCAGCTGATAAGCGATTCTATGGCATTGATAACACAAGATTCGAAAATAGATCTTGAATTTATTACCGTTCAGATAAGGAATAAGAAAATTCAACCCGACGCGGGCATAATGGATAGCTTGTCTAAGTTTATTCCGGCCATAGTATACTTACCTCTCAAGTTATCAAACACAAAGAGTAAAATCGTTTCGGAGGCCGAAAGTAAAGGGCTGTTAGAAGAGTTGATTACTTATATCATTACGCAAAAACAGTTGCCGGTTTGGCTGAACGCTTCGGAGGCATTAGAAGCTGTGAATGTACTAAATGAGCTGATTGAATATCATCCGGTAGTTTTCCTGAAAGCTTTGAAAAGCGGGCTGGGTACAGAAGTACAAAGCGATTGGCTATGCGGGTCTGTAAAGTTTGAACACCTGATAAAGGCTATTGGCACTTTCGACAAAAACAAGCAGTCGCAGCTAAAGATCATCCAAAACCTGTATAAGGAACTCGGAAATATCAACATTCCCGGTATTGGCGGTAGCGAGCTGCAAGCGTTGTTGTTTAAAAAAATATTGAAAGCATGGACCAGTGATAACTGGCGCATGATATCTTCTGAAAACATTTGGAACGAACTTGCCTGGGATATTTGTACAAAAAAAGGTATCACCAAAGAAATTTTCTTTAAAGCTGTCCAAAATAAAATAGAGCAGCTTCCACCGGCTTTGCAGGTAAGTTTTCACCTCGTAAGGGAGTCCGTAGACCGCAGGCCCAAAACTCATCATTCTAAAAACAATGAATTGCCTATGCAAAACAAGAGGGTAAATCTACCACGGAAAAATGAAATAAGTTCTGGGAAGGGTGGAGTAGCAATAAAAAATGCGGGACTTGTTTTACTTAGCACCTATGTTTCAATGTTGCTTGAGCGAATCGGCCTTACAGACGGGAATTCCTTCAAAACCCAAAAGCACCAGCTAGATGCTGTGCATTATTTGCAATATGTAGTTACCGGGTTAACTCATACCGAAGAGCATCTGCTTCTTTTCAATAAAATACTCTGTGGTTTACCCTTATCAGAACCCATTCAGGATGGAATTGAAATTTCCACTGAAGATAAAAAGTTGATCGACGGACTTATACAGGCTGCAATTAGCTACTGGCCGACAATAGGAGAGTGTTCTGTTGACGGATTCAGGGGCAACTGGCTGGTGCGCGACGGATTGTTAGCCGAACATGCAGATAAGTGGGAGCTTACCGTGGAAAAACGGGCCTATGATATTTTAATTCACAAGTCTCCATTTTCATTTTCAATAATAAAATACCCATGGATGGATAAGCCATTACATGTAACCTGGCCATATTAAATCTATTTATGAAAGCAACATCAAACAGAAATGACAGCAGTTAAGAATTCACATCTAAATCCACCATATAATTTAAAACCTAAAAATATATAATATGAATACGTACAATGAAAATTTACGTTCCAGCATTGTGGCCTCATTGCAAAGCCAGGAACTCGACCAAAAAGCCGTTTCAGCCGAGCTGAACGCTTCCCTGTTTACTCTTTATTATGCCGAAGGAGCAACCATTACCGCGAATGAAAAATTGAACCAGGCTACAAAAGAGCGCGAAGAGAAAGCACTGGTAAAACATCAGGCTGTAACAGCAGGAAATATTTCCAATAATCAGCTTGCTTCTGCTACACAGGGAGGCCAGTACGTTAAGCAGGCAACTACTAATACGGCTGTTTGCGCTGCCAATGTACAGGTGGCTGCTAATGCAATTTTAAGGCTCGCCAGCGACCTGGGCAGTATTTACAGTATCGTTAATGCCGCAGACTCAGACAGCGATATATACCGTCAGGCACAGGAGGCCCGCGATTTGATTAATACAACCGCCTATGAAGCGGAAGTAGCATCCCAAATGGCAATGAATGCCTCGATGCTGGTATCTGAAGTTTCGGCATCTACGGTTATGGATAAGTCGACCGCCACAAATTCTGCGATGACTGCTATGTTGACTATTGCTAATTCGGATTATAACACTTTGTCGCAAACCGTATCAGATGCCAATGCGAATGTAGCAGCAGTGAGCGCTAAAGAAAAAGTTGCAGAAGGCAATTTTGAAGATATGACAGCCGATAACGCTTCAACTAACTCCGCGTATGCATTAACCAATCAGGAGCTAAACCTGAATTTGATTGTCACGCCGAAACTAAGTGCCGAAAGCAGCGAGATGCTGGTGGGATTCAACTTGATCAAATATCCTTTTAAAATGCAGGAGATTGATTTGCTTGGCAAAATTGATATCTCTCCTGTAAAACAGTATTATCTTATTTTTTGCAAAGACAGCAAAAAGACTACTTTTTCTTACGGTAATGCCGAAAGTTTATTATTGAATGGTGTTGAAAAACAGTATGTTACAGTAAATATGCCAACGGTTACTACACCAAACCTTAACGGGCCTGGAAATCCTGTGGTGACAGTAGCCGGTAAAAGCGCAGTGAATGTCGACATCAAATACAAGCAATTGAAGGATACAGACGGGAGTTTTTACACGCTGCAGGATACAGACGGTGATGAAATTGTTCCGGGCACAAACTATGTAGTTTTCTTATTGGCGTCGTATGCTGATGACTACAAAAAGAAGCTCAATAATTTTGATGATTTCTTGTCTGCTCCGTCACCTTTTTTCTGCCTGACCCATATTTTGAAACCTGTAAACGAGCCGATTTCTGTTTTTCCGGTTAGCACCGATATCA
>JACMJM010000051.1 GCA_014380615.1 Sphingobacteriaceae bacterium
AATCAACTAAACCACCTTCGGTAACAGCCGCAAATAGTCCGCCGGGCAATTCGGCTACTAAAGGCGGCCCCACAGGATCACCGACCTTAAATTGCTCAATTCCCTTTTTGCCGTATGTACCTTCGTAATATCTGGTGTTTGGTTGCGACCATACCATACTTCCCGAAGGAAAACTAAAAGCTGTATTATCGTTATTTATGACAGCATCAGCGGAGTTTTTAATCACATACCGAAAAGCAACACCGTCATTAAAAACCCGTGCTTCAAGAATGAATGTACCAATGGAAGAAGAAATACCAATCCGGGCACCGTTACACTTGTTCGTTGCCCGGCTATGAATTCCGCGGTAAGAATAAGTTTCGTTCAGCTTATATTTCACTGATTCTGTTATTGCCGACTTTGTGCCAAAAGATTTCCCGTTAATTACCAGGCCCAAACGTGATGGTTCTATCACTGTAGTTCCTTTATGTTTTATAGCGAATGCTAAGTCTCCATCAGGGCTTATAACCGACAATGTAATTGAACCATCGGGACTGATTAATGATTGATGATTTGAAGAACTTTTCGACTGGCCATAACAAACTTCAAAAGCTAAAGAGAGGCAAACAGCGACAAGAATAAATGATTTAGGTTTAATAAAGTTAAAATTCATACTCTAAGTGTAAGTTTTAATTAATACAAGCTGTGTATTTGAAATCCATTTCAGATAATCAGCTTAAAAGATTTTTAATTTAATTCTGCAAGTCCATCATTTGGCTTCGGGTGTAAAGTTGTACAAGCAATTCGGACCTCAAAGACAGTGTTTACAAAAGGTACAATTAAGCGTTTTACATGCGCCGAGTTTGGCAAATACAGTACAACATAATTATGTAGAAGCTGCGCTAACTTCGTCAGCAACCATTGTGCTGATGGCTTCTTACTCATTTTCAATTCTGAACCAATCAATATCAGCATAGCCTCCGGTTCTAACATCCGACTTGCTTGTTGCGAATAAACCAAGCTTTGCCCCTATCCATTTATCCGGTTTTGCAATAAAGTCAAGGCCGATTGGCCTGTAATTTTCCCCGTCTTCGCTAAATGAGAATTTACAAGTTGCATCAGGAGATCTGACACTAACACGTAAATAAGCCTCCTTTCCTTTAAGGGGAACCTCTTTCACGATTGTTTCGGAAGTCCCGTTAAGTGCCTGAAGACAAACAACCTGAGAAACAACGTATCCCTTTTCAGTTTTGGAAATGGCTAGATATGAGTAATCGTTCCCCATAATTAACAATCCAGCCTTTTTTGTTTGCCAAACATCCCATTCAATATTCAATTCAACTTTGGTTGTAGCGATAAAATCAGGGGCGGGAAATTTTTGAAGTAAAAGATTAGGAACCGGCCATAAATTAACAGCACCTGGTGGTTGCGGAAAAGCAAATAAGCGAATATATCCGGCATCCTTCAGTAAAGAGCTCCAGGTTACTTTTGGATTAGCATGCCATTGCCACTGTAAGCCCAAAGTGTCAGAATTAAACTCGTCAGTTTCCAAGGGTGTATTCGCTGCGTAGGTTTTCCCGACGTTTGGTTTTTTGTAATTTATTACCGGCTCTCCTTTACCATCACCATCCTTATCTACCCCCATAACAGGCCAATCGTTTAACCAGTTTACAGGTTGCAGGTGAAGTATTCTACCATATACTCCTCTATCCTGAAAATGAAGGAACCATGATTCGCCTGTTTTAGTATCAACCAACGACCCTTGATGCGGACCATTAATGGCGGTATTTCCCTGCTCTAAAACAATTTTTTCTTCATAGGGCCCATATATGTTTCGCGACCGCAATACTAGTTGCCAGCCAGTAGCAACACCTCCAGCCGGAGCAAAAACATAATAGAACCCATTTCTTTTGTAAATCTTCGGACCTTCCACTGTGTGATGCGCATCATGTCCGCTGAATATGTTTTTACCATCGTCAATAACTAAATTGCCCTCCGGATTCATCCTATAAAGGGTAAGCAGGCTATTCACACCTGCCCGGCTGGCCGCCCAGGCAACTCCCAGGTAAGCTTTACCGTCCTCATCCCAATAGGGACTTGGATCGATGATACCTTTTCCTGGCAGAACCAAAACCGGCTTGCTCCATTCGGTGGCCGGATCTTTGGTTTTTATCATATAGATTCCATAATCCGGATCGGGATAATATATATAGAATTCCCCTTTGTGGAATCGTATGGAGGGAGCCCAAACACCCTTACCATGCTGGGGTATATCAAAAACATCTGCCGGTATTTGCTTTTTTAAAGCATGGTTAATTATTTTCCAATTTACCAGATCCTTTGAATGTAAAATGGGCAGGCCGGGAGTACAATTAAAGCTGGATGATACCAGATAATAATCGTCACCTACCCGCACCGCATCGGGATCAGAATAGTCGGCAAAAAGAACCGGATTCTTGAAAGTTCCGTCACCATTATCAGCAACCCAAACCTTTGATACATAATGCCTGGAATTTGCTAAAAAAGACGACTTTACGTGCATCCTTTCAGAACATGAAAAAGAAACGCCCCAAAGCATTAACAAAAAAACGCTATTTCTTATAACTTGTATCTTTATCATTCGTATCATAAAATCTTACTCAATACCGGGCTATTCCCTCATGGTGATTCGGGTATCTTAAAGAGCCGGTTAAACTTAGTAGGCCCCAGTTATCATATGGCAAGGCTGGCGTATGCCGCCAATTTCGATTTATAGCCATACATTACTCTACCTTATACCTATACACCGCCCTGCCTAAACTCCCATCGGGGGTTAATCTCCCTAACTGTTACCATGTAATCAACTCTCTTTATTTCCAAAAATCCTGAGGTGACTAAACATATTGTTAAAACAGCAGCTTAATCCTTAAAATCGACATTTATCCGCCTCTGAATAACACCTAGGTTTTAAATCGAGGGGATTGACGGACTGTTTTCTGAGATAATGAGATCTTTGTGTGACAAGAAGCTACAAATAATTTCAAGCAATCGCTTTACCCGAAGTAAAGCGATTGCTTGTTAATAGTTTAGGACTATGGGATAATCTGCCACAATTTCACATCCTGTATATTTACTGACTGGGTGCCCGTAAACTTGGCAACAAACCCAAGCGATAGGGTTGTAGTAGAATTTAGTGTAAACGTTACAGTTTTTACACCTGTACTATTAAGTAATACCGAACCTAAGGTACCTGCAACAGCTGTAGCATCAGGTATAATATTTCCGGTACTTACTACCACATAAGCGGGCTGGCTTGTAGTAACACCACTAGATGAACGTACATTAGCCTCCAGCCGATATTTTCCGGCCGGAAGGGTAATGGTTTGATATATTTTTCCGTTATTAATTTGATTGGATGCTGTAGATTCCATTGCAATGTTTGTAGAATTGGTAGCGTCAAAGCTTCCAAAACCTCCTGTGCGGTTGTTGGCAGCAGCGTTTGTTGTCCACTCTGCTAACTTGCCCCAACGGGCGACAGCAGGAAGAGTAACAGTTTCCATACTTGAGGCTACAAACGGACGTGTATAATTCTTTAAATAGACGCTAGTCCAGTCTTTCTCTACTAATTTACTAGATTTAAATACAACGATCACCGTCCGCTTGCTTTCATCTAACATATACCGAGATGTTCCGCTTAATTTCACTGCGACAGCAATATCTTTTGGATAGTATTGCTGTAAGGTATAAATACTAGCTTTTAGTTCTACAGTTTGAGTGTTGGTTGTTCCGTTAAAAGTTACAGTACCAGGGAAATAAAAACCTTCAGACACTGCAACAGTATTTGTAAGCGCATTATTTGCTATTAATTGCCTAATTGTATCCTGATTAGACGCCAGTGTAACAGTATGTGATAATTCTGGTCGCCCTGTAAGTGAAAGTCCAAGGGTATAAATTACATCGTTATTATCCTTTGCAAAGTTTACACCTGTAGGCACTACTACGGTTGTACCACCTTGGGTGAAAGATGTTTTATGAACATCTATGGCTGCCATCAACTCAGTAGTTTTAATTATAACAATGAGCGATTTACCCCCGGCATTTACTGTATTACCCTTATTGGCAGTGGTTAATTTTACCGCTAATGCCAAATCTTTTCCAAAGTACCGTTCTACAGCACTTAAGCTAACAACCAAATTAACTGATGCATCCGTAGCTCCAAATACAAATTCAGCAGAACCAGGAAGCGAAAATGTATTCGTAGGCAAAGCAACTGTATTAGCCAGTGTACCTGCAGTGATTAAATTGTTTATGGTGTCGGCATCTGTAGAAATCCCAACAGAAAACACACTTGGTGCCGGGCCATTGAGTTCTAATTTGATTGGTAGTGTGATGGTTTCTAATGTCTTTATATGATTACCGGCGGCCGGCAATGTAACCATCCCTCCTGTACTTTTTATTGATACGGCAACCTTAGGAAGATCCGCCTGTTGAAAACTCTCTAACTCATTACAGGATGTACCGCACATTAATGCAATGCCTGAGATTAATACTAATTTTAAGTTCATCTTCATATTCTTTACTTCAATACCTCTACTTATTTAGCCATACCTTACCATCAAGTCCCCAGCTCTCGTTAGGAGGAATAGTAAGCCAGCTGAATATTTGTCTTGGCAGATCGATTGTACGCGGCACCAGGTTAGCAAGGTTACCCGCAGGTGGTGGACAAATAATATCATTGAACGTATTCCATTGCAAAGAAGGAATCGAGTTCGGGGTACCATCACCAGGGCCAAGTTTTACTGTAAAGTGATTCCCTGCCGGTCCCTCATCTGTGATTGTGGTTCCGCTACCATCTTTCCCAGGCCAATAACTTAAAAGAGAAAGTCTGTATGGATGATTAGAAGACACTGCAATATCGCAGGAGAATTGCTTAATAACAGCATCTGTCAGTGCGGCCTTCCAAAATTTAATATCCGCCATATAAAAATCAGGTAAATTGGTATTATCTCTTTCGCGAGTACCAATAGTTAATGATTCCGACGGATCATCCAGCGTTCCGAAGCTTGCAGGAATCTCCGTTTCAGCATTCACATAATTACCATCCACGTACGCACGCATGTAACGTTTAAAGTTTTTATTCACAATCACAAAGGCGAAACTGTGCCAATTGCCATCAGTTATATTTGGAGTATTAACAAATAAATGGTTAACACCAGGTTTACCAATTAGGAATCTAACTGCTCCGCCTTCCATTGAACAAGCCCAACCTACGCTGGACTGAGGGGTTTTAGATGCTTTTCTTCCGAAAAAAATCGGCCATGTATAGCTATAATTCGGGGCTGAGGTGGTGCCTCTGTTAGTGCGCTTCATTTTAAACTCAATGGTACGCTGTGCTGTATCACCCAGATTATAATGGTCACTATTCGCTGCTGTAGCAATAACAGAAACGGGAGAGGGCTGCACACCGTTTGCAAGCGAGCCCTTGGTAGAATAAAAGCGTAAAAAATTACCGGCAAAACTGTTTCCGGTAAATGGTTTTTCAACTAACCTGGAAACATATTCCGCATTATGAATGATAGTGAATGTATTGGTAAGTGGATTGCTAAAAATGGTATTATCATTTTGATTAGGTGGGATAACCGCAGCTCCTCCATGGTTCGAAGTGATTACAACTAACCAATTTTCTTTAAAGTATGTTGGTCGAGCCTTGAGAGTCGTCATGATCTGCCCCAAGTATTGATCAAATTGCTGAATTGCCGCCAAGTACTGGGGAAAAGAATTATCATAGCCATATTGTGCCCCGGCTGCATCTATGTCGTTAAACTGGCCTATTACCACTGTTGCTTCAGCTTTATTAAGCTCAGTATTGATCGCTGTTACTACACCAGCGTCAGTATTTAGGGTTTCGCCAAGGTCAATACCATCAGAAAAATTATCCTTAAAAGCGGAAGAACTTGCGAACAGGGCTACACGTGTAGAAGGTGAAACTTCCTTTATTCGTGTAACTAAGGCAGGATATTGCACAAAGTCCTTTCCGGCAAATGAGTTGTTGATTACCTTGTGCTTTGCTTTAGTTACCCCAGTCAGCAAATCTGCCCATCCTGTACCATCATTACCCAGATCATCACCAATAGAACTCCATGAGTAAGTGGAATTTTCAGTTAGCACCTTGATATTGGGTGTGTTCGCATCACGGACAGACCAACCCCTTGCACCATCTACGATAAGATACAATACCTTGGGGGTCTTAGGAACAATAGCTGATGAATCGTTAAACTTACTTGCGAGTTGGCGTTCAAATTCCTTATTACATGAGGCTAGAATGGTTAGAGCAAAGATGCTTAACAAGCATATATTTTTTAGTATATTTTTCATTTCCATTTAGTTTAATGGTTCTAAAACAAGTCTGGTAACATGTGAAACCGGCAAGCCATCTATCTGTGTAAAACTACCTGCAAGCACTACGGTCATTTTGCCCGATGAATTCATTGATTCATATATTTCTTTGATAACCCCTCTAAAGTCACCAATATTATTATACCCTGGAGCTAAGGAACCTTTATCATCAAGCACCATCAATCCAACCCGTCTTATACCGTTATAAGTGGTAAAGCTTCCGCTTACCAGAATAAGTCCATTTGAAAGCTGCTTTGCAAAACTAGGCACCCCCTCCGAAGTAAAGCCCTTCGATGTAAACTCATTATCTAATGATCCGTCGGAGTTAAGCATAGCTATACCTTTCGCAGGCTGCCCATTGTATGTAGTAAAGGTCCCGGTAATGAGAAACTTGCCTGTAGCCGGATTATAGCTAATATTATTAATGGGCTTATTGGCACCCGAACCAGATTGAAATGTTGGATCTACTGTTCCGTCAGTGTTCAGTTGTACTATATAGTTAGCCTGAACATTATCGAACTTATTAAATCTGCCAGTGAGTACCACCTTCCCGTCGGTGGTTATTACACTTCCAAGTATAGACCCGTTTCCTCCGGATAATCCGGCATTAAGATTAACATCAAAACGATAGGTTTTATCAAGGTTTCCATCTGTATCCATGCGAATTACCTGAGGGGCGTCTGTCTCCTCCACAAAAGTGCCCAAAACTCCGTAGATAAATTTCAAGTGTTTTGTAAAACCTCCTACAGCTATAATTTTGCTGCTCTGCATTAAAATATTTAATATAGTACCATTTGTTCCGCCAGAAAATGTAGACACTATCCGGGTACCAGTAAAGTACGGCACCGTTTTAAGTTTCGGTGTTCCGTCAGCATTTAACCTTGTTATAAAGTAATTGCGGTAAGTAACCCCTTTATCTAGAAACCCGGTAAAGCTCCCTGCTACCAATAAACTTGAACCATCCGCTGCAATACTATTAATAGTATTATCCGCCCCTTCAGATTTGAAGGAAGGATCAGATCCTCCATCTTTTAACGCCTGTACTATCCGATTTAGAGGCCTTACGATACCTTTTGAATCGTAATCAGTAAAGCTTCCTACAAATATCATCCTCCCGTCGTTTAAGGGTAGTATATCGCTAATATCCTTATTCGCACCTCCCGAAGCTACTTTCCAAGCGGCGTCAACACTTATTTTACCAGTTACCTTAAATCGTGGTCCGAAAAACACCTGATTATCTATCGCAATTGAAGTCATTCCGCTACTCGCTAGATCAGGAACTTTAACAACCACCTGCTGATCGGTTATATTTGTTACCTCTGCCGGGGTTCCGTTAAACATAAAAACAAGTTTGTCTTTATATGGCAACAATCCTTTAACTGCAAACGTAACCAAAGTTCCTCCACTCGCTTGAACAGGACTAGGGGTTACTACCTTACTCATCTCGACGCCAAGCGGGGCCTTTCCGCCACTGTATGGATTCTCATAGACTTCCTCCCTTTTACAAGCACCAATAAAGGTGATGGCCATTACCAGAAGAAGTGTGATTATATAGTTTAGTTTCATCATCATCTTTGTTTAAAGATTATTTTTGGGATTTTATTTGAGGGCCAATACATCCCCAGTAAAATCTGTATTAAATCCGAAAGTGCTTTTATCCGCAAGCGTATGTACTACACCGTTTATAGGCTTTATATCCGAAGACGAGACATTGATTGTTGTCCAAGTACTAGTTTGACTGGGAGTGTTCAGATTATTTAAATAGGAAATCACAATATGGCGATAGCCTCCGTATTTTATACCGTTCACATCATCATAAATTACCCCTATATTAAAAATCGTGTTATTATATGACAAATAGTTTTGGCCAGGATATACCGCTAAAAGTCTGGTATCCAGCTGTGGGTAGTCGTTCAATTTGTTTGCGCCCTTGAACATGTATCGCATAACATATTTGCGCCATATTTCACTATCTATCTCATTCAAATTAAGGATAGTATCTTTACCGGCCTGATACAACGTTTTATTCGCCTCAACTAAAGCACGTTTAATTGAATTATCCGTAGGAGCAAAAAAGGTCATTTCATCTTTCTCGAAATTCTCCTGTAATCCCGCCAACTTAATTACTGTAGTTAAAGTGTCGAAATAAAACGGTTTGGATTCGAGGTACTGAAACATACTCCCCTTAAAATTAGGATCGGAAAGACCGCCATCAACATAATACTGATCCTTCTTACATGCGGTTAAGAACATGAGCAGCATTGCACTGAATATGCAAACCCTTATAATTTGATTGATATACGTGTTCATCTTTTTGGTTTATTGCCAGTAACTATTTAATTGCATAAAAGGATTATTATAGAGTGCGTTAACATCAATCGGCCAAGTCCAGGCCCCCCTTTCAAACTGGTCGGCAGATAAGGGATTAGGCACCCAGTTACCATCCATAATACGTCCGGTTCTTACCAGGTCAAAATAAAGATGCCCTTCACCCATCAGTTCTTTAGAGCGCTCAATAAAAATTTCATCTTTCAAATGCTCACCACCTGGACCACTATAATCGGGTGCCCCGGCTCTGTTTCGAACCATGTTCAGCATCGATATTGCGGTACCTTCTGTACCCAGATTAGCAAGAGCTTCTGCACGGAGTAAAATCACTTCAGCCAGCCTGGACATCACCAAACTCCACTCTGGGATGGCATTTGGATTATTAGTTACAGACGAATTAATGATCCCTTGAAACTTCAACAACTGAAAATTTCCACTTTCAGATAACATAAAGCTATCAAACCAAAGATCTCTTCGCTTATCAGGCCCACCGGCATATAACGAAGTAAGGTAATCTGCCCTAAAATAAGCATGGCTTGAGTTGTTGTCGCCATTAGCCCCCTTATTAGGAGTCCGAAGCATCATTTCGCCAAAAAAGGCTCGGAAAAAATTAGTGGGAAGAGGGTTAGGCGCATAATTAATACTTTGGCCAAATTCAAAAATTGTTTCTTCGCTTCTACCGCGCATTACTCTTTCAAACTCCTCTATAGGTACCAATGAATAAATATCTGCTTTTATAAGCTCATCACCTAGAGTTTCTGTTTCCTGCCAATAAGTTATAGCGTTGGCTTTATCAAAGCCTGCATTCCACATATTCATATTCATCAGTAAGCTTAAGGCAGCTCCACGGGTTGCCCTGATGGTTTTTAATGCCGGATCGGAATAAATGAGGGGAAGATTATCCTTATGACTCTTTAAATCGGCTATACATTTATTGATAACCGAAACAAAATTTTCCCTTGGTAAGGGTGTGCGTTCATAGGGATCGATATAATAGACTACATCACCAAAAACTCTAACCATGGTAAAGTAAGCGAAACATCTAATAAAGGCAGCCTCTGCCAAATACTGTCGTTTTTCTTGCTCACTTAGGCCTGGTACACCTTTTGTTACCCGATCAAACATAATATTCGCACCCTGAATAGCCGAATAAAATTCAGTCCATTTAGTGATGGAGGTAAAATTAAAAACCAGATTAGATCCCGTAGCAGGATTCCAGGGCTTGGTTACATCTAACACTCCGGATGCGTTCCGTTGCAGGTTATTAACAGCAAATTGATTATAAACTAATCGAATATTTTTTTCGCCACCAGAGTTGGAATTATTAATTATGGTTGGGAGTATTTGTCCCGACCGAAGCTCGCCGGTTGCTGGTATAAATGCCGTTGATGTTAACTTACTCCTCATAATAGCATACAGGCTTGTTGAAAAGGCTTCTACATCAGCGCGAGATTGCCAGAAATTAACTCCGCTTAGTTTATCCAGAGGGGTTACATTTAAAAATTTCTTGCAACTAAACTGGCCTGCGCAGACAACAAAAAACAATAAACTTATAATATGCTTTTTCATATTTTAATTTTTAAAAATCGATATCACAACCAAAATTATAGGTTCTTGAAACGGGGTAACCATTAGACTGATCCCAGCCTAACCCACTTACATTCTCGGGGCTTGGTCCGGAATAGGGCGAAAATGTAATAAGGTTATTAGCCGAAATATGAAACCGTATGTTTCTGAGACCCAATTTGGAAATCCGATTTTTGTTAACGGTGTATCCCAATGCTACGCTATTAATTTTAAAGTATGATCCATCCTCCTGAAATAAGGACTGATCTACCCGGAACGGATTTATGGCAGCTGCACGATTAAAGTCGAACGGATTTGGAAACTCAGAAATGTCGCCTGATTGCTTCCAGTAATTAACATCATCAAGAGGGAGATAAACACTTCTTCCGAAAGGATCTTTTACCAGTGCTAAACGGGATGCAAGTGCTGCATTTAAGATATCGCGCTTAAGTGTAAAAGAGGCATTAACGGTAAATGAAAAAGCCTTATAGATTATGGTAGATCCTAACCCGCCAGTAACTTTTGGTTGTGAATTGCCCAATACCTGCTTGTCTTTATCATCAATAATATAGTCTCCGTTCGTATCTTGCCAAATTGGATCGCCCTCTTTAAAAAAGGCTGTCGCATTTACCGGCGTGCGAAGAGGCAGACCAGTCACCGGATCAATAGGAACATCCCCAGTATTCCGATATACACCTTCATTTTTCAATAAAAAGTTTGAAAACGTATTTCTTCCCACCCGAGTTACTATACTATTGCTTTGGAGAATTTGATTCTTGTTTCCTGGTAAGCTTGTCACAAAATCATTATTCAAGGCTGCGTTAGCATTTATTATCCAATTAATCTTGCTATTGTTTGGCAATGGCCTGGCAATTACAGTAAGCTCATAACCATAATTGATCAAACCGGCATCGTTACTTAACACCTCAACAAAGCCCGTGGTACTAGGCAAAGCGATTGTGCGCTGCAAATTAGTCACGGCACTGCGGTATGTATCGAATATAAATTGATACCTGTTTTTGAACAACGACAGATCAAGTCCGATATTTAAATCCTTCTTTGTGGTAGGTTTAAGTTTATTATTCGGAATAGTTTGATAATCAATTCCAATAATTGGGGTTCCCTCGTAGTCACCGGCAGGGCGATATACCCCATAGAGTGAATATACATTTCCGGTAGGTCTAACATTTTTACCCGAACTTAACCTTAAGGCACCTGAACTAAGCCATTTCGAGTCCTCAAATAGTTTCTCTTTGCCAAAATTCCATTTTAAAGCACCAGCATAGTTCTTGGCAAAAGGGCTGTCGAATCCAGAGATTGAAGATGCATCAAGCCTGTAAGTCAGATCAAGGATATACTTTTTTCTGAAGTTGTAGGAGAAACCACTCGAGTAAGATACAGATCGTTCATCAAGAGGCCTTTTAGGGTTAATTAGCACGCCTCCCCCTCGTGACCTGAAGGGACTTGAACCAAGAGGTCCGGTCAACTGGTCGTTAGCGGTTTGCACCAGCCTGCTATAGTTTACCTGGTACGCTTTGATCCCTACTTCCGAAAAGGTATTCAGAAAAAAGTTATGGTCTGAACCGTTAAAGCTTTTTGCATACGTAAACCCTCCTCTTCCATACAAATTAGAACTTCGCTCATTAAGAGCATAACTTATTGCTCTTAGATCAGTTGTGGCGAGCGCAGGGGTATTAGTTTCTTCAGTACCAACCGCATAATCGTAACTACCAGTAGCAGTAAGCCTAAGCCCAGGAATGAAAGAATAACTAAGATTCATACTTGGCCGGATATTTTTCGACAGGTTATTATTTTCAACCGACATATCAGCCAAGACACTAGTTGATGCCTGAAATAATGATGGGCCAGGCAACAAGGATGATGCAGCAGAGTTACTAGCGGCTCCGGTTTGCAGAATCCCTAGACCATTACCCTTATTTTTCTTTCCAATACCGCTCGCTACAGTGAAGTTAACCCAAAAATCATCAGTTGGACGGTACTCAAGCAGCATGCTTAACGAGTATCTGTCAAATCCTGTGTTTTTAATTATACCTTTCTCTTTATAGTACCCAAAGTTGGTCTTATAGTTAAATTTATTATCCCCCCCATCAATGCCCAGGTTATGAGTAGTATTAAATGTTGAACCATAATAAACAGACTGCCAGTCGGTAGAGTTGTTATAATAAGAGCTCAAGCTATCAGAAAGCATTGGTATCTCAGTAATCTTTAGCCGATCATTATAAGTTCCCATGGCATAAATTTCGTTGATTTTCGCCAGGCGCTCTGCCCTGCCTCCAATCGTTTCACGCAGTTTTGGAGGCGTGTTTACAAAGAACTTTGATGAATATCTAAATCGTGGTTTGGGAGAGTTTCCCCTACGTGTAGTTATAAGTATTACACCATATGCACCACGTGAACCATATTGAGAGGTTGCCTGAACATCTTTCAGTATTTCAATACTAGCGATATCTTCCGGAGGTATTAGTGAAAGAGGGCTAACTCCTGGCCCCGGAGTGTTAAAACCGAAGTCTGAATTCGCATCTGCTTCCACAGGTATATTGTCAATTACATAAAGTGGTGAATAAGGTGTAAGAAAAGCGTCCTCTCCTGTTGTTCCTGAAATATCCATACCAGATACTCCCCGTAAAGCAACAGTTCCGCGATATCCTGGAGCACCTGTATTAACCTGAATGTTCAATCCGGCTACTTTACCCTGAAGTAACTGCTCCACATTAGATACAGGAAGATCCTTTATATCCTTATCGGTTATAATATACGAAGAGCCCCCGCTTTCCTCTCTGGTCCGTTTAGTATAACCGCGAATCACAACTTCATTCATTATCGATACAGATTCAGTTAGGGATACATTAATCATAGTCTGCTTTGCCTCAAGCTTCACCTTACGATCTGTGTATCCGACATACCGAAAAATTAAATTAGCACCTTCTGAGACCGTAATAGTGAAACGCCCCATAGCATCGGTAACAGCAAGCGGTTTTGGTGGTTTGACATCAAGCGCCACTGTAACACCCGGAACCGGGTCTGAAGTGTTTCTGTCTATTACCACTCCCCGTACTTGAATCTGTTTAGCTTGAGAAAACAGAAGTTCTGGTAATACACAAAGCAGGATTACGAGTAACTTGGCGGCATATAAATTTCTTCTCATCATTTGATTATCTATGCATTAAAATTCATCTTCGAAACGCGGGGATTCTGTTGTAAACTTGAAGTTTATCTCCCAGTCTCCCTGACGGAAAATATTAAAATTTAAAGTCATCTTACCGTTCTCCCTAATCCCGTTAAAACCTAATCTTGTGTACGAAAATTCAACCAGTGCCTTAGACCCGTCAGCAGTTGTATAAGGCGTTGGGCGTACTATTAAAGGAATAGGGTAAGCTATATCATACCGTACAAACTCATTTGTTTTTTGCATATTAAATCCATGCACCAATGTGGCCCACTTAGTTTGGTTGAAGAGGTCAGGATTTATACTATTATTGTTGCGATCAAGAAACTTAAAAGTGAGTGAGTTTCCGTCGCCCGTACGGACAATAGTGACTTTAACATCACTATTATTAGTTGCATTGTTATTAGACAGTTGCTTACGGGTGTCGATACCTTTCATACCCACCAATGTTGTCGGAACTATACTCGCATTCGGGTTAGGTAATAGTACATTGCTAACCGGGTCGAATTCGTAGGGATCATACGCACGCTCCCGAAATGGATTTAAAACCAGATCCTTAATCAACTTCGAACCACCACTATTAGAAACTTTTATATCGAATAAATAATAATAAGATGTTCCGCCAGGTGCTGAGTTAGAACCTTGAAAATATGGAACCAGCGTGTTGGTGGAGGTATTCCAAAAGATTAGTTCACCAGATTTTCTGACTTCAAAGACCGGATGCTTTTCCAGTTTCCGCTTTGCTTCAATTTCGCTAATACTTTTTTCCTGCCCGGTATAAGCAGCTGTCCATACCAAAGTTGGGAGCGAATCTGTAAGTTCAGGAGCAGCAGCACCATCATTTCTTCTTACGTTCAGCATTTCAAAGGTTAGCGGCAAGGTGGATCCATCCGCTACAAAATTGCCATTCAACAGGTTCGTCCTCCCGATAACAGGTGTAAATGTTTTAGTTGTAAAGTCTACTTGCTCACTCATAAAGTCTTTATCGTCAGGAAGCACACCATAAATCTTTTTACAACCGGGTATGATCCAGAATATCGATAAAGCAAAGACAGCTAAGCTCAATATTTTTAGGTTACTATTATTACTCCGCTTCATATGGATTAGTTGACACGTTTAACTACAAAATTTGTGATATTGAACTCATTTGTTTCAAAATAAAACCGCATTAAATATTCACCGGCTTTAAGATGGACCACCGGGCTGGATACAAGGATATTGTAATTATTATATCCCGCATTTACAGCAGGCTTAAAGAAGGATAAAGGACCTGTTAAGTTTTTAAAATTAAACTCGATATGAAATGATTTGGCATTATTGTTTCCGCCAGAAGACGCCCGGGTAGTGATGGTGTAATCACCTTCTTCTGGTACCATTACAGAGTAAATCAGCCACTCCTTCGCAGCCGAACTGCCAATTCCATGACTAGATGGAAAATAACCTGCCATATCAGTAGCAGCAGCGTGAGGGGCCTCAATATCTACACTTTCATCTATCCGATAATTTCCTCCAGCATTACCAGATACCAGAGGAGTAGCAGGTAAAGTAGTATCGAAATATCCTACGCCCTGTCCTCCAGAATCGAAATCTTCTGATTCCATTAACACGGTACCATTAACTACCGAAGGGAATACAAAAGGCCCCGTGTAACCACCCGGCCTGAATTTGCTTAACGTGTAAGGTTCAGGACTTGGCTTTGAATATTCTCCGAAGCCGAAAGGATGGGTTTCTTCCAAAATATGAATTACTCCATTCGAGGTTTTGATATCTACAGCATTAGCTGTAGTTCTTAACCAATCTCGGGTAAATATACTTTTCTGAGTGTTGGAGAAAACTATTACCACCGGGCCACCTTTTAGCTGCCCTGTAGCAGTTGAAGTATTAAGCTTCCCGTTCATCGGGAAAGAGTATCGCGCTCCAGACATAACTAATCCATTAATAAGTGCCATAGAGTCAGCAATATGTTTACCCTGTACGATATATTTACAAACAATACTATCAAGTAGATTACGCTTTATATCTTTGAGATAAATTCTGGGTTTGCCTGCAAGACTTCTGGCAATATTTAATTTAGTTACCACCTGCTCAAAACTAGCGTTTGTACATGCAAAAAGCGTTACTTCGCCAGTCTCAAGCGTTGGCTTAAGGTTAAGAAGATCAACCACATGCAGCAGTGAGTCGAATACACCCGGCTTACTTTTCAGATAATCATATGTTGTACCCGTAAAAACTTTAGTAGTGTTGGTATGAACATAATCACCATCCACTTTTTTACATGCTGATATACTCATTATAACGAGTAATAATAAAATCGTATTCGCTTTAAAAAACTTTCCGTGTTTCATATCCGTCGGTTTAATTATTACTCCAATGAGGGTATTGAACCAATAATGGATTTTGACTTATAACCTCTTTTGCTATTGGCCAATAAATGCCGCCATCCTGAATCATAGCATTAAAGGCGGGGTCGTTATTTTTGATCTTTTTATATCTTACCATATCATACCAACGATGACCTTCCCCCATAAACTCTTTTCGACGTTCGGTGAAAATAGCATCAATAAGGCTTCCGTTTGCCAGGTTGAATGCCGGCAGTCCGCGAGCGGCCCTTGCATCATTCAAAAGAGTAAATGCCGCATCTGTGTCGCCAAGTACGGTATATGCTTCTGCCAGAAGCAGCCTCATATCCTCTGGCCTTGAAAGAACAATAGAGCTTCCGAACAGCGTGATAGAACCATCGGACCCAACCCCTGTTAAGGAGTTAAGAGGTGGAGGATTACTATCTTTAATTATAAAAACCTTAGTAAAAACAGGTATAGGCCGGTCAAATACTCCGAAATAGCGATCTCCGTTTGGTAGTGCGGTAACCGGATCGATATAGAACCGCTGATCGCCTATCTCCTTGAATACTGATAAAATAGTATCTTTCGGAACATATATGTCTGGTAATGATTTTCTTAAAATATAAGGGGCTGCCAGTGTAAGGGTTTCAAGGCAACCGGAATTGCTTGCCTCACCGTTTACGAAATTATGTGGAAATCCAAATAAGATACTGTATTGATTTGATCCAAACTCACCTCTGAACATCTGGCGAACCTGGTCGGCACTAAGAAAATTCATGGGCTGTGATGGTCCACCAGTAGTTAACGCTTGTAAAGTACGGTTATCAAGCACCCATTTAGCACAAATTGCAGCATCAGCATATTTACCCTGCCAAGCATATACCTGGGCCAGGATAGCATAAGCACCATGTTTTTTTAAAGCCTGCCATTCGCCCATGTGCCAGCTTGCTCGTGGAACTTCAGGCTCAATATTATTATCTTTATAAACCACGGGAACATCCGGAATGATAGCTTTTATCTCTTCCTCAATAAAGGCAAGGATCTTTTCCTTACTTTCCCGGGGCTTGTTTCCAAATTGTCCATCGTTTGATGATAATATCAAAGGGACGTCACCCCAAATTCGGACCAAGTTAAAGTAAGCCAAAGCACGCAGGAATCTTGCATGTGCAGCTTCAATCCTGAAATCAACCGGCAGGTAATGAGGGTCGCGTTCAATTATTTTAGGAGCGTTTTCGAGAAAAACATTTGCTGCATTAACTACGGCATAAAATCTTCTCCAGTTGCGCAAGCTTTCAATAAGCGGATATGAAGCTGTTAATTTGTTTTGGGAAATAGCTTTAAGATCCAATCGCTGAGTACTTCTAAAATCGCCGCCTTTTCCATCAATAGTACGCAAATCGCCATAAAGCCAATACCTTTCATTATCGCAAAATGCGGCTTTACTCAAGCCCAGTAATCCAAGCATCGCTGCTTTGGCATCCGTTTGTGTATTCCACATGCTTTCTTCACCCAATAGTCGTGTTGGGTCAACATCCAATAACTTCTTACATGAAATGCCGGACAAGGAAAAGAAAACGATAAACAGGATATTTAAGAGTCTCATTTTTATCATTAGTAAATTCATTTCTATAAATCCATTTTAATTCCGAGTGTATAGGTACGTGGTATAGCCTGTCCATAACCCGTATCAAAGCCTGTGTAATCAACAAGTTCAGGATCGCGACCGGAGTACTGAGAAATGGTAAATACATTCCGTACGCTTCCCCATATTATCATTTTATTGAATTTGGCCTTCTTCAGCGAACTTTTAAGATCGTAGCTTATTGTAATTGACCGCATTTTCAGAAATGACGCATCCTCCAGAAATAAATCCTGATCTGCCCGATACGGGCTAACAGGGCTCCAGGGATTATATATAGGATAACGATTGTAATCGCCTCGTTTTTCCCAATAAGTAATTTCCTTAACCGCATTAATATTATTGGCGCTTTGCATATTGATAAAGTCAAAACGACTTGCCATCTCCTGATTAAGAATCTTGCGGCCCATATTGTAGTACATATCAACAGCCAGAGTCCATTTCTTATATCCTAAATTATTTGAAAAGCTGCCAAAAACAACTGGCATTGAATGACCAGTGAGTACTTTGTCATTGTCATCAATTATATAATCACCGTTAGCATCTCGCCATCTTGGATCGCCCGCCTGTAACGCTTCATTCTGAAACCTTAGCGGCTCATTGGTGCTTGGATTTACGGGTATTTCGCTGTTGGCATTAAAAATCCCTTCGTTCTCATAAAGCCAAAACTGATCAATAGATTCCCCTACTTTTAATAACCTGTTACCGATAATGATTTTATCCAGACCGTCGGGCAAAGCTTTGAGCTTATTACGGTTATAGTTTAAATTAAGTGCCGGGCTCCATTTTAGTCTGCTTGTTTTAGCAAGCACATCTGCGCGTAACTGTAACTCAACACCCGAATTTTGAACTTCCATTCCTGGCTTAAATGCGGTAGCATAGCCATATTCAGCATAAGCTGGCACTTCTAGCATCTGGTTCTTATTAATGCGTGAATATAAATCAACCGCTGCAAGCAAACGGTTATTGAAAAGCCCCGCACTTAATCCTCCTGTGATTTGATCCGTATACGCCCAAGGAATACCATAACCAACCCAACCTCGGCTATAAGGTCTTTCAAGGGTAGCAGCACCATTATAATTACCCAAACGAGGCTCTCCGGTATAGGTAACGTCTACAACATATTGCGGTCCGGCCGCAAAACGATCATCCTGTAGTACATTCCCAAGTCTGCCAGCACTTGCATTCAAACGTAATTCGCTAAAAGCTTCTGCCTCTTTCAGAAACTCTTCTTTTAGATTCCATGACCCGGATATAGCCGGAGCAAATAGCCATTGATTGGTTACCTGTGCATTTGAAGAGCCATCTGCCCTAAGTAGAAGAGATACACTGTATTTCTTTTTATATTGATAATCAGCTTTAGTATGATAAGACAACAGATTATTTTTCGTCTGATCGATCAGCCTTACAATTAATGTATTTAGAAACCCAACAGTATTTGCATTACCAAAAATATTTACAGAGGGATTTAAAGGATCGTTAAGTGCGTTCACTTTAATAAAATCGCTGCTGCCATCATAAGCATAGCTATAATTATATCGATAACTATCTAACTGCACCGACTGGCCGGCTTCTAGCTTTAAGTGGTGCTTATCTTTCCAGTCCAGCTTGTAATCTGCGACGTTTTCAATTAAGATACGCTGATTAAATCCAAAATAGTTAGAAACGTAATTGTTAGTTTCCATCAGAGTGCCGGGATAAAACACATCCCGGTAGCCATCGCTATAATTGGCCGCTAATCGTGTCAGGAAACCAAATTTTCCGAAAGCCAGGCGCATATCAACTGCTCCGTTTAAAATGTTCGATTTGTTCTTATCGAAGGATTTATCATACTGATCAAGAAAATTAGAATAATAATCTTTGTTAGGAGAGATGGGATTGGTCAAATCAGGAAGATACCTTACCTCGGCATATCTGTCTCTAAAATTCCTATTTCTGTTACGAACCAATTGACTGGCATTTATGGACGTTCCGATTGTCATCCACTTTGTAGGTTTTGTTACAAGCGCAAAGGAAGCATTGTAACGACTCAAACCCGTATTATCCGCTATGCCATTATTCCGCACTGTTCCAACAGAAGCACGGAAATTAGCATTTGGAAAGCCCCCGGTAAGAGTAGCATTAAGACCAAACTCTGGTCCGTTTTTATAATAAAGATCAGTCCAATTTGAAGGTCCGTAATAGATCGAATAAAGCGAATCTCTAAGATAACCCGGAATATTCAACCGTTGCTGAGCTGTTGCATAGCGGTCATAAAAAACCTTTCTAAAGGCATTCTCGCTAGCACCATTCATAGTTGTAACTCCTGGCGAAGTGGCCAAACCGGTATAAGTACTTACAGATATACGCTTATTAATTGATGGCTCCTTGGTGGTGATTTTTATAACCCCATTAGCCGCACGAACTCCGTACCTGGCAGCCTCCACCATATCCTTTACTACTTCTATTGAAGCAATATCTTCAGGGTCTATACCGGCTAACAAATTACTGGACGGCCCTATCCTGTTAAAATCATATTGCTGAATATCATAAGCAAACGGATGATCCTGAGATATCAATGGCACACCATTCAATACGATTAAAGGTTGAGTTAACAGAAGATCTTTAGCTGAAAACACAGGTATTGAAGCACCTCTGACCAGCATAGATTGTATAGTTCCAGGTTCTCCGCTTGGTTCCATTACATGTACTCCCGATGCTCCTTTTAAAGTTTGCTGAAGGCTTATCCATTGAAAAGAGTTCCCCTGTGCAGGCTTAACATACAGATTCCATTTATAATCAGCACTTCGTTTTGCAACTGCTGCAGCTATTAAGGAATCTCTTGTACTTGTTGAGTCGCTGTGAATTAAACCTTTAGCCGAAAAAAAAGAATCGTTGACTGCATAGCCGTATGACTTGCTGAACGATTGGAACGCTATCAGGTATAACCACAGAAAAGATAGTATTATACGCATCATATTTATATTAAATTAAGGCTCAGACAGGTTAATATATTGTAAAATGGCACTAAATAGTTATCTAATAAACATGGTGATTTACTAGGACATTTGAAGAATACCGCACCTCACCTATTGTACGGCATTTAGTATTTATCATTCCCTAGCCCCTAACTGGCAATCACCATTTTGTTATTATTACATTCAAATCCTTCTCTCATAGTTTGCACCGCCCTGTATATATGATTTACAACTGATTGATACCTGATACCCGTAATCTGAACAATCTGCTCATAACTACATTCCTCATAAAATCTCAGATATACTATTTCCCGCTGACGCGCAGGGAGGCTATTGAGCAATGTTTGAATTACATACTTAAGTTGCCTGCTGCTTTCTCGCTCCATAATAATCTCCTCTGATGAAAATTGTATATCAGGCTCGGGCATTTGATCAAGCTTTAATTGCTGGTTTTTAATATCCCTTAAATAATTAATCACAATAAACCTTGTTGACTGATAAAAATATGATGAGATATTATTAATAACCCCAATCTGATTTCTCTTGCTCCAAAATTTTAAAAAAACTTCCTGCAATAAATCATCAGCTACCTGATCATCCTTTACTATCTTTAGCGCATAATTAAACAGCTTAGGATACAACTCAGAATGAAGCGCCGAATAAGCTTTAGCATCTCCAGCTTTGGAAGCTTCCCACAATTCAGGTAATTGGTTAATTTTTGTCAAAGCATTTATCACTATGAAGGTTAAACTTCGGTTAATTCAATACTTGCTTTTCAAAACAATTTGTTATACCGTACTAATCATAAAGATTTTTCATCCCTTTTATTACCGGCTTCATCCTTCGCTATTTCATTCACTATCTTCTGCCAGTGTGCTTTAATTTGACTCTCAGATACATCCTTGAGTCTGAACGACAAAGGCAATGAATCTTCCGGAGACAATTCAACTAAATTATCTGTCTTCATATAACACTAAGACAGGGGAATCAATCTTTAATACTCACCCATAACAATGTATTTTGACTTATATCACTACTTACAGCTTGTATTCATTTTACGATCATCAGTTACGCTGTAAGACGGTTTAAATTGCTTAATCAAACATAAATATACTAAACCGGTTTAGCAAATTATTTTGTACTTTTATTTTTTTTTTAAAATTTCTAGCTATGCACTGTTGTATTAATAATAACTCTACGGATTTAAAGCATTTTTATTAAATTGCACGGTTGTTATTTTATTATCGAATCCACAAACCGCACCTATTAAAGAAGCATTTTCACCTAATTTCGTTCGGGTTATAAGAACTTCAACACCTTCCTTTTTCACATAATTTTCCATTTTAGTCCAGAAGAGCGAGTGGGCCAAAGTAATATTACCTCCAATTACTACTATTTCAGCTTTATTTTCTTGTAATACGTTAACTATGAAGCGTCCGAGATTTTCAGCAAATTCGGCAAACACTTTTCGTGCATATTCATCCCTGACTGCCCTTTGAGCCAGCATCTTTACATCCTTAATTGTACTGCCAGTAAGCTCCCGGAATCTTTTTACACACCACCTGGTTGAAATATAATCTTCAGCTATCCCATCATAAAAGGGCGACACACCCAGATTAGCATCGGTTGTTTCGCCATTCACGCTAAAAGCTGAACCAAGGCCAGTGCCCAGGGTTATCCCGAATGCACGCGAATACCCCTTTGCCGCTCCGCAAAAAACCTCTCCATGTAAAAAAGCCTCAGCATCATTTCGGAACTCAATATTTTGAGGAGAAATGCCTAGTCGCTCGGAAAGTATACTTCTTATATTGAGTGCATATAAAGACTCGTACTTATGCATATCTTTGATTAGGCAAATCCCTGCAGCATAGTCAAATGGCCCCGGCATTGCAATGCCAACGTTTTCCGAAAGTAACTCTGCCTTTTTCATAGCACCCTTTATTGCCAACACCCACACATCAAGTATATCTTCAGCCCCGGCATTCGGATCTACGGTATATCGAACTCTTGACCCAGCAACAGTACATTCTTTTCTTAAATCAATTAACGCTGAAGTGATATGAGTACCACCGATGTCTGCCCCTATCACCAGGGAGGTTTTGCCAGAAATATTATCCATAGAAATTCGCATTTACACTCAGTGGCAGCGAAAGCTGATCAAAAATGAAATATTTTGCACCAAACGCTGCACCTACTATTGTAATTTCAAATATACCTATCTAAACCGGTTTAGCAAGGACTAGCATTACTTTTTAGAAAAAGACAATTTTGTTTACAACATGTAACAAGTTTTACAATTTACACTTTGATTTTTTTTAATATTGCCAAGAAAACGGCAATGAATCAAGACACGGCCGCTCTGGGTCGATTTAAACGTGATGTTAAGAATATGGGGATGTTCTAGCTATTTCTGGTAGAATTTCTCAAAATAAGCCTGGCAGGTACTTCAACTTTCTTAACGGCTGCAATTTCGGTACGACTTTCCATCTTATCTAAAAGAATATTGATTAATTCTTTCGCCATTTCGTCTATAGGTTGCGCAACTGCTGTAATTGATGGATTGTAGATATCGAACACATCATGATCATCAAAAGCTATTACAGCTATATTATCAGGAATTTTTAAATTTAATTGGTTTATGGCTTTAATACCGCTCATGGCAAGGTAATTTGTAGCAAAAAACATAGCATCAATTTCCGGCTGTTTCTGAAGCAACCCAGTAAGTTCGTCTACCGTTATTGCTGTAGTGTTCTGGAATGATATTTTTTTGATTATCGGTTCTAATTTATTTTCTTCGATTGCCTTTAAATATCCTTGCTGCCGGTCGTGCATTTGAGTTTGGTCCGACTCCAGTTCAACAAATGCGATGTTTTTATAGTTGCATTTTATTAAATGTTTAACCGCATTATAAGTACCCCCGAAATTATCAAGACCTACATAGCTTGTATCCAGAGCAGGCAAATAACGGTCAAATAGTACTACAGGCAGATTCTCAGAAATTAGCTCGCGAATCTCGTCCTCTATACCCACGGGCGGGGTAATAATATATCCGTCAACCTGACGGTCATGGAACAATTTAATTAGTTCCTTAGTCTTTTCGGTATCGTTCTCGGTACTACAATAAATAATTTTATAACCATTTTGATATGCAAGCTCCTCAAGATGATAAGCAACTTTTGCAAAAAAGTAATCAGAGATTTTTTCCACCATCAATCCAATTATCATGGTTTTTCCTGTACTCAGACTTTTGGCAAGCTGGTTTGGCTTGAAATCTTTTTCTTCAATATACTTTAAAACTTTTTCTGTTAAGACATCACTAATTCGCTTTTCTTTTGCCTTACCGTTTAATATAAAGGATACGGTAGTTTTCGATATATTAAGATGATTAGCAATGTCGCGAATGGATAGTTTTTTTTTCATTTACTGATAATGTTAACCTGTCTCAACAAGTGTCGGGGTGACAATATTCTCAAAAATTTCGTAAATATAGCTTTTAGCAGGTATTGAAAGGGTAACGATTATCAATAACTGGTATTGAATTTAAAGAAACCTAACAATGTGCTAATGACTACTAATAAAAATCTCAGCATACTCAATTTCCGGAACACTAAAAGACACACATTTACTTGTCCCTGCATTTTCACGTTTACCTGGTATCAAAGTGCTTTTAGCTCCCCTAGTAATTTTTAAATAAACGTTCATGCCATAATAAGTATCAGGCACAGATAAACTTACTTCCCTGTCTGTAGTTAAAAAGCACCTTTTTCCTATTACTGATAACGCAACTGTTGCCGGAATGTTCGAACTGAGCTTATACCCCTTCCATTCTATCTTTTGACCCTTGCCTAAAAACATTTCAAATCCCTCGGCCTTTTGCCTAAATACCGCATAATTTCCTTGTACGGCCATATCCCGGTATGTTAAGGGATCATTCTTTACCGAAGAAAAAACATGGTCGGTGATTCCGTTCAGGCTTTCTACGGTAAGGCCAACAAAATCAGGACGGGCACCTTTAGGGCTTAAGGGAATTATTTTAGTAACCGACTTTGGTTCATCTTTCGCTGTAGGCTCAAAAACGGCAACAAAGGGCTGATTCCAAGCCTCCCCTGTTTGGCGGGCCACAATGGTTGGCATCGGCAGGCGGGCAATACTATCAGGAATCATATTACCCCGAAATGATTTTGAAGCTGGAGCTTTCAGAGCAAAAATCTCTCTACCCTTTGACCCTTTCATCCACAGGTTCATAGTTACATCTTCCCTACCGGGGATACTTAATTTAAATACCGCATTGAAATCATCAGGAGTTACAACAGATTTTTTATCCCAGAAATAGTCATAAGCGAATAAATGTCCTCCTGCAAAGGATAGTTTTTCTGTTGGGGCCAAATCAAGTGGTTTCCCAGAATTATCCGTTAATGTAAGCTGTTGGCCCAGATTATGGTAAAAGTAGTCGTGAAACTTATCGCCGCCTTTCTGTTTTTTGCTTCTGAAAATATCTATATAATACCCGGTACTGTCACTTGTCCTTAATATACTGGTAAGGCGGTTCTGGTCGGATCTTGTTTCGGGCTCGATAAAAAACAAATCACCGTAAGTAACTGAGGGATAAAATCCTTGCGCTTTTCCGGATGCAGGATAACTGCTTAATACATCAAATCCGTGATTGCTTTTCATTACCGGATAGGCAGAGATTCCGTCTACAGCTACAGTATTATGAGCAGGAAACTGCGAGTAATATTCAGCATAATCCTGCTGAAAATAACTGGTACCAATACCGCTGTCTGGCCCAAACACAATCCCTTTGCCATAAATCTCCATCGAGATTCCGTTAGCATGCATGTGATTACCCTTAGAACCGGCCATAGCCACCATTAAGCCATTTTTAGAGTCGAAGCCATTGCGTTGAGCGAAGTAACTTACATTGGTTGCAAAAAACACCGGGCTTACATATTCTTCTATCTTACCAGGAAGAACTGATTCTTTTAAATCAGCGTGGCTTTCGGGTCTCAACACTGCCTGCAAGCCGGACTTTTCGCCTCCCCCACCCTGCATCTTCAGATTTCTTTCTGAATAAAATTTCTCAAGAGTTTTGATATATCTGGTAAATGTAGCTTCCTGTAAAGTCTTGTTATTTTTTTTTGCGTTCGCTACCAGATCAAACGCTGGAGCCAGCGATATGGTTCTGTAATAAGAATCACCAAAAGCAGAGGTATACCCGTTCGGAAATAGATATTGCGCTATTGCCGGAACTGCTCTTTCGATTAAAGGCATTCCTGGTAAAATATCATGATTGTATTGCTGATCAAAGAAAGTCACAAATCCGGTAAAATCGCCAATTACGCCTTGCGCATAGCCAGGGCATTCGTTCCAGGTGGCGGCCACCGGATCGTACCCGCGATTGAGTATGTCGGTAAGAGACCATTGCTTTTCTGAGCTTTTATTTAATACCTGGTCTATGTAATGCTGGCTTCCTTTATGGTCGGGATAAACACTATTATCTTCAAGAACTAAGGCAATATTCAGAATATTCCTTGCTTCCATCAGATTCCAATTATTGTAGGCTACACCATGCTTAATTTGAACCTCTGCCCATTTCTTAAGGGTCTCTGTATAAACCGGTATTTTTGCGGGAGAGCGTTTCTGTATGTAATTAAAAAGATAATCGTAAGCATTTGTGATACTTCCGAGTATCGCCACCTCCTGTATCACTTCAAAAGTTGAAAGCCCTACTATGGTTTGATGGTGCCCGTGAGTAAGATCGATGGGTGGTTTACGATAATACATTCCCGACATATAGGTATCAAAAATATTGTAGGCGAAGCGGGCGTATTTCTCTTCACCGCTTATCCAGTAAAGAATTGAAGCATTGGCCGCCATCTGCAGGATGCCTGCATTTATAGACTCGAGCGTACGGCCGGTCTTTGCTATTTCGGCCCATTCAAAGGGTTGGCCTGGTTTTGAGCGGTTCACCAGGTAAACACCCCTTGGATCATCACTAAAGGGCAACAGATCTTCCAGTTTGGGAGCCCCGTAAATGGTTACATTATCACGCGCCCCGGGGAAACGCACAGTAGGCACCGGGGCATGCCCTTCTGCGTGGTCATACACTCCGGCTTTAATGTACACGTCGGTTGCATGAGTGTTCCAGTACATCTGCAAACGTGAAACAATCCAGGTACTGTCTGTTTGATGCCGGTTTACATAAGGCTCTAAACCTGCTTTTACTTTTTCAACTGTTTCTTTGGCCCAGGCCTGATTGCTGATGGTAGAATTAACTGCCTCCCGGCTGGCGCTGCCATTAGCCAAAATACGGGGATGAACCGGGCTAATGGTTGACGGCAGCCTGATAGTTTGAGCTAAGCCGGTGAATACTAGCCCGAAGAAGAAGCTGGTTATAAAAAAAAATCGATTAATATTTCTTAGCACAATTATTCCTCTTTATAGTTACGACTACCTATGACTCGTGGTGGCCCGTCGCCCTGAGCTTGTCGAAGGGGCGTACAATGGGCTTCATAACCCGCTCTATGCTTCGACAGAAACAGCATGACGCTACCTTTGTGCCATAAAACATTATTCTTGTCCATCATTCCACGTCATCCATCCTTAAGTGTTTGTGAAAATTACCTCCTCAGATGACGCTAACATTTTCAACGGGTTCATATTATCAGTTTACACCTCTCTTATCAGAACACATGTCCATGGATCGAGTTTTTTTTCAAATTTAAGGTTGCCTTTTATATCAGCCTTGAATTTTTCTTGTTTAAGGTTCATCGCCGTTTGCTTCAGTTGCTTGGTTTGCTCCCTACTTGGTGGCTCGGGGCTGCCCATTTTTTTCCATAACGGGTATGCAAATCCGCTATCTATATTTAAAAATTCGGCCGTAACGCCAGCAGAAATTTTCAAACCGCTTAAACTTAAACTAACCTTTTTAGGAGTTCCGGTATTTAATTCGATCTCTACACTTTTACCTCCGATAGTATTTTTCATTTCCTGAGGGTAATGATAGATAAGAGCACTAATCTTTTTTGTTTTAGAGTTACGGGTAACAATCAGTCCATCCTCGCGCTTTAAAATTTCATCGCCTAATGCATTCAGCATGCGGTATCCGTGAAACGAAGGTTTAACAATGCCCTGATAATTAATCAAGCCAAAGCCACCATGAAAAATTGAGTTACCAGCACCGCCCTCTTCAAAAACATCGGTAAAAGTCCAGTAGGCAAGTGAGTCTACTATCCCAATACTATCAAGATTAGTCTTTATAATAAAAGCAGCGGCCTGTAACGAGTCATGAGCAGGATCTCGTGGCGAAGGGCTCGAGCTCCATTCAGTAAGATGGATTTCGGCTTTAGGATAAGGACTTTGCGCTATGGTATTTTTAAGCCAGGTAAGATCTTCTTTGGTGGCATCTACTTTCCGCACTCCTTGTCCACCCTTTTTTGTTCCGGGATCAAGCGCCCAATCTGTTGGATAAGGGTGAGTAGAAATAAAATCCAGGGGAAGGTTCTCTTTTGAACAGTAGTTGATAAAATCTTTTATCCAAACGCCTTTCCATTCAAGAGTATTAAGGTCTTTTACCGTGTGTGTTTTATGTTTTGTTTTATCCTCTATTTCACCATCAAAACGATCATCAGGAACAAAATTACTAGTTGCAGGGCCGCCAACCCGCAAGCTTTTGTCAATTGCTTTTATGGCCATGGCAGAACTTTTATATAATTCGAAATATTGCGATTTGGTGCCGTTCCAAAATGCTTTAAGATTTGGTTCGTTCCATACTTCGAAATACCATGTTTTTACTTCGGGTAAGCCATAGCGTGCTATACAGTGTTTAGTAAATTCGCTGACCAGTTCTCCCCATTTAGCATAGTCTTTAGGGGGTGAGGTTTGTCCTTTCCACCAGAACTGCAAGCTGGTTTCATCAGAAGCCAGGTCTTTCGGCATAAATGCGAGTTCAACGAAAGGCTTTACTCCTATGGCCAGCATTCTATCGAACAGATCATCAACATACTGCCAGTTAAACACCGGCTTCCCGTTTGCCTCGCGATATACAAACATATCGTTGTGAAACAATCCGTGGAAACGGCAATACTGAAAGCCACACAGATCTTTGCTTAATTTCATTTGCTCTAGCCATGAGGCACGTAAGCCTTCATTGGCGCGGCCGGCGCCTACACATTTGCTCCAGAAGTGTTCGAATTTTTGACCTGGGGCAGCAGCATTTACCGAAGCCAGTAATTGGTTTTGAGTATTTAGACTAAATAAGTTTGTTTCACCGCGAACAATTGTTGGGATCAGTGCTATGCCCGTTGAGGTTAAAAGGGTATCTCGTAAAAAGGTTCTTCTTTTCATTAATATGTGTATGTGGTATATAGACGAATAAAGAGTGGATTTATACTCATCAAGAATACTTATAAATGAGATTAATCCTCAATATACCATTCTGAGCTTTTTCCTCAAAAAAACAGTTTGAAAGTAATGAAACTCCGGGCAGGTTCCTGTTTAAAAACACCCAGAAGCAGGCTACTTTTATCTGGCCAATAGCAATTTCATAACCGGAGTAACTTTAAACGTTGACGGGGGACATGTGGCCGGGCATTAATTAATTATGGAAAATCAAAATTTTATAGAGATTCAGCAAGTGCTGGATCTTTACTTTGAAGGGATATACCGCGGCGATGTAGAAAAGCTTGAACATGCTTTTCATCCCCATGCATTATTATTTGGCGATGTAGATCAAAACCCGTATTTCAAAACTCTGAAGGAATACCTCGAAGCAGTTAAAAACAGGCAAAGCCCTGCAGATCAGGGGGAAGCCTTTGATATGAAAGTTTATGGCATAGAAGTGTTAGGCAATCTCGCTATAGCGAAAGCAAACCTTTGTATGCTGAATTATAATTATCACGATTTCCTGTCCTTAGTCAAATCTGGCAACCGTTGGAAGATTGTAAATAAAAGTTTTACAAATAGTTGAAGACTAGGCAGTGGCTTTCCGAAACAGAAAGACAGATGCTAGCTCAACTTGATGTACCTCGAAAATTGGGTTTTTGACAGAACTTTTTATTAAGGATATAGATGTAACTGCTCCAACAACTTGTAGTCATTATTGTTGCAATCCTTCTTCAAGGCTCATGTTAGACGGCTGATTAGGTAGAGACATTGCATGCACAAACGGATGATATGAGCAGAAGAACTACTTCATCTGCTTTAAATATGTTGAAGGGAATTTTTTAACAGACCTGATCTGAATATTTTTATAATATGCTTCTGCCCCCTCGGATTGTATTTGAATTTTTCCGCTGCTTAACGGGATGTCATTTCCTGATTCGGTGATGCGACCACCAGTTAAAACATTAACAACTTTACCATTTACCACATGTATGCTTTTGTCGCCAATGCAGATAAGCTCCAGGGAATTCCATTCGCCGTTTGGCTTCTCAACGCCCCCATTTTGTCTTGCGTACGTTAATTCTACACTTGGTGCTTTTAACGAATACTGCCATGCTTTGTCTGCCGTCTTGATTACCGTAACAGAACTTTTGGCTCCAGCCAAACCAAAATAATCTCCCATATCGCCCTCCTGAACCTGCATTTCCTGCGACCTCATCCATACGTTCCAAAATTTACCATGCGGGCCGGTGCAATGGTAGAGAACACCATTATCACGTTTTTGGGTGAGTCTTGGCTCGTATTTCTTTTCTCCCCATTTCACCTGAAATTTAAGGTGAAAATTACTGTATGATGCTTTAGTGGTAAGCCCCCCATACATTTGCCCGGTTATTTTTAAAATCGTTTCATCGTTTTCTATTACTGTTGAAAATACGTTTAAGGGATCATTGTTTAAACCCAACGGAATCCCTTTCATTCCATCCCCCTTAGGATAACCAGTTAATTCAAGGCTGGTATGGGGCACGCCCATAAACTTTTCCCACTTACTTAAATTCTGATCCAGCAGAGCAACCCATCTTTTCGTTTGGGCTTTTCCCTCTATCCCCGGAAGGATCAGCAACATAAAAATAACAGTGCTTAATTTCATACGATTAGGATTTTCTTTAAAAGTATACATTTGAACCCATAATAAAAAAGGATGCCTGTTTCATAGTATTGGCAACATAGAACTCATTGCTGTACCTTGTAAAACTTTGCACCAAACATGAAAATAATGATATAGCAAAGAATTGGAAGATAATATGCTGCAGCCACATTCTGTTCGGCAATTGCTCCCATCAGAAATGGAAATAACGCACCGCCAACTACACCCATTGATATAAAAGAAGAGGCCTGTTGTGTACGCGAGCCCAAATTTTTGAGCCCCAAACTAAAAATAGTAGGGAACATTATGCTGAAAAAGAAATTAATCATCAACAGAGCAATGTATGATGGCCAGCCCAGGCTTTGCGCTACGATAACGCACATCAGGATATTACCTATTGCGAATGAGGCCAGTAATTTAGCAGGAGCGATAATTCTCATTAAAAACGTACCGATGAAACGGCCAGCCAGCATCATGCCCATAAACAGCACCATGAAATTCGCTGCTTTTTTATCTGTAAAACCCATTACTTCGTGGCCGTAATTGATAAAAAACGCCCATGTTCCGGATTGTGCGGCAACATTAAAAAACTGGGCTATAACGGCCCATTTAAAATGCCTGTGAGAAAATAAACCCTTTTCAGGTACGGTATCTACGTTTACAGCATCCATATCGGCTTCTGCTACAGCGTGCGGATCTGTTGTGTGAGGAACCTTAACAAATGAGAAGGTAATAGCTATAATCGCAATTACAACCCCTATTGCAATGTAAAGGTTGGTAACGGCAGTCAAATCGGTACTTCCTTCTATATGCTTTCCGAACAGGAAGTAACTACCAATTGCAGGGCCAAGCATGGCACCTACAGCATTAAAAGACTGAGCAAAATTTATACGCTGATCGCTGGTGCGCTGATCTCCGAGTGAAGCTACAAAAGGGTGTGCAACAGTTTCGAGTGTTGATAAGCCACAGCCTACTATAAATAACGCCATGCCAAAGAACGTAAATGATGCGGCATTGGCTGCAGGGACAAATAAAAATGAGCCTATGGCAAAAAGTGACAAGCCAAGAAGAACGCCATTTTTATAGCCAAAACGTTTCATAAACAAGCCCGCCGGGATTCCCATTACAAAATAAGCTCCGAATATGGCGAACTGAACAAAGGCTGATTGCGTTTTGCTTAGTTTTAATACATCCTGAAAATGCTTATTTAAGGAGTCGGCCATAGTAATGGCGATACCCCAGCACATAAACAAGGAGGTAACGAAAACTAAAGTAAGGATAAACTTTTGGTCGGTAAATTTGGCTTTTTGTAACATGGAGGTTATTGATTAGGTTTAAGTGGTTTATTCTATTTGAACTGAATACCTTCGGCAAAATCGCCTATTTTGATATTTGCGTCCTTGTGATTCAGTATTTTTTTACCGTTAATATACAGATTTTCGAAAGTAAGCCCTTTAACAGAATGAGCTGCATCAAGCCCGCCAATAAATGAACCGGCAGAGTTGTTTCCGGTGTAGGTTATATTTTTAAAATAGATGTTACTGATATTACGACCAGGGCCGGTATTATATTTCTTATTATACAGCACCCTGATATTAACAAGCTGACCCTCTTCAAAATCATCCACACGGATATTTTCATAACGAATATTCCTGATTAAATTCAAGTCTCCCCCACTAATTGCCATACAGCCTTCATAATCGGGATCATCTTCATCCTGCTCCAAAATATCGATGTTTTTAAAGGTAATGTTTTCGATGGTATCGCCTTCAGTATTGGTATTCCCGTGAAGGCCAATATTTGTAGGGTGGGCGATATCCGCCCAAAGCGTAGAATTTGTAATGGAATAATTGCGTGCGTTACCATAAAAATCCCAACGGTGGGCATAAATGGCAATGCAATCGTCAGAATTGCGCATAAATACATCATCTATAACTACATCCGAGCAGCTCATCAGGTCGATACCATCGCTCCAGCCATTTGCACTAAACGATTTTAAATTCCGGATGGTAAGATTTTGGGATGCTCCGCCATATACCGTATAGTGCTTAGGGTTGACTACTATAATACCATCTATCAACACATTCTTAGAATGCGTTACCTCCACCCCTCTTTGCGGCTGGTCGAGAATTCCTCTTCCAATAATTCTAACATTTTCAACCCTGTCGCACACGAATTTTGCTCGTACAACGGCACCGCCTGCGATATATACTGTTTTGCCTGATGGAACCCGATATACATCTCCCGGTGAATCTTTTGGTGCGTGTACCCCGGGACCGAAATACATTACGTTGGGGTCTTTCGGATCGGGGCGATCCTTTTCAATCTCGCTGGCAAATAAGTGCAAATTATGCAGCTTATCGCCATTAAACTCAACAGAGAGTTTACTCGGCTTATCTAACACAAAAGTGATTACGTTTCCACTAACCACAGGCTGGATGCCTTTTGATAATGGGCGCACCCTTACAGATTGCAGGGTTCCGTTATTTTTTCGCACATAAACTTCTACTTTCCCCGAGAAATCGAAATATACCATGGATGCGTCCTGCACTTTGTCCATATCCACCCGTACGATATATTCGAACAGGTCTTGCCATTCGCCGCCGGGTTTACGCACTTTTACTGTGTAATCATCATTGTGCTGGGTATAAAGTACTCCCTGAGGTGCGGGATAGGTAATAAGCTCCTGAGCTTCTATAAGAAAGGCATTAAGAACAAAAACAAAAGTGCTAAAGAATTTCTTCATGTGTGTATTTATATCAGCTATCATTAGAATTTGAATGTACTAAAATATAGCATTTGTATTACGACACTTAAAGAAACAATGTATACTCCGAATTAAAATTTATCTTGAAGAATTGCTGGTCCTTATCATTTCAAATAAAGGTTGAGAAAGTTAATAGCCTCCATATTTATAGCTTGAGTTTCAAATAGCCCGCCCCCATGCCCGGTTTCGCTCAAAAGCTTAATCTTAACCTTGTTTGTCCCCAGAACGGGGATTAACTTATCATAAAATAATTGGCTTTGTTTAAAGGATACGGTACAATCTTTTGTACCATGAAAAATATAAAACGGAGGATCATCATCGCTGATATACGTGATAGGATTGGCTGTTCTTACCAGATCTGCAGCTTTTGTTATTTGCTCACCAAGCAATTCCGATTCGGGCGAGAAAGCACCATTGTGACTTTAACCTGCGCAGCCATTAGCCAGAGCCATGCTATCCATCTTTAAAAAATCAACAGGTCCGTACCAATCGATCACCGCCTGAACTTTTGATGAAAAACTACCATTACCAAGACTCAGGTCCTCTAACCCCAATTCCCCTGCTGATGTACCAGCTAGGGCACTTAAATGACCTCCGGCAGACGATCCCCAAATTCCGATCTTATCAGGATTAAGGTTATAGGCTGCCGCATTGGCCCTAATCCACCTTATTGCAGCTTTGGTATCTTGAATCTGTGCGGGAAATTTTGCTTCACCGCTAAGTCGGTAATTCACCGATACTACGGCATAATCATTGGCAATCAAATCCTTGTATCTGCTTGTTGATTTAAATTGCGATTTATCCCCTTCTTTCCAGCCCCCGCCATGAACCCACACAACTACCGGATAAGACGACTTCCCTGTAGAAGGAAGAAACAGGTCCAGCTTTTGCGCCGCAGATTTTGATGCGTAGCTGATATTGAGGTTTTCGGTTTTACCAGGGATGGGTTGTTCTTCTACTACAGGATTTTTCTTTTTACAAGAGAAAAAAATGACGGTAAAGCAGAGAAGTGTAAACAGTAGTTTCATGGGTTTATTTTAAAGTACCTTTTGGTAATAGACTATACCCAATAACTGAAGTTTAATTCAAGAGAAAAAAAATTACTTGAAATGGTTCGCTCTTAAATGAATTTAAAAGGAGAGCTGATAATACTTTTAACTTTCACTCAAAGCGTCTATCCTCCGGTAATGGCAACCTTCGCAAAGCTGGAAGTATTCAGAACTTTACTATCCTGAGAACTTACACACAATCCGATATAAACCGTCCTGGTCAAAGGTATTTCGACGTTTTCGATACAAGTCCAGTTCACAGAGTCTAATGAATGATACATGCTGACACGATTTTTAATCCGCTCAAGTTTTAGCCAATATGGCGCCATGAGGCCCTTATGTTCTTCATAATTGCGGGGTGTCTGAGTTTTGATATCCCAGGATATATCGGTTTTGCAAAATGCATCTGCACCCCTCCATGTAGTTTTGGCACCATAAGCCGGCTCAATAAATACTCCCGCGAACTTTGCATCAGGGCTGAGTGTCTCTCTAATCATCACACCGGCACCTGAGCCAATATCAGTACCCTGCGATATCACCCTGGCTATAATTGCAGCATCGCCGCTTATTTTCTTATAGGCGAAATGGAAGGCATCTGCTTCCAGAGCTGGAACGGCTATCTTACCAGAGCCGCTTATTGACCAGGTTCCATTTATAAAATTCGTTTTTCCTGGTACCGCTGTATTGCCAATATCTGCAGCAGATAATTTGCGGACTGCTTTGGTTTTAGGATGAACTAAAGGCGGCTGAGGTTTTGCCCCTGAATTATCAGAGGTTTTCCTGAAAAGAAAAGAATCTTTATTTTCACCTGTCAGCTCAGAAAGCTTATCTGTAAAAGGGGTTGGAATACCTTTTCGGATAGCATAAGCATTGTGAATGATGTTATACATGGGGCTTTTTCGCCGGGCTCCTCCTCTCCATCCGAAGCCGTCGAGGTAACATGCATAAGGATTACCGAAACGAATGAACTTTATTCCGGTGATATCGATATTGTATCGTGAATAAAGTTCCCCTGCCGAGTGAAGCCGATTGTCAAGATCAGAAAACACATCTATTCCCTGCTTCCAGGCCACTTCCGCTGCCCATACCAGATTCCATATCTGTCCTGCAGTATGGCCTTCGTCTCTGCCACTATCCCCTACCTGCCCGTTGCTTAACGTATTTTCCAACCCTCCAGCCGGATCGTTACGCAGTGCTGAAAGGGCCTGGTTAAACTTAATTTTATCGTCTAAAAAAGCCGCGATACCCATGCCAGCCTTAATGGCATCGGCCCCCTGGTTTGCCCCCCGAACCGGATTGGGTATATCTAAAGTTGGCCAAAGCACATTAGCGAAATAGTTAGTTACATGAGCGGTATTAGCTGCCGTCCATCCGCTATAGGTAGATTTGAGAATATCGGCGGCTGTAGCGTAAAATTGAACGGCATCGCCAATGTCTAATATCGCCTCATCCCCTCCCCAGTGCGTGTTGGTGGTTGCCCATGCGTCGAGAATGTTTGTTGCTTTCTTAGCGTATTCATCATTACCGTTAAAAATCCACATGATAGTGAGGTGATGTATCGCCTGCATATCATCGAGCCATTTTCTATTATTTAAATGTGGAGAACGGGTAACAGATTGAAAGGGCCCCTGCATCACATAATTGAGTGAGGCGCAGCGATTGGATGCCAGCAATTCATAAGCAGACTTCCAGGGCTCATTTTTAATGTTCACTTTTAGTTGTTCAAGGTCGGTTCGGGTAAAGGGTACTCCGGGGTGAACGAAAGTTTGAGCCAGAGTTTTTTGAAAAGTCAGAACTATTAGCCACGTGAAAATTATGGGGGCAAATTTCATTTTATGATTTTTGGATATTATTAATCAATATCAGTACGGAAGGGTGATGCAGGCAAGCCTTCTTTGTTGAACAGGTTTACCTCCGGCGCATTTGCCCATCCAAAGCGGACTGCTTTGGGATCTGTTACGGTATCGTTAAACACAATGATTTGCTTACCTTTTATTTCGGCCCTAGCAGGCACAAAAACCTTGTCGTTACCCGCAATGGTAAAGCCTTTTAACTCCCCACCTTTTGAGATCAAACCAGAGCCGGTAAAATCAAATTTCAACCGGGCTTTGCCATCCATAAATTTGACTTCTTTGAAAACCGGGCCCGAATAAACGATTTTATCTTTATAAGCTAATGCTCTGGCGGCCAAGGCCAGCCTTGCTCCTACAGGCTCTTTGTTCGCTGGATGAATATCTGTAGCATCGCCAAGATCGGTTGTTACAACCATTGCCGTATTTGGTGTTTTTTGCCAGGATAGTAACTGGGCCTCACGAATTTCGGGTTTCATTCCGTTAAAGGGCGCAATTTGGACGAATAAAAATGGGAACTGATTACCTCCCCATGCATTTCTCCAGTCGTTAATCATCACCGGAAAAAGTGTTTGGTATTGCTTTGCGCGATCCTGGTTTGATTCGCCCTGATACCAGATCACACCTTTAACAGCGTAGGGCTGTAAAGAGGCAATCATAGCATTGTACATATTACCTGCTGCACCTGATTTTGCCGGGTCTGCCGGAGGGGCCGGCTTACGCGGCAAAGGCTTTTTATCTCTTTTTGCTGTGGCTGTATCGGTTTTCCATTTTTCAAGCAGTTGGGGCTCATCTTTCTGATATCCGGCCAGTTTTGCGGGATATTCTTTCATCGCATTATCGTAATTCTGGGCAAGAGTCAACAATTCCGGGTTAGATTCGAGGGTTGCTTTACGGGTCCAATTCTCTGCCGGGGTGCCACCCCATGAAGAAAATATCATACCCACGGGCACCTTGAGTCTGGCATGCAGATCCCTTGCAAAGAAATAGCCTACGGCTGAAAATTCCTTTACGGTTTGCGGTGAACACACTACCCACTTGCTGTCTATTTCGGTTAAAGGAAATGGCGAAGTGATATGCGGAACAAAAAACTCTCTGATTTGAGGATACTGTGCTTCGGCAACAGCTTTTTCCCAGCCTAAAATGGGCTTTTGAGGGGGTCGGGGGCCTAACTGCCGCTCCATGTTTGATTGTCCGCCGCAAATCCAAACCTCACCAACCAGAATGTCTTTTATTTCGACCGTATTTTCGCCACTGATCTTCATACTAAATGGCCCTCCTTGTTTTAGGGGATTAAGAACAATTAACCATTTTCCGTTCCTGGTAACGGCAGACACCTTTTGTGTCCCAAACTCAATTATCACATTTTCCCCTTCATTAGCCGTTCCCCAAACCGGAACTTTAACTCCCTGCTGCAACACCATGTGATCGCTAAACAGGGTGTTAGGTTTTACCTCTGCGACTAAAATCGCAGGAAGGAGAAGTAATACACTTAAGGCATAAGTTCTTAATCTCATGTTATGGCTTTATCCTCAATACCCCCTTTTATGGCAGGCTTCAATATGACGAAAAGTTAATGATGTTATACTCTAACTATAATTACCCCGGGCTGCGCTAGCCAGATCTAACAGAGGATAAGAGTTCCAAAATTATCGTTGAGGCAATGAGTCGGAGACTGAAACAAAAATCACAGTACTCTTATTGCAGTATAATAAGCTTAAATTTATAACAGAGTGGTTGAGAGTAAATTATGTTGTTATCAACACCCTCAACTTATTAGAAGTCTCGATTAATAGCTCTGTTAATGCTTCCAGCTTAAAAGGCTTAGAAATAAACCCATTCATTCCCGCATTAAAACAGGCCTCTTTATCTTCAGGCAATACATTGGCTGTCATAGCGATAATTGCAGGCTGAGGTTGGCTGCTTTTTCGAATAACCTTGGTAGCCGTAAGGCCATCCATTTCCGGCATAAGCATGTCCATCAAAACAACCTGATATGGATGTAACTCAAACATTTCAACTGCTTCTTTACCATTATTTGCCAGTTTTGCATCATACCCCAGTTTGCTAAGCACCTTAAGTGCAAGCTTTTGATTAATCAGATTATCCTCAGCAATTAAAATATCCAAGGGGTAAAGCTTGGCGAATTCTTCAGAGAGAATAATATCATTTTTAACTACAGAGAGTACCGGTTCACCGGCTTGTCTTAACTGGCCTTGCACAGCATTTAATAAATTAGCTTGCTTAATGGGTTTATTTAAAATAGCATTGAACAGGCCCGGATGATTGGCTTTGCAGTTGTCTCCGGCGGAGGTAAGAAGTATTAATGGGATATAAGGATAGCTGTTTTTAATTTGAGTACATAGCTCCACCCCGTTCACTTCAGGCATCTGCAGATCAGAAATTACAAGGTCTAACTTATGCTCTTGTAACATTTCCAGCGCCTGCTTTCCTGACGAAGCCAGCACAGGTACAAGTTTCCAAAGTTCAAACTGTGTTTTCAGTACATTCAGGGAGGTTCGGTTATCGTCAACAATCAGCACTTTTTTACCTTCCCATTCTATAGTGGGTACAAACTCTCCGGTGCCAACTGTTGCATTCGCAGCGCTCGACTGAATTGAAAAACTGAATATTGAACCAACCCCCACTTTGCTTGACACACTAACTTCTCCACCCATTAAACCCACCAAACGTTCACTGATTACTAAGCCCAGACCTGTACCCCCATATTTGCGTGTGGTAGATGAATCCACTTGGGAAAATGCTTTAAACAGGCGTGATAACTTGTCCTCAGGAATTCCAATTCCTGAATCATGCACATTGAACCCTATTTCAAGCTTATTATTACTATTATTGATCAAATTCACCTCAATAAATACCTCTCCCTGCTTAGTAAACTTCATGGCATTACTAACGAAATTGATTAAAATTTGCCGTAGACGATGACTGTCGCCGGTAATCATCTCTGGGATTTGATGATTTATTTGATACACCAGATCCAAATTTTGTTGTGCAGCTTTATTCGTAAATACGTCGATAACACTTTCGATACACGAGCGCAGATCAAAGTCCTGAATTTCGAGTTCCAGATTTCCCGACTCGATTTTTGAAAAATCAAGAATGTCATTAATTACATGCAATAGAGCGTCGCCGCTTGTGTTAATCACATTTACATAATCTTCCTGTTCGGAGTTTAGGGGGGTCTGAGAAAGTAAAGCAGCCATACCGATCACCCCATTCATCGGTGTTCTGATCTCATGACTCATAGTTGCAAGGAACACGCTTTTTGCCTGATTTGCCTTGTCTGCCTCCATTCGCGAAGCTTCAGCATCTTCCCGCAGCAAATGCTCTTGCTCTTTCTGTAGCTCTAAGTTGGTATTTAAAATTTTAAGATTCTCTGCCTGCGATTGCATCTCTTCAGATTGAGCTTGCAGTTCTTCGTTCAGATCCTGAAGATTATCTGCCTGAGATTTCAACTCTTCAGATTGCACCTGCAGTTCTTCGTTCAGGTCCTGAAGATTCTCGGCCTGTACTTTTAATTCTTCCGACTGCTGAGTTACTTCTGCTGTTCTAAGCTCAACCAGGTTTTCCAGAATTACTTTTTGCCGTTTAATATTATTTATCCTTATGAAGTAGAATAGAAATGCTCCGCCTACAATACTTAAGGCAGTAATTAGTTTAAACCACCATGTTAGCCAAAATGGTGGAGCAACAGTTATATCGAGCCAACTTCCTGCTTCATTCCAGGCGCCGTCATTATTTGCGGCCTTAATATACAATCTGTATTTTCCAGGATTGAGGTTATAAGATGCGCTTGGAATATCTACATAGTTCCAATCTTTTTCCAACCCTTCAAGTCTGTATGCAAACTTATTTTTATCAGATTTTATAAAATTTAAAGCCGCAAACTCAAGGCTTATAACGTTTTGCTTATAAGTAAGATTTAAAGATCTGGCAAGGCTTATATCCTTATTTAAAATTCCGGTGGTATCGTTTATCTTAACGGGCTTGCCGAAAAGTGTTAATCCTGTAAGGGTAATTTTGGGTGGGGATAAATTAGATCTGATCTGCTTTGGTGAAAACCTGACGAGGCCATTAAAGCTTCCAAATAAAAACTCATTATCCCTAGTCTTCAAAAATGAATTATAATTGAAATTTTCAGGTAAACCGTCTCTGGATGTATAATTTTTTACGGCTAGTGTAGAGGGATTAAATTTGGTTAACCCTCTGTTCGTACTTAGCCAAAGAACACCTTGTGTGTCTTCTAATATCCCCAGAACGTTATTATCTGCCAAACCGTGATTGATGTTATATTTTGTAACGGCTCCCGAATTAAGTTCAAGCTTTATCAGGCCGCCTTCCATTACTCCGAGCCAAATATTTTTCCGCCTGTCGCTTTGTATACAATTAACAATAATGCTCTTTAAATTTTTAGCGGCTGTGCCGGATACAAGTTTAAATTTTGAACTTCCTTTTGACAAACAAAACAATCCGCTGGCTGTTCCAACCAGTAGATTTTTTTGGCTATCTTCAAAAATACATCTGATACTTTTACTGGAAAACCCCAAAGAAGGGATTTTTGAGCAAGGAGTGAACCGGCCAGTTTTTTTATCAAAAAGAGTTAAGCCTTCATCTTCTGTCCCTACCCAGAACCTATTTTTTGAATCCATTAAAATGGAGGTTACTTTATCTGACGGGATGGAATATGGATCATGGGGGTTACGCTTATAGGAAGTAAAAGATTTCGTTTGTGGGTGAAATAACCCTAATCCACCCAAATGGGAAGCGACCCAGATATCGTTGTCCTTATCCTCATGAATCCATTTAACCAGGTTAGACCCCAAGCTCGAGCTATTCTTGTTGTTATTTTTGTAAGATGTAAACTTACCGGTTTGTCTATCCAGGAAATTCAATCCACCTGCTTCAGTACCTACCCATAAATTACCTTTCTCATCCTCGTGAATATAGCTAATAACGTTACTGCTGAGGCTATTTATGGTTGAGCTTTTTTTCAACACATGGAATGGCGTAGAATGAGAATAAACAACATTCACACCGCCAAAATAAGTTCCTATCCAAACGTTTTCATGCGAATCCTGGAATACTTCATAAATAGAATTCTGGTTTAAGCTGTTCGGGTTATCGGGATCGTTTTGATACGAGACTGACTTCTGATTCTTTGGATTGAATATAGAAAGACCTTCAAAAGTACCTAACCAAAGTTCTCCTGAGGTTTTATGCACCATTATTTTACGAATGTTGTTGCTTACTATTGAGGTTTTATCGTCTTCTTTGTGAGTAAAGCTGAGCAGGTTATTAGTTTTACTATTTAACTGAAATAAACCTTTACCTTTAGTTCCTACCCATAAATTTCCGTAATTATCTTCTGCGATGTTCTGTATAATGATATCAGACAGGGCTAAATAAAAAGTAAATTTTAGTCTCTTGTCTACATAAGAACATTTATAAAGGCCCTTGGTGGTTCCAATCCAAATATTCTCCTTGCTGTCTTTATAAATACATAATACATCTTTCCCTTTAAGCAAGATCTGTTTAATGTTTATCGACTTTTGGCCTCGTGTTACAGATAGCAAATTTATCCCGTTAGAAGTTCCCAACCACAGAGGTCCGTTTTTATCTTCATAAAGACACCTGATTTGATTACTGCTAAGGGATCGTCCGGAAAAAGATATATGTTTTTTAAAGGTATTCGTCGCTGGTATATATTCAAGCAAGCCGTCTAGTGTACTTGCCCAAAGTGTATTGTGACTGTCGGTAAACAGATCGGTAGTAAATCCGCTTTGAATAATATTTCCTGTTGCGCTTGGAGGTATTTTGTATTTGCTAATATTCCTTGAATCGAACTTGTTTAATCCAAGCGTAGTACCGAACCACATATATCCTCTGCTATCCTCAGCAATACTGAATATAGAGTTTTGGGTAAGGCCGTCATCAACTGTAACGTGTTCGAAACTTAATCCTTTCTCCTGGGCAAACACATTCGTTTGTGCAACCAGAAAAATAATTATAGAAAAAGCAAGATTTATTCCCTTATGTAACATTTCATACCATATCAGTCCTCCTTGTACGAGGGGGGAATTGCTATAGTTTCAGTTCAATTTTGGCCAAAAAAACTCTGCTTAACCAATTTAGCGAATTATGAATTCATCTAGGGAAAGCACAACAAAAGGGCATCCCAACTAAATGAAGAACCTTATTTTATCTGCACGACATTGATTGGCCGTTGCAGACTAAGCAGTGAATACCCGTATAGCAGGTAAGAGAGGAATTTAATTGCGGCTAAAAAGAAACCGCCTCATAATTGATATATGAGACGGCTCCTTGTATTGTTTATACAAGCATTTTATTCTTTGATAATTCGTTCAGAATGGACGCGTGTTCCGTTGTTAATCTTCACCACGTAAACACCCGGTTGCAATCCTGATAGAGAGATTTCCTGATGTGCCTGTGTTAAGCGTTCTGAAATAAGCTGTATTCCAGCAGCATTAAACACTTTCACAGTAGCGCCTACCTCTAATTTAGGTAACTGAATATTCAAACTTGATGATACCGGGTTAGGATAAAGCACTACTTTATCGGATACCGGCTTCTCAAGTCCCGCCAGTGTTGTTGCCATCGTACTTGCAATTGCAGAACTGCAAGCACCCAATTTATCGCCATGGTTTAAATGGGCCGCTACTGCGGATGAAGCAACACATATCGCCTTACCATTATGACAAACCATTACTTTGTCGTTATTATTACCGCATCTTACATCAAGAACATGAATAGCTATTGATGAAGTTATTTGACATCCTTTTGCATCTGTAATAGTTACCGTATAGGTTCCTTCTGCACTTACAGTAATTGATGATGAAGCACCTCCGGTGTTCCATGCATAAGTGTAAGGTGCTGTTCCGCCATTCACAGTTGCATTAACCGTTAGTGAAGAAGGTCCGTATCCCAGGTAAATGGTATTCTTCTCATCTGTAGATGAGTTAATGGCATATACATCCGGAATACCAGCACTTAAGGCTGAATTAACAGATACTGTGGTTGATGCATTGCTTACATTTCCATGAACGTCTGTTACTGTCCAGCTAATAATGGATAAGCCTGTATTAAAGCTGCCGCTTGCATCTGCATCGGTACCGCTTCTTTGGGTCGCTCCGCTTACAGTATAAGCAATGGAAGCTACTCCGCAATTATCCGTAGCACTTAACGAAGGCAAACTGTAAGTACTTCCTGCAAAGCAGAATGACTGTGCTGCTGGTGCATTAACAACCGGCATAAGGTTATCCTTAACGGTTACTGTTGCTGTTGAAGCGTTGGTATACCCCTTAGCATCGGTACCTGTTAATGTTACTGTAACCGGTGTGCCGATGTCTGAACAAGAAAAGGCCGTTTTGCTTAAACTTAAACTCAGGGCTCCATTGTAACTAACTGAACCGTTATCAACCTGTGCTGGTGCTATGGAAACATTTCCGTTTGCATCCACTTCAACTTCGATATTTTTAGCTGATACCGATGGTGGAATAAACACATTCAGTTCCTGAACCACGGAAGAGGCTGCATCGTAACTTTCATTTCCGGCTTGTGAAGCGGTAATGGTGGTTGTTCCGCCACCTGTAATATGGATCAGACCATTAATAATAGTAGCAACATTCTCGTTCGAGCTACTGTAGCTTACAGGTAAACCCGAATCGCTGATAGCGCCGCCATCAAAATCTGCGTCTCCAACTTTTTTATCGGTAAAGGCTGCAAAAGTGATGTTCTGACTTTTCTTTTTAACCGTTAAGGTTTGGGCAACTTCTGAAGCTGCATGATAAACTTCATTACCTGACTGTGAAGCCGTGATAACCGATGTACCTGCTCCAACGATATGTATATTTCCTTCAACAATAGTTGCAACTGCTGTATTAGAGCTGCTATAACTTACAGGTAAGTCAGAGCTTGCTGTAGCTCCACCATTAAAGTCAGCATCGCCAACTTTTTTCTCTGGAAGCGCCGCAAATGTTACCGTCTGCTCTTTCTTATTTACAGTAAGTGTCTCACTCGCATTACTTGCAGCTACATAAGCTTCGTTACCTGATTGTGAAGCAGTAATAACTGATGTTCCCGCTCCAACAATATGAATCATTCCATCAACAATTGTAGCTACGTTGGTATTTGAGCTGCTGTAAGTAACAGGCAAACCTGAACTTGCGCTTGCTGCCGCATCAAAATCTGCATCACCATAAACCTTCTCAGGAAAGGCTGCAAATGCTATCGTCTGAAGGTCCTTTATAACAAGGAACTTGCTTACCGGCTGTGCCGCTGAATAGAAAAGATTTCCAGGTTGTGATGCGGTGATTACAACAGTTCCAGCCTTTTGGATCCGGATAACATTCTGTACAATTTTGGCTATTGTAGAATCAGCGCTAGTGTAATTTATTTGTAAACCCGAGCTTGCTGTTGCAGAAGCTGTAAAATCGCCATCGCCAACTTTCTTTTCAGAAAAATCGTCAAAGACTATAGACTGGTTCTGTACTATGTGGTTAGCAAAAGCGTAATTTACATCATCCACTGAGGTTTGAACATTAGTAAACGCCACTTGCTTATCTGTTCCGTTTCCGGCTATAGGAGTAGTGATAGCGTTTATTGCTGTCCAGGTACTATCGGCAGCCTGTCTGTATAAAATCATATTGGCTGCAGGATCGCATTCCGCATTCGCCTGAGTATTATTATATCCAAAGGTGATGTTTGTTAACGATGCTACCGAAGGATTAAGCTTCCAGTTAGATCTTACCGCCTTACTTTCGTCTGGTAATTCGGATGAACGGGTTTCGTTAAGTCCGAATGAATAAAGCGTATTTACAGCAGGGCTTACCGTAACAGGGGTATAGCCCGAAGAAGTGTTACCAATCCAGATTGGAGAAGCTACGCCGGCAGTTACCAGGCGTTTGTAAACTGCGTTTGATGCCATATTAAACCAAGAGGCACCGCTCCCGTTTGCACTGTGCATATTAGTAGCTACCGGTGCTGTCGTCAGGTTTAAAGCTGTCGCCGAAGCATCTATCGTTCCGCCATCGGCTACATTGATGTCAATCTTCTGCGTGGTATAGGCTTTGGCCAGCCGTACATTGGCTCCCAGTTTCAAAACACCTCCGCTCCCTACGTTTACCACAATTTCCTGTGTTGGATTGGTGTTTGAATAAATCACAAAAGGGGATTTGCTCACATCCAGCGTTCCGTTTATGTTATAGGTCATATTGCCCGAAGTACCGGTATTTACGATAGATTCGGTAGCGTTATTGGCGCAATGGAAAGCGGCGTTAGCATGCGAAAGCGTAAGCGTTTTGCCTGCGTTGATGGTGAGCATTTTTGCGCCCGTTCCGTTTACCAGGCTCAATCCGCCAGCTCCGTTGGATGAGTTGTTGATATTAAGATTCATATCCACCACAAAGTTCTGCGCCGTGGCTCCGCCGTTGGTATGATACCGGGCGATAAACATTTTACCGGTACCGGTAAAGGTGGTGGTGCCGGATGCGCCGCAGAAAATACGGATACTCTCTCCCGATTGACCGGCCGCAGGGCCGCCAAACTGCCCGTTAATTAATATGGTGGGGCTGGCTCCGTTAAAATTAACACCCTGTACCGTGCCGCCCGCAGTGGTGGTGCCGAATACTTTGCCCGTTTCCAAAATATATACATTCTTATTGCTGGTTAAGCCGCCTAACGCAACCGAACCTGTAATGGTAACATCGCCGCTTACTACTGTTGTAATTTCGCGGGTGCTTCCGGTTTTAATAACATTTCCATTCATTATCATATCGCCCGATATGGTAAGGGTGGCATTGGCCGAACCGGTAGTGGCGGTAAGCATAGGCGAAAGCACCGAGCCAGCCTGAGTATTAAAGTTTTTGATGGTGGTAGAACCATTCAGCGTAACGGTATGGCCGCTCAGGATCCATACATTTTTCGTAGATATCGGTGCCGTAACGGATGTGCCGCTATAGCCTCCGTTTCCGTCTGAAATGTTCCAGGTACCGCCGTTCCAGTTCATCGTGCCGCTTGAAACGTAATCGCCTGCCAGCGGACTGCCCGCTACCGTTAATACACGTTGAATAGTTTCTGAAGGGTTGTACGTCCAATTGCCGGACTGGTAGGCACTAATAGTTGCCGTTCCCGCTCCTACAATATGAATTTTATTATTCACAATGGTTGCTACATTGGTATTAGAACTGGTATAACTTACCGCAAGGCCCGAGGAGGAGGTTGCCCCAGGGTCAAAGTCGGGGCTGGATAAGCTGGCTGCCGGAAGGGCCGGGAAGGTCAGTGTCTGGCTGCTGTAGTTTACTTTTACCGAGTCGAATTTGAACCAGTTGACGTTTACACCGCCCCCGAATACCATGTACAGGTTCTGAATGTTTGAAACGCCTGATACTTTGCAGGAATCTGTTTTCCAGATCTGGGTGCCGCCCGTTGCCGGAAGGTTGATCTTTCCTACAAGGGTTCCTGTTTGGCTGCCCAGGCGCAGTTCGATGCTGGCCGGAGTGCTGGGTATAGCGAAACGTACGTAGAATTTAGTAGCGCCCTGCTTAAAATCAAGCTGGTTGTAGGCCGCCCAGTCGCCGCCGCTTACAAAACTCAGGTTTCTATCTCCGTCAACATCTTTGGTTGTTTCGGTCTGAAGGCCTGCTTGTGATGAATAGTTCTCTGCTTCTACACGCTGGTAGGGATCGTACGACAGGTAAGGGTTGCCTACCAGGTTGGTATAGGCGGTGTTTAATTCTGCCAGTGCCGCATCTACCTGGGTTTGCGTGCTCCGGTCGTATTGATACCGGTGCTCGGCTGCTGTCAGCTTGCGGATAAAGATATCGAACAAGCCGTATTTATAATTACCCACTTTCTCGGCTACCGATACTTTTTCTACCGTGCTGCTGGCCGTGGCGAAGGTTTTCAGTTCTCCCAACCGGGTGCTTAACGCTGATTTGTCTACTCCCACAGGTACCGGCGTATTATCGGCAATCAGGCCGGGGGCCTCGGTGGCATCGCCGATATAGTATACTTTAGTGGTGGAGGGTGGAATGGAGATGGTGCCGCTCAGGGTGATCGTTCCCCCTCCTATTTCATAGGCGCTCTTTCCTGCCAGCGAGGCTGGTACGGTCATCGTTTTGGTCAGGTCGCGGGTGGTGTTCATGGCGATCAGGTACTTGCCTATCTGCACCTGGTAGTAATCTTTTAGCTGACGGTCGGTATTAGAGCCGGTTCCGCGATTATAGGATACCAGGTTCTCTACTTGTCCGCCGTAGGCGCTCACCGGTTTATCTGGGGCATCGCCAGACAGGCCCGACAGTACCAGGTTGGTTCGTACCGCTGTTTTTCCGCTTGGAAAGTATTCGGTTTTATCCGGGTTCAGCTCAATTAATCGCTCTGTTTCGGGGGTGATTAAATGGGCCTTGGCCAGGTTATTGTCTGAGTAGGCACGGCTGTAAAAACTCACGAACAGCAGTTCTGTTCCTCTTTTTATTCCCATCACCCCGTTTTCTTCATCCGAGGTAACATAATCGGGCTGGCCGGGTGTAGAGGGTAGTTTTATACTACTGCCCGATGCCGCTACTTTATCCAGCGCATCGGGTAAATAATGCATCCAGGTTGCTTTGGCGTCTTCGGTGCTGTAATGGTTCAGCTGACCGTCTTCGGCCATTTGACGGGTGTAGCCCAGCACCGCAGGGTCCATGCTTTCGGCTGCCGTCCAGGGATTGCCGTAATGCACCTTGCCGGGAAGGTATACGTTTCTCCAGCAAATCCCGCCTTCTGATACCATTACTTTCTTGCCATCTTCTACCCAGGGGTAGGTAAAGCTGGCCTGGGTTTTGGTATGCTTGAGGGCCATCTCTAAAAACTTGCTGTCGCCCATACCGGCTCCGTTGAGGGTAACGCCGGGATCTTTTTTGCTCATCTGGTAAAACTCCAGGATCTTGGGGGCCAGGTTACCGTAGCAATCGGGGGCCACCCAGCCGGGTTCGTGTGAGGTACCTTTGGCCGTCATGAAGTAATAACCGGCGCCACGGTGTGAGGTGGCCGGGTTACCTAAGGCGGGGTTGGGGGTATTTAAATTGGTTACCGTTCCGGTAAATTCGTCCAGTCCGCAAGATTCTCGGGCCAGTCTAAGCCCGATAGCCGGGTAGTTGGAGTAATTGGCCGGATCAAGCGTGGCCAGCCCCAGGGCGGCACCGTAAACAGACATCCCTACTTCCATTTCCTGGTTGGTAATGGTGCGGCGGTTGCTTACTCCGAAATTGAAGCTTTCTTTAAAGATCTTTATCCATTGGGCACGGCGGGTAAGGCCCGAGCCTCCGCCTAGGTCTACCACATCGTCCAATCCGCTCAAAGCAGGATAAACCAGGTGTACGGCATAGGCCGAACGCCCGAAGGAGCCCCCCCATGACCGTGAGGCCGGATAGGTGCCGCTATTGGAATTGATTACGTGCTGATCGATAGCATTGCGTATTTTGCTTACTACGGCGGAGTTTTGGTAAGCTACCGTATTATTAGCCATGCCATACGCTACGGCCAGCACTTCGATATTGTTGTAATAATTATTCGGGTCGGTTACGATGGAATTGGAACCGTTTAGCAGGGCCGTAACTTTATCTTTGTTCCGCTGAATGATCGCCGCTTTTACCGTGCTGATATTATCTGCGGTGGAGCCTGCGGTACTGTAGGATGGAAGTGTTCCCTGAATATCATCGGAGGGCAAACTGAAGGCAGGGTTGGTATGCACGTAGGCCCGGTAAATGCCGGGGGTGGGCGCATCCAGCACCCGCTGATACGAGGCGTAGTTCCATACCGTGCCGTAGGCGTAAAAACGCCCCGTTGAACGCAACCGCACGGTAACAAATACCTTATTTTTGGTAAGCGTTTTGGGAATGGGTACGGTTCTGTAAAAAAACGATCCCGCTACTCCGGCACTGCCGTCCAGCAGGATTTCTTCGTTGCCGCCGTGCCGGGAACCGATTTCTTTGCCGTCTACGTTTAGTACGATACGGCCCGCGCCGGGGTCATCTCCTGATATTTTTATCGTAAAATAGTTCTGACGGCTACTGTCTATACGCATCTGGAAGGATACCTCACCGCCGTAAGTACCTACAAAACTGCCCTGATAAGGGTTGGTACTATCCGGCAGAAAGCGCTTTGCCGTTAAGCCGTTTTTTGTGTAGTTCTCAACCTTAGAGGGGTTGTAGGTCGTCATACCGTGGGAGGTCTCACTGGTACTGTTGCCGAATACTACTTCGTCCAGATGCTGAGCCCATACACGGGTACTCATTACACTTAATACAAACAAGGTAGAATAGAAGAGTAATCGTTTTAATTGCATAGCTATTTATTTTTTTTGTTGGTTTCTTTGAGAGCTAAACCGATTTATCACTATGACAACAAATTTAAATCTCAATACTCTGCCAGAGTAATTATTTTGTTACTTTCAGTTAAAAAATGGCAAAATGATTGCTTAGAGCGATGCTATAGCATTCTAATTAAAAAATTAATTTCAGGCAGGGAGCATAAATGGCGGAGTTGAAGGGTAATTTAGCATGGACTTCAACTCCGCTGAGCCTAACGTAGTACAAATGACACCACACTAGCGATAAGTTAAAATCAAAAAGTCAAAAGTCAAAATGGCAACAGGCTAAAAACCAATACACTATAACCCATACAATCCGTCGTTTTAAGCGTAACACCACACTAGAAGGGTTTTGCGTTAGGGATGGAAGCGGCATCCTTTTTTGTATGCTTCGGCACAGAAGCAGAGGGGCAAAAAAGATACAGCGGACAGCCCGCCCGAACGCTCAAAACAGCGGTTACTAATCGAACTCGGGTTATTATTTCTGCGGATTGAATTGCATCCATTCAAAATCTACAGTGTTGCCTTCTCCTTTTACCGTGATAAAAACCATCTGCGAACCTGTTATTTGCCGTTGAGAAGCTATATCAGCATTAATAATTTCCCATTTTCCTTTAGTATCGGGAATAGTTATCCGGGCAAAGGGAATATCCGTCAGTTGTGCCCATTTGCTCACATTAACCAACTCAATACTTGCCGGGCCTTCGCTTCGCACCTTTAAAGCAAGGTTTTTGGGCCCATTTCTGAATTGAATTGAGGGAAATACCAGTGTAGTACCTTCTTTAAGCGCAGTGACGGACGCAGCCTTTCTCCCCAATACTGCTTTGCCTCTGTAAACAATAGAAATATCAGAAGCCCGCACAGGTTCAAACTGCTGTACGGGAACCAAATCTGGTTCATTATCGAATGTGCTGGTAAATTTAAACCAATCAACATTTGCTTGAAAACGATAGACATGCCCGCTTCCGTAATAGCGCATAGCGATGGTATGTTTGCCGGAAAGCTTTTTTGCGAGCGTAGCTTTTGAGACTAAATAATTGCCCCAGCTTCCGGTTGCTGGAATTTGCAACACCGCAAGTACTTCCCCATTACTAAGGTTCGCTTCTGTAACACTGTCTAAATTTATACCCGCCACTTTATCGAGTAAAATCAAGTCTATTTTACAACCGTTTGAGGCGGCAGAGGCAGCCCTGATCAACATTTTATCTAATGGTGTGCTGCCAAAATCAAGCTCTTTGTACCAAGCGTAGAAATTAATTTTTATACCGCTGATTACCGATCTGGTACCTTCAGAATCGGTATAGTCTTCTATGCCGATATTTCCGGTTTTATCGCCTTTGGTGCCGGTATATGTTGCGGCCTGAATACGGCCCCGTTTCTGAGCAACACTAGCGTAGTCTTTAAGAGTTATAGCCTTTGGCGCAGCTTTAGGTTTTCCCGGGTTCTGAATTGCCTTTTCATCTGTGTAAAGCAAAGTACCGCTGCCAAAAAAATCCTGGCTTGCCGCTTCAATTCCTTTAAAATCCTTTACCTGCTTTATATATTTTAGTCGTTCATCTGTATCCGGAATATTCTCCCTGTAGCGATAATGGTTATACAGCAACTCAAATACTGCTGCTAAGGCACCACGTACATCGGCGCTTTCTTTTTTGTAGATTTCGGGTTTAGCATCCGTGCCTACCATTGTTGGAGGATACAAAACATCATAGCCCAAATTGTATTTCGCAACCAGGCTGGCCCCTGTTAAAAGCCTGTGGCCCATAAAATTAAAAAGGCTACTACCAGATGAAGTGCCCTCAACTATTTCGCCACCGCTATTTACCCGGGTTCCTTGTAGGTATGCGGTGCGGGCAAGGCTGCCGAGTGCGCCCACATCTCCCTGTGCGTGTGCCTGGTCGCGGCCCATTTCTACCAGTACCATAACGGGCTTCCCGGAGGCACTGTCTATAACTTCACGAATTTGGTTTTTGAGTGAATAATCTCTGTTTGGGGCAAGGCTTTCTGTACCTACGGTAGCGCGTGTAATGGCTTTGGCGTAAAGTTGGCGGCTGTTTTTAAAAACGGCTATCGACATAAGGCCCATAGTGGCTATGCCTCCCTGATTCATAAATGCCGTAGGCCGGTCGGTAGACGGAAGCATGATATCTAAAAACGCCTCGAACTTTCGGGTATCCGCCGCCGTCCAACCCGAATGCGGGGTGTATCTTAATACCTCGGCCGCAAAGCAGAATTTCTGCATGGCCATGCCGGCAGTAAGCATATCGCCATTCTTGCGTTTGGTAGAAGTTTGCCATGAACGAAGGATGTTGATTACCTTTTCAGAATAATCGCTGTCGCCGGTAATATACCACATAATAGTTTGTGCATAAGCGGCATCAGCATCTCTCCTCGCCTCGTACTGACCATTTCCGTCGGCCATTTCCTCATATTTTGGGTTCCCGTTTTTATCCAGGTTCTGGATGATATAATTTTTAGAGGCTTTAGGATCTGACCGAAATTCGTCGAATGCTGAGGCCCAGGGCTCAATGCCTTGCCGCACCATCTTTTGAATCCGGTTGAGATCACTTACATCCAATCCGATTCCCGGATGGATAAATCCCTCTGCACTTTTCACCTGCACTGCCTGAGGAGCTATGGGATTTATTACGGGTTGGTTACCCTTCTGGGCAAAGCCTAAATATGGCAGTAGAAATACTATAAGAACTATAGAATATTTTCGCATGATTTTTTTATTTAATCGTATATCAATACAAGCTTCAATTTTTAATTATTATCAGGATAATTTAACGCTGTCTGTATAAGCTGGCAGCCGAAAGCTTTTATCTCTGTAAAAAGCCCGTTCATTTACCCTCCGATTTAACCTTGAAAACACCAACAGATAAAGGCGGCATTATAAAAGTAAAAACGTTCCCGTTTTGGGTAACAGAAGCATCTACCGGGTTCACAGCAGTTGGTTGCTGCATGGTATTCGCTGCCTGGAGTGAGCCAGGAGCGACCAATTGCAGTTGTGGCTTTAAATAAGCAAGAGCATTAGAAAGTGTAACAGAAACCTGAACCGTCTTTTCGCCCGGGTTCACCGCTTTTACTGTCGTAACCAGGCCATCTGCACTCTGTGTAGCAATACAGTTTAACCCTCCTTGTTCACCTGTAAGTTCCAGACGGTTAGGTGCGTAATTTTCGCGGTATAATTTAGTAATCACATAATTCGGAGCTGCAAACCATCCGTTCACATCAAAATTTACGAAGGCATTGTTCCAGCTACTGGCATCGGTGCGGCGCAGGAAAAGTGCAGCACTGGCCATTTCTACATGTGGATCTTTTTCGAACTCATTCAGCATTCCGCCCGCGTATAAGCCGGTGCGCCAATCGAGTCCTGATCCGTTCCATTCTGAAATAAACAGCTTTATATTTGGATTGGCAGAAGCGGCTATTAGTCTTTCCTCATCTGCATGCTTTTTTGCCTGCCTGAGAGGGCCCGTTGCAAATCCATTTGCACCTTCGTAGTGATGGAGACTGATGTAGTCGAAATATTTTGCGGAAGTTTGAAATAGCACAGAATCACGATTCTTCCCTTTTTCTGTAAAATCACCACAGGCTATAATTTTGATCGAGTGATCTTTCTTTTTCAGCGCCGGAACAAACTGACGTAGCAACTCGCCGTATTTATCCACTCCCAGTTCCCACATCTCATTATCGATTTCCCAGTACTTAACATTATAAGGTTCAGGGTGGCCGTTAGCTGCACGAACTTTGCCCCACTTGCTGCTGGCCGGGCCATTACAATACTCCAGCCAGTCCACTGCGCTTTGTATAAGTTGGGGCCGGTCCGAATCCGGCTTGTCATATCCTATCGGGATAACAATAATGGGTTCGGTACCAATGCGCTTGCATAAAGCCAAAAATTCATCCGTTCCGAAAGCATTCTGCTCGAAATCATCCCAGCCTGATTTTGGTGTCCGGATGCGTTTAGATTGTGGGCCGATGCCCCATTTCCAGTCGTATCCTGCAGCAAAAGAGCCACCCGGCCAGCGCAGATTGGTTGGAGCAAGTTCGGCAACAGCCTGGTACAGATCTGGTCGGAAACCACCTATCCGGCTTGCAGAATCGGCCATGAGACTGGCCTGATCTATATAAACTGCTCCGCCTGATACAGCGATCAGAAGGCTCCCTTTTGTAGCGGAAGCTGGGGTCTTGAGGCCAAATTTGTATTCTTTCCAGGTACTGCCCGGTACACCCAGACTCACCCTGGCAAGCTCCTTACCGGCATCAGCAAGGCTAACAGAAACTCTTGCTTTTCCATCTCCCCTGGCCCATACAGATCCCCGGTACGTTTCGCCAGCCTTCAGATCAAAAGGCGATTGCCGGATACCTGTTTCTGATTTTCCACTTGCCGAGATATATTGCGAATAATTGCGGTTAAGAGGTTTTTCTGTGCTGAGTTTAAATTTTCCAGCACCATAGCTTTGCCAGTTTGGACCAACCGGAGGTGGAACAAGCGCTCCCGGGATGCCAGACCATATCCTGTCTCCCCTAAGCGAGCGGATACTCATATTTTTAAAACGTGCGGTAGTTTTTGTGACTTCCAGACCAGTTAATCCTTCTGCCTGAACCTGCTCAGGGCTTGAATAAGTAATAAGAGCATTCCCATCCATGAACACCTTCAGTACCGAACCCTCGCAACGGATTTTAACATTATGCCACACAGCATTGCTGAGTATTTTCGCCGGAACTTGTTCTGCCGAAGTTAAAGTTTGCCATTTGTAACGGCCGTCGCTGCCGATAACATTACGCTCGATTGCAACGGAAGGTTTTAAAGCAGGATTAATATGCAGCGAGTAAGCCTCAGCAACCTGGTCTTGCCCCGTTCCTTTCTTTCCACGGAAAAGAATCCTCATATCGCTCTGCCCACTGCTCCATGGTGCGGGTACACCCACAAAATAAGGGATCCATTTTACATCGACAGAAACTTCGTAGTCTGTATTAGCGCTATCATTAAACCAGATACGGTTAACTCTGCCTGAATTATATATCTCATCCCCTTCCAGGTACCAGCCGCCTTTGGCGCCTTCCGGTTCAAATGAGCGCGAGGTAACCAGCTCTCCCCATAAACCTCCATTTATCGAGTGGTAAATATGTTCCAAAAGCTGTCCGTAGATTTTCTTATCCACATGACCGACAATCTTTTTTGTATTTATTGTAAGGCGGATAGTGCTGTCTGTCTGTGCGAATACCTCAAGTGAAAGAAGGCACAATGCATATAATAGACTTTTTTGAATGGCTTTAAGGTATAAAGACTGAAGCATATCTTTAAGTTTTTTAATTTTTAATAGTAAAACCGTGTGAGTTAGCGGTGCTCATGATAATCTAGCATCAAAATAATCGATATCAAGAATTTTACCCCGCTATCAGGTTATACTGCTTTCCCTTTACGGTTTTAAATTCGATGAGATGACTCTCCCCCTCCTTGGTACTCTTTATATTGGTCCCCTCTAATTTCAGCGGGTGAGAGGCTCTTATCTTGCCCATACCCCCTGCCAGAGATTTTATAGAGGCAGTTGCTATACGGCCGCCTTTCCACGTCATATTTATTTCAAAGCCTCCTCTGGCTTTAAGGCCATTCACTTTACCGTCTTTCCAAACCGCTGGTAAAGCGGGAAGCAGTACAATTTCCCCCAGATGACTTTGAACAAGCATTTCGGCAACACCGGCGGTAGCGCCAAAATTCCCGTCTATTTGGAAGGGAGGATGGGCATCAAAGAGATTTTCGTAAACACCGCCGCCATTCATCATATCCAATCCGGTATTGTCAATTAAAGTCATGGCGTTTTTAAGCAAGAGATGAGCATGGTCACCATCCAGTAACCTGGCCCAAAAGGATATTTTCCAGGCACGGCTCCAGCCCGTACCGCCATCACCACGTGCGTTTAAGGTCTTCATGGCAGCGTTTGAAAATAGGGTATCCAACAGTGGTGATATCTGCTTTCCCGGGTAAAGTCCTATCAAGTGAGAGGTATGCCGGTGTTTATTAGTCGGATCATCTTCTGTGTATTTCCACTCCCGCAATTGCCCGAATTTACCTACACGTAAGCCGTTATCAAGACCTTTTAATTTCATCTGTAAAATATTTCGGAATTCAGGATCGGCATTCAAAATTTCACCTGCTTCCAAAGTGTTCGTAAACAGATCCAAAATCGGCAGTTGTGCGAATGGTACACCATCTTCTTCGGGGCCATGCTCGGGCGACCACTCCTTCGGAGCTACCAATTTTCCGTCTTTATCTATAATAAGCCTGTCGAACCAAAATTCGCAGGCTGCTTTCATTACCGGGTAAGCTTTTTGGGCCAGAAAGTTTTTATCAGGGTTAAACATATAATGATCCCACAGATGCATGGAATACCAGGCATTGGCCGGCAGGCACCATTTCCAGTCAGAATAGCCGAAAATATTATTCTGTGTTTTAAGTGCCCAGCCGCGTGCATTGAATGTTGAGGCCATCGCCCTCCAGGAAGGCTGTTTAAGGGCCTCGTTATGAATATAATTTAAGAAAGGCTCATGACATTCGGCCAGGTTAGTAGTTTCTACGGGCCAATAGTTCATTTGCACATTGATGTTAGAATGAATATCACTTTGCCATGGCGGGTCGTTTCTATCGTTCCAAAGCCCTTGCAGGTTTGAAGGCAGATCGAGTCCGGCCCTGGAACTGGCAATAGCAAGGTACCGGCCATATTGGAAATATAATACGTCTACCGCCGGATCATACTTACCGGCATTATATGAGGCAAGTAATTCGTTGGTTGGAACAACAGGAATTTTGTTGCCAAGGTCTAAGCTGAGCCTGTTGAATAATGAATGATAGTCTTTAAGATGCTGCATTTTCAAGTCCTGCCAGGATTGAGAAAGTGCTGCTTTGGATTGAGCAGAAATCCGCTTATGCAGATCAGTTTTATCCAGATAGTCGTCAGAAACAGGATTATAATCTGTACCACCGCTGAGAGTAATGATTACCTCGTTCGCATTCGTAACGGTGATTGTATTCTCCCCGGTTTTAAGCGCCCCTCCTTTATTGACTACAGATAGCTGGGCTTCGTAAGAGATTAATGTAAGCTTCCCTGCTATGGTAATTGCATTGGCATTTAAATTCGTAGTACCCTTGTGAGCGTCGACAAGTTTAACAGTAAGATTAATCTTTCCCGCAGAGGAAGCAGTAAAGCGCATTATAACAGCATTTGCGGGCAGACTCGCAAAGTACTCCCGGGTGTATGTAGTTCCATTGCTTTTAAATTTCACACGTGAAACTGCATCCTGGATATCTAACTCTCTTCTATAGCCAGTAACATCAGAAATGCCTGGAAAATCAATAAACACATCTCCGAAATTCTGGTATGATCCTCTTACTTTTTTATTCCCCGTCCACAGGGTTTTATCGTTAAATTGAACATGCTCCTGTTCAACTCCACCAAAAATCATGGCACCCAGCCGTCCATTGCCTATAGGCAAAGCGGAGGTCATCCAGTTTTTGGCTGGCTGGGTATACCAAAGAACATATTTATTCTGAGTGTTTGTATCTGATTGACTGTACCCGAGTTTAAACAGAGTTGATAGTAATCCCAATAATAAAAATATTTTTATCCTCATTTATATTAAAGTTATTTGTACTTGTATTTATCATTTAGCTAAGTAAAGTACAACAGTACTTCGGGGTGCTATTTTAACCGGGGCAGACAAATTGAATGTCTTACCCGAAACTAAGTCTGGTGCCATCGTATAACCTTTCGGAATTTCCAACTCGAAAGTTTTATCAGCACTGCTATTCATCCCGATAAGGTATTTACCATAACTGCAGGTATAAAAATCGGCCTTGCCTGCGTAAATATTTTCATCGCCGGGTTTAAATTTAACTCCCTGGGGCACTTTAGCTATGGGGAGTTTTTCACCTGCGTGAGCAGAATGAATCTCGGCGGGATAACTGTGTCCGCCATTGCCAAATCCCATGTTTACCCAATCTTTTCGGGTGTATTCATCACCACTCGTTTCAAATTTTGTATCCTCTTTTACTACCGCAATACGATCAAAGCGGGGCGTGATATAATGAATACGGGCCAGAGAATTTACCGCATAGCGGGAGCGCCAGTATAATGAAGCGTACAGAATTTCATCTCCATGTTTAAGGGCCAGTACACCATCTTCTTCATCGGCCCAGGCGAAATCTGGCTGATCCCATGACATGGGAAGGCGAGATTTACTTTTGGGCTGTGCTTTTAATACCTCATACTGATCGGGAATCCATAAAAGGGTATTGGTAACACGCAATCCGTTCGATTTTATAAGGCTCTCTACCGATTGGAAGAACTGGTTATCTTCAAACATTTGCTGGGCAAAACCTACAGAGGCCGGATCAAGATTCGCGGCTACAGAGTATATTGCGGAGCCTTCCCAGGCAGAACGTTCGGCATAGGTAACTTCGCCGGGGTAATGGGTATCGCGCCAGCCAACAACCGTTTCCATGCGCATTGCCCGGTTACCTTCCTCATCTTGCGAAGGATAACGAAACTTGCTGCGGGCATGTTCCATTTTACTTAATTGTGCCCGAATCTTCTGGTCGCCAGAATTTGGGTTACCGGGTTCTTTAGTAGCCAAAAAAATATGGGTTACCCAATCGAGCACTTCTCCGTAGTTGCCCACATAGCCTAATTCTTTGGTAAGTCCCTTTGCGGTTAACTGGTAATAATTGTCGCCAAGGTGTTTCGATGGCCCCGCATCGGTATCTCTACCCAACCATGGAACAATCCCAATTGCCTGATACATATAATCTTTTGCCTGTTCTTCTGGCAAGGCATGTGCAGGATCTATAGCTTCGATACCGCGATTTATCAGGTAAATATTCATATCCTGAATCATGGTTTGATTGGTATAATGCGGACGTGTGCGACGCAAATTATCACGACTGTACTGCATCATTCCCGACCAGGCTTCTTTACGGCTAAGTTCGAACTTACCGTCGCTTATTTTTTCATTGAGAAATGGTTGAATCTGCGGTTTTAACTGTCGTAAAGCATCGCCCATAGGGCCCACTCCAAACCAGCCGGCGTTGTATTGTTTCGGGTCGGATAAGGCGAGTTTATTATCTTGTTTATATTTTTGAAAGTAACTGTCGCCACCCTCAACTACCAGGCGCACAACGTCTTTATTCTGATAGGCAGCTGTCCATTTTACATGGAATGCCTTTGAGAGAAACTGCATCTGCTGCTGACTAATAGGTTGTTTGCTGTTCAGGATAGTACTTATTTCTTTGTTTACACGGTCTTTAACTTTGGTGATAACTTCTTCTCCCGGGTTTTTTCTTATCGAAAGCTTTGTTGGGGCCAGCCCTTGTTTTTCGTCGGACGCAGGACTAAAACAGCCTTCGGTATGGGTATAGGCTCGGTAAATACCACGGGTAGCAACCGTCATTGGCTTTTGATATTGTTCAAAAGTAGTACCATATCCCCAGATAGGGCCGTTTCCGCGAATTTCAAACCTGAGTTCGGTTTTACCTTTTGTTAAAGAGATGGGCAACGGAGTGGTATTGTAGAAAAATCGTCCGTTGTAAACAGGCTCCTCTCCGCCTATGTCGAGGATATCTATATCGCCGAGATGGCGATAGCCAATTTGTTTACCATCGCAAAAAAGAATGAGGCGGTTTGGATTGGTATCCGATCCCCAGAATTTTGCGGTAAAATAATTCTGCTTTCCGGGGTCAACTTTCATGGTAAAAACCAGCTTTCCGCCTTGCCAGCTTGCGGGTTCTACAGGGAGTAAGCGCCTGGCAGATTCATTTAAACCGCCTTTGAGGGTTTCGGATTGGATGGGTTGAAGTTGGTGAGATTTCTCGGAGGCACTATTTCCCAAGATAAGCATGTCAGAAATATCAGGAACTTTGCTTTGAGCGAAGCTTTGGGAATACAGCCCCGTAAGAATAAACAGGGTAAGGGTTTTAATGTGTGTGTTCATCGAAGGTATGAGTGAAAAATTGCCAGTTAATACTCAATTAGCCTGATTTATCGCGTAACATTTGAATTACAAATAAATAAGCGGGTGTGAGAATACCTATTAAGATAGGTAGTACGTTTGGTCGTCTTCAAATAATGGCGTTCAACCGGATGGTTTCTATATAGCCTTAAATAAACAATTTAAAGGTTTAGTAAATTGAAAATTACGAGTCTAAACGAGTAAGTGATTCTTCATTCGCAGCAATTCTCTCCCGATTGCGTTTAGACACTATTTTCAGATAAATAATATATCCTGCATAAGGAAGAAATAAGACAATTAGAAACCACTTGAATTTTTCGAATGGCGAAAAGTGATCATCATAAGTAATAATATTTCCTATACAGTATCTTGTTACACAATAAAGGTGCATTATCAACAAGAAAAGGTAAATCATCTCAGTGTAATTCATAGGGCGAATTAATTTTTTAATAAACGATCTCTAATATAACAACGATAAATCGGTTTAGCAACAACACAACTTAATCTTTCTGAGCAAAGGCATCATATTTCAACCTGTGGTCGGTGTTGTCACCGTACCACAACTGTTCTTTCTAGTCAATCAAGGCGGCGGTATGGTGACAACACCAACCGCAAGTTTAAATGTATTTTATACTCTGCAATAGTGTAACATTCGAATTTCAATAATTCGATATAAAACTATAGTGCCGATAATTCAATAGCAGGATTTACATCCCGGATAAAAATGAAAAAACCTTTCTATTAAACTCTACAGGATTTTCCAGATTACTTACGTGTCCGGCATTCTTCACAAACATTTGTATGGCCGATGGAACAAGCTCTAATAATTTATTTTTATGCGTCGCATCGGCATCACCGGTTAGCACCATCACCGGTACGGTAATTTTCTGCTGTTTAAGCTTATCAATCACAGAGCTTCCCAATAATAACCTGGGTTCAATATGCAGCGGCTGCCATGCATCCCACTTGTAGATCATTTCCCAAACGGGTTTACGGATATGCTCTATAACCCGGCCATTACGGATGGTAAGGGCGTTGAACCATTCGCGTTTATAAACATCCACACCTTTTCTATGCAGGGCCTGTATTTCCATTCTGCGTTTGGCAATTGCTTCAGACGTCCAAGGCCGATCAGGGCCAGGAACGTTAAAAATATCGCCACTGGCAGCTGTTGCCGATAAGATTCTATCCTGATGAAGTGCAAGAAAATCGGTCACAATAAAACCACCTAAAGACAGTCCGACTAAATGAGCTTTCTTAATGCCAAGTTTATTCATTAATTGAAACAGATCTTCGGCATGCAAAAATTCTTTACCTTCAACAGGCATGGAAGATTGGCCATATCCCCGTAAGTCATACCGTATGGTTCTATATTTTTTCGCGAATTCAAAGAACTGCGGCTCCCATTCGGTATGATCAAATGAATGACCGTGAATAAAGATCACCGGTATTCCTTTCCCGGCTTCTTCATAATATAACTTAGCGTCTCCAATATCAATATGACCTCTTTTTACTGTTGGCGGCAATGCTGATTTGCTTATGACATCTCTCACTAATAACGGCAATACCGGACTGGCATAAAAAGAATTAAAGCCATTTTTTGTGGATGCTACCCTGGCTAGAAAAAAGCCGTAAACTTTATTTTTCTTATCGATCCAGGGATAAACTCCTGCCCAGCCAGGGCTGCTTATTAAAATTGCTTCACCCTTTTCATTTACTTCTTCCCTCCACTCACCTAAACCATATATACCTTTCCGGAGAGTTCCGCGGGCATTTTCTACGTATTCATTTCTGCTTATTTCCGCAGTACCAACCTGATCAGATTGCATTTCCTTTAACGACTTCAGAGATAGAACTCTTTTGCCCTTATATACTCCGCTGTTTAAAATCATCGACAGGAAATTTGCATAGCCTTGCAAATCTGTCCTTGCACCCCCACCAAGCATCGGGCTATGACCCGGAGTTTCGTCGACCGGAGTAAAGTGAGTATTTTTCATTTCCAATCGCCGGGCAATATTCTCATGGAAAATCGTTTCCCAATCTTTCCCCTCAGCAAGTTCGGCCATTCTGCCTGCCACCTGCATGGAAAGCCCGCCATAATTAAATCGTGTGCCTGGAAGTGTATCGGCAAACAAAACTGCTATATGCGCAACAGCTTCTTTTAGGGTCTGATAATTATCAGTGGGTTTTCCCTGAGGCTGATAATCCGGATATCCTGAAGTGTGGGATAATAGCTGTCGTAAAGTAGCTTCACCTTTTCTATCCGTAAATTCGGGGAGCCAGCTACTTACTTTATCATCCCATGATAATTTACCTTTTTCAACAACCGAAGCTATGGTTGCAGCTGCGAGCAATTTACCCGCAGATGCAATATAAGCAACAGAAGACTCATCAAAATTTCCATAGTGCTTTTTGAAAATGATCTTATCGCTTTTTGCGATTAGTATGGAGGCTCCGATATAATGGCCCGAATCGACCCAGGACTGAACCTTACGATTAAGGGCAGAAAAATCATATGTTTTGACCGTTTGGGCATAGAGGACTGAGCATCCCAATGAAAATGTTAATACAATTGAAACACTAAAAAAATTCCTCATAATGGATTAATCCTTACCCTCATACTCAAACCAATCAACATCTGCATTAGAGGTTGACAACTTTCCATTACCGGTAGCATACACGCCTACAAACGCACCCACAAATCCGCCTAATGTTTCTGAGGAAATAAACCTTGTTTCCACAGAACCCAGATTTTGAAAGTCTATATTATTCTGTGAAAAAGAAAATCGATATTCTTTTGGGGTAGAGTTCACTCTCATTTGCACAGCACCTGATTGTAGCTTAACCTGTTTTTCCTCGTGGATAATACTGCCTAATTTGTAGCGTAGAACAATGAATCTTTGTCTGCCTTTACGGCGGATAAAAACATCATAATGCCCGTTATCACGATGATAAATTGTAAGCCCAGCTTCTTCATTCTCAGCTTGGGGATTAAATTCCATTGAAACTGTCGCTGTGCTATTTAAATGCTGCTGCCTTCTGGCGAGAAATGCAGGAGATTTTTTTGGAGAGAGATTGTCGGTATTCCCCTTTAATCGGAGCCAGCCTTTGCGGTCAGTCAAAGACCATGACAAGCTATCCGGATTCTTTAGAAAATTCCAATATGGTTCCAATGTCGATCTATCAAATTCATCCCGCTTCGGTAATGGCTCAAAAGGTTTTTGAGCTAAGGTTTGCACCTTCATCACAAGATTGGTTGTACCGCCATCCGGCAATACCGGCCAGCCCTTTGAAGACCAGGTAAAGGGCGAAAGAAATGTTTCACGGCCGATATGATGGTGACTCCCCTCCTGCCTGAAACCAAGAAACACCATCCACCAGCTTCCATCCTGCGCCTGAACCCAATCGGCATGCCCAACACCCTGAACCGGGTTACCCTGGGCATTTCTATTGCGGTGGGTTAAAATTGGATTATCCGGGTTCGCTTCAAACGGCCCCCATGGACTCTTGCTTCTTGCAATGTTGAGCATATGACCATACTCCGTACCTCCTTCTGATATCATCAGGTAATAGGTGTCTTTAATTTTGTAAAGATGGGGTCCTTCGGGATAACGTCCTCCCGTTCCTGTCCAGATAATCTTAATTGGCGTTAAGAACTTTCCGGTTTTAATATCAATCTCTGCCTGAGCTATACCTCCCGGATCTGTAGATGTAAAATATACCTTTCCATCATCATCAAAAAACAAAGACGGATCAATTCCGGGCTGCTCTTTTACCCAAATGGGTTCGCTCCAGGGGCCGGCGGGATTGGTTGCGGTAACATAAAAATTGCCACCGTTCCGCTGGTTGGTGGTAACCATGTAGAAAGTTCCGTTGTTATAACGGATAGTTGGCGCATAGATCCCCGAACCTTTACTTAAATCTAATTGCGTTTTTCTTGTCAGGCAATAGCCGATCAATTTCCAGTTGATTAAATCTTTGCTATGATAAATAGGAACACCCGGAAACCAGGTAAAAGTGCTGGTAACGGTGTAATAATCCTCTCCTACCCGGCAAATGCTCGGATCGGGGTTCATACCCGTAAGAACCGGATTTCTGTAACCAAAAGAAACTGATTGTGCCTGTGCTGAAAGAACAAGGCAGAGGATGGCCAGAAATGCAATTGTATTTTTTAGCTTCATAGTTGTGATTAGAAGTAGTACATATAATCAAGGCTGTTTCTTTGCGCTTCTTTCCTTATACTGTGTATAAGAAAGTGGAAGGTCAAAGCCGAACATATTGCCATCTGTTACTTTATAAGTATTTGGATCAATAAAAGTGTAAAGCTTGTATTCTTTCCCAAGTGCTGCGAACCTGATAACGTATACTAAAGTCGGCTTGTCGGTGAACATTTGCATACATTGTTGTACAAACATTTCTTTCATCCTTTTTTTCGAAAAGCTAGAATGTACGCCGAAATTGAACTTAATAAATGAACCATGGGGTCCGTCTGAGCCCCCTGTCGCCATCGTAACTCCTGAGAATTCAGTAAGATTACTATTCTTGTTTATGAAAAATTTAGCACTGTTCTTGTTTGGGATGCTTTTGACAAATTTGTAAGACAATAGTTCCAGGTCGTTTCCGGAAACAAGTAGTGGAAAATTTTTAAAAAGATTTTTAAAATTAGTTTCAGGAGACGTAAGTATTTCTCCATATTCAAACATGTTAGTCATTTGCTCATCTCTACTATTTGGTGGGATAGCGTTTTGACCTGTAGCCTTACTATAAAGAAAAATCGATAAGATGATAAATAATAGGTTTTTCATTTGGTCTGAGCTTTGATTTGGTGTAAGTGGTATTAATTTATACAGTTCATAACGGTTGTTATAGAGCGCTTTATGGCCATTTGTCCTAGTTAGAACTAGTTCATTAATTTGAGCCGCTTTCTGCAACTGATGCTGGCTAATCTTGTTCTTGAGCTACAAAAGCAGCACACTAATCAATTAATCCTGAAAAATACAATCGTAGTTTTAGTTTCATTACTTGTTTATAGATTCTTCTTCCCTGATAATTTTACCGTTCTTCTTCGATGATTGTTATTCTAAGACATTTCCCTTTCTACCTAATGTCGGTTGCACGACAATCTCTTATACTCAATTTCCTCTGTATTAACACAGTTAGCTAATTTTTATCTGCGCATAACCTCCAAACTATCAAAACTGCTCACTGTTAGGGATTCTTCCTGCAGTAGCCTTTTCTAAAGCTATAAGGACTTTCGGTCTACTATCAAAACAGTCCTGCCTGGCAAATATATTTTTTAGCGACTTCTCCATTACTATTCTTTCAGTTGCGAGTGCATACCTTAACTCATAATTGTAAAGCTCCTGCTTCACCTGAACACTATCCAAGCCTTTTGTCAATCCTTTACTTTTAACATTCTCCCAGCTTTTAGTTACAAGTTGTGTAAGCTTAATTTGGTTTTTCAGATTAAAATAGATCTTATAATTTTCTGACTTAAGAATATCCAACAGTAATCGGGGCTTAACTACAGTTAAATCATGGGTGTTAAAGTAAGCAATACTGTCTTTTTGATTAGTACTGAAAAGGCGTTCTTTCCTTTTAATGCGTGTAAATTGATAATCATAAAAGCGAGAGCAGGTTTTTATACTATCAAGCCCTTTAGTTAAATTAAAACTCTTTAATTCAAGCCAGTCTACTTGAGACCACTTTAATGCAGGTTTTTCACTAATCACTTTAAAAAAAGCAGTTGTCTGAACCGGATTTAACGAGCTTAAGAGTTGCTGCATCTCAAGTGAGGCATCGTACTTCTGCTGTATGCTGAGATTCTTTTGCACCAGATCATTCATTTGCTTACTACTGAGGTTAAGTATAGCTCTATACAGCAAAGCATAGTTGAATTTAGATGCGGAAATAGAACTTTTTGAATAATAGATGTCTGCTTCTGAAGCTCCTGTCAGCTCATTCAACTTTTCGGCCGTAAGTTCAAAAGAACTTTGGTCCTTATATACAGGCAAGCCATTCTTTATTTCTATTTGAAATATACTGTCCTGCTGTTTGAAGAAGATAGCAATCGCTCTTTGTTTTGATGCTGGAATTTTAACTCTATAAATAACATCATTCAGCCTGGAAACGATAGCAGGTGCAAACTCCTTTGATACACCGGGTAAAACTTGCGCTTGCAGTTTTATTGAGATAAAAAGCAATAAAAGAAAAAGCAGATTTTTTGCATTCATACTATTAAGGATTAAAACCAACGCCTTGTTCCATCAACTGTAATTATAAAGGGCCGCTCCATGCCGCGGGTATATTCCGGCACCAAACGATATAATGCATTTGATGGTACTTTATCAAATATTAACTCCCTGGTTTCTGCCGTAGTAATTTTTTCACCAGCCGACTTCCATTCATTATCCCAATAAAACAGTTCGTATTTCTTTTCGGGCCGAAACTTTAAATATTTTTCCTGTTCCTTAATCACTATACTCCTGGTTTTTATTTTATCTGGCTTTAAAACTACTTCATTATTATAACCCATTACTTTGGGGTAGCCGGCAGGAATGATCTCTTCATCTTTATAATAAACAGGCAAGTAGGCAATTCCCTTGGGCATCTTGCTGAAGGCAACAATACTATCTTTTGTATTTCCCCACCATACCGGCTGCCACTCCCCTCCTCTAACGGTACATACATAAGTAATTTTTGGCTTTTGCTGACCAGGGAAAAGCGTGCATTTTAACTCCTTTGTCTCCCAGTATTCATTAGTGATGTCGATATAATTTTTGTCCTGCAAAAATCCGGGAGGAATATTTTCTTCTTTTTCAATGCTTGCCAACACCCCTTTTTGCTTAGAATAAGTTAGCCGGATAACTTTGGCTGGCTCTGCCTGATCCGGGTTTACAACCGGTGATCTCGTCACATCAAATCTAAGCGGTTTCATTTGAGTATCGAAAGCTGTATTGCCAAAATGTGTTCCAGTAGCAGTGCCCCAGGAGGGAATAATGTCATATGATGCCGGTATTCCTTGTGAGCGGAGAGCAAATACCTGAAGAGCCGCAATATCCTCGCAATTGCCTTTTTTCCTAAACAGCAGTTGCTGAGCTCCTAAACGAGGGAGGGGGTCTATTCTGTTCTCCTTTCCATAAGTTAAGAAAAACCAGCTGTTATACTCAGCCCCCATATACGACAGTACTTTAGTTAATGGCAGAGTCTTAAGGCTATCGCTTACCCATTTGTAGCGGGCATTATAAGTAATACGCCAGTCTTGAAGGGGTTCAAAAGTGGCCCGGTAAGGTAAGATATATTCGCAGAAGTCTTTAAAAGCTATATCTTTATAATCAGAGGTTTTCCACGCTTTGAAAGCATTTTCAATATTTTTAATTAAAAAATCTGCTTTTATATATTCCAGATCGGGATAAATTACTTTCTGCACAATGAGATTAGGAGAATTCTGATTTCTCATGATTTCCTTTTCCGCAGCATTAAAATCTGGATATGAAAATTCTTGGAAGCGCACTTTCTTCTCGAGCGAATCAATCCAATAATAATCTGCTGAATGATGAATATCCATATTAGCTATTAAGAAATAGGCTGTTTCTAGCTTTAAGGGATCAATACTTTTTTTAAAATAAAGAATCACCTTCTCTAATTCACTTCTATTGCTTCCCGCTTTTACAATATTTACCATAGCCTCTTCCTTGTTTTTCGGATTACTTTGAGCGATAGAAATTATGGGAAGGAAAAGCAAAAGAAATGAAAGTAACTTATACACATTTCGACATATCATTCCCTTTTTTGTAATATACATTGCATTCTTAGCCATCAACTAGTTATTGAGTATTTATCTGAATTAAGAACATTTTCATCTCAAGCTTTATTCGTTTCGATATTTCATCTGACGCCTTGGCTTTTAATTGTAATATCTCATTAGCCATTGCAATTGCTTCAGCTAACTGATTTGTTTCCTGATAAAGTTTAACTAAAAGATATTTAGGATACATTCTAGAAGGAATTATTAACGAAGCTTCTCTATATGCCTCTTCTGCATCAGAATAGCTTTTCTGAATTTTTAAGATATTCCCCTTGAGCATGTAAATTCTGGGGTCGTTATCAAGCCGCTCTGCTAAAAGCAAACATCTCAGTGCTTTTTCCAACTTATTATTCTCAATAAGACATTTACTAAAATCAATTAAGAAGACTGGCTCGTTCTTTAACTGATTAAATACTTTAGTATAAATAATTTCAGCACTAACTTTATCCTCGCGGAAATAAACATTAGCTTTCTGATATTGATTATATGCTTGAAACCTACTAATTGATTTATAACACACGACACTTCCAATTGAAACTAAAATCACACAAATACATACACAAGAAATATAATTGATTTTTGATAGCTTACTTCCTATATGTACCCCATTACATTCATCGACAATAAATGCAAGAAACATAAATAACAATATAAAGGTTGGTAACGAATTAAAAGGGTATGAAAAGAAAGAGAGTATCAGAAGTGATATTAATCCTAGTGAGTATATTAATATACAGGGATTATATTTTTTTTTTACAGTGAGGACTACTTTAAATATGATAATTAGGAGAACTATAAAGAAAATATTTAAGCCAATCAATCCCTGTTCTACGAAAATCTCTAAATATTCATTATAGGCAGTTTTAATGTAGCCAGCAAAGTCTGCGATTGAAGTTTTATTACTAAAATATTGCTTATGAAGTTGGGAACCGTTCATTCTAAAATAGTCAATTTGCCATTTATTATAACAGCTCCTGAAAGAACCATACCCTTCACCAAAAAACACATTTGATGCCTTTCTTAAAGAAACCTCCCAAATAAGAAGTCTGCTATCCGCAGAAACTGACTTATACTTATACAACGAGGTAAGAAGTTTTGCAATTAAACAGATAATCACACTAATGAGTGTTAACTTAAAAGACTTTGTTATAGAGCACCATCTATTATTGATAAAAGTCCTAAAATTATATCCTAAAGCAATAACAGTGATTATAAATACAGATACCCAAGAAGAACGATTGTCAGTCAATGGCAGAATACTGAGAATCAATATTAAGTTGATAACAGAAGGAATTCGAAAAACCTTCTGTCTTTCAATAAAAATACTCGATAAAGAAATAGAATAACAAACAGCTAAAAACATCGCAAAGGGTGCGGGATTACGGAATGTCCCAGTTAATGGAAAAAATTCATTCAAAGTTGTAAGCGACTTACTGATCTGCAACCATCCTACAATCGACTCAAAAATACTAAGAGACATCAATCCGTAAAAAAAAACACATTTCAAAAGCATTCGATTATTATCTAATAGCAATCGAATAATAAAATAATATCCTATAGTTAGAGAAAACACAAGCAATTTATCGTAGGAAAACGCAATAGGATTAAGAACGAAAGAGTTAATTACAATATAAGCTAACCAAATTAATAGCATCAAGTCTACATTCGAGACAGTTACTCTCAATGACCGATCTTGAATAGTTATAAGGGCTATATAACAAGAGATGCATATAAATAAAAGTCCCATGAAGAACATGAAATAATTTTGTTTCGATGCATTAATAAACACATCTCCAGCAAAAGAAAACCCAAGGACTGCTGTGGTTAAAACCCCTAGAACCAAAAAAGAGGAAATATAACGGAAAGCTAAAAGAAATATGCTGCTACCATTTGATATAGAACCTAACATTCCGTTTAGTACAGTAAATTAGCATGGTGTAACATATACCATATCAACTCATTTTTGCATAATGCAAGTTAAGGAGGATAGTGACTCTATTTAAATTGACGCCTCTATAAGATCAGCAGGTATCGAAGATTTAATGTCTCAACTATTCGCTACCTGCACCACCTCCTGAGTTATCATAAGGGGTAAAACTAGCCGACCCATAAATATGTCCATTGCCCCACGTACCAGAATTGTATTTATAATGAAACAGTTTCTCATATGAATAAAGTCCACTGACTGAATAAACTTCTGTATAAGTACCTGTAACTTCGATAGTATTATTATTATCATATCCTGTATGCTGAACATAAGTCCAAGTACCAAAATTCGAACCATGAATCGCAAGGGAAGATGTAGCGGAGCTTTGCTTGCTCCAATTGAGATTTAAATAACAGGGGTAACTATTTGAATCAAAACCACTAAAGTGAATTTGAGCATAATAATTTCCATAATTATTGGTGTAACCAGCAAAAACAGTCGCCCCCTTAATCTTTGAGTTAGTAATTGTCGAAGCGTTTAATATAGAACCTTCTCCACGCTTTATAACATGTTTGGACCGTAAAGCCAAGTACCGATCCAAATCCTCGAATGTTTTAAATTGTTTCGTGTAAGCAATCGCACTTTGCTCTCTATCCTTCAGTAAGATTAGATGATATTTTTTCATTAGCGCTTTGCCTTTCTTTGCATCCAGTGAAGCTATAGGAGCGATATTTGTTGAATCTTTTCTACAAGCAATAAAGGCAACGATATTAATAAAAACAAGAATGAGTAACGTTTTTTTCATAAAAATTAAATTAGGGGGTGTTCTTGAAGTAGCCATCAACACGTAAGCTGACAATTACCTTTCTCTAGTAAAGAGTTTATACGTTAATTTATAAAGAGTTAGAACTACAAGTAGTCCAATACCAATCATTGTTAATATCCAAACTATGTCGAAATACTGGATATGGTTGTATTTTAAATACAACAACAAAAAGGTAAGTAAGATATTAAGTAAAAAAAGCGTGTAAATATATTTTTTTATCATACTAATAGTTTTGTATAGGCGACTTTATTTATATCACAAACATAGCAATATAAACCGGTTTAGCAAATAAATAAACTTTTTTAAATTTACAGTTTTACCCCAACTACACATAACTAGTCGAGCCTTAAAAACCCCTTTTTTTATTTATAAAAATCAGTTCCCAGTATTTTTATAATTTATATTACCCGATACAAGATGATAGATCATCCACCCCATCATCTTGTATTGCCATTGTAACCATCTGAAGCAATTCAAAATGAAGCCCAAAAGCGATGATTTCCATTTGTTAATCATCCTTTTAAAATTGTAAGCCGCCGCCGCAAGCATTAAATTAATGCTGTCACCCACTATCCCTTTGTAAAAATTCCGTCCTAATCGGTGGTCTGCTTTTAAATGACCGATACAAGGTTCAATGGCTGCCCGCCGTCTAAATGCTTTTCGCATTTTGATCTGTTTGTATTTGCTTAATTTTTTATCATTGAAAGGTTTAGGAATGGATATTACTGTTCCGCCTATCATTGTTTTCCCTCTGTAACCACGATCTGCAATGGCGGTTCCGGCCCGTTTGCCCGTTAGCTTCTCATGCTGATTCAAGGCTATTTCCAGTGTATGCCCGTCATATTCATTTCTAAAACTGGCCGCACCTACAATCACCCCTGTATTCTGGGTGTAAATAATGGATACCTTGTTTCCGAACTCAAATTTCTTATGCTCTTTTCCTTTTGAAATACAGTGCACTTCTGGTTCATGAAGGGAATAAATCTTGTTCTTGTCGCCCTTCTTTTGAGTTAATACCCGGTTAAAGAGTTCTATTTTAGCGTGATGACTCTTATTTTCGCCTAAGTTTCTTTCCAGCTCCCGAACCAGTCTGCCGGCAATGGTTTTTACTTTTTTGTCTGCCTTCCGGGCTTTGCCCTTGTTTTTAGGATGATGGCGAAAACGCTGATCCATACCCAGCTTTTTTAAAACGAAGGTGTAAGACTGGCGGAGGATTAAACCCTCTTTCCGGCTGATGGCTTTACATTTGGATATAATCTTTCGGTGTAATTTAGCATCAGTGGGATAGGTAATGTTCTTCTCCTGAACCGTGCTGTCAATACTTACCTGATCTTCCCCGGAATCTTTTCCGTTAATGCGAATGCTTTCCTTTAAAATAAGTTCAGCACCGCTTTCCCCTATACGTTTGCGGAAATGAACCAGATCAGAAGCTTCGCAAGGTGCTGCCGGCATAAAGTCCTGCTGACCGCAAAAATATTGATAGTAGGCGTTTTCTCCCCATTGCTCTACCACGCTTTCGTCAGAAACACTACGAAGATGTTTCAGAATCAGCAGTCCCACCATCAAGCGAATCGGTTTGGCCGGACGGCCATTGTCCAGGCAATACAACCCTGAAAATGCTTCTTCAAAAACAGGCCAGTTAATCTGATGACTTAATATAAATAACGGATGCTTTTGATTAAGCATTACCGATAAGGATGAATAAAATAAGTTTAGGCCTTTATCTACTGGTTTTTTAGCGAGCATTGAATATAATTTGCAAGATTTAAGTTCTGAAACATTCGTTTCTTGCAGATTAATACGCAAAAATTATGCCAAATAATGACTTAAATATCTGTAAATCAACCGATTGTGATCATTTTTAAGGCTCGACTAACTACCATCGCTTTCAGTATCAATTTCAGTAGTGAAGGGTTAAAAAAACTAAAAAAATCTAGTCGAACTGTATATTTTGAAGAGGAAACTTCTTGCAATTGTTCAACGACTAATGCATTCACTTGTGAGGCCAATATTACTTATTGCCCTACCAGAAGGACTTCTACCTGCACAATAAAAGCACAGTGGTGCTAAGAGCAATAATGTTTTGCTTAAGCACACTCACAGGTGGCATGCTCTTGAGCATCAGGTTCAGCATACTAATCAAAAGTAATCCTGAAAAAATACAATCGTATTTTTTAGCTTTTTTACTTATTTATAGATTCTTCTTCCCTTATAATTTTACCGTTCTTCTCTTCTGTGATCTTTACTCCAAGGGCATCTGCCTTTCCCCCTAACTGATCGATCTTTATGTGTTGGGTCCTTCCGTCACTCAGTTCGATATGTAATTCATCCGCCGACAGGGCGGTAACTTTTTTAACAAGGCTCTTATCTTCATAAGGTTCTAAAACCGTTAGGTACCTGGCCTGCTTACCACTGGTACGAAAGCTAACCGTTTTGCGTAATTGCTCTTCATTACCAACCACCCAGTCGCCGCCAATTAAACCGATGAGTTTAACTGCGTTTAATCCGTTTAAATCTAATGTGATAATTCCTGGTTTATTGGTATTCTCCGGCTCTGCGGCTGCAATGTCTGTATATCCATCACCTGCAATGCGCACCGGGCCGCCTTTATAATCTTTTCCTGATTGCACAATTGGAATTATATTCTCTGCCTTGGTTTTCAGTTCAGTAAGCCGGATTATTTTGCCTGAAGAAATTACTATCCTGGCATTTGCCCAAAAGAGTGTATTAGCGGTGTTTCCTTTCCGGTCGGTGTAGGTTTTCAATTGAAGGTTATTGAGGTTTTTAAGATCGATAGAGAAATCAGATTTACCTAAAATCCATGTTCCGAGACTGTCGGATTTGAGCAATTTACCATCTCCTACAATCTCATATTTCAATTTTTTATTTACCGGCCATGCTTCGGCATAATCACCGATAAGCAGTTCAGCCTTTTTGGGCCATGCATGCCAAACATCAATATTTAATACGCCAGG
>JACMJM010000005.1 GCA_014380615.1 Sphingobacteriaceae bacterium
ATCTTTTGCTCTGCCGCCAGCCTATAAAACTTACCAGAATAACATTAGCTAACACTAATAACGAAAATGCCATCGACGTGGAATCTTCAAAATCAAAGCATAAAAAAACCGTCTCATAATTGCTTATGAGACGGCCTCTTTGTGTTTAGGTATAAATCTGTATACTTGTTACCACTAACCGTAGCTTAATGAATTCAAGGCCCGATACTATCCCTAAATTATTGCGGAATGTAGTTTCCAATATCCATCCCGAAAGCACTACTTTTCTGATTTATAAGAAAGACGAAATATGGGAAGAGATTAGTTATAAACAAACTCTCGACAACGCTGACTACATTTCTGCTTATTTTCTCGAGATCGGAATAAAAAAAGGCGAACGGATAGGATTTATTTTAGAAAATTCTCCTGAATATATATTTTACGATCAGGCCTTACAACAAATAGGAGCCGTAAATGTATCCATCTACCCTACTCTTACCGAAAGCGAAATTGAGTACATCCTTAACGATTCACAGGCAAAGACTTTACTGGTAGGTAACCCTTTTTTACTCAAGAAAATACTTAAGATCGCTAACAACTGCCCTAAATTAATCCGTATAATCCCAGCTTTTGAAGATTTCGGAAAACATGTACAACGAAACGATATCCAAGCCGGAATAGTTTCTTTGGCTGATGTGATGGCAGAGGGCAAAAAATGCTACGACGAGCATAAAAAAGCATTAGACATTGCCCGCGAAAGTGTGTTACCCGGAGACTTGTCGTCTTTAATTTATACATCCGGTACAACCGGAGTACCAAAGGGCGTAATGCTCACTCATCAAAACTTTGTTGAAAATGTGAAGGCCGACCTTGAGCAAATTCCGGTAATAGATAAAAACGATGTATTTCTTTCGTTTCTCCCCCTTTCTCATGTTTTTGAACGAACCGCGACTTACCATGTTTGCATAACAGCCGGATGCAGAATAGCTTTTTCGCAAAGCCTGGAATTACTGGCGAGAAATATGGCCGAAATTAAGCCTACAGTAATGAGTTGCGTTCCGCGATTGCTTGAGAGAATACACGATAAAGCCATAAAAACCGGAACCCAGGATGGTGGTATAAAAGCGAAAATTTTTCTTTGGGCCATTGAAACCGGGAAAAAATACAGAGAAATAAAAGAAGCGGGCAAATCGCCGGGATTAGTTCTTTCCGGACAACAAAAGCTCGCGGAAAAACTTGTATTCAACAAAATAAAAGAGAAAACGGGCGGCCAACTCAAATTTTTCCTTTCGGGAGGTGCCGCGCTCCCTCAAAATGTAGGAGAATTTTTCGGTAATCTGGGAATTAAAGTACTGGAAGGCTACGGCCTTACGGAGACCTCGCCGGTGTTGGCTGTAACCGAATATCACAGGCAGATTTTCGGAACCGTAGGACGCATTATTCCAGGTATAGAAGTTGGTATACAGGATGTGGAATCTAAAAAAATAACCACTATCCAAACGCATGATTCATTTAAAGAAGATTTTGAATGTGACGAGGGTGAAATTCTTGCCCGGGGCCATTGTGTAATGAAAGGCTATTGGAAGAAAACGGAAGAAACCGATCAGGTTATCGACCCTGACGGATGGTTTCACACGGGCGACATCGGCAGGTTTTACAAAGGAAATCTAAAAATCACTGACAGGATAAAAAACATGCTGGTGAACGCCTATGGTAAAAATATTTATCCTACGCCCGTAGAAAATACGTATTTAAAAACCCCAAAAATAGAGCAGATCTTTCTTATCGGAGATAAGCGGGAATATATTACCGCTATTATTATCCCCCCTAAGGAAACCCTTCAGGAAGTTTTCGGCTTCGATGAAGAGTTTTTCGCTCGAAATGAGCCTTTTATTGAAGATAAAGAAATTAGAGACTGGATTACGGAGGATGTTCAAAAGCTGTCTAACGAACTTGCCAAATTCGAGCGAATCAAAAATTTCATTATCAAACGTAATCCTTTTAGTATTGAGGAAGGCGAATTAACCCCCTCAATGAAAGCAAAGCGTAAAATAATTGAAAAGAAATATGCCGATGCGATCAATAAAATGTATTTATCAGAGGGGGGAGAAATTTAAAATCTCCACCTTACAAATGCTTCGATGGCTTCATACTCGGCCATGCCTAATCTGTCGTAATCTTTTGCGGTTTGGCGGGTACGATCTTCTGCCCTAACCCAAAACTCACGCTTATCCTCACCCGGAAAAACCGGCCTGTCTTTTTGCGATTGGTGCTTGAATATCGCATGCCGCTTTTTCAATACTTGTTTAGGCGACAGAGGAACGGCCATTTCGATTTCATGGATATCAAACTCCTGCCATGCTCCGCGATAAAGCCATAACCAACAATCGTTAACCCATGCTTCGGTAGATTTAAGGCGTTTTAATGCTTCCAGCACAATATCAAAGCAAAGTTTATGTGTGCCATGAGGATCAGCAAAATCGCCCGCCGCATACACCTGATGGGGTTTAATCTGCCGGAGCAAATCGATGGTGGCTTTTATATCATCTTCGTAATTTACAGGCTTTTGTATTTTAGCACGCTCGTAGAACGGCAAAGCCATAAAATGTATGTTTTCATCGACAATCCCAGCGAATCTTGCGCCGGCGATGGCCTCACCCTTTCTTATTAATCCTTTTACCGTTTGTAATTCAATGATATCGGGCTGATTGGGCTGTTTTGATTCAATGAAATCGCGCATCGCACTATAAATCGATTCCAGGTTGGTGGGATCACAATTGATAGACCGGGTAAAATCTCGTACAAACTCGACATAACGAAGGGCGTCATCATCCCAAACAGCCGTATTGCCGGATGTTTGATAGGCTACATGTACATCATGCCCCTGATCTACCAATCGCATAAAAGTACCTCCCATAGAAATAACATCGTCATCGGGATGTGGAGAGAAAATGAGACAACGTTTGGATGCAGGGGTAGCACGTTCGGGCCGCTGACTGTCATCCGCAACGGGTTTACCGCCCGGCCATCCGCTGATAGTATGTTGGATGAGATTGAAAATGCGAATATTAATATCGTAAACCGGGCCCTTTTCGGTGGCAAGCTGTGCCATTCCGTTGCTATTGTAATCCTCTTCTATAAGTTTAAGAATAGGTTTTTTTACGCTATTCGAAAGCCAGATAACAGCTTTTTTGATAAGTGATTCATCCCACAGGCAATCTCTCACTAACCAGGGTGTATCAAAACGGGTTAATTCTGAAGCGGCGTCCTGATCCAGAATAAACTCTACCTTGTCCGACTGTTGTAAGTATGTTGCCGGTACATCCGAAGAAATTTCTCCCTCCACTGCTTTTTTAATAATCGGAGCCTTTTTGCGGTTCCAGGCCATTAGAATAATTTCCCTGGCCTTGAAAATCGTACCTATACCCATGGTAATAGCCTTGGTTGGTACATTCTCTTTCCCTCCGAAATCCCGGGCGGCATCGCTTCGTGTCAAATCATCAAGCGTTACCAGCCGGGTACCCGAGTTAGGTGCCGAACCCGGTTCATTAAAACCAATATGCCCTGTACGCCCTATACCGAGTATTTGCAGGTCTAATCCTCCCTGCTCGGTTATTTTTTGTTCGTATTCCAGGCAGTATTGAGGAATTTGATCCAGAGGTAATGTGCCATCGGGCACGTGAACATTTTTCAGATCGATGTCTATATGATCAAACAAATTCTCGTTCATGAAACGAACGTAACTCTGTTCCGCCCCTGGTTTCATGGGATAGTATTCATCAAGATTAAACGTTACAACATTTTTAAAGCTCAGTCCCTCTGTTTTGTGTAATCGAATCAACTCCTTGTATACACCGATGGGGGTTACCCCTGTGGCCAGCCCCAGAACCGCCTTCTCTCCTTTCGCCTGTTTGCTTTTTATTAAGCTTCCAATACGACGGGCAACTTCCTGAGAGGCAACTTCCTGATCCGGATATACACTGACCGGCAGTTTTTCAAAACGGGTTTCTTCTAAAAGGTTTAATCGAGGCATAGGGCTAAAGATTTAAAAAGATAAATATAGAATTCATCTTCAAACATATCATGATATCTAATTATAACATATCATGATGCGGGAGGTTTGAATTTAAGAGGAGAGGAGACACTCATCGAGGTGAGGGAAAATAAAAAATCCCGCTAAAAAAGCAGGATTTGTTTTATTGAATCTGTATCATTAAAAACTATTGACCATACTGTTATGCAAGGTCTTAGCCGACCAGAAACCACTGGCAATGATACGCCTGATGGTAAACAGGGGGTCGTTTTCGTCTCTTTTAGTTGCTAAAATATAGGCTGATTTAAAACCGCGCTTTTTAAGTTCCGGAATAGCTTCCTTGTTCCACAATCCAAAAGGATAAGCGAAATATTCAATTTCTTTTCCTGTGATCTCTTTAAGTCGTTTGGTTGGCTTATCAATTTGAGTTACCCAGTCTTCTCCCTGATATTTTTTAACGTTTTTATGATCGTAAGTATGACTACCTATTGTATTTCCGGCATCAGATAACTGTTTAATCTCTTCGCTGTTCATATATTTAACCTTCCCTCTTCTCCCAATAGAAACTGTCATGATAAAATACACCGCTTTAAAGCCATATTTTTTCATTTCGGGAGCAGCTACCGTGAACTGGTCTAAATCGGTATCATCAAAAGTAAGCATCACGGGCTTGGAAGGCAGCGGATCGCCGTATACCAAATAATTGTATACCTGATCTGGTAAAACCGAGTTGTATCCGCTATCGGCCAGCATCTTCATGTGCGCTTTAAATGTGCTTACAGGAGTTATATAATCTTTCGCCGTTTGCGAATCAGAAGCTTTCCAATCTCTTATCTGGTGATAACATAATATAGGCACCTGCTTTCTGCCCGTTATGGTTGCAGCGTCTGCCGGTTTCCGGTTCGTTTGATTTGGTGCAGCAGAAGGTTTGGTTTTTTCATCGCTGGAATTTACAGTGGAGGCTACCTGACTGGAACTGCTGTCGGCACCAGCCACAGAAGTTGTAGAGCTTTGCTGACAAGATGTGATAGTAAAAAGGCCGATTAAGAGCAGAGAATTTAAAACTTGTTTAAACATATATTAAAGAATTGTATTGGATTTACGGATTGAGTGATAAGAAAAAGTATTTAACTAGTTGTGACATCATGTTTTTAACAATTTATTCCTCGTCGGGTTTTGACATGATTTCGTCCTGGTTTTCAAGTACAGATTCCGCCGTATGTGAAACCTCTGCTCCTCCCATAATTTTTCTCGGGAAATTAAACAGGTATGATGTCAAAATGGGTATCACAAATATCGAAACAGTGAAAATAGAAACAAAAAGGTCTAATTTTTCGCTGTCAATAAATTTTGCCAATGCAGTCTCGGCCGCATAATGGGTATAAAGTGAAGCCAGAAGCTTTAATCCCAAAACCGCTATAACTAAAAAGGCAATAGTTTCTAAAAAGGGGAATTTCTCCATAAGGCGAACAAAACCCTGGGCCACAAACCGCATGGCGAGTATCCCGATAAATACGCCTATATAGATTAAAGGCATATGATCTGTGAAGGCAACAGCAGCAAAAACATTATCAATGGAAAACGCAAGATCCATTAATTCAACAAGGGCAACGGTCGACCAAAAAGTACCAATAACGCCAACTGTTGACCTGTAGATCCAGCTTTTTTCTTTGTCTATACTTTCTTCCTCAGCATCACTGTGCTTGCTTTTAAAGTAGCTGATAGCCAGCCAAAGCAAATACAATCCGCCCAGGGGTTTGAGAAACCATATTTTAACCAGCCAGCTTGCAATAAGCAGGCATATACCCCTAAAAACATAAGCTCCGATAATACCATATTTCAAAGCACGATTCCGTTGCTCTTTGGGAAGATCAAGAACCATGGTGGCCAGTACGGCCGCATTATCTACAGACAGTAAGCTTTCAATCACTATTAAATTTAATATAATGAGCAGGCCCGCCTCAATATCATTACCTAAGATGTAGTGGACAATATCCATTAATTCAAGTATTTCTCTAAAGTTTTGAGGGGGCAAATATGTGAGTTTTAAAACGATAAATGTTGCTATTGTTGCTTTTAGTTTTGAACAAACCGCATCCCGTTTATTCCTAAGCCCGGAAAAACCCTTATTTATTATTAAGAAAACACAAGAGCCCGTTAAAACGATAATTAAACGAACGGAGATATTGATTAAGTGTAACATTTAAACCCGATTTCAGTACAAAAGGGCGCGCAATCATTTATCGCATTTATAAACCAAATAAAATTATTTATCAATACCACTAAGAAATTATGGGAAAACAAGAAAAAATTGCGGAACTATATCAGCAAATGTACAAGTCACAGCCACTTCTGGTTCGCTCTCCGGGACGTGTAAATATTATTGGCGAGCATACTGATTATAACTTAGGCCCAGTATTACCAGCTGCGATTAACAAATACATGTACATGGCCGTTGGAGCCAGAACCGATAACGAAATAAATATCTATGCGGCCGATTACAGCGACCAATTTTCTGCTTCCCTTATAAAGTTAGAACCAGCCTGGAAACTCTGGCCCAATTATGTGCTTGGCGTTATTAATGAATTTCAAAAAGCGGGTAAAAACCTTACCGGGATGAATATCGTCTTCGGTGGAGACATTCCTCTTGCCGCGGGCCTGTCATCTTCGGCTTCTATTACATGCGCCACCGCATACGCTTTAGATAAATTATTCGACCTGGGCCTTTCCAGGTTAGAGATCGCTAAAGTAGCACAAGCCGCCGAGCACAATTATGTAGGTGTACACTGTGGATTGATGGATCAGTTCGCAAGCTTATTTGGAAAAGAAGGGAACCTTATTAAACTTAATTGCACTACAGAGGAGCATCATTACATTCCATTTACCGCTAAGGATATTAAAATAGTTTTGTTTGATACAGGAATTAAACACCATCTGGTTTCTTCGGCTTATAACGAGCGCAGGGAGCAATGCCAAAACGGTGTTGCCTTGGTTCAAAAGCATGAACCACAGGTAAAAGGACTGCCCGACATTACTGAAGATATGCTTAACAAATACGTAAAACCTGTTAGTGATATAGTTTTTAAACGTTGCTTATACGTTATCCAGGAAATAGAAAGATTAGAAAAAGTATGTACGGCACTCGAAACTGACGATTTTAAATCGGTTGGCGAACATATGTTTAACACCCATTACGGATTAAAAGACCTTTATGAAGTAAGTTGTGATGAATGTGATTTTCTGGTTGATACTACCCGACAAATTGAAGGTGTACTTGGTTCGAGAATGATGGGAGCTGGCTTTGGAGGCTGCACCATAAATTTGATACACAACGAATTAGCTGAAGAGATTAGTGAAAAAGTAAAGAATGAATATAGAAGTCGCTTCAAAAAAGAATTAAAAGTGTATCATACTTCAATAGGCAATGGCACCGAAGTAGTGAAACCAGAAATGCTGGAAGCTGTATAAATCAAATCAAATAAACGAAAACCCTTAAGAACAAGCACTTAAGGGTTTTTTTATGTCCTTAGTTTTTTTAAGATTCTTTGTTAACTTTATTATAGTTGTAGTTGAAACTTTTAACAAATAAGACTAGTAAAAGATATTAAAAATCTGAAAATCACAGCACATGGGCAGCCTTAAAACCATTCTCGACCTCTATAAAGAAAAACACAACTCCGAGCCCTTACTTATTCGTTCGCCGGGACGGGTTAACATCATCGGCGAGCATACGGATTATAATCTGGGATCAGTTTTACCGGCCGCAATTAATAAATATATTTTTATAGCTATTGGTAAACGCATTGACGATGAAATTAACATTTATGCCGCCGACTATACCGATAGTTATTCGGGGACACTCTCTTCATTAGAAAAAGCATGGAAATTATGGCCCAATTATATTTTGGGAGTTATTAACGAAATTAAAAAAGACGGTAAAAATCTCTCGGGAGTGAATATAGTTTTTGGAGGAGACATTCCATTGGCTGTAGGCCTTTCCTCGTCGGCGGCTATAACCTGCGCTGCGGCTTTTGCTCTAAACCAACTGTTTGCTCTGGGATACTCTAAGTTGGAACTGGCAAAAATCGGGCAAATGTCTGAACACAATTTTGTGGGTGTAAACTGCGGCTTGATGGACCAATACGTAAGTTTATTCGGTAAAGAAGGCCATCTACTAAAACTTAATTGCAGAACGAATGAACACCAATATATTCCTTACCCCGAAAATAATATTGAAATAGTGCTGTTTGATTCGAATGTAAAACACCATCTGGTATCGTCGGCTTATAACGAACGCCGCGAAGAGTGCCAAAAAGGCTTAGACCTTGTAAAAGCGCAGGTGCCGGGTGTTACAGCTTTGCCCGATATAACGGAAGAAATGCTGAATAAATACGTAAAACCTGTAGATGAGATTGCCTATAAGCGTTGTTTATACGTTATCCAGGAAATCGACAGGCTCGAAAAAGTGTGTAAAGACCTTGAGTCGGAGGACTTTGAAGCATTGGGGCAGCGCTTATTTGAAACGCATAACGGACTTCAAAACTTATTTGAAGTAAGCTGCGACGAATGCGACTTCCTGGTAGAAACCGTTAAACAGGATTTGAATGTTTTAGGAGCTAGGATGATGGGAGGTGGCTTTGGCGGTTGCACCATTAATCTTATTTACAAAGAAGCCGTTGAACAGGTTACGGAAAAGCTACGGAACGAGTATAAAGCAAAATTCAATAAAGACTTGAAAGTTTATACCGCAACTATCGGAAACGGCACAGAAGAAGTTAAAATCTAAAATAGAATAAATTCCGGAAATAGAAAAAAGTGTTAGCTTGCTATCCGCTGGCTTTCCTGGCCTATAAGATCATACTTTTCGAAGCTTTGTACGATATACTCGTTCGCTCCTATAATAAAAGTGAGGTCTACAATAAGGATACTTTTGTTAAATGATAATAAAGGAAGTTTGTCAAAGTAGCTTCTCAGAGTTCTGTTTTTGCGAATAGCATCTTCTTTGTTATCGTACAATTTAATTTCTATCGATGACTTCACCACTCCTCTGATAAGCCTGTAATACTCTATATCATCCCATGTAAATTTTCGGTTCCCTAAATACTCAATGGTTGAAGGAGTAATTTTTAATGCCGGCTTTCTTTTTAAAACCGCCACAATTATCCGTCGATAGAGCATCAGAAATAAGATAGCCGAAGCCACAAAAAACACACCTAATGATGAGTTTAAGGCATCGTTACTTGTTTTATAGAGGTAAATTCCCAACCCTAACAATAACGCAAAGATTGGCAGGGTAAAAGTCAGAATCCGGACACGGCTGTAGTAATAGAGAGTCATTTTAATAGTTATAATGCTCACTTATACTTATTTCCAGAAAAAATGTTACCAGAAAAAACCCGATGCTGAGTAAAAATAAAAACCGTGTGGGATGATATAAAAAAATGGAGTTTATGCTCCATAAAAATTCTTCTTAGAACCAATTTTCGGGAGTAAATAACAATTTAACACTATACATCAACGAGGTTTAAATTTGTTAAGATTATGTCTTATTTTTGGGTATGTCCGCTAGAATTTTGGTTATCGTATATTTTATAATCGCTCCTTTTATGGTGTTTTCATCCCTTTATGCTCAAAGCAATGATTCAACATTGCGAAAACACCAATTTAAATCGGGGCTTAAAATGGCTGGTGCCAGTGCCTCTTATGAAATGAAATTACTTAATAAATTTAGTTTGTATACCGAAGCGTCATACAGACACGCCCGAACGAAATATGAAAGAGACACTTACGATAGTAGTTATGAATACGGGACTGTTGGATACAGCGACCTTGAAAAGATCAGCACTTTCTGGATGCAACAATACGGACTTGAACTGAGGCAATATTATGGCTTGAAAAAAAGGGCGAGAAACGAAGACAATATTACCGCTCATAACTCTTTCGACTTTTTTAGTGCGGGAACAAGGTATGGCACCGGTACCGAACGGCTGAAAGGAGATAAGGTTAAACCCGGAGATATGACGTCTTACCATATATCGTGGGGATCGCAAAGAGCTTTAAATAAAGATATAAGTATTGAACTGCAATTAGGCGCAGCTTATAAACAGTGGTCGGCAATCCCCAAAAAAGGAGTTTTGCCCTTTGTAGAAATGAGATTCGGCTATGTAATAAATAAATGATCGACAGTTATTAACGTTTTTCCTGCGAAATATTCATTATAGAGTACATTGAAAAAAATCAGGTGCTATGCTTTATCGTTTTGCATTAAACTTGCCTTCAGTAACAGTTTTAGAGGCATTAGCGTCATTTTTACCAACGAAGCTAAAAGTACCTTCAATGTTTGTGCCTGAGATAGCAGTAACTTTTATACTTCCGGATACAGCAGAATATAAATTTAAATCGGAAGGACCGTTTGCATAATCCGCAATTGCTTCAGCATCTATTCCGGTTAAACTGTATTCTTTTACGCTTAGGTTTATAGGCAATAACAAGGTGATACTTTCGGTGGTTCCCAAAACACCTACAATAGCCAGCATACCTTCGAATGGGGCAACCGAAACTTTAGCATCTTTGGCTTCTTTAGTTGAGCCGTCTACCTTAGCAGAAAGAAAAACCCCTGAAATAGCCTGATCATCCTTTTCACAAGAACTCATTACAGATGCACATAAAGCGAGAAGAATAACTAATGACTTAATTCTTGCCATAATTGATGTGATAGTGGATTTAGCGTAATTATGAGAGTAAATCTAATCTAAAGATCTAATAATTATAGTATGTACGAGAAGATAATGTTACAGCTATAAGGAACATATACAATTGTTAACTATAAGCTAAATTTTCGAAATTAAACTTTTACATCCTTCCCGGATCTTTTAGAAGCCTCCGCTAAAACGCGGGTTAATTCTTCCAGCCTAATGGGTTTTGAAACATACTCGTTCATACCGGCAAGCAGGCAAATTTCCCTGTCTTCTACCAGGGCATTCGCTGTCATGGCTACAATTATCGGTTGTTTTTCAAACTCCTCCCTTATAATCTTTGTAGCCTCAAGTCCATCCATTACGGGCATTTGTACGTCCATTAAAACAATATCGAATGATTCTGCCTTCAAAATATCTAACACTTCCTGCCCGTTATTGGCTAGTTTCGACTGGTATCCAAGCTTACTTAAAATCTTAATAATCAGTTTTTGATTGATTAAATTATCTTCAGCGATCAGGATATTCAGCGGATTCTTTTCGGCAAAATCCTCTGCAAGCAGAGTCGGCGACTTTTCAGCTTGAACTTCGGAACGTTGCTCCTGATTGTTTAATTGAGCCTGAACAACTCGTAACAGTTGTTGCTGTTTTACGGGCTTAGTTAAAATCGCCGAAAACAAATGCGCATATTTTCGCTGGGTCTCATCACCAATAGAGCTTAATAAAACAATCGGCAGGGCCGGAATCTTCTCTTTAACCTGCCGACTAAACTCAACTCCGTCCATTTCAGGCATTTGCATATCCGAAATCACCAGATCAAAAGTATTGCCTTCTGAAAGCACTTTTAAGGCCTCATTTCCTGAGGATGTTACCGTTATAATAAGTTTCCATAACTCCAGCTGAGTTTTAAGGATCTTTAAATTGGTTTGATTATCGTCAACAATTAATACTTTTTTACCCTCGCAACCGGAAATTCCGAAGTATACTAAAGGTTTACTAATCTCTGTGCTAATCTTACAATCTACCGTAAATCTAAAGCTGGTACCTTCCCCTTCCCTGCTTTCCACCTGTATTTCTCCCCCCATTAATTTGGCAAGCCGTTCGCATATTACAAGCCCTAAGCCTGTTCCTCCGTACTTTCGGGTTGTAGACGAGTCTACCTGTGAAAATGCTTTAAACAAACGCCCCAATTTATCCTGCGGAATACCTATACCTGTATCTCTTACTTCGAACGCGATCTCGAGATCATCCCCCTCCAGACTAACCAAACTAACCCCGATATAAATTTCTCCTTTATGGGTAAACTTAACGGCATTTCCCACCAGGTTAATAAGGATCTGGCGCAGCCTGAGGCTATCTGCGAAAACCTGTACCGGAATTTGATAGTCTATTAAATAAACAAGGTCGAGTCCGGTTTGAGCGGTAGGGGTAGAAAAAAGATCCATCACTTCCTCAATGCACTTTCGGAGGTCGAAATGATGAGGATCAAGTTCCAGATTGCCTGATTCTATTTTCGAGAAATCCAGAATATCGTTAATAACACTCAAAAGTGCTTCTCCGCTATTTCTTATCGTTTCGGCATAATCGCGCTGCTCTTTGTCGAGTTCGGTTTCGCACAAGAGGGAAGCCATACCCAAAACACCGTTCATGGGAGTACGAATCTCATGGCTCATGGTGGCCAGGAAGGTACTTTTAGCCTGATTGGCCCTTTCGGCTCCTTCCCGTGCAGATTGCTCGAGTTCAGTTTGCACACGCAATTCTTCGGCCTGTACCTGCAATTCTTCCGATTGCTCCTGTAATTCTTCCGCCTGGGTCTTTAATTCTTCAGATTGTGATTTCAGCTCCTCGGATTGCGCCTGTAACTCTTCGTTTACGTTCTGCAACTCATCAGATTTTTTTTGAAGTTGAATAGTACGATCTTTAACCTGCCTTTCTAATTCTCTTTTCTGACTTTCAATCGCTTTTACACGGTAACGGAAAACCGCATAGGCAGCAGCAAGTATCAGCAGAATTGAAAGTATCCTGAACCACCAGGTTTTCCAGAAAGGCGGGCTGATTATTATTTTAATTGACGTGGGTTGTTCGTTCCACACGCCGTCGTTATTAGCTGCTTTAACTTTAAGCACGTATGTGCCCGGGTCGAGATTAGTATAGGTTACTTTTCTTTCGTGCCCCGAATAAATCCATTCTTTATCAAAACCATCCAGCATGTAAGCATATTCATTTTCGTGCGGAGCAATAAAGTTGAGGGCCGAAAACTCAAAAGTAAAAACAGACTGCCTGTAATTAAGATAAATTTCTTGAGTCTCTCCAATGGTATTTTGTAACGGAGAATCGTTATTATAAGAAGTTATTGACTTATTAAATATTTGAAAATCGGTAAATACAACAGGTGGTTTAACTTTATTTCCGCCAACCTTTTCGGGATCAAAAATACTGAAACCATCTGTACCTCCAAAAACCAGGTTACCGTTCTTTAATTTTAAAAAAGCGTTCTGTTTAAACTCATTACCTTGCAAACCATCGGTAGCGGTATAGCCTTTTATAGCTTTAGTATCCGGATTATAGCGGCACAAGCCATAGCCCGTACTGAGCCATAAATTTCCTTTTCTATCTTCCAAAATGCCGTAAATGATGTCGTTTGGCAAGCCATCCTCTTCATAAATACTCGTAAACTTTCCGGTTTTTCTATCGAACAGATTTAATCCGTTACCAGTACCAATCCAAAACCGCTTTTTACTATCTTCAAAAAGCACGTAAACTTTATTATTACTTAGGGAATGAATATCTATCTCATTATGAAGATAGGGAGTATATTTTTTTGTTTTAGTATCTAATAATTGCAGGCCCAACCAGGTCCCCAGCCAGATTTTGCCATTACCTTCATCGTGCATACTTACGGTATAGTTGTCGAGGCTAATACCTGGGGCTGCGTAACTTTCAAAACTTTTGGTCTTAGGATCAAAAAGCATTAAACCCTTAAAAGTTTGAACCCAAAAATTATTACTTTTATCATGATACAGGTACATAACCGACTGATGAAGCAGAGGGCTGGTGTCGTCCTGGCTTTTGTTTTTGTAATGAATCAGCCTGTTCGTTTTAGGGTCAAGATTGTCTAATCCTCCGTACCAGTAACCCATCCACAATTTTCCTTCTTTGTCTTTAGCAATCGAGGTAACAACATCGGCTCCAATGGTGTTAGGATCGCCTTTTTTCGATTTGAAATGTTGAAACGATTTGGTAAGCGGGTTAAATTTATTTAAGCCACCTCCGTCTGTACCGATCCAGATATTACCTTCATTATCTTCGCATAATGATGCTATATTGTTATTACTTAAACTATTTTCGGAAGATGTATTCCCCTTATAGGTTTCAAAGTTTTTCTCGGTAACTAAATCAACTCCTCCGCTATAGGTTGCGATCCATATATTCTTGTTTTTATCTATAAAAATACTATTCACCGAGTTAGAACCGATGCTTTCCAGGTCACCGGGGTTATTCTGATAAGCATGTATGGTTTTCCGGTCCTTTTCTATAATAAAGAGGCCTGCATTTTCGGTTCCGACCCACATTCTGCCATGATGATCTTTGCGGATAGCGCGGATTGTGACCTCGAATAAGTGGTTTTTTTCAAAAGGTTTTAAAATTTTGGTTTTGGGATTGAGTATAAACAAACCACCGTTGGCCGAAATCCAGATATTGTTTTGGTAATCATAAGCCGCTTCAACAATGTTTTGAAGATTTATATTTTTATAATAGGTGATAGTAGAAGTTTTAGTATTGAATAAGTAAACACCCGAATAAGGAAACATTATCCACAGATTGCCAGACGGATCGATCAGCATTTCCTGTATACCTTCTTTTGCTGTAATGCTTGCCAACATAATGAAACGCTGCTTTTGTTTATTGTATTTGTAAATAGCACCACCCGCGGTACAATAAAGATTTTTGTTTTTATCCTCCCGAAAATTTATCACAAGAGTCTCTTTCAACTCTTTGTGTTCTAAAAAGTTGTTTTTGTTCCGTTGGTACCGGCAAAGCCCCCGTTCGGTTCCAACCCAAATATTCCCGTCCGAATCTTCGAACAATTCCTTTGTATCATCATCAATAAGGCTGGCCGGATCGTTAGGTTTATGCTTAAAAACTTCGCAATTGTAGCCGTTATACTTATTTAATCCATTGGAGGTGGCAACCCATATAAAACCTTTACTGTCGTGTACTATAGATTTAGCCTCGCTGGTTGAAAGCCCTTTAGAAACATTCAGGTGATTAAAGCGAAAATTATAGTTCTGGCTGAAGGCAGATAAAGCAAAAAACTGCAAAACAATAAGCGACAACTTTCTTAACATATATGGTGGATTAACCCCGTAAAGGGGTGTTGGTTCTACGCATGTATACTCTATGCCAAATTTTTAGTTACATCATATTCGAAATAGCAAACACATGTATTACAACTGTAAATCAGAATATTAACTTATAGCATAAGGTTAAAACCGTAGAATTTATAGTGATTAGAAAAAAAAAATGCAGTAGTGATTACTGGAAATTGGCCTAAACATTGTTCTTTATAAAGTCTTTAACAATCTTCATGGTGGGTGCGTCAAGATTTATACATTCTTCGAAGTATTCCCTCATGTATTCTTCCTTAAAATCATCCAATGACCTCCACTCGTCCATATTAACAACCTTTATAGCAAGAGGAAAGTCTTCAAAACACCTGGATTGAACGGGCTTATCATAAAGCTTTAAAAAACCATGGTGATGGCCGTTCATATTTTGGCGATAAGCTTTTAAAATAACATCTCTTTCGCCCTCCATCATGGCCAATATATTACCTTGAGCAAAAACGGCTAGCGACGTTATGCCATTTAACTTATTGTACTCCCGGTTTCGAATTATAGACTGTCGGGCAATCTCAACATCAATAATCTCGGTAGCCGAGCTTAAATAGATTATAGTATGCAGGGTGGTCATGGTTAGCCGTAAGAACCTAATTTATCAAAAAAAAATGAGATGCAAAAAAATACACTTATTTAACAGGCAGGTAAATAATCGGTTAGCGAAAATAATTCAACAAAAGCTTAAGCAGATCTTAAACGAATACCGAATACAGAACCTTCATTAACTTCACTCTCAAAAACGAGCTTTCCATCCATGCGTTCGGCGAAGTCTTTGCAAAGAAGTAATCCGAGGCCAATGCCGCGCTCTAAGCCGGTGCCAACTGTAGATTTGGCGTTTGCTGTAAACAGGTACTTCTGTTTTTCGCGGGGTATCCCTACACCGCTATCTTTAACAAAGATGGTCAATTCATGTTTTTCTCTTGTAACAAAAACCGAAATACAGCCGCCCGTAGGTGTAAACTTTATAGCGTTTTGAATGAGGTTTCTGAGAACCAGCTGCAACATATTTGCGTCTGCGCAGACTTTCAATTCAGCATCGATCGAATAATCAACCGTAATGTGTTTCTTTTCTGAAACAATTTTCTGTACCTCGATGGTATTTTTAATAGTATCCGATAGATTTAGCTCTTTAATATCAGCTCTAATTCCTTCCATCTGCGATTTAGACCAGTACAGTAGATTCACTATCATTTCCGACGCATTTTTTGTGGCATGGATAAGCTTACCTTCAAGCTCGTGTTTTTCTTCTTTACCGAGGTTTATATCATTAATTATTTCGAGATATCCTTGTAAGGAATCTAAAGGCGCACGTAAATCATGAGCCACAATAGAAAACAAGCGGTTTTTTTCTGCGTTTAGGCGGGCCAGTTCTATGTTTTGCTCGGTTATTTTTTGGTTTTGGACAGCGATTGCCTCCGCCCTTTGGATGGCCATCGAACGCTCATTTTCGTAGTTACGCCGAAGCAAACTGGTACCGATATATAAAAAACTGATAACTAAGAGGTAGGTAAAAAAGAAATGAATATACCGTTCGTTATCGTTATCGTAGGCATAAGGAAACAAGTCGGGTTTTAGGTATTGCAGTACCAGAGAAGAACAAACGAAAATAATGTTTAAGGGAATCCAGATAATATATTGCCGCCTGGGTACTACAAGGATGATAATAGCGAACGACAAGGTATACAGCAAAAGCGTTGGCCCGTTAATTCCCGAACTGAAGAAAAAGGTACTGCAAAAAAGGAGGTTATTGATGATACTATACCATACTATCGCTAAGGTAAACTTCTTAGCAAATCGGGAGAGGTAATAAAAAACGGAGTGTATTATAAGAATGAGACTGGTTACCGCCAGCAGCTGCCACTTAAATGTCGCCAGATTAAAACTCAGTTCTGAGGCCAAAGCCAAATAACCGAGCAAACAAATCGAATTAAAAATTCTGGCTTCTAACGGAAACTCTGTTACATCACCAACTAAATTGTGCCAAATCTTAGATAATCGTATCAAATTACATAGCGTGTGCAGTAATTTTTATACGCAGGCGAACTCTAAATGTTATAATATTTTAGCCTAACGAGAGCCGGTAAGTTTACTACTTTACCATCAATCTGATCGGTTAAAAACCATTGTTTTACCAATAAACTCGAATTGCCAAAACCCCTTTACATTAAGAAGTCCGCTTTTTCCGAAATAGGCAACAGAACTCCATGTTTTACCAGTTTTAGCGTCGTAAATTTTCCCACCTTCCCAGCGTTTACTTTTGGGATTATACTTTAGCTCAGATAACACCTGCAACCCGATAAGCTTTCTTTGCCTCAGCTTTGGATCGGGGTTATTCTCATCTGTCCGGGTGTTCATCGGCTTGGTTTTGTCGTCGGTATCTTTAAACCAAAGCACTTTGGCTTTATACTCCTCACCTTCCCGGTATACCCGCACTTTTACATTACCCCGAACAGACATCCAATTGCCTATAATTGCATCCGATTGAGTAACTGAATAGCCTTTGGCAGTAAAAACAAAAAGAGATACCAAAAAGAGAAATAACTTAATCCGCATATTATAAAAACGCAAATTTACGAATAAGTGTTTTAGAGTTATAGTTATCAAAAAAGATAGTAACCAGTAACAAGCAAAGCTAATTTTCTGTAAGCATCCCTATATAAACAGAACGCCCGCAAAAGCGAATTTGCGGGCGTTCAAAATACTTAATCGTTGACTTTATTTTAACGAAGGCATTTCATCGAGTGTTATCACGTAAGTGTGATTAAGGGTTTTCTTCCAAAGATCAAGAGAATTATGCGTGCTGTTACGAGTATAATCTCCATACCATGGCATAAACCACGACCAAGCCGCAGCATCTTTAACCAGATTATCGGGATCGGGCATAGAACCGCATTCGGTTATAGATACCATTTTTTTACCGCCATACAAGGTATTCATGTTATTAAATTCAACCGATTGGGATGTATGGTTGCCTTGCTGATAAATGTCTCTTCCAACAATATCAACATATTGATCGCCGGGATACCATGTCTGATCGTTTGGTTCGCGTGTCCATACCCATATTAAATTTTTAAGGCCATGATAATTCACCATCCTGTCGTACATAACCTGATAAAGTTTTTTGCAGGGAGCAGCACCTTTTGCGCCCCACCAGAACCAGCCACCTGCAGCTTCATGCAATGGTCTCCAGATTACCGGAACACCTTGTGTTTGTAATTCTTTAAGAAGGCCCGAGATGTAATCAATATCGCTGATCATGGCTTTATACTCGGCAGAAGTTGTAGAGGTAATTTTAGAAACATCGAAAGTTGTTTTACTAGTGTAAAACTCCTCCGTACGGCGCGAAGGGTCTCTCCAGTGCCAAATAAGAACCGGAATACCATTTCTATCCCACCATGTTTTAGCGTCGCGTATGGGCGTTTTATTATCGTACCATGTATAATTGCGATTTACGTGCATAAAATCAAGACCTAATATAGCTGGCTCCTTTCCGGTATTAGTTTTAAGCCAGTTAGTTTCATCAAAACTATTTAAGGTCATTACGCCGGAGATGATTTTCGTTCCGTAGTTATTTCGAAGAAACTGATATACCTTGTTTGCCTGTGTTGTTGCTCCCGGAGTAACCAGGCTGGTATTGATATTGAATCGGCTGGCTGGATTTACAATTTCAAGCGAGAGATAATCTATGTTTATATATCCCCAGGAATTTTTGATAGCTATTGTATGCGTACCTGCGGTTAACCTGTACGAGTTTATAAGCCGATAATTGAGATAAGAAGAATTATTTGTTAACGTAAAATTGGTGTTTACCCCGTCTATAGAAATGATATTGGTTTTTTCGCCATAGGGAGCCGCCGCATTGATATAAATATTGTAATAATTAGTGGTTGAAATATTTACTATTATAGAGATATTACCTGAATTTTGGGCCACATAATTACCCCCCGAACGTGCGCCGTCGGCTACCTTTACAGCACCGTTTGTTAATGTTCCGCTTTCGGCCTCGAGCCTTTGAGCACTGGCTGGCGGATTGGCTGCCACGGCCGAAATTGTACTTTGGTTTTTTGAATTTTTGGTTAAGGTGACCTCTGTAGAAGGAATCTCCTTTTTACAGGAGAAGATGCTGATCAGCGTTGTACACAATAACAAGCTGAGCCTGAGTTTTTTTTGGTTCATAAATAATTTGGTTTTTTTTAGTTATGCCCAAACTACAATTCCAATTTACTAATGATTGTTGATTGTCAAAAACTTGTTACATTAAGTTAAAAATCTATCAATTCCAACGCTGTTTTTAGCAAATTCTTTAAAATCTCTCGGATAATCTCTTACCGGGAGCGAAGGCTCGAACTAACAAGCTGATAATCTATAGGCCAGACCTCATAAGGCCTATTTTATCGAACAGTTCACAAGATGCGCCGGGCTAGTCCAAACCACCCAAACAAGTCCAAGCGGAGCATTAATTATCTTAGAAATCCGTACTTCCCGGTTTTCGCTTGTTTCCATTGTTTAAATTCTAAACCCTTAATGAACCACGAAACCCTCTGGCACCGTAATAAGATTCTGCGCCGTTATGATAAACGAAAACTGTGTTATACCTTCGATCACAAAACAGGGCTCCGCCTAATTTTCTGATATCGGCAGGTGTTTTTACCCAACTGGATGTTTTAGTATCAAAATTACCGAGTGTTTGCAATTCGCGATACTGCTCTTCAGTTAATAGCTCAATACCCATATCCGCTGCCATTTGAGTAGCACTGGCTTTAGGCTTATGTTCTTTTCTCGACTCGAGAGCCTGACTATCGTAGCAAATGCTTCGGCGGCCCTGAGGGCTCTCAGCCGAACAATCAAAAAAAATATATTCGTCTTTATCTTTGTCATAATCAACAACATCCGGTTCACCGCCAGTTCTTTCCATTTCGTCAAGCGACCAAAGTTTTTCCCTTCCAGGTGTTATATCTAACTTTGCCAGTACTTTTTCCCAGTCAATATCCTTATGACGTGCCATGTTTTTTTCGAAACGAGCTTTTAAAACGTTTAGCAGGTCTTGATGCTCTGACAATGGTTTGTTAGTATTATTCATAGTATTTATAAAGATTTCAATAAACTATATTATTTTAAACGTTCCAGATTACCTCTCCTCTTTACTATGTTTTTGTAATCCCATTGAATTTCCCTTGACTTAGCCAGCCAGCGTACTAAGTCGTCCTTCTCGATCTGGTCAGCTGATGTATAACGGGCTTCAGCAGCTTTGAATGAGCCCTCGTTTTGCAAACCTTTTTCCTCAAACGATTGACCGCTCCAGAACAACAATCGTACAGAACCCTTTAACTTACTGTATCCAACAATCGGATTTCCATCCAGAAACCAAACCGGATGAGCGTGCCAGATCTTATTTTCTGCCTCGGGCATAGCCTGACAAATTTCTGCGGCGAGTATGTTGCAAATTTCGGCATCTGATAACAATTGTGAATCATTATAAGCCTGTATGTCTTTATTCATAGGGTTTTAATATCGTCAGCACAAATAATTTCATCCACAATATAAAAAAACACGGTTGCCTTTTCAGCATCAAAAATTTATTCCGTATTTCTTACCCGAGATTTTTCAAACATGTCTGCTTACTATCTCCTTAATCCATATCGGCGCGAAAGGGGATGTGCAACCTCTAGACTTAGGACAATCCCGATAAATGCCAAGCTTCTCTCCTATCTAAATTGCCCGTTCGCGGTAAAGTGGAAAGCAAATGCCGATTTGAGCCAGAGTAGAATTCATTGTCTATTGCACTTCGGGTGCTGCGTTAGGCATTTCAGTCTCGATCCTGCTAAGAAGTGCAGGGAGATTGAGCCCTTGGGGAGTTCTTCTAACCGGCCCGCAGTGAGGCTCCAACCGGCACGTGCAACCATAGGATCACCCGAATCCATCCATTCATCACGAAGAATTTCATTAAAGAGTTCGATTGAGAGTTTGACATTGTTAAGAATAACCAAATAACCTCCGATTCTAAGCTTTGTTTTCAAATCGAACGGCCCTTTACCATCAAGATGAAGTGGCTAGCAACATAACATTCAAGCGATCGAACATGCTGAACCAGCTTTGATAAGCACCAGTCTTCTTTGCTTCCTCTTCTGCCACAGTTTGGTGCAAAGTTACTTTAGTTTGCACACCAACAGGAGAAAATGTAACGGTGGTAACGAGAGCTTGCGGCCAGTCTTCCGCTTTGCCAGCGGAATTGGCACTAACGGTATCACCATTTTCGTTAGATAAAATCATTGTAAAAACCAGTTTTTCAGGAAATACCACCTCCTGATATGCTCCTTTAATCCAGCAATCGCCATGAACAGGATCGTGAATGCAAGAATGAAACTCACCTCCTGCTTTTACATCCAGGGCTTTAAATTCTATGCTGCATCCATCGGGGGCATACCAATGTTTTAGTTGTTGGGGGTCTGTCCAGGCTTTAAAAACTAACTCCCGCGGAGCATCGAACAAATGTGTTATTAAAAGTTCTTTACTTTTTTCCATGATCTTTCGTTTTAATTTCGGCTAAATAATTATCCAACTTTTCAAATCTTCGTACCCAGAGTTTTTTCGATTGCTCTACCCAGGCAGCTACTTCATCGAGCTGTTCCAGTCGGGCCTCACAAAACCTGTTTCTCCCCTCCTGCTTTATAGCAATCAATCCACAATCGACAAGTATTTTTAGGTGCAGCGAAATGGCTTGGCGGGTAATATCAAATTTATCGGCTATGGCATTAACATGATATGGCTGGGCCGCAATAAGATTGAGGATATCTCTGCGGGTGGGATCGGCAATTGCCTGAAATACGTCTCGTCTGGCTTTCACAATTTGCAAGTATATACTTGCAAATATAAGAGCAAGCATTTACTTGCGCAATAGATTTCAATAAATATTTAAGGTGAATAAATACTATAAAAAATTGCTGGCAGGCAGAGATTTATCAAGTTCTTTTATCATAATATTGCGATAAAAAATCTCGGCTGTTTCGGATTGTAACCCGATAGCACCCTCTTTAATATTTAAGCGGGTTATCATATTTACAACTTTACCATTAAGTTTATGAATGGCGTATTCATCGCCCATTACAATTATTTCGCATTTATTCCATTTCCCGTTTAAGGCATGGTATTTCACACCAGGAGAAGCCTTATGTTCCCCTCGCCCGTTATCACGTTCCTTACCTCCTTTATCAGGGCTCAAATACGTAACACCAGGGCCCTCGAACCATTTAAATTTAAGGCCGCCGTTCCATATATCACCCGTATGATTTTCAGATTTTACATGATCGTATCGTACCTGATATTCGATGCCGCCCGGCCAGATCTTTTGATTGTTTACATGATAATAAACACCCGCATCATATTGAAACATGTCAAAATTATTGAGTCGTTTTGATCCCCATTTATATTCAAATTTGAAAATATACCTGCTGTATTTCTTTTGGGTAAAGATCATTCCGTGGGTGTCATTTTTATTTTCATTAAGCTGATAGCCGTCGGGGAAGTTTTTGTAAACATGTATTATGCCTTTAGCTTCGGGACTGAATATTTTTCTCGCCATTTCTTCGCCCCCGGTTTTGCACATTATATTCCACCCCGCCAGATCCTTGCCATTATACAGCGCAACAAAACCTTGGCTTTTGAGGCTTGCCGGCCCGGAAAATGATAATAATAAAATACAACTAAGTAACAGGAGACTTAAATATTTATGGTTTAGGTTCATTATGTTATGGATTTCAATAAAATTAATAATAAAACTGTATAAATAACAGCAAGGGAATTATGCAGAAAGATAGGGAGGTTCAAAAAAATCTACAAACGCCGGGTATTTGGTACGAGACTAATAAGAAGCTTAGCAACATCTTAGAAGAAGCGAAGAAGTTGTTTTCTCATTATTTTTTTAATTGAATAATCGCGAAGGACTTTTTTAACAAATATCATACCTTGCCCTTATGAAACTGTATCTTTTCATCCTGGCACTTGCTTTGGCGGCCTGTGCAAGCCCCTTAAGAAAGAGTAATTCTGTTACCGTACTTTATTCTCAAAAAATGGTTGACAACCGGGCCTTAAAAGGGTTTTATTCAAACAGAACCTTTCAGGAACTGGCAAAGGCTCATTGGGATTACGTTCCCGGCCTGGTGGCTTACAGCGTTTTAAAAGCATGGGAACAGTATCCGCAAAGGGAAGATTACTATCAACAGGTAAAGGCCTATGCCGATCATTGTCTTCAGGGAGGCGACACTCTGAGTGTTGGAAACAGCAACATCGACGATCTGGCTGCCGGGAAGATACTATTAACGCTTTATCAAACTGAATTAAAACGAGGAAACAAGGCAGACGCGGGACGGTACAAAAATTGTGTTACTTTTTTGAGAAATAAACTTAAATATAATCATAGCCGGATCGCCCTACCCAAGGATGGCGCCGGTGGTTTTTTCCACAAAGCCCAGTATCCTAACCAAATGTGGCTAGATGGACTTTACATGGGACCTGCTTTATACTCCGGTTGGCAGGCGGTTTTCGGTAAAGAAGCGGGTGAAGAAGACAATCTGCAATCATGGAACGACATTGCCTTACAATTTAAGACGATTCATCGCTTTACATACGACCGCGATAAGCAACTTAACTACCATGCATGGAGTGCTACTCCGGAAGATCCAAACTCCTTTTGGGCACAGAAAAGCGGATCTTATAAAGGCTGCTCCCCTGAATTTTGGGGGCGTGGAATGGGCTGGTATTTTGCCGCGCTGGTGGATGTACTGGAAGTGATGCCAAAAGATCATCCTGACTTTAAGGCACTAACCAGAATAGCCAATGATGTAGCTGCCGGACTTGCGCGTTATCAAGATAAACAAAGTGGCTGCTGGTATCAGCTACTGCAATACGATTCTTCAAAAAAAGGCGACAGCAAGGGAGACGAAATTTTGGGTGAGATTCACAATAAATGCGACAATAGCAATTACCTTGAGTCCTCCGCTTCATCAATGTTTACTTATGCTTATCTGAAGGGGATAAGACTGGGCATACTTAACAGGTCAACCTATTTAAAGATGGCCGAAAAAGCTTACCAGGGACTTTTAACTAATTTTATACGTGAGGATAAAAGCGGAGAGCTTAGTATCATCCAATCATGCGCTTCTGCAGGCCTTGGACCCGCTAAAGATAAGTCGCGAACCGGTACCGCAAACTATTATCTCTGCGGCAAGGATGTGGCTATTGTACAAAATGAAGGAAAAGCTATCGGGCCCTTTATTCAGGCTAGTTTGGAGTTTGAACGTAGGAGGTAAGTTATCTAATATATCAAAGCTAGTTCTGAAATTTTGACGCTGAAACATAACCCCATTTCACTAGCTCTTCTGGATAAGATATGGTCTTTATACCCCCATCCAGCAGTAAGCAACACCGGTTACTAACGTCAAGCACATTTCTAAAATCATGATCGCTTAATATAATTCCTTTTGTAGCCGAAGCAGCCAGAATCATTGCTTTGATACCCTCCACAACAAGCGGAGATATACCATTAAAGGGTTCATCAAGTAAGATAAACTTCGATTTTAAATTCAGCAGGAGCTTAATTTCCAAATAGCGTAATTCACCGCCCGATAAACTTGAAACCTGGCTACCGTTTACGTTGCAAAGATATTCATCCTGTAAAAATAGAAGTACCGCTTCCCTGCCTAAATAAAGTTCAATTGCTCTTTCAACCTGCAAGTTGCCTGGAAGAAAGCTATCCTGAGGTAGGTAGCAAATAAGATCATTTTTAGTAAACGGTTTAGGACATACTTCGCCGTTTATCCTGAGGAACTTATTATCGGCTTTAAGTGTTCCAAACAATATCTTCAGTAATGTAGACTTACCAGTACCATTTCTTCCCATCAAACCTAAAATATCCCCCGTTTCACATTTAAGAAAAATATCGGTAAGTATAGGCCGGCGTCCAAAAGCCTTTGTTATGCTGTCGGCTTCCAGAATATCAGACATACGACAATAAAATAAATATAACAGAACCTGTAATCGCGCAAAGGAGCAAATAGGTGCTTATCAGTTGAGTCTTTGAGATCCCCTTGTTATAATAAAAGTAAAACTCATGCTGATGTGTGGTTTCCTTATAAAACAGAGTAAGTAGAGGCCCGACAGTCGCAATTGAAATTGGAAATGCCCACACAAATACATCCATAGCAAATAACGATACCGTAATCGAAAAAACAGCATTCAACCCTATGGTGCTCTTGTAAAATTCCCAATAAAGTTTGCCCCTAACAATCATGTTCGGGCTAATATAGGTTAGTTTGTGGCCAAACTCGGTCAATTAACATACTTTAACATTGATGGTTCAGACTTAAACAACTTAATCTATTGAAGACTATTTTTCGGGCGAGTCTTAGCTTTGCGGCGACAACCTTTTAGCAGTTGGCAAAGCTTTATCCAAACCGAACTCTTTTTGGTAAGATGCCGGAGAAAGCCCTGTATGTTTTTTAAAATAGCGGTGAAATGTTACCCGGTTATTGAAGCCGCTTTCATAACAGATTTGTTTTAAGTTAAGATGGTCTTCAATTAACAGCTTGCACGCATGTCCCACTCTTATCTCTAATACAAAGTCTGAGTAGGTCTTCTTCATACGGGATCTAAAGAAACGACAAAAAGATTCGGGTGCGAGTGTGGCTACCTCCGAAATCTCCTCGAGGTAGATCTTTCGCTGAAAGTTTTTCAAAGTATAATCATAGATGTCTGAAATCCGATCCTGCTCTTTTTGGCTGTAGTCGGAAGCGAAGCCCATCGATGAAAGTAGTTTCTCATCCTCTTTAAAATCAGCCATCAGGTACAAAACCTCTAAAAGAAGAATCAGCTTTTCCTGCACGTTCACCTCAAGCATTTTTTCCATTAGGTGGGCGAGTTGCTGTTTTCGGGGCCCGTTAACCAAGATTCCGCGTTTACTCCTTTCGAGCAGAGACTTTATGCCAACATTTTCCGGAAGCCGAAGGAAAGTGTTTCCCCAAAAATCCTCCCGGAAATGAATCACCAGTATGTTAGGGCATTGTTCGCGAAAATAAAGTTCATCAAACTTCGTAAAATGGGGAAGATTGCTGCCTATCAGTACGATATCATCTTTTTCAAAACGACGTACATTATCGCCGATGAAATGAGTGCCGGCACCCTCTTTGAAACAGATCAGCTCCACTACATCATGGTAATGCCAGCGGTTATTGTTATCCGGAACCGTATCGCGCCTTGCGTTAAACGACTCTATTGCCCCTGGTGATATCTTTCTTAACTCGGCCCTCATATTTTAATGATATACTGATGCTAAGATAGTTTACAAGCTTGTTAAAATTTATAAAAAAAGTTAAATTTTTCAGCCTTTCTTTGTATCTATATTCTCAAGATGAGAAAAATTATAACCTCAACTTACATTTAAAAATTCTTATTATGACTTCAGACATTAAGGGTAAAGTAGCGGTAGTTACAGGTGGTGGCGGTATACTCTGCAGCACTATGGCCAAAGCACTGGCAAAAGAAGGAGCTAAAGTGGCTATATTGGATTTGAAGGCGGAAAATGCCGAACAGGTTGCAAATGAGATCACACAAGCGGGCGGTACCGCTATCGGAATTTCCTGTAATGTTTTGGATATTGAAAGTATAAAAACGGCCCATAGCACCGTACTCGAGCAGTTAGGTGGTTGCGACATTCTGATCAATGGTGCCGGAGGGAATCACCCGAAAGGGACCACTTCTAACACTCATTTTGTTGAGAGCGACCTTACGAGCCAACAAGATGGTTTAAGAACCTTCTTCGATCTGGACCCGGAGGGGATTAAGTTTGTATTCGATCTTAATTTTATCGGAACCCTTTTACCTACTCAAGTATTTGCAAGAGATATGGTAAGTAAACCGGGATCTGTAATTTTGAATATTTCGTCTATGAACGCCTATCGGCCTCTTACCAAAATCCCTGCTTACAGCGGCGCTAAAGCAGCGGTTTCAAATTTCACACAGTGGCTTGCAACTCACTTCAGCAAGGCGGGAATACGGGTTAACGCACTGGCTCCAGGCTTCTTCCTTACCGAACAAAACCGCACACTTTTAACCAACGCGGATGGAAGCCTTACAGATCGCGGAAACACCATTATCAGCCATACGCCAATGGGCAGGTTTGGTACACCAGATGATCTTACAGGCACTTTGCTATACCTTTGTGGCGAAGGTTCAAAATTTGTTACCGGTGTTGTGATTCCTATCGACGGTGGATTTAGCGCATATAGCGGAGTTTAATTTTAAGACAAAATATAACGATTATGAGTTTAGAACAAACCTGGCGCTGGTATGGCCCGAAAGATCCGGTGTCCCTTTGGGATGTTAAACAAGCTGGCGCAACCGGCGTTGTAACAGCATTGCACCATGTAGCTAATGGCGAAGTGTGGACAAAAGAAGAAATTTTAAAACGAAAGGCCGAAGTGGAAGCAGTTGGCCTAAGCTGGTCGGTTGTAGAAAGTGTTCCGGTACACGAAGACATCAAAAAACAAACCGGCAACTATAAAACTTATATCGAAAACTATAAGCAGAGCCTAAAGAACCTGGGCGCTTGCGGTATTGATATCGTATGTTATAATTTCATGCCCGTACTAGACTGGACCCGTACCGACCTGGATTTCCGCATGGAAGATGGCTCTACCGCACTACGTTTTGAAGCGGCGGCTTTCGCGGCTTTCGAATTATATATTCTGAAGCGTCCGGGAGCTGAAAACGATTTCAATGACGAGCAAAAAGCTAAAGCTAAAGCTTTTTTTGAGACCCTGACGGAAGAGAATCTGAAGCTTCTTGTTAGAAATATCATTGCTGGTTTACCCGGATCGGAAGAAGGGTATACTCTGGAACAATTCTTAAAAGTTTTGGCTGGTTATGACGGCATCGGGCCGAAAGAATTGAAAGCAAATCTTTACAGCTTCCTTTCGGAGGTAGTACCTGCCGCCGAAGAAGCCGGAGTACTGATGTGCATTCACCCTGACGATCCTCCCTACCCTATTCTTGGCTTACCAAGGGTAGTGAGTACTGAGGCCGACATTCATGAGCTTTATGCCGCTGTACCTTCTCCCAATAATGGTCTTACGTATTGCACCGGGTCTTTTGGAGTTAGAGCCGACAATGATCTTCCTGGTATGATTGAGCGCCTTGGCGATCGCATTCACTTTATCCACCTTAGAGCAACTAAACGCGATGCGGAAGGAAATTTCCATGAAGCCGATCACCTTACGGGAGATGTAGACATGTATGAGGTAATTAAGGCTTTGTTAAAGGAACAAAAGAAACGCCGTGAAGCGGGCCGTAAGGATCTGCGGATGCCTTTTCGTCCGGATCACGGCCATAAAATGCTCGACGATCTGAATAAAAAAACCAACCCTGGTTATTCCGCAATTGGCCGTTTGCGCGGCCTGGCCGAACTTAGGGGACTGGAATTAGGGATCGAAAGATCAGGAGTATAAAATTAAAACCTGCGGATCTTTCTCTGGTCCGCAGGCTTTTTATCTGATACAAACGTCGCTGTTAAACAAACAATAATAAAATCTTTCCGATTTACTGTCGCTTGTAATATTGTATTACATTATCAACGGCGATAGAGCCAGACTGCATTCTTAACTTATTGTTCTCAAAACCTACATATTCATCCAGCATTTGCGGGTTTTCAAAATCCAGCTTGTAGGTAAACTTATAATTGTCGATAGTTTCGTTTACTTCTACAATATCAAATTTGCTGCTTTGCGACAGCTTCTCTTTATTAAAAACCTGGTAATCAGAATTATTAATCACAAGTTTTATACTTGGCAAGGGTGTTGACGCTGGCATCATTCCTCCATTGCTTGAGATAAGCACCCATTCGCCATTTAATTGAAGCCCTAGATCTTCTTTAGATTTCTCGCAACTACTGATAAAAAGCAACAGCAACGCAAACATAAAACAGGCAGTTTTCATAATCTCTTTTTCATCATTACGAAGAGAATTACGGGTACGCTACAAAAAAACACTCTGGCAAATTTTAACTTGAGATGGCCTGTGACACAGGGGTAAGGTAAGCTAAATCCCGAAGATCTACGCCTTGGTTCCAAGGCGAGGGCTTTTGACCTAATCTTTTGTTGGTGAGGGACACAAACAAAAGAAAAATCGATTATTGGTGAACGACATCAACTAAGGGAAAATACTCTAAATTGAACAATTATTTGCGAACCAATACTTCATTAAAAAGCTAAGTACTTAAAATGAGTATCCGGAGTATCGTGTTAAATTAAAACTGTATGAGATTTTTAACGCCAGATTACCCATCTCATACTTCTTGAAATTTTCCAAACTCAAACCCAAGTCCAGCCCTTCATAGAATTCAAAACCCAAACCCGGAGCATATAAAAAGGCGGCAGATGAACGGCTGCCAGACCGAATGGCCATGCCAACTTCATTAGAAATGTATATATGTTCCACAGGGAAAATTTTAAAACCCACTTTCAAAGGAATCAGGTTAAAGGCCTCGGCTTCACTGCTGTATTTCATTCTTTCGTGGCTTGTAAACGAAGTATAACCTATGCTGGCTAATCCGGAAACGTACGCAGAAAAATCATGCTGCCATTGAATATGGGCGTTAATTGAAGATTTAAACGAGTAACTTGTTGGCAGGCCCGCACTAATTCCAAAACCAAGGCGAGTATCCTCAAAGTCTGGCCTCACCGGAAATCTATGCTGCGCAAACGCAATACTTGAGAAAAGTAAAAACCAAGTTATTATCGAAGCGGGTATAATTATCGATCTCACCATAATCATTGTTTGGCAAGTGTTTATCTCACCATACTTCTCTTTTACTGAAAAACCCGCGATATGTTCTGTTTTTTTGAAATTGTATAGGCTTGCAAAAAATTATTTTGAGAATAGTAGAATAAACGCTGCCCCCGGGTGTAGAATGTGTTGTGCTTGCTTATAATTTCGGTTATTTAAGTACAAGGAGTATGGCCCTGTCGGCCTTTCTTACTGCTGCAACTCTAAATCAAACTCTGGTATTAAAAAACGCCCACAACAAACTTGCCGATCTGCATAAAAGAAATGGCCAGAAAAGAGATCAAATTAAAGGAACTGGAAAGGGATTCAGCAAAAAGTTAAATAGTTTTACTCTGTTACTTTGCACGTGGTCGTGTCCACCAACCAATCAAAATTCCTCTCGTCAACATAAACTAAGACTACAATCCCTCATCATACTCTTTCACCTGCTTTTTCGTAGCAAGTCCCTTCCAACTAGCTTCAAGTACTTCAGTAATTAATTCTCTATCGTTGCACTGAATCCACATACAGATGTATGGATAGTTTTTAAAGTGATCTGGTAAATGAAACCGTTCAGGATGACTATCCAAATATTTATTTCTGATCTCAAAGTCGAGGCGAATAGGAATAAACTCTCCGCTGTCATGAAGTCTGCACATTAATTTACCGCGAACCTTTACTGATGGCGCACCTTCGTGAGAGAGGCTTTCTTCTGTACCTGGAAAGGTCAGGGCAATGTTTTTTACCAGTTCAAAGTCTTTGTAATTAAAGTTTATCGATTTGCTTTTCATTGATTATTGGCTGCTTACGGCGCTGGAAGATGTTCTTCCAGTTTATCCAAATATCTCACTTTTTTAACGGCAAGTTAACATTATCTAATACTTCGGGGGCTGTTGTGTATACAGGTACAGCTGCCGCCCTTGCTATAAGCACTATTGGAAAAATCTTCAATTAATAATTAAAGCAACAAATTTTCAACTTTAAAGTATAAGGCTTGAATAATAAACAAATTATTGAACGCTCCCACTATATTCCCCAAAACTTTATGGCTGTAATGAAGGTCTTAATAATAGATGATGATGCTTTCTGCCTTCAGATGCTAGACCGCGGAATAAAAAACCTTGGTTACCAAAGCTTCGTCTATCGAATGTGGAAATCACAGACCATTCAGGATATTATTGAAATAAACCCTGATCTCATTTTACTCGACGAATACCTCGATGGTGTACGCGGAAGTGACATTTGCACTATCTTGAAATCGATTAACCAATTAAGAACCACTCCGGTAATTCTTGTTTCGGGCGTTGAAGGTGCTGCCGATATCGCAAAGAAATCTTTAGCCGACGGCTTTATCGAAAAGCCTTTTTTAATGGCCGGACTTCGAGACACTTTAACTAATTTCAGGAACTAAGAAAAATTTTCCAATTTCTGATTCCAGATTTTGCGGAATGGAACCGAGGCGGGACAAACTGTAGAAAGATGATTTTATCATCATCCCAATACATTTAAAATCATCTTGAGTTTGGGCTAAAGTGGTAAATTTGGATCTATATAGATTAGCTTCCACCTAAAAGCCATTTTATGAGAATACCTATAAGTCTACTTTTTTTCATTTGTTTATCAACAAACCTGTTGGCACAAAGCCACTCGCCTATTCTAAAACACAGATGGGTCGCTAAGTTTTCGCCCGCCAATACCATTGATCCGATAACTCCCAGCTTGCAGATCGGACTTGAACATAAACTTAATAGCAAAAGCAGTATTCAGGTAGAACTGGGACATATCCTGGCCTCGGATTTATTTTACAGGCAAACTTCAGACTCAGCCATTTTCCCTAATCATCAGGGCACTAAAATACGCCTGGAGTATCGCAGAAATGCCGCTACCATCGGGTTTGTAAATGACCTTTTAGAGACTTTTTTCAATTCCAACCAAGGATTTTACCTTGCGGCGGAAATGTTCCATACTACCATAAACTATAACAGCAGACAGGCTTACTTTGATCGTAAGGAGCAAAGCGGGCATCAGGATTACGGGAGTGATTACTATAACGCAACTTACTACAGAGTTAAAATTGAAAGAGAAATATATGGCCTTAACGTAAAGTTCGGTTTACAAAGGAGCTTCGACCATTTTGTATTGGATGGTTACATCGGAGGTGGATTGAGGTACCGAAAAGTGCGACACACAGGAGATTTTAATAAAGATCACATTTGGACCTCGGGATGGCGGCACCCTACCATTTGGGGGGTTACCGAAATGCCTGGAGATTACGGAGGTATCGGTATTCCCCTGAATATTAAAGTGGGCTATGCTTTTTAGATTCAGATAGAGCTTTCATTAATAAATGCTACAATCAAAGCAAAGTATTGGAAGCCAATTGAAGATAATTTTCAAATTACTCTTCAACAGCCTTGGCTCCTTGCCCCCCACGAATCAAGGTACGAGAAGTATAGGATCATCTCATTAATTGAACGGTCACTCAAAAGTATTATATTAGAAGTAAGTCGTACTCTTAAAAACTGCAACTTTTTACCCTATGAAACTTAAATCCCTTATCCTGCTGGCTGCCCTTATTATCGGCGGCGGTTGCTCTTGTGATTGCGAGGACTACCCAAATTACTACGACGTAACCGGTATAAACGCAGATACACACATCCTTGCTAAAAGGCTTGGCAACCAAACTGAATCAGAATACCTGCTTGCCATCAATGAAAAAGTTGATTACGATAAATTAATCATTCGTCTTAAACCGTCAATGACGTATTACGGAGAAAGAAGAAAATCCAGAGGATTTTCCTTCGTCAATTCTGCCTATGCCTGCAAATGTAGTGAAGGGTATCCCGGTTGGATGGGATCTAAAGAGCAATTGTCTGAAATTAAAATTTACAGCGATACGGCATTTAACCCCGGAGGACATTCCTCCGATCTTTTGAACCAATATTTTGAAATAGCCGATATGACCGGAGACACCTATGACAAATTCTTCGACATTGACGCTCTGCTGGCAACAAAGCCTCTAATCTCTCTTTCAATAAGGCTTCGTCTAAAGGCCAAGCCAACAGGTTCACTGAATCATAAATTCACTATTCATTACAAGCTTACCAACGGAGAATTTTATACAGCTACAACTCAGGAGATAATTTTTAATTAAAACTAGGACAATCTTAACGTAATCCGGAGCAAAGCGTCTTTCGTATGTAGCGGTGAAATGTAGGATATGTACTTGTGCCCATAAAAATAAAAACTTAAAGTCCAACTGAAACAGGGGCCTTGGTTCGTGTCTAAGAAACCGTACAATTATTAGTTTCCAAACCTGTGAAGGTCGTAAAGTTCGTAAGTGCCGGAAAAAGTTCTTTCATCAGCAGGGTTTTTGAGTGATGGAAAGGGCATTGGCTGGCGATCAAAGCACAGGCATCAGCGTTAGAGGTAGCTTAGGCGCCCGGCACCAATCACAAGGAGAAACGATGTGTGATTCCACATCTGGAGGTCACCGCTGAGGGCGGTATAAAAATGGCACTGAATCAGCGTATTAAAAAATTGATATCTTCAATAATACGTGGCACTTCCGCTTCAAGCGTACCATTGTAAATACCCCGAATATGCCCGTCTGCGTCAATAAGTACAAAGTTTTCTGTGTGTAAAAATTGGCCCGATAATTTGGTCAGGCCTGTTTCCTGTTCAATAAAATAACCTTTTCGGGCAATGTTGTAAATTTCAGATTTATCTCCTGTTACCAGGTGCCATTGCTTCGATAATATCTGATTCTCTTTGGCATAATCATACAACCTGCTCACCGAATCAATATCGGGTGTTACACTATGAGAGAGAAAAAGGACGTTTTTATTTCCTTTAAAATTATCAAAAACCATTTTCATGGTATTAGTAAGTTTCGGACAAATGCTGGGGCACGATGTAAAGAAGAAGCTTGCTAAATAAACTTTTCCCTTAAAGTTCTGGTTTGAAACTTCGCGCCCGTATTGGTTAGTAAAACTAAAGGCCCCTATTTTGTGCAAATTAGCCTTATCTTCGACGGTTGGAGCCCAAAACGGAGTAAAGTTTGCATCGTTATAATAAGGCACGTTCTCCTCGTCAGCACTTTTACAGGAGTTTAAGGAGCTACTAATGAGCAACAACAAAAGCAGAATCTTCCCATACAGAGTAGCAATTCTTTTTTCCGATATTTCCGTAATTCCTCCCATTTCTGGCCTCATAATTCGATTTTATACTTCCATCGGGGTTCCAGCTTTGCTGTAAGCCACTTTCGTAACCTCCCCTATAATTCTTTTTTGAGCAAAGTTTCCCATTACTGTACCATTCGTATTGAATACCCTCATGCAAATCGGCAATGAACTGGTAGAGATACCTTCTGGTTCCATCAGGCCAATAGCCAAGGCTTAACCCCTCCTTTTTACCAAGCAAATAGTGTCTTTTTTCCTGCAACGTTGAATTTGAATACCATTGCTTATGCAGGCCATCTTCAAGTCCATTAACATACGAACGACTAAAAACCGAATCACCTTTTGGGTGCAAGGCATATAATAATCCAGTAAGAGGCTCTTCCCCATTATGAAACACCCCGTTAACATTTTTCAGATCAATACTATCGACATTGTATCCAATAAGTTCCCTTTTGTTATGGCTCTGTTTACACGAGACAAGAAAAAGCAGGGCAATAACGCCCTTAATTACTAACAGTGCCCGGGCTGCCGTAAAAACCATTTCCATTAATATAAGGATCTGTGGAAGTAATATGATAATGATATATTCCGTTGGGATAATCTGTAGTTACACCAATATGGCCATGATATGCATCCAACTGAACATTTGTAACCGCAGCATTATTTTCCATCGGACCATAAACCGGAAAGCCATCCAGTAAAAACCCTAACAAAACGGCTTTACCTTTTGTGGAGGTGAGATAAAACGGCTCGGAATGATAATGATATTGTCCTTGCTGCTGAGGATGTCCGCCATACTGATCAAAGCTGATAATCTCATTTGTTAATGGAGAGCCTCCGGCGGCGTACTGGTTAAAGAAAGGAACCCCGTTTAACGACACTCCGATTGGCCCCATGGGTGTGGCAGATTTAGAGGCTGCTTCCTTAGGATTTAAAGGAATTCTAAACGTTAGATTTTGAGAAACGATTGAACTTGGATTTTTTATAAACTGCCCGGTTCCGTTATACGCTTCGTATTTAGCAGAAGACCATTGCGTACCCTGATAATACGGACTTTTATGGTCTGGCAGATCGTTGGTTTTTATAACCACGAAATTTCCTTCCTGCGTAACACTCGAAGCTCCGTAGATTTTTTTATAGATACTGAGATCGGCATTAACAGAAACTGTTTCATCAGCTTCATCGCTTTTACTTTTTTTACAACTAATAAAAATGATTATTAATACGGTGGCTGTTAAAATGGTTTTGATAAATACTTTCATAATCTGAGTTGGTTTTTTGATTTAGACGAAAAAAAGATTTATTTCCCCCGCCCATGAACTTCTTTTTTTGGTGGCGAAATTACCTGCATTAGAAAAGGCACTATTTTATCCATATTCTGTTGTTGTTCGGGAGTACATATCGCTTTAAGGTCGGCAAAATGAGAGTACGTTAATTCTACTTTTTGCTGATACAAAAGCGCGAGTACATTTTCAAGGGAGTCTTCCTTAATTTTATCGCGATTACCTTTAAGGAGCCCGAAATATTGTTCAAAAGGCCCTTGCATACTCCGATCGAGACGACCGATCTGCATCCTGTGATTATGCTTTAGCCCATTGAACCGTTCAATCTGATTTTCATTAAGACGCAGGTTTTCTATAATCATCGCATCAAACTTCTTATTAGGTCGTTCTCCTTTGCGCAAAAGAATAACTAGCAGGCATGATATATTGAGTACTACCAGAATAACAACAGCAAGCCACAATATTTTTTCTTTCTTCATATCAGTACAGAGATAGATTATACGAATCGAGAGCATAGGCTGATTTTGCCTTACTCTCATTACCTACAGAGGTATATATCAAAACACTCAGATTTAAGATCACTAAAACAGATGCGGCTACCAGTAACTGCTTTACTTGCGTGAAACTAAGCAAAGTAGTTTCAGAGCTGGAATTTACAACATCAAATATCTTATCATACAGATGATCCGGCGCATGCAATTCTTGAAGGTGCTTACCCGATGCAATAATTTCGTTTATCCATTTAGTTTTTTCTGTTTCCATTACTTATTAGACGTTAAAATGATTCATTTCCCTTGCCTGTTGTATATTTTTTCCAATTCTTTTCTAAGATTTGATTTAGCCCGCTGAATTAGTCCTTCGATAGCTTTGGCGCTAACACCCATAATTTCTGCCGCCTCTTTACCTTTCAAATATTCAAGCTGCGTTAAGATCAGTGCTGTTTTTTGATTCGCCGGAAGGCGGTCTATAGCAGCCAGTAAAATGGCAAGGCTTTCTTTTTTGTCGGCCTCAAGTCCATGATGTGTTGTATCGGGAATATTGTTTTTAAGAGAGTCATCCCTATCTTCTTTTAACATTGAAGGTAAAAATGAAAATCGCTTTTTGGCTCGTATATATCTTAACTTATCGAGGCTTTTGTTAACTGTAATTTTATATATCCAGGTACTTACAGAGGAGCGTACATCGAAAAACTTAGCCGATCGGCTTATTTCGACAAATACATCCTGCGTCAGTTCTTCCGCATCTTCTGTAAGCCGTAAATAACTAAAGGCGGTAGTAAAAACACGATCTTTAAAAAGCATGTAAAGCGTTGCAAATGCTTTCCGATCGGCTTTTGCAATTTTGTTTATAAGATCTTTGTCGTCCAAAAACTTCAATATAGCAGAATGAAGATAGAGAAAAATTGGAAACCTCAATTATTGGCGAGTATTTGCAGATTCATTTATTACTGAGTTAAAGAATAAAAAATCCATCTTATAGGAGCTAAGATCTAGTGTCAAGTCAAAATTAAAAAGTCAAAAAATAAAAATGGCAACAGGCTAAAAATCAATACACTAAAATTCATGCAGTCCGTAATTTTAAGCGTGACACCACACTAGTAACCTTGGTCAGTATTTCGGCTTTTATACAAGCAGTTAAAAATTTATTCCATCCATCCTACTTTATACAAGTCAATAATGGGTAGATTACAAAAATTAACTTATAACTATGCTAATTCAATTCCATACAGATCATACTATCGCAGGCAGTGAAAGACAGAATGCCTATTTCACAACATTTATCAGCGAAGCGCTAAGTCGTTACAGCACCCATATCACACGTTTGGAAATTCATATTACGGATGAAAACGGCGCTAAAGAAGGCAAAAATGACCAGCGTTGTATGATTGAAGCACGACTTGAAGGCTTACAAGCTCTAGCCGTTACAAATCATGCAGATACTATCGAACAAGCAGTAAAAGGTGCTACTGATAAGTTAAAATCAGCTCTTGAAACCGTTATAGGACGATTAAAAACTCATTAAAGATTATTGACCTAAGGAGATCTCCTTAAAGCTTAAGCGGCTCAATCAGGTAGCTGCTGCATGCTAAATAAAACGAAAGCTTATTTCCGGTTACTATTTAAAAGGCCTTCAACATTTCCTCTGTTATGCACCCGCAAACAGAGGAAATGCATTAAAGGCATCTTCTAATGGCATTCGGCATTCTATGAGGTTCCTGGGTAAGAGCCACGTTTACCCAAAATCAGAATTGCAAATTTTCCGTATATCCTTCTATGTGGTTAAGATATACGGTCTGTTATTGTTGGTTTTTATATCCGGTATTAGCTTATTCTCAAAAAATTAATAATGTTGCGTCTTATCGCGCTGCAACCATATAATGCGGTGTCGCCTTCGCTTATGCGCTTCCCTACATGATCAAAAATTTCCTGATCAACTTTAATCCAGTCCATTTCGCCGTTCGGTCCTGCTACAAAACCATCGAGCGATATATGCATAAATGAAAATATTTTTCTCATGTTAGTCTATTTTAAAGTTATGTATGGTACCGATGTTTGGGCTTTACCATCTAATTTATACTCTTCCGTTTTACTTCGTATCGAAATCCACCATCCATTCGATACCGAATTTATCTCTAAACATTCCAAAATACGAGCCCCTGGGACCATCGCCAATTGGTGCTTCAATACTTCTGCCTGTCTAATATTTATTAGTGCAAAAAGCCGTGAAGAGGCCGACAAATTGTTTAACGGACTTTCAGCATTACACCAGCCTACCGTAATGCTGAAGGATTTCCATGTCCAAGATTGAGCATGCATTTAGTACTTATTTGTGTTGCTTGCCTTTTGTTGATGTTGTACAATAAAACCACAATTTATCGAGTTTGAACCGGGAGGATAAATAAACGGTAAATACTTAAGGATTATCTCTTAACAGGATGAGGCATTTTACTTATAGTGTTTTCCTCATACGGCGTAAATGATAAATTAAATAGTTGTGTTTAGTAACAACACACAAGCAAGCACAATTAAACATTCCCTCTTATTTCTGTTCAATCTCCTTCAAGCTCGTCATTTTCTTGTAGGCCAGAAAACCCTTAATATCTTCAAAGTGCTCGCGTACACGCTTATTGCCAAATTCGAATACCTTTTTAACCAGTCCGTCTAAGAAATCACGGTCGTGGGATACCAGTATCAGGGTGCCGTCAAAATCCTGCAGGGCCTCTTTAATAATGTCTTTGGTCTTCATATCCAAATGGTTCGTCGGCTCATCGAGAATCAACACATTCACCGGCTCCAGCAACAGTTTTATCATGGCTAAGCGGGTTTTCTCACCGCCGGAAAGCACTTTAACTTTTTTGGTTGTATCGTCGCCGCTAAACATGAAAGCACCTAAAAGGTCTTTGATTTTTACAGTTCCGTCGCTTAATGGAATCTGATCGATCGTTTCAAATACTGTTAAATTTTCATCCAGCAATGCGGCCTGGTTTTGAGCAAAATAACCGATCTTAGCATTGTGACCAACTTTTAAACTTCCCTCAAAATCAATCTCACCCATAATGGCTTTGATCATGGTCGACTTACCTTCACCATTTTTGCCGACAAAAGCTACCTTTTCTCCCCGCTCAATCACCATCGAGGCCTTTTCGAATACCACATGATCGCCGTAGGCTTTCGTTAACTCCTCTACCATCACCGGATATTGACCCGAACGGGGCGATGGCGGAAACTTCAACCGCAATGCCGAGGTATCTACTTCATCGATCTCAATAACTTCCAATTTTTCGAGCATTTTTACCCGCGACTGCACCTGCAAGGTTTTTGAGTAAGTACCTCTAAAGCGGTCTATAAATTCCTGGTTGTCGGCTATGAAGCGTTGTTGTTCTTCATAGGCTTTTAACTGATGTACGCGGCGATCGGCACGCAACTGCAAGTAGTGGCTGTATTTTGCCTTATAATCATATATGCGGCCCATCGTAACCTCAATTGTACGATTTGTGATGTTATCTACAAAGGTCCGGTCGTGCGAAATCACCATCACCGCCTTTGCCGAATTGATTAAAAAATCTTCCAGCCATTGAATACTTTCAATATCCATGTGGTTAGTCGGCTCATCCAATAGAATCAGATCGGGTTTTTTTAATAAGATCTTCGCTAATTCAATCCGCATGCGCCATCCTCCCGAAAACTCAGAAGTTGGGCGGGTAAAGTCTGAGCGTTGAAAACCTAAGCCTTTTAATACTTTTTCTACTTCGGCATCGTAATTCGTCTCTTCTACCGAATAAAACTTCTCACTCAGTTCCGATACCCGCTCAATCAGCTTCATGTAATCGTCGCTTTCATAGTCTGTTCTGATCGTGAGTTGTTCATTGATCTCATCCAGTTCCTTTTGCATCTGATTCATCTCCTGAAAAGCTTTTGAGGCTTCTTCGAAAACGGTAACATTATCATGCGTAAGCAAATGCTGCGGCAGGTAGGCAATTACTGCTTCCTTGGGCCCGGTAACGGTACCAGTAGTAGGTTTTGCAGCACCGGCAATTATTTTCAAAATGGTAGACTTGCCCGCCCCATTTTTACCCATCAGCGCTATTTTGTCGTTCTCGTTGATCGGAAAGGTTACATCACTAAACAAAGTTGTTCCGCCAAATGAAACGGAAATATTATTTACATTAATCACGAAATGAGGATATTAAAATGAGCGGCAAAGATAGCGGAAAAGGGCGACATGACTCGCCTCCGGCAATTAATTACAATGTGAATATAAATGCTATTATGCAGATACACATGCGTCACGAGTGCGCATTCAAGTGGCTATCTGTATCTTTCCTTTATAAAAACCCCAACTTCCTGAACTATTTTTTTTGTCTGGAAGCGATAGAATACTTACCGGGAGGACTTTTTACAATAGTCGTTTTGTTGGTGGGGGCACCAATAAAGGGTAGAAAAAGCACCGTTAAGACAGCGTTTAGAACGGCTGTCTGCGCTCGCCTAAAACGCAGACAGTCGTTTCCAACGCTGCCTGACGTTCTATAAAAGTTTAAAAGCGATTTCCCAGGCTATTTTCATGCACTTAGAACGATATTGGCGTTCTGTTTGAAACAAATAGCTTTTAATATCAAAAATTAGTATTACTCTTAAAGCATCTCTGCAGGGTTGATGCTCTCGCGGTGGCTGTAGCTGTATAAGGCCTGATGGAATACTTCTCTTAACAGGCTGCGGCATTCCTGAAGGTTCCAGATTTGGAAGAAGTTTTCGATGAGGGGGAAGGGATTGGTGATTTTGGCGAAGATTACAAGATTACAAATCCCTTTTCGTCTGTAGTTCCACATGTCCTTAGGAACAACGAGTGTTAAACAAAAAAATCCGGGCTATTAACCCGAATCTTTTTGTTTAATATTTTTCACTACAATTTTTGTCTATAACTTGGATTCAGTCTTTTTAACAACTTTTGCAATTCGCTTGCTTAAATCGCCCATTAATTCTTCTAAAGCACTTTCACACATCGGCAAAATTTTCTCAGGCTTTATTAAAGGTACCCCTCCAACCATCATCATTGTTTTCTTAGAATTCTCACCCTCAGAAAAAGCAAATACTTTGTCGCCTGATTTGTTATATAAAGCGATACGGGTAGTAGCTCTCATCTTTATACTCATGGTTTTTCCTATTCCAATACCTTGTTCAAAATTAAAATTAATATTCACAAAAAGCACTCCATCAGCGTTATCAGCGAATAGTTTGGCCATTCCTTCTTCATTAGCTTTACCGAAGGCACCTTCATAGATATATTTATACTTATCAAACATTTCGTAATTTTTAGCTACGAACTTATCCAACTTATCCCCGTCCCACTTAGGCACAAAAGCCTGATACTTCTCAGTTCCGACTACATCCTGCTCTGCTAATAATTCAAACGGCAACTCCTTTGAATATTCATTAAAAAAATTATCATGATATTTTGTCACCAGCGGAGTTAAATTGAAGTTTGGATCATCTCTAAGATTTAAAATATCTTTTAATAAAAAATCGAAGCCAGCTCCCAGCTCGCCGAATCCAACCATTTTATTTGCATAAAAAGTAACTACGGCTACTTTCTTCTTTTGAGCAAAAATCTCATGGGAAGCCACCATTAGGATAAGCACTAAAAACATTTTAATTCTGTTCATTGTAATTTTGTTTAGGTTAAAAAAATAAAAATAGCTTTATATTTCAGATAAGCTAAGGTACTACGCAATAAACGATTAATAGTTACGCATTAAAATTTACCTGCGATCCTACTCTTACTCTCTCCCACATTGGCGCAAGGTATGCAGCGTGGAAATGTGGGTGGCGTACTTTGTGCCGGACCTACCGGCAGTAAGCAATCAGATTTAATTAATTAACTATCTAATAAAAAACACTATACCGTGTTTGCTCAACATCATTACCTTTACTTATGATTACACTTTTAAGCCGGTTTATATTCAACAGGCCGTTAATAGATATTAAATTTAAGAGCCCCTATTGGCTAAAGCATTTAATATCCGGTGTAATACTTTATCCCTTATTGACTTTAATAGCTTTTGGCCAGTCGCCCTCCACTGAATTTAAAATTTCTCCTGTTCCATCATGGGTAAAAAAATATCCTCTACCTGAACTGAAAAAGAATTACAGTTTAGATCTGGCATTGGTTCATTCGGAAGCGCAGTACAATCATATTTCCAAAGAAAGGTTTATCCGGAGCATCTTTTATTTGAACACTTTTGAGGGATTAAATAAAATAAAATCCTTTTACGCTAGCTATGAGCCTGATTTTCACAAACTGACTATTAACAAAGCAATTATCTACAGGAAGGAAAATAGTATTAATCTAAATAGTCAACTTCATTTAGAGCATAAATTACACGAAAAACAAATAGGGGGAGAAAAGTATGATAGCGACGCTGGGGTTTATATTTTTTTAAATCAGGTGAGAATAGGCGATATGGTAGAACTAGCCTATACAATTAAAGGCGAACAACCAGACTTTCGTGGAGTTTTAAGTATACAACATAAAATCCCATTAAAGGAACTTATCGGCACGAGTTATTTGAGAATAATCGGAGCAGCGAATAAAGCAATTAACTATTCCACTTCCCCTTCTGTTAATATAAAACCCAAAAGAGTATACACCAATACACAAAATTATTTTGAGTTTATATATACAAATAATGAGGTTGATATCCATTCCCCGGGTATTCAGATATACGTTTATGATTCAAATTCATGGAAAGAGGTTAATGAGATTAACTTAAAAAACTTCCAGTTGGATATTTTGCCGAGTAAAAGTATTTACGAGAAAGTGTCTAAACTAACGCATAAATTAACTACCGGCCAAGAAAAGATTAATGCAATACTTAATTTTACACAAAATCTGTTTTATCTTGAATATGATTTAATTGAACCTAAGAAACCAGATCTAGTACTCAAGCAAGGATTTGGTGATTGCAAGTCTAAATCTCTTTTAGCAGTGAAGATGTTGGAATGTATAAACATTCATGCCTGGCCAGTATTGGTAAAAAGCACTGGAATAAAAAACAGTTTGTTAAATACGCACGCCTTAATTTTTGATCACTGCGTAGTAGAGTTTGTGATGGGTACAGATACTTTGCTATTTGATCCAACGAAGGGCCCCCAAAGCAGAAGTGTTTATAAAAAGGATGTATCGACTTTGAGATATGGGTTAAGGTTGATCAAAAATAATGCAGGGTTATCCAAATTCAATGAAAATACCTATCGAAGAATAAAATTAAACGCTATTGTTTCAGTTACTGATGATCTAAATAGTCGTAAAGAAGAGAAGCAGAAGAGTTTCTTTAGAAGATTTTCATCGTTTCACAGAGTGATTACAGTGGTTTCGTTAGCTTCTGTTTTCCTCGCATTTCTGTTATGGCGAATTTTCCAAATAAAGCAGAAGCATAAAATGCATCTAAAGGAGTTAACTTCTGAATTAAAAAGATTAAAAACTGAAATAGAAAACATAAAGAGTCAAACACAATCGAATAAGCCATGATTGTTGGATGACCATTAAAGATATTTGAGCATGACTTACCAAACTGGGTACTTGCGCCAAACTGGGGGCAATGTTATTTTTTTATCGCTCTAACCATTAGAAATTCCCCCAATCCTACTTTTAAAGCTAACCTGTCTTTTGTTAATTCTAATATTCTAAATTCAACATTGTCGCCTTCTTTTGTTAGCAACAAAATTCTATCTGACTTGTCTTTTTTAGACCATGTTCCAGACGTGTTCTCTCCCATTAAATAACCTGAAAATTGACCATTTTCCTGGAATTCAAAAATCAGTTTATTAATCACTTGGGTTTTCAGCATCTGTAATCCTGCCTTGTCGATCTTTTCTTTATTATACACGTCTTTAAAAACCCACTTTCAAATGAGGAATTCACTCTCTTGTCCTTTCGAATTGAGCGCCAGAGTCAGAAAAAACAAAAAAGATAGGAGTTTCAAATACATTTAATTTTATAATAGCTAAGCCATAAATATATTAAGATTATGGCAATGATTCGCCTCTCTTCCGCTCCCCAATAACCCACATCGCCTCTGTAACATTCTCCAGCTCTTCTAAAATTAAAGCATATCTGCGGGGTTGATGCTTTCGAGGTGGCTGTAGCCGGATAATGCTTCATGGAGGACTTCTCTTAACAGGATGCAGCATTCTGTTAAGCTCCAGGTTTGGAAGAAGTTTTCGATGAGGGGGAAGGGATGGGTGATCTGGGCGGGATTACGGGATTATAATTCCATTTTATCTGTAATTCGACATGCCCTTATAGAACATGTCGAATTACAGCGCTCATTTTCTTACACCTTTCCGTTATATTTTGGATCAAAATCCACTATCCATTCAATACCATATTTGTCTCTAAACATTCCAAAATATGAACCCCAGGGACTGTCTGCCATTGGTACTTCAATAGTTCCGCCTGCTGTAAGTCCGCTGAAAAGTCTGTCGGCTTCTTCGCGACTTTCTGCACTAATAGAAATTTTAGACCTGTTCTCGTTTTCATTTACTCGTCCCATAAATTCTGGAACGTCATTGCCCATTAAAACGTTCTGGCCAATAGGCAAAGCAATGTGCATTATCTTATTTGCTTCGTTCTCTGCTACAGGAAATTCGGCGTTAGGCATGTCTTTGAAGCGAACCACCATTGCGAATTCTCCGCCAAATACTGACTTGTAAAAATTGAAAGCCTCTTCGGCATTTCCGTTGAAGTTAACATAAGGGTTGATAAGTGCCATAAATAATTGCTTTATTAAAATCAAACTTACCGGTTAGTCTCAAAATAAAGAAGGTATAAATGCGTCAAAAGAGAGGTAATTTGCGTCACATCGCTCGCACCAGAACGGGGGAAATACTAAAGAAAGAGTTAATCGAATATTGCCGAACAGAGTCCTGAATTCTTGTGATGATTTAAGAGCGCTCCGCTGAACTCTTAAACCAGAGAGGGAAATCTGGTTTATATAGCTTAATCATCGGCCTGTATTTTATGCAAATTAACAAAAAAGATGTGGGTTCACAGTAGGTTACAAACGAGGACGATTAGGGGATCTTAATCAATCTATTTTGGATCAGCCGGTTTATCGTTCCATCTATCAATGAATGTAGGTGCAGGAATTTTATTGCGAAAGCCGCAATCTCGATTTTTAAACAAATCAACAGGCGGGTTTGACGGACCTTCCTCACCAGCGGCTTGAATCAACGTTTCGTATGTTAAACCAAGATCGTTCAACGCCAATGTGTCTGCCTCAGTAAACTCTCCTCTTTCGATTTTTTCTCTCAATTCTTTAATTTTTAAATTTAAATCTGACATATTATTTAAGTTATCTTTCTTTTATATAGCTTCAAAATATTTAATGTAAATCCAGTTTCTTTTATCAAGACTGCAGCTTAATTGCGGGGTTCTTTATCAAACAAGTTCTAAAAAAGCATCGATAGGCGCTTTACTGCTCAGATTACAATAGATAGTTTCGTCAACATCAAAACGCCCAAATTCACTATTCTTATTAGAGGGGGTTCCGCCACCGCACACGTTAAAGTAAGAGCAGTTGTCTTTGCATAAGGCAATACCTGTTTGAAGTTCCAGATACTTTGCTTTAAACTTTTCTGAGGACAACGCTTTTGTGAAAGCATTTTCCTCAAAAACATTTCCAAAAACCAAGCTGTTTCCCATAGCATCGATTTGAGAGATTAACTCAGGAGAAAAAGTGCTAAAATTACCCTCTGTATCTACAGTAATGATAGAATATGTATTGGTGAGCTCTGAGTCAAAAGGTTTAATAGCTTGCAGGTCAGTAAACAAGATTTTTTGTGTGACGATATCATATTCGCGTAACTTAAACGACTTTCCCGATTTAAGATGTAAATTAAAGAAGGTCTTAAAAAAATGAGTAACAACCTGTCGAATCTGTCCGTCATGCAGAACCTGATAAGTAGGATTGGTGTTATGTCCCTCTATCTCCTCAATATTGAAGGATAGGGAATTAATATCGAGTGCATGAAAAAAAGAGAATAACTCTTCCGGGTATTTCAAACTATAGGTTGTTAGAACCGAGATGATATTGACAGGGATACCGTACTCACGAAGCAAAGTGATGCCACGCATCGTTTTATCAAAAGTGCCTTTCCCGGCCTTATCAAGACGATATTTATCGTTTATAAACTCAGGTCCATCAAGGCTTATACCAACCTCCACATCGTAGTCTTTTATGAATTGACACCATTCTTTGTTTATAAGTGTGGCGTTGGTCTGAAACGAGAAGGTAAACTGAATATTTACGGGTAACAATGCCTTAATCCTATCAAACGCTTCAACATAAAACTTAATTGGTAATACAAGGGGTTCTCCGGCGTGCCAGAGTACTGTAAAATGTCCCTTGACGAAATCACCTGCGAGTAACTCGGTGATAGTTCTTTCTACACACTCGAAGGAAATTTTTTTATTATTACTTCGTTCCTCAGGCGAAAGATAGCAATAAGAACAATTTATATTGCACAAAGAAGTACCTTGAAATACCAGTAAGCTCAGCGGACCGATTTGATTATACATGAAGGAAATAATTAGATAAAATCTGGGGCAGTAGCCCCAGATTGATAATTAGCAAGGTTTTTTGTCTTTCCAAATGTCTTTAAATATGGTTGGCGGGTCGTATGGTTTACATCCATTTTTGAACGAGTCTTTAAATCCTTGGATCTTGTTGTTAAACAAGTCACAAAATAAAGCCTGCATTTCTCCACCTGCAGCCTGGAGTGAATCATCACCACCTATTTGACCCGAAGTTTCGTAAGTTACGCCTAGATCTTGTAGCGCAAGAGTATCTTCTTTAGAAAGCTCTCCCCGTTCGATCTTTTCCCTTAATTGTTCGATTTTTTGATTGATTTCTGACATAGTTTAATTGTTATATAATTTATAATAAGAAATAGCAGTAAAAGTAATGTCCATATTTTGTCCTATAACCTCGCAACGACCATCATGGATCATACTTTCCGTTGGGAAGATATAGGCCTCTAAAGGACGTACTCGCAATTTGTAACACTTTGTAGCGGGATTATCCTGCATGTATGTCTTTATCAGTTGGCGCACGTCATTATCGCCTGTATTATATTGGGCGTAGATTGAACTTATCGGGGCATTCACGAATACTAAATATCTATCGCAACAGCCCAGATTAATACATATTCTATTTTTACGTTCGTGTCTGTTTTCAATAGTTGTTTTAAACCAGCTATCGATATGCAACCCGATGTAAACACCTTTTTCTGCATCATAGGTTGCACTCTCCTGACGTGGAGATTTTACAAAAATTCCTAATGTATTTTGAGGTATCGAAGCAATCTGAAACGAGCTGCAAAAGTCATTTAACTTCCCAATCAAAGACTCCTTTTCAGCTGTATTTATATCGTCAAGGCGGTTTAGTCTTGAAAGAATTTCTTGGTCTGCTGGAGTAATAATATCGCCGCTAAGTCGAACCAAACCGAAGTTTTGATAGTAGTCTTTTTCATTAGCCGAAGCTAGAATCTCCTCTTTTTCTAGTGACGATAAACGGCGCCAATTGTTAACAGGAACAAACTTTGGTTCCTTACATTTTATATCGTTCAGTTCTGACACCTGCTGTATTCCGTCACAAACCATTAGCATCTGCTCATCCCAAGAAAGCTCGGTGTAAAACTTAGATATACTCACTAGGTTTAAATATATTTGTTTGTTTAGGTGGCGTAATAATAAGGTTAAAAATTTAAATAAAAAAACTAAGGAAAATATTTATCTGTTCAGTTAAAAATAAAACAACAACAATAATCACTAGTTAAAGATTACCTACGCCTTGGAACCAAGGCGTGGGAGGGACAGAGAGGAAATTTATTAAAACTTCACCTCGCGGTTAGGCCGAAACTTAAACAATTCGGGGTTAAGTTTCTTGGGTGTATATGGAAAAAAGAAATACGTGCTTTTTATATTCATACCCGTCGCTTTATAATTGGGATCTCTTTTGGGGATTACACGTTTTTTTGTCTCTTTCACCGAAGATTCAGTCCCATCCGTCAAAAATTTTATCCTGTTTGTCACAGAATCCAGCCTGTGCATTAAAGAATCCTGTCTATGCAGTATGCGGTACATAGAAATGAGTAAAGAATCTGTTTTACTCATCACTTCACTCTGTTCTGCAGCGCTGATTCTTTCTTCTTTCTCTATCTTCCGAATAAAGAAATCTTCTTTTGAAATCCATAGAGAGAAGTCTGTTGCGCCTTTACCTGCCTTACCGGTGATTTTGTAGCAATTCACTCCATTAACTGACTCACTTCCCACAAGAGCCGGATTTTTTATGCCATTGTAAGTGTCTGTCTTAAAATCTGTTCTCAATAACAAAGACGGAATCAACACCGATGAGCTTGAGCAAGCTCCGCTTACTTTCTGCAATGCTTTATCTAATGTTTCTTCTGCTTTAACTTCATTACTTATCCCCCACCATGTTTGAACAGTGTTTGCAGAACGGTTAATGGTATACAATGAATTTGATTTACCCACTTCATAACAATCAAAATTAAATTGTCCGTTTATCAGATAAGCAGTTTTAAAAGCATAAGTGGCTGTATGAGGTTTTTCCGTGTTATAAAACGATTTCACCAATTTCCCCGAATCGAGATACATTTTTAAACGGCTGTACGCCTTCCTCGACTGATCGAAAATTTTAACAGCCGCTGTGGTGTCACCTCTTTCAGCGGAAAGACTGTTTGAAAAAACGGGTGTGGCAAATAAGAAAAAATAAAAAAAAATTACTGGCTTCATATTGTCGGATTATATGCAAAGATGAGGAAATATTAACTGTAAGATAATCTTTTATCTGCTGACATTCCTATGATTCTATTTTTATGATTCCATTTGTATTTTAGTCTCAAAATGCACAGCCATGAAAACACTTAAACTCACATTTGCTTCACCGTGCGCTAGATTGGGGGGGGGCTCGGACCAGCTCGGGGCGAAGGTAAACCGAAAATGAGTGTAATTAATACCGTTAGATTTAAGCTTTTAGCACGTGTTGTAGCTGTTGTTAATAAAGATACTCCGTATGTGAAAAAAGTAGCCTAAAATCATTTGCATTTATCATAGAAATCCAAGGCGTGGGGCAGATAAGGCTTTAGTAGGCCGCAAGCCGGACGGAGTCCTGAATCATTGCAATAGTTTAAGTCGCTCTTCGGAACTCAAACCAGTAAGAGCTAAATACGGAAAAAGATTGCTATGGAAGGCCGTAGCGAGACGCCACGACCAGTACGGGGAAATACATTTTTCATTGAAAGGTAAGATGGTAACAAGATTTTCTTATACCATCCTTTCTCTCTTCGGCTGCTGAGAAACGACATACACTGGTGTAACCTTAGCTCTGGAAATTAAGCTTATTTGCTGCTTCTCACTAACCCACATCGCCTCTGTAACCTTATCGGCTAACGCAGACTAAATTAATAAGCCACGCTGCAATAATACAGATGGAACATTGCCTAAAGAAGCTAATCTGAGATAAAAATAACCAATACCAGCCAACCCATTCATAAATCCAGGCGAATATAAACCATCTTTCAATCCAGTTATAAATGGCTTATGTTGTTTTAAATAATATCGTATTCCAAAATCGCCTGCATGCGCTGCTTCCATTAAATATTGCTGATTTTGCAGCGTTTTGGAAGCTTCAATCAGCAAGTCTGCATTTCCGGCGGCACCATGACACAGCCCAAAAGACGATGGCTGCTGATAATACTCGTGCAAGCTGCGCTGTACGGTCTTAAGTGCAATTAAAGTTTCCTCTTTAGCTACATTATCTTTCAATACTTCCCAAACCCTGATTCTGCTTAAGCCAATTCCCGCAGCACCATGGCACCATGCATTCATACAACGTATTTCTGTTTGAGGGGCTGGTTCATCCTTCCTAAAATCAGGCCAGTTTTGCTGATCGGGCATAAAGCAATTTCTTTCGTACCTTAATCCTTCAAGTGCAGCATTTGCAAAGTGTTTATCTTGACTATAATGATATAATTCTGTTAGGGCATGTATAAATCCGGAAGCTCCGTGTGCATAGCCTGTCAGGTTTTGAAATTTGGGCATACCAGTATCCCAAGAAAGTCCCTTTTCGTTAAGTATGCCTTCATTTAGAATCTTTTCTCCCAGGCTAAGAATGAAAGTTTTTAATCCCGGTACTGTTTCGGTTTGGTCTAATTGAATTAAAAACGGCAATATCCCTGCAGGTCCATTTATAACATCATTACCGCAGTTACCTAATCCCGCATTTTTAATTTTAGCTATTAAACCAAGACTCTGTTCTTTAATTGCCGGCTGATCGGTTAATTTCCCTACATCATAGGCAGTTTTAGCTACTCCACCAACACCTGTGTAAAACGATTCATAGCCGTTATCTACAGGCAAAAGTGCTGCTAATTTTAATGCATGGTTTATAGCTCCTGTAGCATGCTTCTTAAACAATATGTTATTAGTAAACTTATATGCCCAGGCAAGGTAATAGGCAATACCACAGCTTCCATCGTAAAAATTAGATTCTATATTACCGTAAACAAACGATTTGCTTGAACTATCAACGGGGTTTATACCGTAGCTTAGCCATGTACAGCAGTCATTGTGCCAAATACTTTCATTAACAACCTGATAAGCAATGCGCTCTGCTGCTTCCAGAAAGTTGGGGTTTGGAGAGGTGTTATGCATCAGTAAAAGTATAAAACCCGCTATTTCCCGGATTAAGATAAAATGTATTTTCGTTGAACCCCATATGAGTAAGGCCATTGATGATATAATCTGTCCACATTTCTTTGGCAATACCGCTCTGGCTTGCTTGAAAAATTAAAGTGGTAAGTACATCACAACGATAAGTTCCAAAACTTTGTTCAGTAGCAAACGTGTCTTCTCCGAAACCAATTCCTTCGAACAATTTTTTCGTAAAAAGAGGAGTGCCTTGCTTTAACCAGCCACTTAGAAAAGTTATATTATCCTTTATTAGTTCGTAAACCCGCTGTGTGTATTTATTATCGATGTAAAGAACTGCCGCATCGTTACGTAAACTGTAAGATTTAGAGCTGGCGAGACATTTAAAATTATAAGAAAGCATTTGCTTCTCAAATTGAAAAGTTATCCAGTTCATTAATGGGCCAATGCCTTCAGGAATGGCATTGAAATAAAAGCGTACAATTCCTTTACCTTTTAATTCCGGGGGTTTTAAACTGGAAATAAAAAAGAACCCACCATATATCTTATTTACCAGATTATTATTGTGCTTAGAAAGATAACTAAGAAACTCCGGCTCAGGAGTATAAATATCGGATAAAACATCGTTATATAAGGTAATCGTTCCGCCGGTACAATAAAATTTACTGTAAAGCAGATTACTAAACTGATTTCTACTTTGTATCATGCTATTAACATCAGATACATCGAACCTTTCGTTAAACATTACAATACCATGGTTCATATCCACATGCTCCAATATGGTTTTAATAATTTCTCTCAACGTTTGGCTCATACCTGGATATTAAAGAAATCGGACATTACCTTTTCGGGATATTGGAGTTGGTTTTGGCTAAATTGCAGTAGCCGAATCATTGAATTGGTTAGTTTTGCAGATTGATGTGCCTGCTCCAGCAGAATTTGTAACATGCGAAATGCTGAGTAACGAATGGTTTTTAATAAAAATTGGTGTTCATCTGCTAAGGGGCATTCTGCTTTATATACTTTCCAAAAGTGTTGCAAAGCATTAGTTACCTGATTAATTCCTAAGGCATCTTGTTTGTTGTTACTAAAATAAAGTTTAGTCCAACTGTAAAAATAGCTTTGGAAAATACATGCCACGTCCCAAGCGGCCTCGCCCAAATCAGCAGTTTCCCAGTCAATCAGCCTTAAATCAAATACTTCCCCTTCGGGCTTAATTAAAAAATTAGCCCATTTCACATCCCCATGCACCAGGGTATCAAATTGATATTCGGTGCGTAGTTGCTCTGCATGCTTTTTAAAAACATCATCAGACTGAATAATATTTAAAAGCTCTGTATCAGCAGCACTCACCAAATTAAACCATTCCTTATCACCGGAAGGTAAATTGAAAGACCATGGCAACCTTTTTCTGAAGTAGGTGGGTATTTGATTTGTCGACATCAGACTACCTAAATCCAGTGAGTAGGCGTGTATCATCTTTGCCTTTTTTTCTGCTAAACCGGTATAGAAATGATTATTGGTATAGTAGTAGGTGTATAAGCTTCTGTAACCGTTTAGATAAGTTGTTATCAGAATATGTTCCTGGTAGTTATAATCAATAATGGGTGCCAGATATTGTTTAAGGGGCTTAAAATTATCATAATTATCTGCTAACCAATACACACAGGATTCGCTTCTGAGCGTATCAATATGTCCCTCCTCTGATTTCGGTACTTGTTTAATTAAAAAACCGCTGTCCTTAAACCGAACTGCATAATTATTATTTCTGGAGTGCAATTTTTCTACCCATATTATTTTAGTAACAACATCTTCACGACTAATGATGCCTTTATTGAGCAGATAATAAATGCAATTTTGTTCAGTAAGCTGAATCATATAATTGAAATAGAGGCTGTCTTAAGAATGATGGTGTTTCCACTTATACAAAAGCGGAAACTACATGTATTCCCAGACAGCCTCTCTATTAAATATAATTATCTACAGCGATAATCTGTAGTACAATATGTAGTTTGAGGAGGATAATAATAAGGTACTCTATTATAAGGGTGTTGATTAGCTTCCCAAAAATCCATTGCCGAATTCCTGCAAAGATCCGCACGATCTGACGGACCTACACAGCCCATTGGCCTGGTGGTACAAGGATCGTTTGTTCTTTTTATAGGTTTGTGAGGGCCACAATGAAGCGTATCTCCACAGGTTGGACACAGAGATGGGGTGCTTCCGCGGGTTGGCCAATCAATCTGGGCATGGATATCATTAGGAGCATAGTTAACAGCTGTATCGTAAGCCATATTAGCATAGCCATAATTTTCCGCTGTATTTTTGCATAGATGAGGACGATCTGAAGGGCCAACACAGCCCATTGGCCTTGTAGAACAAGGATCTACGGTTCTTTTTATGGGTTTGTGCGGACCGCAATGTAACGTATCTCCACAGGTTGGACAAAGAGAAGGAGTTGATCCTCTGGTTGGCCAGTCCCATTGTGCGTGTACATCATCATGAGCTTTTGTATAGTTAGCCTGAATATTACCGGCAAACATATTTGCGTTCGCTTGTGGTGCTGATGTTGTTAACACACTTGATTTAGATATCCAAATAATAGAACCACCATTAGGGTTTTCCTCAGGCGTTCTGCTACGCGAATAATAAACATCGTCTAATGAAATTTCCACATAGGTACTTAATTCAATATCAGCGTAAACCCGTAAAGTGTTTTCTGTTGGCGATGCCCCTACAAATCCACTTAATACTTTTACAGACTGAGGTTGACTTGGATCAGGTATCACCTGTTGCACCCATGCATCTAATGCAACTGTGCCAGCGTTTGCTTTTTTTGCCATACGATTTATAATTGTCTGGCAAATCTAAAAATGTTTCGATTTAAACCAATAATATTTTATAATCTCGCATTACCTCCAAAACCTTCCTGCGCCTTGGTTCCAAGGCGTGGGTTGATTAATTTCCAAACTATTGAGTATTTTATTACGTATGCAGCAAAAGTAAAAATGGACGCTATTCTATAAGAGAATGTAAATACAATTTATACTGTTAACGTCTTGATCTTACGATTTATAAATATGCACCTGATTTGTAAAATCACTAAAATCTATTAAATACAAAACTCACATGAAACCATCATGAGCATGCCGCTCACAAACCGAGATGAATATGCTCATGATAGCTTCATAGCCATTAAAAAACAAATATATTCACATGAAAAACTACAAATTGATTGCAATGCTATTCCTGTTCACCTCTATTGCTTTTAATGCTTGTAAAGAAGACGATGACCCCGAAAAAGTTGAGTTGGTGGTGGAGGTTGATGCGGGAATTGTTACTCCCGGAGGGAAAACCTGTTTACTTAAAACAGCTGACGAAGACGCCGTTCTCGACTATAATAGCGTTTACGAATATGACACCCAGAAACGACCGATAAAGATTAACTATTTTCAGGGAGATATACCCGATGGATATACAATTTTTACTTATGGAACGAATCAAATTATAATAAAAGAGTTTGATGCAGGTAGTACCACGGAAGATGAAACTACCACTTATACGGCAAGCAATGGAGTTATAACTGGCAGCACTTCTAATTATTCATATGTTAGTAATGGTTTTAACTCAACTTCCGTTGATACCAGAACTTATGAACATAATGCAGGAGGATATTTAACCAAAACAACGTCTGTAAAAAACACAACCAGTACTCAACCCGGCGCAGCACCAACTACATCGACTAAAGTAACCACTTATATTTATACAAACGGGAATTTAACGACTGAAACTGAAACTGGCGGAAGCGGTAGCAATGCTTACACGCTGACCAGTTCTTATGAATATGATTTAACAATTGCCAATACCTTAGCTATTTTTGAGAACTATAAACATTTATTGTTATCTAAGCCTAGCAAAAATGCAGTTAAAAAAGGCACCCATGTTCAGGTAATCCAACAAGGGTCGCCAAATACCGAAATTGCAAATTTTACATACGTGGTTAATGCCGATAAGTTGATCACTAAAAAGACTACATCAGGGTCGGGAAGTTTTTCATATACCCACACAGAAGATTTCACATACGCTTGTAATTAATTTAATGCACCTGCCGAACTAAAATTGGCGTTATTATTTTGCCTGTGGTCGGTATTTCACCGTACCTCAACTATTCTTTAAAGTTTATCAAGGCGGCGGTATGGTGACAACACCATAGCCGTTAACTTAATTATGTAAGCAGTTGTTTATTAGACTCTTGCAAGGAACGTAGCTTCGCCGATAGACGAAACTGTTAGTTTTTACACCGTTGCTGGTGCTTATAACTCGTTTCTCTTCCAACAAATCTTATAAAGTTCGAGCTACAAGCTCGAACTAGCAAACGCTTTATATGCTCGCACCAGCTTAAAATTGGTGATTCCTACAGACGGATGTACAAAATCCTTTTTATCTATAGTTCGACATGCCCAGCGAGCTTATCGAACAGCAGTTGTTAATCTACGATTTTTTTATAATTTTGGACATGAAACATCTTCTACCCTGCTTGATGCTACTATTTATCCTTGGCTGCAAAAAAGATTCACCTTACGAACCAGTAAAAGAAGCAATCTAGACTTTGAAAATCAAAACACTAAAGACGGAGTAGTAGTAGAGGCATATCTTCCAGGAATATCGGATAAGCTCGTTTCCTATATTCCAGGTCACGCAATTATCGACCAACTTTCTTTACCGAAATCAATACATGACGATTCAAAATTTGAAATAATTAAAATCGAAAAATTGGACGATCACATACACTTGATTGAAGCAAGGTTCGATATTAATCTATACCATAAAGACGGCAGGCTCTTTAGAATCAAAAATGGGTTCGTTCGTGTCCGAACAGACATGAAGGTATTTCCATAGGACTACTTAGCGGTAGTAAAGTACTTCATTCGCACCCGGTTTGCTTGAGATGGATTGGATTTCGTTGAGTGAGTCAGAGTCCTTCTCCCCAATAACCCGCATCGCTTCGGTAACCTTTTCCAGCTCTTCTAAAATTAAAGCATATCGGCGGGGTTGATGCTCGCGCGGGGGCTGTAGCTGAACAAGGCTTTAATAGGTGGCAAGCCGGACGGAGTCCTGGTTTTCATGGCAATGATTTATTCGCCCTTCGGAAGACTTAAACCAGAAACGGAAGGCATTGGTGATTTCTTCGGAGGTGAGGGTCGAATACTATCAATCCCATTAATAGGATCATAATATCCGCTTACATTATCATAATGTGCGTTTACAAGGCGATTTAACATTTACATCATCATAATGCCAATTTTCATAGTCATAATGACCGATTACACAGCCATAATGTCCAATTACATCATCATAATATCTATTTGCATCGCCATAATGCCCGATTGCATCACCATAATGCTCAGATACATACCCATAACACCCATTTACATTAGGTCTGAGCTAAGCTCGAACGAGCGAAACGCTTTATGTGCTTGCGGTAGCTGGGATCTCTGGAGGCTTTCCTAAACAAAATAAAATCAGTACTTTAGCGAAAATTTTCATTTAAACATAATACAGTCTCCTAAGCGCTGTATTGCATAACTAAAACTTATCACATGAGCAATTTCAGATTTGCTAATTACAGCGCTATATCGGCATTAAGCTTTCTTTTTTTATTTCTTTCCGGATGTCAGAAAGAAGTATTTACAGAACCAGCACCCAATCAATCGGGGGTATCTAAGCAGGTTAATCGTACAAGCTCCGTTCCGGAACCTTGCATTCAGCGTTGTTTAGTAGCAGGACAAAACACAAACATCGGAACTGTTGATATCAGTTTAAGCGACAATGGAGATATATTTATCACCTATAATATCACTAAACCCAATATTTATCTTCTTGAAGTTCATTCTGATATTTTCAGTAGCCTGCAAAAGTTTAAACAAGACAAGAAACTTAATTCTGGAGGCGCAATTCCTGGCAAATTCGCATTTGCAAACTCATGGCAGGCCAAAGCGAAAATAACGAGCTATACCGTAACGGTGCCTAAAGCCTATGTAGACCAATATGGCTCTGCCGGCTGTCTGTTTATAGCCACTCACGCAGCGCTTTCAAACGGAGAAACCGCCTGGGGAGGTTTATGTGCCGACACACCCAAAGAAACTTCTTTAGAAAACGCGAGACAGTTTCCAGGTAGTAACTGGTCAGTATATTTCGATTTTTGTGCAGATCAATGTAAAGCCATGGACTTTACCTTTGGCTGGGAAGACCTGAACGGTGCAGGCAATGATGCCGACTATAATGATCTGGTAATTCAGGCAAATAGCGTAAGATTTGGCAACCAGTTGAAACTAGGGTTCCAGGTTGTGGCCAGAGGAGCATTTAATGATCATATGTTTAAAGTGCGTATCCCAAAGCAAGGTATAATCAGCATCAATAGCTTAAACCCAGACACACCCATTACGTACGAGAGTAATGGTTCAGATTATATCATCACCATCTTTACCAGCACTAAAGTTGCTTTATCGCCTAATGGGGCAGCTTATTTTCAATCGAACACGTACAAAGAATTCGACTGCGTCCCTTTCACATTAAAAGAAATCGTTCTAACGGTAGATAATTCATTTGTTTATAACACAAGCACTCCTTACTATCCTTTTATAAGTGTATATCCCTCAGGTGCAGCGGGCGCTGGACCGTCTTATGATCTTTCGATCTTTGAATTTACGGGTCAAAGCACCTGGACCAGCCCTACAGGAGCGGTTTACCCGAACGGCATCATCATTCCAAATAATTGGAAATGGCCCCTCGAAGGGCAAATAATCACCGGACCATATCCTAGTTTCCCTAGCTACAATTGGGCATCGAACTTAGTTGATCCGTCGCTTACCTACGACATAAATAAATGTTATTAAAATAGGCTCGTCTTTTCCCGTCATTGTAATCTGCCAACAGGCGGAGTGACATCTCCTGCCAACAAAAACGTTCTTTCGTTTCTATAGGCGGGAGATTCCTCCTACCGTCGGAATGACGAAGGGTATGATGGTTTCGTTTCATGGGTTCTCGCCTCTCTCCTTCTCCCCAATAACCCACATTGCCTCTGTAACCTTCTCCAGCTCTTCTAAAAAGTAAAGTATATCTGCGGGGTTGATGCTCTCGCGGTGGCTGTAGCCAGATAAGGCCTGATGGAGAACTTCTCTTAACAGGCTGCGGCATTCTGTAAGGTTCCAGGTTTGGAAGAAGTTTTCGATGAGGGGGGAAAGGATTGGTGATTAATAACACGATCCTCTTTTCCGCTCATAGCCGCGGAGTGGCCTAGTAACTTTTCCTTGATGAAAAGTTACCAAAAATCA